>NZ_CP116766.1:688333-1376666 GCF_028463985.1 Neisseria lisongii | reverse complement strand
GGCAGCGATACGATACCGAAAGCGGCGCTACCGATCGGGCCGAGGGCGTAGGCAAGGATTTTGTGCAGTTTGGGCATGATGGGGGAATGGTTAAAAGAGAAGCCGTCTGAAAACGGATATAACGTCTAGTTTGATAACGGATAAATGATTTCACTATACTGGGTTGTGTTTTTGCACAATTCCGTTTTCAGACGGCCTTTATCAGGCTTTCACCACGTTGGGGCGGCCGGACGGAAAGCGGCCGCGGGTGTCCACAATCAGTTTGGCGTGTTCGGCAATCATGGTGTAGTCGAATTTATCGTGGTCGGTGGTCAGCACCACGCAGTCGAAGCCCGCCAGCGTCTGCGGTGTCAGCGGCGTGCTGGAAAGCTCGAAGCGGGCGTGTCCGGCGATGTCGGGAAACTCGGCGACGTGCGGGTCGGAATAGGCGATGTCGGCACCGAGTTTGGCCAGACGTTCCATAATTTCGACAGACGGGCTTTCCCGCATATCGTCCACGTTTTTCTTGTAGGCAATGCCCAAAATCAGGATTTTGCTGCGATTGACGGCCTTGCTTTGGCGGTTGAGCGCCAGCGTAACTTTTTCAATCACATAATCGGGCATATAGGAATTGACTTCGCCCGCCAGCTCGATAAAACGGGTATTGACACCGTATTCCCGTGCTTTCCACGTCAGGTAGAAAGGGTCGATGGGAATGCAGTGGCCGCCCAGCCCCGGGCCGGGATAATAGGCGACGAAACCGAACGGTTTGGTGGCGGCGGCATTGATGACTTCGTGAATGTCGATGTCCATTTTGTCCGCCACGATTTTCATCTCGTTCACCAAACCGATATTGACGGCACGGTGGATATTTTCCAACAGTTTGGTCAATTCGGCGGCTTTGGTGGAACTCACCGGCACCACCGTATCGATGGCGGGGCGGTAGAGTGCCAGCCCGACTTCCAAACATGCGCCGGTGTGGCCGCCGATGACTTTGGGAATGGTGCGGGTTTCAAAATGCGGATTGCCCGGGTCTTCCCGTTCGGGCGAATACACCAAGAAAATATCTTTACCGACTTTCAGGCCGCCCTCTTCAATGCGGGGCAACAGTTCTTCTTCGGTCGTGCCGGGGTAGGTGGTCGATTCGAGCGACACCACTTGTCCGGCACGCAGATAAGGTTTGATGGCATCGGCGGTGTCGGTAACGAAGCTGATGTCCGGCTCTCGGTAGCGGTTGAGCGGTGTCGGTACGCACAAAATTACGGCTTCGACTTCGCCGATACGGGAAAAGTCGGTGGTGGCTTCAAAACCTTTGCTGCGGGCGGCAGCGATTTTGTCGGCGGCGATGTGTTCGATATAGCTTTCGCCCCGGTTTAATTTGCCGACTTTTTCACGGTCGATGTCGAAACCGAGAACCGTGTAGCCGATGTCGGCATAGCGCAACATCAGCGGCAGGCCGACATAGCCCAAGCCGACAATGCCGATTTTGGCGCTTTTGTCGGCGAATTTTTGAATGGTTTGATTGTTCATGGTGTTTCTCTGGAATATGTGAATTCGCTAAAAGCGGGATAAGGCGGGCAAACGCCGTTATTCTTTTCAAGTGCGTTCACGATAGGGCGGCAAACGTGTAATCATAAGCCTTTGTACAGTAGGATTCAAATGGAAAATCAAGATATAGTGAAATAACCTCAAAACACTATATCGTTGGCTTCGTCTTGCCGCTTTGTATGGCTTTGGGGTTATTTCACTAAAAGGCCGTCTGAAAACCATGAACTGCACCCCAAAAGTTGGACACCCCTCCAACTTTAAAAGGTGCAGTTTTCTTATGTCCAAATATAACCTACACTTCAAATACCGAGCCGTACTCCATTATCACCAAGTGCACAGCCAACAGCGCACCGCAGAGCACTTCAACGTCTTGCGCACCCACCTGCGCCGTTGGATAGCCGCCTATCGGCAAGGCGGTATCGCCGCACTTCAACACCCGCAGGCTACGTTTATGAAGACCAAACGCAAAAACCCGTTTATCGCCGACAAACCCGACCACCAAAAAACCCGGGCGGAACTGATTGAAGAGTTACGTTACATGAGGGCGGAGAACGACTACCTAAAGCACATGAAAGCCCTCAACGAAAAGAACGCCGCCAAAGCTGCGAAACCGTTCAAACGTTGAGAGCGAAGCACCCGCTGAAATATCTGCTGCACAGTGCCGGCATTCCCAAAAGCAGCTTTCATTACCATATCGGCAAAGCCGATCCCGATGCGGCGGCCAAAACCGCAGTAAGTGAAGTCTATCGCCGACACAAAGGCCGCTACGGTCATCGGCGGATTGCCGCCGTATTGTCGTGGAACAAAAAGAAAGTGCAGCGCATTATGGGTTTGTTGGGACTGAAAGCCAAAGTCCGCAGCAAAAAAGCCTACCGTCCGCAGGTAACAGGAGAGGCTTCGGATAATATTCTTAATCGTGAATTTACTGCCGGCAAACCGGCAGACAAATGGCTGACCGATGTGACGGAGTTCAAATGCACAGACGGGAAGCTTTACTTGTCGCCGATATTGGATGTGTTTAATCGGGAGATTGCGGCCTATTCTTTAGGCCGCAGAGCAAACAGTAAAATGGTGGCGCAAATGTTGGATAAAGCATTTGGTCGTCTGAAAGGCCAAACGCCGCTGCTGCATTCCGACCGGGGTGTGCTTTACCGCACCGGGGCTTATCGGGCGAAACTGGCTGAGAAAGGAATGGTGCAAAGCATGTCGCGCAAAGGAAATTGCTGGGACAATGCGCCGATGGAGCGTTTCTTCGGTACATTAAAAGAAGAGAGCTTCTATCAGGAAGGTGCGTTGTCGGTGGCAGAGCTGACAGAGGTAATAGATGATTACATACGTTACTACAATCATGAGCGGATTAGTTTAAACTTAAAAAAGCTGAGTCCTGTCGGCTACAGAACCCAGCTTGAAAAGGCTGTTTGAGAAAGATTCTTAACTTGTCCAAGTATTGGGGGGCAGTTCACCATGATACCGTTTTCAGACGGCATGGCTATGCTGCACTGTCCGCCCGTGCCAGCACCCATTTGATGTCGTTGCCCAATATTTCCACGCTGAGGCTGTGCCATGCGGCGGGGGCGGCGAGTGCCTGCGGCTGTTCGTTCAGGGCAAACGGCGTTCGGGCAGGGTTGCCCAAGATTTTGGCAGACTGGTAATAAACGATTTCGTCCACCAAACCCGATTGCAGCCATGCGCCGTTGAGGGTGGCACCGGCTTCGATCATCAGCTCGCCTATGCCTTGCTGCGCCAGTATCCGGCACAAATCCGCCAAGTCGATTTGTCCGGCGGCATTTTCAGACGGCCTGATGATCCGGACATGCGGCTGCTGCAGATAGGGTGTGTGCCGTTCGGGATCGTCGATTAAGGTGGCGATCAGGGTCGGGGCGGCGGTGTCGGTGATGAGATGGCAGTCCGGCGGCGTTTGCAGGCGGCTGTCCAAGATAATGCGTGCCGGTTGGCGCAGGGTCGGGAAACTGCGGACGGTCAGGCGGGGATTGTCGGCCAATACGGTGCCTATTCCGGTTAAAACGGCGCAGCTTTCGGCACGCAGAATCTGCACATCTTCACGGGCGGCATCGCCGGTAATCCATTGGCTGCGGCCGTCTGAAAGTGCGGTTTTGCCGTCGAGCGAGGCGGCGCATTTGAGTTTGACAAACGGGCGTTGGCGTTCGATTCGGGATAAAAACCCCCGATTGAGTGTGCGGGCTTCGTGTTCCAGCAAACCGGAGCGGGTTTCGATACCGGCGGCACGCAGCATGGCCAAGCCGTTTCCCGCTACCAGCGGATTGGGGTCGGTCATCGCCGCTACTACCCGTTTGATACCCGACTGAATCAGGGCTTCGGCGCAGGGCGGCGTGCGGCCGTAGTGGCTGCACGGTTCAAGCGTAACATAGGCGGTTGCGCCGACGGCGAAATCACCCGCCTGACGCAGGGCGTGGACTTCGGCATGCGGCCCGCCCGCACGGATATGGAAGCCCTGTCCGACAATCTGGCCGCCTTGTGCAATCACGCAGCCGACACGGGGATTGGGCGAAGTGGAAAAACGCCCCAACCGTGCGAGGGAAAGGGCGTGCTGCATCATTTGAATATCGGTTTGGTCGAACATGGTTTGGCTTTGTAAAAATCCGTTTTGCCGGTTTTCAGGCGGCCTGAAACCATGGAAACGGGAAATGGAGATTATTTTGAAACCGTCGGCGTATCGCCGTTCGGCGGCAACAGGGCAATCGCCCGGGCAAATTCGGAAACGTCGTGGAAACTTTTATACACCGATGCAAAACGGACATATGCCACTTGGTCGATTTTCAGCAATTCTTCCATTGCCATTTCGCCAATCATGCGGGACGGGATTTCCTTCACGCCGAGGCGGTAGATACGCTGCTCGATCAGCGCCACCGTTTCATCGATTTTTTCCGCCGACACCGGCCGCTTGTGCAAAGCACGGGCCAGGCTGGTGTGCAGCTTGTGCGGGTTAAACGACACACGGCAACCGTTGCTTTTCAACACCTGCGGCATCCGCATTTCCACAGTTTCAAAAGTGCTGAAACGCTGGCCGCAGGCCGGACAGCGGCGGCGGCGGCGGATACTGTTGGATTCGTCCAAAAGGCGGGAATCAGTAACCTGAGTGTTGGCGTGTTGGCAAAACGGACATTTCATGTAGCAGACAGTCGGTGTGTAAACCGGATATTGTAGCGTATCGGTAGAGCGGCGTATAGGCGGCGCTGCGGAAAAGGCCGTCTGAAAATGAAAAAACGATTGAGACGGTTAATCAGTGCGTGCTAAGATTGCTGCGGGGCTGGAAACAACAAAGCCCCATTGGAGGTGGGGCTTTGTTGCGAAACCGGCCTTAGAAAGGAGCGGTTTCAAAATGAAACTATAGTTGAAATTGTTA
The DNA here is from genome assembly GCF_028463985.1 of Neisseria lisongii. Lineage (NCBI taxonomy): Bacteria > Pseudomonadati > Pseudomonadota > Betaproteobacteria > Neisseriales > Neisseriaceae > Neisseria > Neisseria lisongii. The sequence goes on along the minus strand of NZ_CP116766.1, from coordinate 1,371,754 downwards.
TTTCCCATACGGCGTTGGCTTGCTTTGCCGTATTATTCATACTGTCTTCAGCTCGCCGCCTTGTCTGGAAAATAACACTTCCAACTACTTACCATCTCGATCGGAAATTTCATTATGAACATCACTATTGATGCTCGGATTATCTTAGCGTTGATAATGCTGTTTAGTCAATGATTATTTCCCGCCAATAAAAACAAATGTTTTTTCCGCCTGCTGTTGCAGGCGGTTTTTTTATTTAAACCGATACCCCGACCGCACGGGCGATGGCGAGGCCTTCTTCGGTACTCATATACACCGGTTCGGCGGGTTTGTCGGAGCGGACGATGTCGCCGTGTTGGAACATCGCCAATTCGTTTACCGCCAGTTGCAGCCATGATTCGTCGCGGGTCAGCGGAAGCGTGGCGATGACGGCGACTTTGTCGTTGGGCGTGGTTACTTCGGCAAAATCGATCATCACGTCGTCGTCCAGCAGCCGTGCTTTGCCGAACGGGGCTTTGCGTACGATATAGTGCAGCAGCGTGCTGGCGTGGGCAAACAGACAGTCGCCGTTGGACATCACAAAGTTAAACAGGCCGTGGCTGCGGATTTCGGCGGTCAGAGCGGCAATCGCCGCAAACAGGGTTTCTTCGTCGGGTTTTTCGGGAAAACGGCTGCGCAGGCTGTTTAAAATATAGCAAAACGCCCGTTCGGAATCGGTGCTGCCGACCGCTTTGTAAAACACGCCCTGTTCGGGATAAAAATCCAGCAGGTGGCCGTTGTGGGCAAACAGCCAGTATTCGCCCCACATTTCCCGCATAAACGGATGGGTATTGGCCAGCGAAGTCTGTCCTTGCGAGGCTTTGCGGATGTGGGCAATCACGTTTTCCGATTTAATCTGGTAGGCACGCACCAAATCGGCCACCGGCGAATCGGCGCTGGGTTTGTCGTCGTGAAACAGCCGCACGCCTTTGCCTTCAAAAAAACCGATACCGAAACCGTCGGCGTGATGGTCGGTAATGCCGCCGCGGCGGCGGAAGCCTTCAAACGAAAACATAATATCGGTAGGCGTGTTGCAGTTCATGCCGAGTAATTGACACATAAGACTAGCCTGATGAAAAACGGTTGCTGAATTTTTGATGATACGGGATTTTTGGCGGCTTGGAAACGGGCGGGGCGAAAACATTGTTTTGAGCAGCGCAAAGGCCGTCTGAAAACCGATAGATTGCGTTTTCAGACGGCCTTTCCGGATTCAGTCCGCTATAAAAAAGCAGGCGGAATGTTCCGCCTGCTTTATTTGGCACGGGATTAATACCAGCCGCGCAGTTTCATGGCTTTTTCGACACGGCGGATGCTCATCATATAGGAAGCGGTACGCAAATCGACTTGGTATTCTTGGGCAAGATTCCAAATGTCGTTGAAGGCACGGCGCAGCACCACGGTTTCTTTTTCCTGAACTTCGTCAAATTCCCAATAATAGCCTTGCAGGTTTTGCACCCATTCGAAATAGGATACGACCACGCCGCCGCAGTTGGCGAGAATGTCGGGTACGACCAAAACGCCGTTTTGGTGGAGAATGGCATCGGCTTCGGGCGTGGTCGGACCGTTGGCACCTTCGACCACGATTTTGGCACGCACTTGGGCGGCGTTTTCAGAGGTGATTTGGTTTTCCAGTGCGCAAGGTGCCAATACGTCCACATCCAAGGCGAGCAGTTCGGCGTTGGTGATTTCTTTGCCGTAACCCGCTTCGTTGGTTACAAAGCCGTTGGCTTGGAATTCTTTGATGATGGCATCCATATCCAAGCCGTTTTCGTTGTAGATGGCCACATCAACGGTGGAAATGGCAACCACTTTGGCACCGGCTTGGTGGGCGTAATAGCCGGTGTGGTAGCCGACATTGCCGAAGCCTTGAATGGCGTAGGTAGCGCCTTTTACGTCTTTGCCCAGTTTGGCCAAGGCTTGGACGGCGGCGAAATTCACGCCGTAGCCGGTGGCTTCGGTGCGGGCCAGCGAGCCGCCGAATTCTACCGGTTTGCCGGTAAATACGCCCGGTGCGGATTTTTTAACGATGTTTTCGTAGGCATCAACCATCCACGACATGATTTTGCCGTTGGTGTTGACATCGGGAGCGGGAATATCGATTTTTTCGCCGATCAGCGGGGAAATGGCTTCGGCGTAGGCACGGGAAATGCGTTCCAATTCGGCTTCGGAATAGTCTTTCGGATCAAGTGTGATACCGCCTTTGCCGCCGCCGTAGGGAATGCCTGCCACGCAGCATTTGAACGTCATCCATGTGGAAAGGGCTTTGACTTCGTCGAGATTTACATTCGGATGGAAGCGTACGCCGCCTTTAAACGGGCCGACGGCGTTGTTGTGCTGCGCACGGTAGCCGGTAAAGGTTTTGACGCAGCCGTCGTCGAGTTTGACCGGAAAATTCACTTCCAGCGTGCGCATCGGGTTTTTCAGGATTTCGTACACGGCCGGATCGGCATTCAGACGGTCGCAGGCGGCTTTCACTTGTTTTTGGGCAATTTCAAACGGATTGAGGGTTTCTTTTGCTGCGGAATGAGACATTGTTTTTCCTTTTTGTGTGGGTTGGGGAACAATATTCGGATAGCGTGGATTCACTTTAAAAAAGGACGGGTCGGCACGGTACTGTTTTAAAGTGAATGCACGATAGCGTAACTATATACAAAAACACGGATGAATGTAATAGGGTGTAGTAATTATTCGGGCGTACGCCGTAAGGGGCGGGTGTGGAAAATAACCGTTTTCACTGTTATCGTGAATTCACTTTAAAAGATTACAGCATTGGCTCGCCCGGCTCAAAGAGAACGGTTTTTGTAACCGGATTAAACAACAATCCGGACAAAACCTGTCCCGTACTATAGTTAATTCACTTAATTAAAGAGAACGGGCGTAGATACTATAAGCCCCCCAATAAATCAAGCCTTATCCAGACACATTTTCGCATAGCGTTCTTCGTTAAAGGGTTGTTGGTACTTCAATACAGATTGGGCAATGGTCACGAGTTTACGCATCAAAGCCACAATCACGGCTTTTTTCGCCAGTTTATTACGCTCCAGCAAGCGTTGGACAAACGAGCTGTAAATACTGTCCTTATATTTGCCAAAGCAAAACGACACGGCCGGCATATAGAGTATCTTCCTCAAATCACTCTGTCCGATACGGGAGATACCGACCCGCTTATCTACACTCGTTCCCGATTGTCTGACCATCGGGGTCAGTCCGGCGTAGGTCGCAGCAGCACGTCCGTTTTTAAACCGAGTGCCGTCGCCCAGTATGGCGAGCAGCCAACAGGCTGTGGTTTTGCTGATGGCGGGAATACTGCTCAGCAGATGATGGTTGTGTTTCAACTGATCATCCTGTTTCACCAACTGATGAATATGCGTTTCAACGGTTTTGACTTCGCACTCAAGAAAAGCAATCAGACGTTCGGACGAAGCCATTGCATACTCGTCCAACAGCATCTGCAGCCGGACTTTTTCTTTGGTCAGCGCTGTTTTTAAATGTTCGAGATGACGAAGTTGGCGCAATAAGGCTTTTTCGTTATTGCCCTTCGGTTGCCACAGGTCAAACTCATGAACATAGCTTTCGGCTAAGCGGGCAAGTAATTTGGCATCCGCTTTGTCGGTTTTGGAACGTAAGTTCAAACCTTTGGCAAAGTTGGCGGCACATTTGGGATTAATCACGACTACCGAATGTCCGGCCGCATATAAGTATTCGCACAACCTTTCGTGATAGACGTTTGTCGCTTCCATCACGATATAGAGCGGCTTATCCGAAAAGCTGTTCAGCCATTCGCTCAAAGCAGCAAAACCTTGCGGATGGTTCTCAAACTGGTGGTGTTGATACACTTTTGCGGATTTTTTAACCGCAACATCGAACTTTAACTTGGCAATATCGATGCCGATAAAATAAAATGGGGTGTCCATCATGCTCCTAACCTTGTGAATGCAGACTATGCACAGCATGTCTATGATACTATTCGGGGTGTTTGGACATTGAAAACAGGCTTTTATCTACGTCGCGGGCTTTGAAGCCCAAGGTTGGCGTACAACTCTGTTTTCAATCCCGCCCCTGATAGCTGCTTCTGTCGGGGGCTTTTTATTTTATCTTGTGGTTGGTGTTTCTTATACAAGGTTGGGTCGAGACCCAACACGATTGAAAATACCTTGAAACATAAGATTTTGTTGGATTACGCTCGTGCCTCGCTAACCACAAACTACGCCTGCTTTTGTATGGAAAATTTGGTGTTTTAACTATATTTGTTTGAAAAGCAAAAACAAAGCCGTCTGAAAATGGGAAACCCGATTTTCAGACGGCCTTGGTTGGGGTGGTTCAGAGATACGGCTGCAGGGTTTGGCGCAGGATTTCCATATCGTTGATTTCGGTGATGTTGGCCTCGCCCAAGCGGTTGAGGCCGATAAAACGCATTACGCCGCTGCTGACTTTTTTGTCGTGGCGCATGTGTTCCAGCCAGCGTTCAAACGGGAATTTCGGCGGCTCGGCGGGCAGGCGGGCGGCGGTCATCAGCTTGGCAATGCGTTCGGTGTCTTCAGGCTGCGTTTTGCACAGTATTTCGGACAGGCGGCCGGCCAAGACGCAGCCGGCGGCGACGGCTTCGCCGTGTAGCCAGACACCGTAGCCCATTTCGGCTTCGATGGCGTGGCCGAAAGTGTGGCCGAGGTTGAGCCATGCCCGGATGCCTTGTTCGGTTTCGTCTTGGGCGACGATGTCGGCTTTCATTTTGCAGCAGTGGTACACGGCTTGGGCGAGTTTTTCGGGTTGCTGCGCCATTAAATCCGCCATGTTTTCTTCCAGCCAGCGGAAAAATCTGCTGTCGCCCAGTGCGCCGTATTTGATGACTTCGGCCATGCCGGCGGAAAGTTCACGCTGCGGCAGGGTGTGCAGGGTGTTCAGGTCGGCCAATACGGCCTGTGGCTGGTAAAACGCACCGATCATGTTTTTGCCGAGCGGGTGGTTGATGGCGGTTTTGCCGCCGACTGAGGAATCGACTTGGCTCAACAGGGTGGTCGGAATCTGGATAAACGGCGTGCCGCGCTGGTAGGTGGCGGCGGCAAAGCCGACCATGTCGCCGATGACACCGCCGCCTAAGGCAATCAGTGTGGTTTTGCGTTCGGCACGGTTTTGCATCAGGCCGTCAAAAATCAGGTTGAGCGTTTCCCAGTTTTTGTAGGCTTCGCCGTCGGGGAGGATAATGCTGAAATGGTCGATGCCCAGCGTATCCAAGGCCGTCTGAATTTTGGCAAGGTAAAGCGGGGCGACGGTTTCGTTGGTAATGACGGCGGCTTTTTTGCCCAAATAGGGGCGCAGCAGTTCGTGTGCCTGATCGATTAGGCCGTTGCCGATGAAAATCGGATATTGGTGCGACGGGGTTTGAACGGTAAGAGTGTGCATGATAACGCTTTCTGTCCGGTCTTAATCTTGATTCTGCCAGGCTGCCAGCAGCTTTTGCAGGGTGTGTTGGCGGTTGTCCGACTCGATGATGATGTGCGCCGCTTCACGGTAAATGCTGTCCCGCCGGCGGTACAGGTCTTGCAGCGCCGCCAAGGGGTCGTTTACCTGCAGCAGCGGGCGGTTGGTGTCGTGGCGGGTGCGTTCGAGCAGGGTTTCGGGTTCGGCGTGCAGATAGACGATGATGCCCGATTGGTGCAGCAACGAGCGGTTTTCTTCCCGTAATACGGCTCCGCCGCCGGTGGCGAGAACGATGTTTTCCAAGGCGGTGAGTTTTTTCAGCACGGCGGTTTCACGGTTGCGGAAGCCTTGTTCGCCTTCCAATTCGAAAATGGTCGGAATCGATACGCCGGAGCAGGCGCAGATTTCTTGGTCGCTGTCGTAAAACGGCCGGCCCAGCGCTTGGGCGGCCTGTTTGCCCAAGGTGCTTTTGCCGGCACCCATCAGGCCGATAAGGATAAGGTTGCGTGGTGTGTTCATGGGGTGTTATTTTAGCCGAGATTGGCGGAAAAATGTTAGCCGGTTAATAAAATACGCTGTCGCTGCCTTCCTGCATAATCTGCGGGGTGATGAAAATCAGTAGTTCCCTGCGGTTTTCGTGCCGCCCTTTGGATTTGAACAGGTTGCCCAATACGGGAATGTCGCCCAATATCGGAACTTTGCGGACGGCGTTGCCGCTTTCTTCTTCGTAAATGCCGCCGACAATCAGCGTGCCGCCGTTTTCGACCATGGCCTGTGTGGTCAGGCTTTTGGTGCTGATACATTTGGTGGCGAGCGAATCAACGGTGCAGTCGGTAGGCGTGTCTTTGTTGATTTTGACGTTGAGGATAATCTGTCCGTCGGGCGTGATATTGGGTTTGACGGTCAGTCCCAGCACGGCTTTTTTAAAGGCGATGGCGGTGGCTCCGCCCGATGTGGCTTCCTGATAGGGGATTTCCGTACCCGCTTCGATGGCGGCTTCCTGTCTGTCTTGGGTCAGAATGCGGGGATTGGACAAGGTCTTGCTTTTGCCGAGCTGTTCGGAGGCGGAAAGTTCCAGCCCCAAAATGCTCGAACCCGCCGCCCGAATCAGGGCAATGCCGGAGCTGACGGCGGCACCAGGTAGGTTGATGTTGGGAACGGCCAGCAGCGGTGTGCGGTTGTATTGCGTACCATTACCGCTAAGAGACTGATTGTATGCGGCAATATTGTCGCTGCGGACGGTGTTGCTGTTGGCAAGGGCGTTGTCCCAGCTGTTGGCCCAACTGTTGCGGCCGTGGACGGCGGTTGCGCCGAATTTGATGCCGATGTCGCGTGAAAAACCTTCTGTTGCTTCGACAATGCGGGCTTCTACCATCACTTGGCGGGTGGCCACGTCCAATTCCTGAATCAGTTTGCGGAATTTTTCTAATACGGCACGGGTGTCGGTTACGATTAAGGTATTGGTGGCCGGATCGATTAGCACGCTGCCCCGGCTGCTGAGCAAGGTGTTGCTGCGGTGTTTGCCCTCGGCGCTGCTGCGTTGAGCGGTGTCGTCCAAATGCAGGATTTTGCGGAACTCGTCCACGTTTTTATATTTGAGTTGGAAGGTTTGCGAGGCGAGCGAACCGAGTTCGGCAATGTCTTTTTCTGCCTGCAGCAGGGTTTTGTCCCTTGCCAGCAGTTCTTCCCGAGTGGCGATATTAATGATGTTGCCCTGCCGCCGCATATCGAGATTGCGGGTCTGAATCACCAAATCCAATGCCTGATCCCACGGCACTTCTTTGAGTACCAGCGTCATTTTGCCGCTGACGGTGTCGCTGGCGATGATGTTCATGCCTGATTCTTTGGCGAGAATCTGTAAAATGGTGCGGATGTCGATGTTTTGGAAATCCAGCGAGATTTTGCGGCCTTTAAAGGTTTTGGCGGCCCACGGCGAAGGCGGGTTCGGTTCGGCGGCGTGAATCAAGGCCGTCTGAAAAAGCAGAACCGGCAACAGACAGGCAAGCAGGCGGCGTTTCATGGCGTGTCCTCCTGTGTATGGTTTGCGGCGGCAACGGTGTTTTCCGGCGCAGCCGATACCGCCTGCGTCAGCGGTAAAACGGTTTCGCCGACCAGCATACGTTCGGGGTCGATGCGGCGGACGGTGCTGCTGCCGATACGCTGCCCGACAGTAACGGTGTACACATAACCGTCTGCCTGAAGATAGCCTTTAATCCGCTTGCCGCTTTTCAGACGGCCTACATAACGTACGCTGCCCAAATCCAGCGTTTCCAAGATGCTTTGCGGAGGACGCTCGGCGGTGGCGGAGTGTTCGGCGGCAAGAGATGTGTGAGCGATGCGTTGCGGATTGAAAATATCGGTTGCGGAAACATGCTCTGCCGCTTCGCCTGCGGCGGCCGGTTGCGCTTGCGAAACGGTTGGGGCGGCGGCTTGTCGGCGGACTTGCTCCGTCCACGCCTGCAAATCTTCGTGGTTTTGCGAACAGCCGCAGAGTATCGGTATCGTTAGTGCGGCAAGCAAAATGGGTTTCATTGGTTTCTCCTTTATTATTTGTTTTTATTGAATTTTATTTTGCAGTATAGGTAACAATGACAACACTCGTTTTCAGACGGCCTGTCGAATCGCCCGCATGAATGCTGACCGATTCCAAAGCGGTGAAATAAGACAGCTTTCCGATGCGGTGCAGAAAACGGTTGGTATCGGGGAACGTGCCGATTAGCACCATTTGGAACGGGCGTTTGCTCAGGCCGCCGCTGCTTGCGGGCGTTTGCGGGCGGATACTTTCGACCTGCAGACCGAATGTTTCTGCGGCTTGGTAAAGCTCCCGAATCAGCGCCGGAACATCGTTTTCAGACGGCATACGTCTGGCCGGCTGTTCCATTTCGGTACGAAGCGTCTGCAGTTCGGTTTGAAGCTGCGGCAAACGGGCGGCGGTTTGGCTTTTGCGGACAAACTCGTTTTTTAAAGTTTTTTCGGCGGCTTGTTGTCGGGTCAGCTGTTCGAGTTGTCCTGAAAACAGGAAAAAATACGCCGCCGCCAAAATTCCGGCCGCTGCCAAGCCTGCCAGCAGCAGGCGGGCGGGTAGGCTTAATAAATAGAGTTCTTTCAAATCGGTTTGCGTCCAATGGCGTGCCGTCATGGATTATGGCTCCGAAGGTTGGCCGGTGGGCGGTTCGGCGGTAAGGGAAAATTTGACGGTAAACGCCTGCTGCGTGCCGTCGGCTTTTAAGTCTGCCAATTCGGGGGAACGTATCTGCGGCGTGCGGTTTAAGGCGGCCAAAAAAGCAGTGGCTTCCGCTTCGCCTGCGGCTTTTCCGCTGATGCGGTACTGGTGGGGGCTGTCGGCGGTCAGGTCGGTTAAATAGGCCTGTTCGGGCAAAATGCCGCCCAAAATATCGGGTAGGCGGGCGGTTTGTTCGGTTTGCCGCTGCCATTGTTCAACATGCTGCCGTTGGCGGATTAAAGCATCTTTTTCGTTTTGCAGCTGCCGCAGGCGTGCCAAATCCTGATCGAGTGTGGAAGCGGCGTGTTCAAGAAAGCGGTTGCGTGCCGTTTGTTGCGATACGGCGTGCTCCAGCAACAAATAGCCTGCCAGCGAAACCGTGCAGGCCAGCGCCGCCGCCGCTGACATTAATAGGGCAAACTGCCGTTTGCGTTGTGTTTCCAGTGCTTGGCGGTAGGGAAGCAGGTTGATGGCGATCAGTTCAATCATGGTGCAGCCCCCGCAAGGCAAGGCCGAATGCGATGGTCAGTTCGGGCGCATCGTGTTGCAGTTGCGCAGAGTTGAGCGTGCTGCCGAATTTGGCGTGGGCGACAGGGTGCAGCGTTTGGGCGGAAATGCCGCAAATCCGGCTGACGGTTGCTGCCAAATCCGGATTTTGGGCGGCGGCACCGGTCAGGAAAATATGGTGGATTGCGCTCGGCGGTTCGGTATCCTGCGTGCTGGCGTAAAACTGCAATGCTCGCTGGATGGTGTAGGCCGTCTGAATATTGAAGGTTTCGGATATATCATTTTCAGACGGCATGGCTGCGCCGGACTGGGTTTCCTGCCGGTAGAGTATCCGCCCGTGCTGCACAATTAATACATAGGTTTGGACGCTGTAAATGCCGACAAATACGGTTTTTTCTGCGAGCAGTTCGGGGGCGCACAGGTTGAGCCAAAACAGGAAGGCATGATGTTGGGCGAGCAGGTCGGTATCCAGTACCGATAAAGCCAGCCCTGCCTGTTCGAAGAGTTCTGCCCGCAATTCGATGTCGTCTTGTTTGGCGGACACGGCGACAATATGCTGCGCTTCGGGTGCGGCGCTGATGTGGTAGTCGTAACGGACGGATTCGGCGGCTGCCGACGGCAACAGTCCGCTTTCAATCAGGGTTTCGATTTCTGCAACAGATGTATCGGGCGGACAATGCAGCTCTTCGGTGGCGGTCAGGCTGTCGGGTAGGGCGGCGGCAATGCGGCGGCAAGCGCCCAAAGTCGGACGGATTTGTTGCAGATATGTAACAAGTCGCTCGTAATCCTGAATTTTGTCGCCTTTTACGGTATCTTCCGCCAGCGGGACAATCAGATAATGTTCCACGCAGATGTGTTCCAAACGGCTGCCCGAGAGCAGCACTGCTTTGACAGCGTTTTGTTCAATGTCTATGCCCGCAGCCGTATTGAAGCCGGTGTCGGACGGGCGGCGCAAAAAGGGAAAAAGTTTTTTGAACGGGGCGGACAAACGCATAGGTAAGGCTTCCCTGAAGTCTGTTTCGGGTCAGCGAAGACGGTTTGCTCTGAGAAAGTAGAAAATATTTTGTTTCAGTATCGGCGTTATTTTTTATATACTATCGCCCATAAACCGATTTTCCGCTGCGGCAAAACCGCCGGAAAATATTTGTTTGCTATATGGTCGTCTAATTTTGTGTTTTAGACAAGAATCCCATTGCAGATTGTCTGAAAATGGTAAAATTTCAGAAATTGACAGCAGTTTCCTTTATTTTTCAAACAATTTTTAAACTGATGTTTGAATAAAATCCGCCGTTCGGGTAACAAAATGCCCCGGCGCAACCTTTTCCGAGATGCCGGCAACGGTAGGTATGAAAACATGATTAGAAAAATGATAAAAGGCCTGTTCGGCCTGACAATCGGTTTGGCAATCTTCGGCGTCGGCCTGATTGCGATTGCCATTTTGGTTACTTATCCGAAGCTGCCTTCGGTTGAAAGCCTGCACAACTATCAGCCGAAAATGCCGCTGACGGTGTATTCGGCGGACGGTAAAGTGATTGGTCTGTATGGCGAAGAACGCCGTGAATTTACCAAAATTTCCGATTTTCCCGATGTGTTGAAAAACGCCGTGATTGCCGCCGAGGATAAACGGTTCTACGACCACTGGGGCGTGGACGTGTTCGGCGTATTGCGTGCCATTGTCGGCAACGTGGTGGCCGGCGGCGTGCAGTCGGGCGCAAGTACCATTACCCAGCAGGTGGCCAAAAATTTCTACCTGAGCAGCGAGCGTACGTTTACCCGCAAATTCAACGAAGCGCTGCTGGCGTATAAAATCGAGCAGGCTTTGAGCAAAGACCAGATTCTCGAACTGTATTTCAACCAGATTTATCTGGGTCAGCGTGCTTACGGCTTTGCTTCGGCATCGCAAATCTATTTCAATAAAAAAGTGCAGGATTTGAGCTTGGCGGAAGCCAGTATGCTGGCGGGGCTGCCGAAAGCGCCGTCCGCCTACAATCCGATTGTCAATCCTGAGCGTGCCAAGCAGCGTCAGAACTATATCCTCAACAATATGTATGAGGAAAAAATGATTACCCTGCAACAGCGTGATCAGGCTTTGAAAGAAGAGCTGCATTACGAGCGTTTTGTGCAGAAAATCGATCAAAATGCGCTGTACGTCGCCGAAATGGTGCGTCAGGAACTGTATGAAAAATACGGCGAAGAAGCCTATACCCAAGGTTTTAGGGTTTATACGACGGTCAATACCGAAAACCAGCGGGTCGCCACCGAAGCGCTGCGCCGTGTGTTGCGCAATTTCGACCGGGGCAGCAGCTATCGCGGTGCGGAAAGCTATATCGATTTGAGCAAAACCGATGATGTGGAAGAAACTGTCAGTCAGCATCTTTCCACCTTATACACGGTTGATAAAATGGTGCCTGCCGTGGTCTTGCAAACTGCCAAACGCAGCCTGCAGATTCAGCTTCCTAGCGGCCGGAAAGTAACCTTGAGCGGCGGCGCAATCGGTTTTGCCGCCCGTGCGATTGAAAACAAAAAAATGGGCGATCAGCGTATCCGCCGAGGCTCGGTGATTCGGGTTAAAGGCAGCGGCGACAGTTGGGTAATTGTGCAAGAACCGCTGTTGCAGGGGGCGCTGGTTTCGTTGGATGCCAAAACCGGTGCCGTGCGTGCCTTGGTCGGCGGCTACGATTTCCACAGCAAAGCCTTCAACCGTGCTACCCAAGCCATGCGCCAGCCCGGTTCGACCTTCAAACCGTTTGTCTATTCCGCCGCCATTGCCAAAGGCATGACAGCGTCCACCCAAATCAACGATGCGCCGCTGGCGCTGCCGGGCAAAGGCAAAAACGGCTCGGTGTGGATGCCGAAAAACGCCGACGGCCGCTATGCAGGCTATATCACCCTGCGTCAGGCACTGACAGCGTCGAAAAACATGGTGTCGATCCGCATTTTGATGTCTATCGGCATCGGCTACGCCCAACAATATATCCAACGCTTCGGCTTCAAGCCGTCTGAAATTCCGGCTTCACTGTCAATGGCGCTGGGTACGGGCGAAACCACGCCGCTGCGGATTGCCGAGGGCTACAGCGTGTTTGCCAACGGCGGCTATAAAGTGTCCGCCTACGTCATCGACAAAATTTACGACAGCCAAGGCCGCCTGCGGGCGCAGATGCAGCCGTTGGTTGCCGGTGAAAACGCACCGCAGGTCATCGACCCCCGCAATGCCTACATCATGTATAAAATCATGCAGGACGTAGTGCGTGTCGGTACTGCCCGCAGCGCCAACACCATCGGCCGTTCGGATATTGCCGGTAAAACCGGTACGACCAACGACAACAAAGACGCATGGTTTGTCGGCTTCAACCCTAGCGTGGTAACTGCCGTGTATGTCGGTTTCGACAAACCGAAAAGCATGGGCCGTGCGGGCTACGGCGGCACAATCGCCGTACCGGTATGGGCGGAATATATGCGTTTCGCCCTGAAAGGAACTGATGCCAAAGGCATGAAAGCCCCCGACGGCGTGGTCAGCCGCAGTGGCGAGTATTATATGAAAGAGCGCCAAGTAACCAGCTCTGATTTGAAACTCGACAACCGGGGTAGTGTTCCCCGCCCGGTTCGCAAACCGGCACCGAAAAAACAAGGCGATGATGCCCGTTCTGGTAGCAGTCAGGTAACGCAGGTAGATGAAAAACCGGCCGCTCCGGCACCATCCGCTGCGCAGGGCAACAGCAACAAACAGTTGGATTCACTGTTTTAAGCCGATGAATCACAGGCCGTCTGAAAATCGATTTTCAGACGGCTTGTTTTATGCGTGTTTTTTATTCCCTTACCGTGTCGTATGGAGCAGACCGCCAAGCTGTGATATAGTTCCGCCCACCATACAGACAGACGAAAAAACATGGAACAGACAACTTTCGCTCCGCAAACCCAATCCCCAAGCCGCCGTTTATCGGTTGCCCCGATGCTTGATTGGACCGACCGCCATTACCGCTATATGGCACGCCAAATCAGCCGCCATACTTGGCTTTACAGCGAAATGATTAACGCCGGTGCGATTATCTACGGCGATGCGCAACGCTTTTTGATGTTCAACGAAGGCGAGCAGCCCGTCGCCCTGCAACTGGGTGGTAGCGAACCGGCCGATTTGGCCCAAGCTGCCAAAGCCGCCGAGCAATATGGTTACAATGAAGTCAATCTCAACTGCGGCTGCCCCAGCCCAAGGGTGCAGAAAGGCGCATTCGGCGCTTGCTTGATGAACGAAGTCGATTTGGTAGCGGATTGTTTGAACGCCATGCAGGACGCTGTGCAGATTCCCGTAACCGTCAAACACCGTATCGGCGTGGACCGACAGACCGAATATCAAACCGTTGCCGATTTTGTCGGCACGCTGCAACGCAAAACCGCCTGCCGCACCTTTATCGTCCACGCCCGAAATGCTTGGCTGGACGGGCTTTCGCCTAAAGAAAACCGGGAAGTGCCGCCGCTCAAATACGAATATGTTTACCGCCTCAAACAGGAATTTCCCGATTTGGAAATCCTGCTCAACGGCGGCGTAACCACCAACGAAGAAATCGCCGCCCATCTGCAACACGTCGATGGCGTGATGGTCGGTCGGGAAGCCTATCACAACCCGATGATTATGCGGCACTGGGACAGGCTGTTTTACCAAGACGACCGCGCCCCCATTGCATACGCCGAACTGGTCGAACGGATCTACCGTTACAGCCAAACCCAAATCCAAGCCGGACGGGGAACAATCCTGCGCCACATCGCCCGCCATACCTTGGGCCTGATGCACGGCCTGAAAAACGCCCGCACCTGGCGGCGTATGCTCTCAGACGCTAATCTGCTGAAAGACAACGACGGCACGCTGATACTGCAGGCTTGGGCGGAAGTGGAAAAGGCTAATGTCTGGGAATAGTTTGAGGGCGCAGGCCGTCTGAAAACGGTTTTTTCACTATAGTGAATCCACTTAATAAACCGAACGATTTTCAAACATACTCGTCATTCCGACGAAAGTCGGAATCCATCTGTCAGATTCAGAAACCGTAAAGAAAACACAGTTGCCTAAGCCGCCGAAATGGATTCCGACTTTCGTCGGAATGACGGGCATGTTGGGTTGAGAATGTACTGGAAATTTGGCTAATTCACGATATATGTAAACAGACACGTGCATGCTTAGGCATGCACACTACGACTTTTCGGCATACTACTGTTGAGTGTGTCGTAGCGTGCGTGCCGCAGCACGCACGTGTTCTTTAAATTTCACATTCAAGCCGTCTGAAAACGAGCAAAGCGAGTTTCTGCGAAGCTAAAACCGAAGGTTTCGCTAAAATCGGGAAAAGGTGGCTTGTGTTGTCATATTTTTAAAGTAAATTCACGATAAACCCAAACCCGTGCATGCTTAGGCAAGCACACTACGACTTTTCGGCATACTACTGTTGAGTGTGTCGTAGCGTGCGTGCCGCAGCACGCACATGTTCTTTAAATTTCACATTCAAGCCGTCTGAAAACGAGCAAAGCGAGTTTCTGCGAAGCTAAAACCGAAGGTTTCGCTAAAATCGGGAAAAGGTGGCTTGTGTTGTCATATTTTTAAAGTAAATTCACGATAAACCCAAACCCGTGCATGCTTAGGCAAGCACGCTACCGGTGAATTTGGTGTAGCGTGCTAGCCAATAGTGCTACAATTTAATCCGACACTCGTAGCGTGCGTGCCAAAGCACGCACGTGTTCTTTAAATTCCACATTTAAGCCGTCTGAAAACTGCAAAACTGCGTTTTCAGACGGCCTTTGTTTGGTCGGTTATACCGTCAAACCGTGTTACGCTGCCATTTCTTTAAATACTTCCTGCGCCGTTGCCACGGTTTGTTCGATCAGTTCGGGCGTGTGGGCGGCGGACATGAAGCAGGCTTCGTAGGCGGAAGGGCCGAAGGCGATGCCTCGGTCGAGCATACCGTGGAAGAAGCGTTTGAAGGCTTCGATGTCGGTGTGGGTCATGTCGGCGTAGTTTTGCGGGCGTTTGTCGGCGAAATAGAGGCCGAACATGCCGCCGACAAAATCGGTGCTGAATGCGATGCCGTTGGCTTGGGCGGCTTGGGCAAAGCCTTTGACCAACTGTTCGGTGCGGGCGTTGAGGTTTTCGTAGAAACCGGGGCGCTGGATGATTTCCAGTGTTTTCAGGCCGGCGGCAACGGCAATCGGGTTGCCCGACAGTGTGCCTGCCTGATAAACGCCGCCGAGCGGGGAAATCGCCGCCATGATGTCTTTGCGGCCGCCAAACGCTGCCAAGGGCATGCCGCCGCCGATAACTTTACCCATGGTGGTCAGGTCGGGCGTGATGCCGTGCAGCGATTGTGCGCCACCTAGTGCGACCCGAAATCCGGTCATCACTTCGTCGTAAATCAATACCGTGCCGTGCTGTTCGGTCAGCGAACGCAGGGCTTTGATGAAGTTTTCAGACGGCCTTACCAAGTTCATGTTGCCGACAAAGGGTTCTAAAATCACGCAGGCGATTTCGCTGCCGGCTTGGGCGAAGGTTTCTTCGAGTTGGGCGACGTTGTTGTATTCGAGTACCAAAGTATGTTTGGTGAAATCGGCGGGTACGCCGGCGGAACTCGGATTGCCGAAGGTTAAGAGGCCGCTGCCTGCTTTGACCAAGAGGCTGTCGGAATGGCCGTGGTAGCAGCCTTCAAATTTGATGATTTTGTCGCGGCCGGTAAAGCCCCGTGCCAAACGGATGGCGGACATGGTGGCCTCAGTGCCGGAGCTGACAAGGCGGACTTGTTCGACGCTCGGTAGGATTTTGGCGATTTCTTCGGCGATGGCGATTTCGCCTTCGGTCGGTGCGCCGAACGACAAACCACCCAATGCGGCTTCCCGCACGGCTTCAATCACTTCGGGGTGGGCGTGGCCGACAATCGCAGGCCCCCAAGAGCCGACATAGTCGATGTAGCGGGTATCGTTTTCGTCCCAAACATAAGCGCCTTCGGCTTTTTTGATAAAGCGGGGAATACCGCCGACGCTGCCGAATGCCCGTACGGGGGAATTCACGCCGCCGGGGATGATGGCTTTGGCACGGTTGAATAATTGTTCGTTGCGGTTCATATAAAATCCTTTCGTAGGCCGTCTGAAAAACGGGACGGGTGCGTTTTGTTTTGTGCCGTATTTTAGCACTGATTTTCAGACGGCCTCGGAAAAAAGTTTGTCCGCTATATTTTTTTGATTGTGTTATAATTTTCGGCTTTCCGTTGTTCAGGCGCAAGGCCGTCTGAAAACCGCACCGCAAATTCACGATAACCACCTCAGCCCCGCAATTACGGGCAACCTGAAAGAAAACACAACCATGAAAAAAGTATTTATCCGCACCTTCGGCTGCCAGATGAACGAATACGACAGCGAAAAAATGCTGGCGGTTTTGGCCGAGGAACACGGCGGCATCGAGCAGGTAAACGAAGCCGACGAAGCCGACATTATCCTGTTCAACACCTGTTCTGTGCGTGAAAAAGCGCAGGAAAAAGTCTTTTCCGACTTAGGACGGGTGCGCCCCCTGAAAGAAAAAAATCCCAACCTGATTATCGGCGTGGCCGGCTGCGTGGCCTCGCAAGAGGGCGAAACCATCATCAAACGCGCACCCTATGTGGACGTGGTGTTCGGCCCGCAAACGCTGCACCGCCTGCCGAAAATGATTGTGG
The DNA here is from genome assembly GCF_028463985.1 of Neisseria lisongii. Classification (NCBI taxonomy): domain Bacteria; kingdom Pseudomonadati; phylum Pseudomonadota; class Betaproteobacteria; order Neisseriales; family Neisseriaceae; genus Neisseria; species Neisseria lisongii. The sequence goes on along the minus strand of NZ_CP116766.1, from coordinate 1,354,909 downwards.
ACAAAGAAACCACCGGTCATGCCCAAGTCGATATTTCCTTCCCCGAAATCGAAAAATTCGACCACCTGCCGCCCGCCAGAGTAGAGGGCGGTAGCGCCTTTATCTCGATTATGGAAGGCTGTTCCAAATACTGCTCGTTCTGCGTTGTACCTTATACCCGGGGCGAAGAATTTTCCCGCCCGCTCAACGACGTTTTAACCGAAATCGCCGGCTTGGCACAGCAGGGCGTGAAAGAAATCAACCTGTTGGGACAAAACGTCAACGCCTATCGGGGCGAAATGGAAAACGGAGAAATCTGCGACTTCGCCACCCTGCTGCGCATCGTGCATGAAATCCCCGGCATCGAAAGAATGCGGTTCACCACCAGCCACCCGCGCGAATTTTCCGACTCGATTATCGAATGCTATCGAGACCTGCCCAAGCTGGTGTCCCACCTGCACCTGCCGATTCAAAGCGGCTCGGATCGGGTATTGTCGGCCATGAAACGGGGCTACACCGCCTTGGAATACAAATCGATTATCCGCAAACTGCGGGCCATCCGCCCCGATTTGTGCCTGAGCAGCGACTTCATCGTCGGCTTCCCCGGCGAAACCGAACGAGAGTTTGAACAAACCCTCAAACTGGTAAAAGACATCGCCTTTGATTTGAGCTTCGTCTTTATTTACAGCCCCCGCCCCGGCACACCCGCCGCCAATCTGCACGACGACACGCCGCACGAAGAAAAAGTCCGCCGTTTGGAAGCCTTAAACGAAGTCATCGAAGCCGAAACCGCCCGCATCAACCAAACCATGGTCGGCACCGTGCAACGCTGTCTGGTCGAAGGCATTTCCAAAAAAGACCCCGACCAGCTTCAGGCACGCACCGCCAACAACCGTGTGGTCAATTTCAACGGCACGCCGGACATGATTAACCAAATGATTGATTTGGAAATCACCGAAGCCTATACCTTCTCACTGCGGGGAAAATTGCCCGAAGCATAAACCAAAACCGGTTTGCCGTATTGCTTGAGGCCGTCTGAAAATCGAGTTTTCAGACGGCCTGTTCTCTCAATGCCGCCCAAAAACAAAAAAGTCGTAGGGTGCGGGTTACCGCACCGCTTTGCTTTGTTGCTTAAATCTTCATTCAATATGGTGCGGTTACCCGCACCCTACCTGATTTTCGCTTCGCAGAAACCCGTTACCCCCGTTTGGGCAAAACCTGCGGTTTTAGCTGCGCAGAAACTCGCTACGCTCGTTTTGGCGAAACCTGCGGTTTTCAGACGGCCTGTTCTCTCAATGCCGCCCAAAAACAAAAAAGTGCAGCCTAAAAGCAGCTGCACTTTATCAATTCTCAAAATTTATAGTAAATTCACTAAAAATACGACTAGGCGAACCAACGCCGGCATACGTTTAAAATGGATGAACTATAACTTATCAAACGCTCTAAAACCCTGAAGATGAATCATTTGGCAGAGTTCGTCTTGAATATATTTCTCCGGCTCATGGTGCAGAAACTCACGCCAGATTAAAGGGTCGGGCAGGGTCAGGTTTTGATAGACCATTTTCTTGCCCAGAAAATACACTTCAGCCAGCGTTGCCACCCGCCGTCGGGTGCAGGAAATCCGAATCCGCTGTTCGCTGAAATCGGCGGTTTTGCCGATATGTTTGAAACGGTGGGCCGGGGTAAACTGCTTAATCAGGCTAACCTCAATATAAATATCTTCCCCTTTTCTTTCTTCCCCCTCAAAATACCGGAGTTTCCCCATTCTGGCCGTATTGCGGTTCATAGCTACATTCATTTGGCTCTCATCCCAAGTAAAAGTCGCATATCCTCCATTGGGCAGACTATATTCAAGCGGCTTCCAGCGGTCGCCCTTGGTTGCAGCGCTTTCCCAACTTGACGAATAATCAAGCGGAAAACGCTTGCTTCCCAAATCATCCTTTTCCCAAGATTTTGCCAACACCGCCCGATTATCATCGGCGACAGCCGGTTGCGCCGCAAGCAGCGCAGCGAGCAGAGGCAGCAATAAAGCAGATTTTTTCATCATAATTTTCCTTTCAATCAAAAACATCATTTTTTCCAAAAACATCACTTTTTCGGATACATCTTATTCAGTCGGGCAGCCAGCCGGTTCATTTCCAAAGCCGCCTTTTTCAATTCCGCAACATTCTGATTAATCGAAGACATCTGATTCACCTGATTCAGCGTTTGCGCCACAATATTCTCCTGCTGCTGCGGATGCAGAATCGCCGCCACGCCCTGACCCATCAGCAGCGCAGACAACACCAGACTTTCCCGGGATTTCGCCTGAAATTCCGCCACCAGCGGATTGCGGATTTCCAAACGGTCCAAATCCGCCAACATCTGCTTAATCGTCGCCGCAAACACCTTGATTTCCGCCTCCAATTCCGCCGTATTGCCCGCATCCATCTTCTGCTGCAAACGGCCTTGCAGCGCATTCACCACCGGCTCGTGCGCCGCATTCCAAGCCAGCATCTTTTCATAATCCGCCCGCCCCGCATCCGCCGCAGGCAACGCAGCGCAGGCAGCCAGCAGCAGCGCACAACAAGCCGCCGCCAACATTTTCATCACATGATTCATCACACATCCTTTCCAAATCAAACCGGCCGCAGGCAGCCCGCAAAGCCGCCTGCAAACCCATTATTTTTTCCGGTTTGCCCAATTTCGGCAGGCCTTTTGGGCAAACGTATTCATCGCAGAAGTATCTTTTTCCCATTTCGGCGCATGGAAATCCCATTTACTAACCTTATCGCTGGTGTAATGCTTTTCATAGTGCCGTGTTTTACTGAAACCGCTTTTCCCCGACTCGCTGCTGCAGGAATGCTGCTCGATATAAATTGAGGCATCTTGGCCGTCCGCCAACGGCGGGGTATAGGTAATCCCATAAGTAAAGATCAGCGTAGGAATTGTGCTTCCGTCTTTAAATTTGGCATTTTCAAAGCTGATGTATTTCGGATTCAGATTAATCATATAAGACGCTTTAGAGTTTTCGACTGTAAAGTCATACTCAGGCGCAGGCCGCCAGTCATTTTCTGCGGCAAAGCCGACAGCGCTGAGAGCAAGCAGGGTAACAGAGAGCAGGGCTTGATTTACTTTAGTCATGATTTTTTTCCTTGTTTGATTGGGTTCAATATCGGTTTTATCGTCAAAACACGTACAATCCATACAGTATTGCAAACAGAGCGTAGGTTGGGTCGCGACCCAACACGATTGGAAATCTCTTAAAATATAAGGTGTTGTTGGGTTACGCTCGGCCTCGCTAACCACAACCTACGCTTGATTTTGTATGGAAAATAGGGTGTTTGGGCTATATCAACTCACTTTGAGGTTTTGATTTGCTCGGATTTTTGTCTGTTTTTGAAATTAACCAGACAACCGTAGAATATACCGCCTAAGTTGCTGAATAAGTATGCAGCCATAGGATTGTTGCTCGGCTGTTTTGTAAACCCACTGAACTTAGTAAATATGAAAATGAATCCAGCTCCGACAAAGGGCAAAAAAACGATACCGACTAAAGACAAAAATCTTTTCGTTTTTTGTTCACTAGTAAGGGAATTAAGAAAGTTATAAATTCTTTGTAACATCCATGGGCATAGAAGGCTCGTTATTAGCCCGGTGAGAAACGATATTATGTTTGCTTGTGGTGTATCGAATGCAGAGAGTAGCCAGCATAAACAGAGAAACACTAGGATTGAAGCCACCATAATTATAGTAAATTCATTTTTAGAAATACTTTCATTACTCATCATTTTTTTCCTTTTAAATTAAGCGACCCGTCGGCAAAGCCGATACGGGCGGGGTAGATAACAGGCGGCAGGCTTGCCGCCGCAGAGGGCTTATTTGCAGAATATATCTGCGAGGCTGCTGTTGTCATCAAGCGATTTCTATTCGGCATTCGGATCATCTGCTTGATAACGGTAGCGGGTGCCGTTGTCGATGAGTTGAATGGTTCTCAGGTAATACTGACCATCTACAGGGCGGCAGGTATATTGGCTGATCTGCTCATGTTTACTGACTTTATTGCCGTCGTTGTTTTGATCCCAAGCCGGTTGGTATTGCCACATCAGTTTCACGGTAACAATCGGCTCGATATTACCGTTGGCAAGGCGCAGCGATTCCCGGCGGATGGAGGCGCTATCGTAATAAAAGGTGGCTCTGCTTTTACTACCTTTCGTGGTGGTATAGCTATGTATTTTCACCAACTTAGCGGCGGCGATGTCGCTGACGGCCAATGCGCCCAGCAGGGCGAATAAGAGGGGGATTTGCTTCATTTTTCTTCCTTTTTTTGACGAAAACCGCATTGTATTTTTTTTTTTTTTTTTTCAATAGGTTATTTTAATTTAATGCTATTTAATTGTTTTTAATGGAAAAATAATGCCTTCAGGGTAAAATGGCTTGAATTTTGGCATTTTTCGGGAAATTTATGGTTTGTTATCAATGGCTTGGAAAAAGTAGGTTTTGCGGCATAAATATGTTTTTTGGGCGGATTGAGGCCGTCTGAAAATCGGGTGGGGTGCGAGCCATCGCACCATATTGAATGAGGATTGAGGAAACAAGGCAAAGCGGTGCGGTAACCCGCACCCTTGTATATCCAACTTCCAGTATCATAACAAGCAACACCCGCCCGGCCGCCACCCGTGCGCACCCAAGGTTCAACAACCGCTGTGTAGCTTAGGGAAGCCGGGCAACCCATCAACACAACCGGACAGTTGCCCGACAACACAACCGAATGCAAGACAGGTTTATGATGAGTACCCAAAACTACGGCGGTATCGACATCGCCAAACGAAACTTCGTTATCGGCATCACGTCTTCCAAAAAGACCAAAACCGAGACCAACAACCAAAAAGGCTTTCTCCACACCATCGAATACCTGAAAAAACATCAGGTCTCACTGGTTGTGATGGAAAGCACCGGCGGACTGGAAATCCCATTGGCCAAAGCACTGCACCGGGCAGGATTCAAAGTCATCATTGCCAATCCCCGTCAGACGCACCAATTCGCACAGTCGCAATCACTCACCAAAACCGATGCGGCCGATGCCAAAATGTTGGCGTTTTACGCACAGGTAATCACACAAAAGCCCGATTGGGAACGGCAGCTCTATACGCCGCCGAGTGAGGCAGAAGAAATCCTCGAAGCCTTAATCAGCCGCCGCACTCAACTGGTTGAAATGCGCAGTGCCGAAAAAAACCGTTTGCAGCAGGTACATGAAACACAGATTCAAAGTGTTGAAGCACTGATCGCACATTTCGACATACTGATTGCTGCTTTGGACAAACAGATCGAAGAACATAACGACACTCATTTTGGCGACAAAAGCAGTCTGCTGCAAAGCATCAAAGGTATCGGTCCGACCACTGCGGCGACCTTATGTGCGATGTTGCCGGAATTGGGCAGAGTATCGCATAAACAGATTGCCGGTTTGGTAGGTGTCGCCCCTTATGTGAAAGAAAGCGGCACAATGAAGTTTAAAAGCCGCTGTTTCGGCGGGCGCAGTGCTGTACGCAAAACGCTGTATATGGCGGCGATGGTGGCGGCACACTACGAACCGAGGATTAAGGACTTCTACCAACGTCTGCGTTTGCGGGGTAAGCCGTACAAAGTGGCGGTAACGGCCTGTATGCGTAAGCTGCTGACGATTCTGAATGCGATGATGCGGGATCGTTTGGCGGCAGTGAGTGCTGTTTGATCATGTTGAAGTATTGCCGGTTTTGTTCAGACCGGCCTTCAGACTAACCGTTTTTGTATTTTTGCCCGACGGGGTGAAAAATACAGTTGCTACTGAAATCAGGTAGGGTGCGAGTAATCGCACCATTGAATGAAGATTGAAGCAATAAAGCAAAGCGGTGCGGTAACCCGCACCCTACGGCAGAATACCGTTTTAGCTGCGCAGAAACTCGCTACGCTCATTTTCAGACGGCCTGACGTTAGCCCTGAAAAGCCATGCGGGGGGTGGGGATTCGCTATATAATAGCGGTCGTTTGACTATGCGGAAGCTACTGATGAATATTGCCGATTTTGATTTTGAATTGCCTGATGAATTGATTGCCCAATATCCGCCAGAAGTGCGGGGCAGCAGCCGTTTGCTGGTGGCCTTGCCGTCGCTTCCGATTCGGGATGCGGCGTTTGCCGATGTTGCCGATTATGTGGCGGCGGGCGATGTGTTGGTGTTTAACAATACCAAGGTGATGAAGGCACGCTTATTCGGGCAGAAGGCAAGCGGCGGTAAAATCGAGGCGTTGATTGAGCGGGTGTTGGACGAGCATACGGCGCTGGCGCATATCCGTTCGTCCAAGTCGCCGAAACCGGGGACGGAGCTGATTTTTGAGGGCGGCGTGCAGGCGGTGATGCTGGAGCGGGCGGGGGAACTGTTTTGCCTGCGTTTTGCGGGCAGCGAATCGGTGTATCGTTTGTTGGAGGAAAACGGCCGCCTTCCGCTACCGCCTTATATCGAGCGTGCCGCCGATGATGAGGACGACAGCCGTTATCAGACGGTGTATGCCAAATATCAGGGGGCGGTGGCTGCGCCGACGGCGGGTCTGCATTTTACTGAGGAACTGCTGGCGAAGCTGGCGGCAAAAGGCGTGGAAATGGCGGAGGTAACGCTGCATGTCGGTGCGGGAACATTCCAGCCGGTGCGGGTGGAGAATATTGCCGACCATAAAATGCACAGCGAATGGTTTGATGTGCCGCAGTCGGTGGTGGACAAAATCGAGGCGGCGCAGAGTCGGGGAAACAAAATCTGGGCAGTCGGAACAACATCCATGCGTGCCTTGGAATCCGCCGCCCGTGCCGAAGGCCGTCTGAAAGCGGGGCAGGGCGATACGGATATTTTTATCACGCCGGGCTACCGTTTCAAAGTGGTTGATCGTTTGATTACCAATTTCCACTTGCCGAAATCCACGCTGCTGATGCTGGTCAGCGCATTATCGGGCATGGAACACATCCGCAACGTTTACCGCCATGCGGTCGAACAGCAATACCGTTTCTTCAGCTATGGCGATGCGATGATTTTGGGCAGGGCGGAAGAATAAGGTTGCCCGTTTTTGTATAGTTAAAATACCGAATTTTTCATACAAAAGCAGGCGAAGATTGTGGTTAGCGAGGCACGGGCGTAACCCAACAAAATCTTATGTTTCAAGGTATTTGCAATCGTGTTGAGCCTCGACCCAACCTACGCCCGTTCTCTTTATTAAGTGAATTAACTATAGTGAATTCACCAAAAAATATTACAACCCAAGTGAACCACCCTTCCCCTAACCCCTTCCCGCCAGCGGGACGGGGAATCGTGTGTAGCGTGCTTGCCTAAGCAGGCACGTGTTCTTAAATTCCACATCAATGCCGTCTGAAAACGAGGGTAACGAGTTTCTGCGAAGCTAAAATTAGATTTTCAGACGGCTTTGACTATAGTAAATCAACCGAAAAAATATGACGCTACAACGAGCCACCCTTCCCCTAGCCCCTTCCCGCCAGCGGGACGGGGAACAAAGTGCCGGTGGACCAACTTAGCTTGCCAATTTGTACAGAAAATTTGGTGTTTTAACTATATAGTAAATCAACCCAATTTCTAGTACATTCCAAACCCAACACGCCCGTCATTCCGACGAAAGTCGGAATCCATTTCGGCGGTTTAGGTAACTGTTTTTTCTTTATGGTTTCTGAATCTGACAGATAGATTCCGACTTTCGTCGGAATGACGAGTGTATTTGGAAATTGTATGGATTTTTAAGTGGATTGACTATAAAACTCACAGAACAGGTGCGTGCTTTGGCTCGCACCCTACAAGTATCGGATTTAAATTGTATGGATTATTAAGTGGATTGACTATATATAACCAAGGCCGTCTGAAAATCGGATTTTAGCTTCGCAGAAACTCGTTACCCTCGTTTTCAGACGGCCTTGGTTTATCAGGCGATGGCCGAATCAGCGTTTGATACCGCTCAGGCGGGCCCAGCCGTCTTCGGTTTGGGCGGGCTGCATGTCGAACCATTGGGCGTAGATGTCGCTCAGTTCGGTGATTTGTTCGTCCAACAGGCCGGAGAGGACGATGCGGCCTCCGGTTTTGGTGCGGTTGGCGAGCATTTCGCCGAGCATACGCAGCGGGTTGGCGAGAATGTTGGCGACGACGACATCGAATTGGCCTTCGGGCAGGCTGTCGGGCAGGTGGAATTGTGCGGCGACGTTGTTTTGGGCGGCGTTGTCGTTGCTGGCACGGATGGCCTGTTCGTCAATATCGACACCGACGGCGGAACCTGCGCCGAGTTTGAGGGCGGCGATGGCGAGAATGCCGGAACCGCAGCCGTAGTCTAAAACGCTTTCGCCGCCTTTAAGCTCGTTGTCCAGCCATTGCAGGCAGAGGCGGGTGGTCGGGTGGCTTCCGGTGCCGAAGGCGAGGCCGGGGTCGAGTTGGAGATTGACGGCATCGGCATCGGGTACTTCGTGCCATGAGGGGGTAATCCACAGGCGGTCGGAGATTTGGATCGGGTCAAACTGGGCTTGGGTCAGGCGTACCCAATCTTGTTCTTCGAGAATTTCGCTGTGGCAGGGAAGTTCGCCCAATCCGCAGGCTGCGGCGGCTTGGCGGACGATGGCGGCGGCATCGTCTTCGCCGCCGAAAAGGGCGATAACTTTGCTTTGTTGCCAGATTTGTTCGGTCGGCATACCCGGTTCGCCGAAAATCGCCTGTTCGTTTTCCGTGCCGGCGTAAGCGTCTTCGATGGCGGCGGAGAGTGCGCCGTGTTCCATCAGGGCATCGGCAAGGCGTTCGGCAACGGTGTCGTTGACGGGGATGGTAATTTGTTGGTAAGACATGGGGAGGGGGCTTTCTTAGGAATGAGCCGTCTGAAAAGTCGATTTTAGCTGCGCAGAAACTCGCTACGCTTGTTTTCAGACGGCGTATCGTAAATACACTGAATTATTCATACGGCTTTTAAACAGGGCGTAGGTCGGGTCGAGACCCGACACGATTGTAAATACTTTAAAACATAAGGTTTTGTTGGGTTACGCTCGTGCCTCGCTAACCACAACCTACGCCTGCTTTTGTATGGAAAATCCGGTGTTTTAACGATAAAACCAAACACGAACATTTATTTGCTGTCGGTTTGCTGTGTATCAAAGCATGTTGCAGCTATCGGGAACAATCATGCTGCTGTTTGCGTTTTTCCAGCCACTGTTCGAGATAGTGAATGCTGACACCGCCTTGCTCGAAGCCCGGATCGGCAAACAGGTCGCGGTGCAGGGCGGTATTGGTTTTGATGCCGGTTACCGCCAGTTCGGCAAGGGCGACACGCATTTTTGCCATGGCTTGTGTGCGGGTTTTGCCGAGTACGCAGATTTTACCGATCAGGCTGTCGTAGTGCGGCGGAATGCGGTAGCCTTGGTAGATGTGGCTGTCTACACGCACGCCTAAACCGCCCGGCAGGTGGCAGCTTTCAATCAGACCCGGACTCGGAATAAAGTTGTACGGGTCTTCGGCGTTGATACGGCATTCAAAGGCATGGCCTTGGATTTTGATGTCGTCCTGCGTGTACGGCAGCGGCTCGCCGCCGGCAATGCGGATTTGTTCCTGAACGATGTCCACGCCGGTAATCAGCTCGGTAACGGGATGTTCTACTTGAACACGGGTGTTCATTTCGATAAAGAAAAATTCGCCGTTTTCATACAGAAATTCGAATGTACCCGCACCACGGTAGCCGATACGTTTGCAGGCATCGGCGCAGGCTTCGCCGATTTTGCGGCGTTCTTCCTCGGTAATGCCCGGTGCAGGCGCTTCTTCGATTACTTTCTGATGGCGGCGCTGCATCGAGCAGTCCCGCTCGGCCAGATAAAGCGCATTGCCGTGTTCGTCGGCCAAGACTTGGATTTCGATATGGCGCGGGCGTTGCAGATAGCGTTCCATATACACCATCGGATTGCCGAATGCGGCACCGGCTTCAGCCTTGGTCATTTCCACTGATTTGAGCAGGTCTTCTTTTTTCTCGACCACACGCATACCCCGACCGCCGCCGCCGCCGGAGGCTTTGATAATCACCGGATAACCGACTTTATCGGCAGTTTTCAGAATCTCATCGGGATTGTCGGACAATGCACCGTCCGAACCCGGCACGCAAGGCACGCCCGCTTCAATCATCGCATGTTTGGCCGACACTTTGTCGCCCATCAGACGGATGGTATCGGCTTTCGGACCGATAAAGATAAAGCCGGACTGCTCGACCTGTTCGGCAAAATTGGCGTTTTCCGCCAAAAAGCCGTAGCCGGGGTGAATCGCATCGGCACCGGTTACTTCGGCAGCAGCAATCAGCGCCGGAATATTCAGATAACTTTGCGCCGAAGCGGCAGGGCCGATGCAGACCGATTCGTCCGCCAGCTTGACGTGCAGGCTGTCTTTATCCGCTTCGGAATGCACGGCAACGGTGGCAATGCCCATTTCCCGACAGGCACGCAAAACACGCAGGGCGATTTCGCCCCGATTGGCGATTAATACTTTTTTCAACATAATCTTTTCCTGTTTTACAGAGAAAACAATGTCCGGACGGCCCGCTTGAGGCCGTCTGAAAACGGGATTATTCGATGATGAACAGCGGCTCGCCGTATTCCACAGGCGTACCGTTTTCGACCAGAATTTCTTTAACCACGCCGGATTTTTCCGCTTCGATTTCGTTCATCAGCTTCATCGCTTCGATGATGCACAAAGTGTCGCCCGCCTTAACGGTTTGGCCGACTTCCACAAATGCCGGCGCATTCGGGCCGGGCGCACGGTAGAACGTGCCGACCATCGGCGATTTTTGCGCACTGCTCAAATCGGCAGCCGGTGCAGCCGCAGGAGCAGCAGGGGTTGCCGCAGCAGCAGGCGCAGCGGCGGGAGCAGCCGGTAAGGAAACCGGAGCGGCAGAATAAACCGGCTGCGGCGCAGCGATGGTGCGGGTAATGCGGACTTTTTCTTCGCCCTCGGTAACTTCAATCTCGGCAATGCCTGATTCTTCAACCAAATCAATCAGTTTTTTCAGTTTACGCAGATCCATTTTGATTCCTTCTTACAGGCCGGATAAAACAGGCCGTAGGTGTTATTAAGATAAAGTTGTTGAGACGCAGATGAGCAACGGCAAAAAATGCGGCAGGCGGTATTTTTATTCGGATTTTGTCGCAACAACCCGATTACCGCAGCGCAATATGCAGCCGTTTGATTGGCTTATTTTCCCGAACTTGCCGCCAAATGTCTAGCAAAATGTGCAAAAAAGGCTGTTTTGGTCGCCAATGTGCAGAAACGCTGAAAGGCAGCGGAACGGGATAGAAAACTGAGTATCTATTCTAATTGATTGCTTTGGAAGCAGATTATGCCGTCTGAAAAGCAGTTTGAGATTGAAAAATAGCAAACGGCATCGTTGTAGAAAAGGAAAAGTTTAGGTGAAAAGCCGAGCTTGCAGACTCGGCTTTATATATTTAGGGGCTGTTCTAGTTATCTAGGACAGCCCCTTTCATTTTTCTTTATTCAGAATAAACAGCTTTTACCTCAAATCCTTAATCCTAAAAATACATTATTCCCCTTCTTAATGATTCCCGTTTTTCAGGAGATAATTGTTGATATTCTTGGTGAGAAAATAAGTTTTCTAAACAGTTTATATTTCCTGGTAATATATAATTGCGATAACGTTTGACAGAATGGTCAAAGTAGCTGTACTTAATATCTTTTCCTTTTGTCAGGCGTTGGCATTCTTGTTGAGCAAGAAGTTCAAATTTTTTGAAATATTCTTCAGATTTTTTCTTTTCATTTTGTGTATTTTGTAGCTTATATTTAGCTTTCTCATAATTTTTTTGTCTTTCATCTAACAATTTTTCTTTGTCATGCAGTTTTTTTATAATTTTTTCTTTTAAATTTTTTATTTCTCTATCATATGATAGTAAAGATTCTTTTTGATGTTCTTTGTGTTCTTGTGCGGTACGCGCTACTTCATGACATACAGTTTGATATTGTGGAAAATGGTGGTAGCTTGACGTGCCATTGATACTTGGTGGGACAATAAAATCACCTGCATAGACTGATTGACATTCAGAATAAGAGCTATATTTGGTAGCTAGCATTTTTTTCTTTAATTCCGGAATCGATTGTATTTGTGATTTCAAACTTTGTATTTCGGAATTTAGCGATGCAATTTTTTTGCTATATTGATCTTTGTTAGATTCATATTTTTCTTGTTCTACTAATAAAGAAGGAATGCTATTAGACAGGGAATTAAATCTACTGCTATAATCTTGATAATTATTGAATATTTCCCAAGCCCGCTTTAGGCTGGTTGGGCTTAAATCAATTTGATCTTCTAATGTAGGGTAATCACTTTTATATCGGCGTTTGATATTTTTCATAGACTCAATGACCGCTTTAGTTGATTGAGGATCTTTGCCTTGTGTCCATCGATCAATATCATCAAGAACGCCAAATGCCAACCCTAAAACTGCAAAGGGAGCGGCAATAGTATCAGTAACGACATCTCCAGCGGTAACATTGTTTTGCTTCATAGAAGCACACCCGTTTAATAAAAACAGGCTGGCTAAGGTTAATAATGTCTTTTTCAGCATAAAAAACTCCTCTAAAGAAATATTGATATTGAAATATAATAAATTATTTTTTATTTCCAATCAATGTGTTCAATTTGTTCTGTTGAGTGTTTGAAAAATATTGTTGGGAGATTAAAAATTTCGGACTAATGGACATTTGAGATGATAAAAATCGCTGAAAGCACCGAATTATGGTACTTTCAGCGATTCTTTACCAATAAATACAAAAAATGCCCCTTTTGCCTCAAAAACACCCTGGTCAAAAACGGCCGTAAAAACGGCAGGCAAAGATATAAATGTTCCCAATGCAAACGGTATCGCCCACAGAATGAAAGACCGGATAACCGGCTTTTACTGTACCAATATATCCATCACAAACAAACCTGTTCCCATCTGGCACAACACCATCACTGCCGCATCAAAACCATCCGCCGTCGCATCAGATAGGCTTCGCTGATTCACTCCCGTCTTCCCCATCCGGTTGCCAACATCGTAATGAATACAACTTATTTCGGACGCAGCTTCGGCGTTACCGTATTTATGAACAGTTTGGACGGCAGCATCGTCCATATCAGCTATGTCCGACATGAAATACTTGCCCATTACCACCAAGGTTTATGTTCCATTATCGACAAAGGCATCCATATTCAAAGCATTATTGCAGACGGCTTTAAAGGTATTACGGCTCTGTTTCCCGATATACCGTTCCAATTGTGTCAGTTCCACCAACAACAAACCATACGCCGCTATCTGACTTCAAAACCGAAATCGGCCGCTTCCCGGGCGTTAAAACGACTGAGCGACAATATCTTTTATACAGATGCAGTTGCTTTCAAACAGGCATTGGAGGGTTGGGACGAAACATACCGGGATTATTTGTTTGGTGAATTAAAGATTAAAATCCGCTGTTATCCGGGACTGGGGATTGAAGGGAAGAAGCTGTTTATTGAGAACTTTTTAGGTATTTCGGAATAGGAAAAGGGATGAGAAATCATCCCTTTTGTCCATTAGGAGCTAAGTTCTCTGAAAATCATCCCAAATGTCCATTAGTCCATAATTTCATATTACTCAGCCAGCTCGGCAAATTTTGCCCAATTTGCTGCGACATACCCGGCTGCAGCAGCGAGGTCGGTGTCGGCGGTTTCGTAGTAGTCGCCGTCCAGCTCTTCAAATTCGGGGAATTGTTTGCGGATTTCGTCCAAAGGCGTGCCGTTTTCGGACAGTTTTTCAATATCGCCGCCGTGTTTCTGATACAGGGATTTGGCTTGGTCGAGGATTTTCGGCGTGGGTTTGATCCGCCAGCGGCGCAGGCTGTCGGCAAGAGGGTTGTTGAAAATGTATTCGCCGTAGCCTTCGGCAATCAGTTGCACAAAACCGCCTTCCTGCACTTGGCTGTCGAGATAGCAGTAGGCGGTGAGGGTGTGCTGTTCGTCGTTCAGACACGCCATATCGGTATCGCCGAGGCGCTCGGTGTGTTCGAGACAGGCGGCGCTGAGGGTGTAGAGAAATTCGGCGGGGTCTTGGCGGGGAAAGTCTTGCAGGGTGAGTAACATGATGATAGGCCGTCTGAAAATGGGGGAATGGGGATTATATCGTTGGGCGGGGTGATTTGCTATCGTGAATTCACTTTTAAATTGAATTTATTATATTGGAATAACTGGAAAAGTATCGGAATTCAGGAGCAGCCTCTTCCCTGTACACCCTAAATATCGTTTACATCACTCAGGTTGTTGATGCCACTGTCTGGCTGTCCCTATTTTTCCTTCACGCTCGTCAAATTAAGCCAGAAAGTGGAAACGGTAATAAGTAAATCCACCAAATTTAAATAACATCCCTAAGCAATTCATCCGCAGACATCACTATAGTTAAAACACCGAATTTTCTGTACAAATCGGCAAGCTAATGGCAGTCGGAATATGTGGTGTCCACCTGCACTCTGTTCCCCTTCTCGCTGGCGGGAAGGGGCTAGGGGAAGGGTGGCTCGCTGTGGTGTCATATTTTTTCAGTTGATTTACTATATATAATACTTTTTCGGCTAATTTACGATAGACGGTTTATTGCTTATCTGATTGGTATAGAAAATTTGGGATTCAAACTATAAATCTGAAATAAACCGGACAATAAAAAACCCGCTGATTCAGCGGGTTTGTGTGTTTTAGCCTTTGCGTGCAGGCAGTTTTTCTTTAATGCGGGCGGCTTTACCGGTCAGGCCGCGCAGGTAGTACAGTTTCGCACGGCGAACGTCACCGCGGCGTTTTACTTCGATTTTTTCTACGTTAGGAGAGTACAGTTGGAATGTACGCTCAACGCCTTCGCCGCTGGAAATTTTGCGTACGATGAAGTTGCTGTTCAGGCCACGGTTGCGGCGGGCGATTACTACGCCTTCGTAGGCTTGCAGACGGCTGCGGCTGCCTTCGACTACGCGTACGGATACGACTACGGTGTCGCCCGGGGCGAATTCAGGGATTTCTTTGTTCAGGCGAGCGATTTCTTCTTGCTCTAACTGTTGAATCAGATTCATGTTTTTTCCTAAGTTATGATTGGATTTCCCGTTGCTCTTGCAGAATTTCCTGTAAGAGGCGGGATTCCTTTGGGATTAAACGACGCTTTTCCAGTAAATCCGGTCGGCGTTCCAAGGTGCGTTGCAGCGATTGTTTCAACCGCCACTCGGCAATCAAGCCATGGTTTCCGGAGCGTAATACTTCGGGTACGCCCATGCCTTGAAATTCTAAAGGTTTGGTGTAATGCGGGCAGTCCAACAGGCCGTCTGAAAACGAGTCCTGCTCGGCGGAGCGGATATCGCCCAATACGCCGGGAATCAGCCGCAATACGGCATCCATCAGCATCATGGCGGGCAGTTCGCCGCCGGAGACGACAAAGTCGCCCATGCTGATTTCTTCGTCCACGCTGCTTTGCAGTAGGCGTTCGTCAATGCCTTCGTAGCGTCCGCACAGCAGAATCAGATGTGGCAGTTGCGCCAATTCTTGTGCTTTCTGCTGATTGAAAAGCCGCCCCTGCGGGCTAAGATAAATTACTCTGGCTTTTTCTGCTGAGGCGTTTTTGGCAGCTTCAACCGCTTTCTGCAGGGGCGGTGCCATCATAATCATGCCGGGACCGCCGCCGAAAGGGCGGTCGTCAATATAGCCGAGTTTGTTGTCGGCAAACTGACGGGGGTTGATGCTTTGAAACCGCCACAAATTCTGTTTGTTTGCACGACCGGTTACGCCATGTCCGGTAATGCTGTCAAACATTTCCGGAAACAGGGTAATGGCTTGAATCAACATCAGTAATCCAAATCCCAGTCTGCGGTGATGGTATGGTTGCCGGTATCGACGTTTTCGATGTATTGGGAAACGAACGGAATCAGCTTCTGTCCGTATTCGCCTTCTACGACCAAAACATCGTTGGCACCGGTTTCCATCAGGTTTTTCACTGTGCCTAAGACGATACCCGATTTGTTGCTGACAGTCATACCGACCAAATCGGCCCAGTAATATTCGTCTTCTTCGGTCGGGGCAAATGATTCCCGTGGGATTTCAATGGTATAACCGCGCAGGGAAAATGCCTGATCACGGTCGTCGATGCCTTCAAATTTAACTTGAAGTTCATCGCCCATTACTTTGCCTGCTTCCAAAACAACGGTCAGGGTTTTGCCGTCTTTGCGCAGTTGCCACTCAGGGTAGTCCAAGAGGCTGTCGCTGTATTCGGTATTGGCGGCAATTTTCAGCCAGCCTTTGATGCCGAATACGCCTTTAATGTAGCCCATGGCTACCCATTGTTGAGTGTCAGTCATCATGCAAAATCAATTAAGCAGCAACTTTTTGCTCTTTGATCAGTTTGGCAACGGCATCGCTCACTTGCGCACCTTGGGCGATCCAGTGGTTCAGGCGGTCGGCTTGGAAGCGTACGCGTTCTTGTTTTTCGTTGGCAACAGGATTGTAGAAACCGACACGCTCGATGAAGCGGCCGTCGCGGCGGTTGCGTGAATCAGTTACGATAACGTTGTAGAAAGGGCGGTGTTTTGAACCACCACGGGCCAAGCGGATAACTACCATTTTTTGTCCTTCGATAAATTCGGATATATAGAAACTGCCTATTTTAGGATAATTTGTGGTTTTTGTGCAAGTTTTTTTGTGGGAAGTTGTGTCTGTCGGCGGTTTCGTCCGGCAAAAGCCGCAGCTTGGCCTGATAAAGCTGTTTGTCTTCGGCGGACGGGGTGAGCGTAAAGCCTGATTTTTCAGCAAGTTTCAGCATGGCGGTGTTGCTTTTCAGGATTTCGGCACTCATACTCTTGTAGCCTTGTTGTGTTGCTAAAAGGATAATCCGCCGCATCATTTCGGCGGACAAACCGCTGCTGCGCATTTTTTCGGCAACGGTGATGCCGAATTCGCATTCGTCCCGGGTCAGGCGGCTGAAACGGCTGACGGCGGCGATGCCGTCTGAATTTTCGGCGATATATGCACCTTCGGCGTGATAGTCAAGGCGGCTGAAACGTGCCAGCGTGGCGGGCGGTAGCTCGTTGATGGCAGCCATAAAGCGGGTTTGGCGGGATTCGGGCGGCAGTTTGCGGATAAACTGCTGTTTGGCGGCCGCATCTTCGGGGCGGAACGGACGGATAAATACGGTTTTTCCGTCGGTGGTTTGCCAGTTGCCGCTGTCTGCGGGATAGGGCGCGCGGACGTTTTGTATGCCGACAGGTTTGGGCGGTGCCGCGGGTTTGTGGGACAGCAGTTCGGCTGCGCTTTCGCTGGTTTGGCGGATAAATTCGGTAGCGCTGTTGATGTTGAAACTGCGGAAAATTTCGGCGGCGGTCGGGCGTTGGGCAGTTTTGAGTTTGGCGGCGGCTTTGTTTTTAAAGTGGATATTGCTGACCGTTTGACCGTTGCCGAAACAGAGGCTGATGTTGCCGAAATCGTCGGCGGTTTCTGTCAATGCCGACAGGCTGTGGAGAAACTGGTTGATTTCTTGGGAAAATTCGACGATGTCGGCGGTTTGGGCGAGAAATTGGGCATCCAAACTGCTGAACGGCGGCAGCACGGCGGCCGTTTTGCCTTGGTAAACGGCGCTGACCGTCCAACCGTAATGTGGGTGGACGAAGGCGGTCAGGCGTACGGCTTCGTGCCGGCACTGGTTTTGGCATTTGGGCAGATGCAGCGCCTGCACCAGTTTGGACGGACTGCTGCTCTCAATTGCTTGGCGGACGGCCTGAGGGTCGGGTGTTTTCAGATTATCGGCGGCGGGCGGTGCGGTTTGTTGCTGCTCCTGCTGCAGTTGTGCCACCGTATTGGCCAGTGAAAGCGCCTGCAATGCCTGTTCGGGATGGGAGAAGTGCAGCAGGCCGTCTGAAAACCGGCTGCTGATAAGCAGGGGTTTGTCGGACGTGCGGGCAAGGTTTTTTAAAACCCGGCTGACGGCGGTTTCGTGATGTTCGCTGTCGGCGGCAATCACGGCGAGCAGAGCTTGGCAGTCGGGTTTTTGCAGCTGTTCGACGGCGGCGCTGCGGTAGGCCGAGGCGGTGGCGTAAGTGCCGAGATTGCCTTGGTTGAGGCGGGGTTTGCGGGTCGGTAATTGCAGGCGGACGGCGTATTTTTCGGCGGTTGGCTGCAGCCATGCGGCCGGAGTGTTGGCCAATGCGGTCAGCTGCTGCACGGGCTTGAGTTCCGCCAGATAGGCGTGCAGAGTGCTTTCGAGGTGTTCGGGGGTAAACACGGGCAGGAAATTATTGTGGCGTGCCAAGCAGTTTAATACGGCTTTTTCGGTTTTGTCGGCGGCGTGGGTGCAATACAGGATAACGGGCGTGTGGCGGGCGAAGTAGCGCACGGCGCTGAACAGTTTGCGGGGGTTTTCGAGGGTGTTGTAGTGAATAACGGCGACACGGGTGTGGCGGTTGTGGCCGAAGCGGTTGAGCCAGTCGGCGGCGCTGACGGGCGTGAGGGCGAAATTCAGGCTGATATGGCGGGAAAGCCCCTGTTTCATACGCCGAAGCATTTGGGTTACTTCGTGGCTGACGGCATCGTCGCCGCTGAGAAAGGCGACGTGTCCGGCCGGATAATCGTCTTGAATACCGGCATTCAGCCCTTGGGTGGGCAGTTGGAAACCGGCGGGATTGCAGACGCTGATGCTTAATTCTTCGCCGTGGTATTTTTTAATCAGCTGGCGGGCGGTGCGCCATGCCTCTTCGGGCAGGGTCGGCCAGTCTTGAATCAGAATAATGTGGTGAAGCTGTTTTTTGCGGCAGGCTTTAAACAGGGCTTCGTAGCTGTCGGGCGGGGTAACGGCAATCACCAAATCGGCGCCTTCGGGAATGTGGGCGGGCGAAGTGTAGGCTCTGATACCGGCGACAAATCTGTGGCGCAGATTGACCGGCGTGATGGTGCCGTCAAACGGCGAACCGAGCAGCGAGGTGAGAATCTGTTCGCCGAGACTGTCGGCACGTTCGCTGGCACCGACCAAAACGATGTGTTTGGGGGTGAAGAAATAACCGGGCATGGCTTGAGGCATGTTGTTTCTCCGTTGGCGTTTTGGTTTTATTGTCGGTAAGGTGGCAAACTGTTTTATATTTTTATATAAAGATAAACGCAGGCCGTCTGAAAATGGGTGTGTGGATTTTCAGACGGCCTGTGGTGCCGTTAGGCCGGTTTTTTGCGGACTTTGTCGGCGGCTTTGGCTTTGGGCAGGCTGAAGCGGATACGCAGGCCGTTGGGCTGCACGTTTTCGGCGCTGATTTGCCCTTGGTGCTGGCCAATAATGTGCTGGGTCAGTGCCAGCCCCAAGCCCGTGCCGGGTTTGTTGGCGCTGGAATCGGCACGGTAAAACGCCGTGAAAATGTGTGGCAGCTGGGCTTCGCTCACGCCGGGGCCGTTGTCGGTTACGTCCACCAGCCAGAGTTTGCCTTCTTGGCGGATATGCACGCTGATGGTGCTTCCTTCGGGGCTGTAATTCATGGCATTGCGGATTACGTTGTCGAATGCACGGTAAAGATAGCTTTCATTGGCGCAGACGGTGGCGTTTGCCGGAATTTTGGCCTCGGTTTCCAATACAACCTGCTGGCGGTTTTGCACGGCGATGCTTTGGCTGTCTTCAATCAGGTTTTCTAAAAACGGAATCAGCTTGAGCGGCTCTTTTTCTAGCGGAATATTAGACGTTTCCAGTCGGGACAGGGTCAGCAGCTCGCCGACCAGCGTGTCCATGCGGGTCAGCTCGCCTTCCAAACGTTTGATGTATTGTTCCTGCTTGTGCGGCTGGGTCTGAATTAAGCCGAGGATTGCCTGCATTCGTGCCAGCGGCGAGCGCATTTCGTGGGAAACGTGGTGCAGCAGGTGGCGTTCTTTGGCAACCAGTTTTTCCAGTTTTTCCGCCATTTGGTCGAATTGTCCGGCAAGCTGCGCCAATTCGTCGCCCCGATTGCCGACTTCGGCAGCAATGCGGGTTTCCAGATCGCCGTTGGCGACACGGTTCATGCCCCGGCCGAGTATGCGTATCGGCTTGGTGATGTTGTTGGCCAGAATATAGGCCATAAACAGCCCGACCAGAATGATAAACGACAGAATGATAAATTCATGCCAAATCGGTGCCAGCGGCAGGCCGGGGATAAACAGCGGGCTGGGTAGGCGCTTGGCTTGGCGGTTGTCCCAGCCTTTGATGAAAAACAGGTATTCTTCGCCGAAGCGGTCGTATTCGATATGCACCAGCTCGGATTTGGGGTTTTCCATTGCAAACGAACGCGCCCGCTCGATGGTTTTATTGTCTATCGTGCGGGCAAGAATGTCTTTGCGTTCGTCGCCGGCAATGACGAATACGACATTGGACACGGGATTGTCTTTCCATTCGATCAGGATTTCCCGTGCGCCGCTGTCGCCCCGCGAACGGAAAGCGGTAATCATGCTGTTCATCAGCGCCGTTTCGATGGTGCGGCGCTGTTTGAACTGATTCTCCGCCAAGGTGCTTTGTACCAGCCAGAAAGAAAAACTCGCCACAAAAATCGCACAGATAATGACCGCGCAAAATGTGGCGAAGATGTGTTGGAACAATCTCATCGCATCAGCCGGTGCTTAGTTTTTGACAAACAGATAACCTAAGCCGCGGACGGTCTGAATCAGCGAGGCATCGCCCAGCTTGTGGCGGATGCTGGAAATATGCACGTCGATGCTGCGGTCGAATTTTGCCAGCTTGCGGTCGAGCGCTTCGAGCGACAGGGTTTCTTTGCTGACCACTTGTCCGGCATGGCGCATCAACACTTCCAGCAGGTTGAATTCGGTGCTGGTCAATTCGAGCGGTTTGTCGCCGATGGTTGCCTGACGTTTGGCCGGGTAAAGCACCACATCGCTGACGGCAATGCTGTTGGGCGTGCCGCCCTGTTCGCTGCTTTGTTGAGCCCGGCGCAGAATGGCGTTGATACGGGCCAAGAGTTCGCGCGGAGTGCAGGGTTTCGGTACATAATCGTCGGCACCCATTTCCAAACCGATAATGCGGTCGATGTCGTCGCCTTTGGCGGTAAGCATAATCACCGGAATGGTGCTTTGGCTGCGGACGTTTTTCAACACGTCCAAGCCGTTCATTTTCGGCATCATGGAATCCAGCACGACTACGTCGTATTGGCCGGACAGGATTTCCTGAACACCGGCTTCGCCGTCGGATACGCTGTGTACGTTCAGACCTTCGGCGGTCAGGTATTCGGTGAGTAATTCGGTCAATAAAGCGTCATCATCTACCAATAATACTCGGCTCATGATTCTTTCCTTTTCGTGGTTGTATGGTGAAACAGCCGGTCAGATGCGCTGATGTGGCCTGACTGTTGTGTTTCACAATATGCGGCCGCAGGGCGGCGGCGAAATTCGGATAAATGCCATCTTAACATGCAATGGTGTTTTTTTGATAGTTTCTTATCAGCGGTATTTTCGCTTTTTTGCAATGGCGGGGCTTGGCTTTACATTTTAGATTGATAAAAACCGTTTGCTCGGTCTGTACTGTACGGTGAAGTGTTTATTTAGATAAAACAAAGGGTTTAGCCGTCTGAAAATTTACTTTGCCGATTTTCAGACGGCCTATTTTCCGGTTTTGCAGGGTTTGGTGGTCGGATGTTTGGGTTGGCTGATAAAGGTTTGGCAGGCGTTCAGGATTTCGCCCAACAGCGGGCGGTAAACCGGCAGGCGGTCGATTTTTCCGGTGTAAAACGGCATCATATACGGATAATAGCGGTAGATTTTTGCCAGCCATTCCCGACCCTGAACAGTGTCGCCTTGGCGGTATTGGTACAGCCCGACCTGATAGGCAGTGGCATACGGGCGGTAGCTCAGGGAACGGATTGCGGTTGCCGCCGCCCAGTCCGGCAGGAAGGCATCACTCGGATCGGCACGGCGGGAGAGGGCGAGTTCGGCATAATAACGCAGCATGGCGTTTTCGGCGGCAATGCGGCGCAGCCCTTCGATTTGCGTTTGATTTTGCTGCGGCGAAGACTGTTTGCTGATACGGGCGTAACCGGTCAGTTGGTAATAATCGTAAGTGGTGCGGGCAATGCCGCCGAGCAGACACAAAGCGAAAACGGCAGCCGTTGCACGGCGCAGCAGGTTTGGCGGCAGGGTTTCGGCGGTGCGGGCGGGGGCGAGGGCGAAAAAGAGGGCAAAAGGCGTGAGGAAATAGAAATACCACAAGGGATATTCCAGCATACTGTGGCACAGGGAAACGGCAATCAGTGCCAGTGCAAAAAACGAGGCGTTGCCGCACGGACGGCGCAGCAGGGCGAATGCACCGGCAAGCAGGGTTGCGCCGACCAATAATGTTCCCGCCAGCCCCATTTCGGCCAGCAGTTGCAAAACCAAATTATGCGAATGGGTAAACAGTACATTGAGGATATTGTTGCTGAATTGTTGGGTTTGGGCGTGAAGTTCGAAACCGGCGGCGGCATAGCCGTTCCAGCCGTGGCCGAAGAGCGGGGCGTTTTTGAATGCGAGCCATGCTTTGAGCCATTCGGTTTGGCGTGCCGAACCTTCAAAACTGCTGTTGGCGGCACGTTCGAGTGCGGTTTCGTAAGGCGTGTCGGACAGCCATTCCAACAGCGGCCCGGCTGCATATTGGCACAGGGCGGCGGCAAACAGGGCGAGTGCGAAAATAATCACGCTGCGGTTGGCGGCTTTGCCCAACCAAATCCGCCACAGCGGCAATAACATGCCGACGGCAATCAGATAGCCCAAAATGGTGCGTGAATTGACCAAGCCCAAAACGGCGGCCAATGCAAACATCAGCAGGCAGCCGAACCAAGGGTTCAGCCGTTTTTCCGACCACAAATAGGCGCAGGCAAGCAGCCCCCACATCAAATAATGGCCGAGATGGTTGCGCTGACCGAGCTGGCCGTTGATATTGTCGCGGCCGCTGTAGGCAATAATGCCTTTAAGCCAGTCGGCGTTTGCCCAGCCTTTAAACTGCATAAACGCCACCGTTGCCTGCAGTAATGCACCAATCAGCAGCGCCCACGCCAAAGCGGCGGCGATTTCCGTCTGTCCGTAACGTTTGACCCAACCCTGCAACGACCATTGGGCGGCGGCGAGGATGATAAAGCCCCAAACCACAATGTCGCTCATGCCCGGATAAGTTAGATTCATCAAGCGTGCCTGCAGCCACCAGTATGCCGCCAGAATCACTAGGCCGACGGCGGTTTGCGGCAGACGGACATTGAGCAGGCCTTTGGCGGCACTCAGCAACAGCAGGCACACTGCGCCCAGCAGCGAGGCGGTTTCGAGATAAAAACTGGATAAAGGGCCGACACGGTAAAGCGAGAGAAACGGGGCAACGGCAATCCAGCCGAAACACAGATAAAGCGGCAGCAAATCACGGCTGCAGCGCTCGGCGAGGCCGTCTGAAAAGCGGGAAAACATTTATGCTCTCTGTTTGGACTGTTTAACGAAAATCAGGCAGGAGGCGAAAAATACCGTGCAGAGCAAAACGGCGGCAGCGGCGCAGAGACGGCTGGTGGTTTGCGCATCGAAAATCCGCATCACGGCTTCGGCGAAATAAATCAGAATCAGCATCGAGCTGTATTGATAAGTGTAGATTTTGCCTTTGAGAATACCCGGCAGCGGCAGACACAACACCAAGGCTTTCAATGCCAGCCACGAACCGCCGCTGCGCAGCGGCGAAAGCCAGAGTTCCCACGACAGGCTGAGGGCAATCAGTGCAATCAGGCTGGCGCAGGCGGAAAAATAAGACCAATGGCGGAGGGTGTCGGGTTTCATAGTGCTGGAGTATCGGAATGGTGGGAAACAGGCCGTCTGAAAATGCGGTCTCGGCGATGATGGAAATCGCATTTTCAGACGGCCTATAGTGAATTCACTATATATGGTAAAAATATGGCTGTGATCACTCGGTATCACTGTCTTCCCTGCTTTCTTCCAGTTCCCGAACACGGACGCTGATAAAGCGGCTGAACCAGATACCGGCTTCGTAAAGCGCAATCAGCGGCACGGCGAGCAGGATTTGCGAAATCACATCAGGCGGGGTAATCACGGCGGCGACGATAAAGGCACCGACCACCACATACGGGCGGGCGGCTTTGAGCTGTTTCACGTCCACAATGCCCATGCGTGCCAGTAAGACCACCACAACCGGTACTTCAAAAGTCGTGCCGAAGGCGACAAACATACCCAAGATAAACGACAGGTATTTGTCGATGTCGGTCGCCATGTTCACACCGACCGGCGTTACGCCCGCTAAAAATTTGAAGATAACGGGGAACACCAGATAATAGGCAAACGCCATGCCGGTAAAAAACAGCAGGAAGCTGGATAAAACCAGCGGCGTAATCAGGCGTTTTTCGTTTTGGTAGAGCGCCGGTGCGACAAATGCCCAAATCTGATACAGCGTGTGCGGCAGCGACAGCAGGAATGCCGCCATCAGGGTTACTTTGACCGGCACGAAAAACGGGGCGATTACATCGGTGGCAATCATGCTGGTGTCGGCCGGAAGATTGGCCATCAGCGGCTCGGCGGCAAACGAATAAAGCTGCTGGGAAAAAGGCATCAGTGCGATAAAGCAGAGCAGGGTCGCGCCGACGATCCACATCATGCGGCGGCGCAGTTCCAGCAGGTGTTCGATTAAAGGCTGGGTAACTTGTTCGTTGGAAGGTTCAGACACCGTTTACTCACTTTTTGCGGACACGAAGTTTGGGTTGCGGACGGAATCTCGGGCGTGCGTCCCGTTTGCGGCGCAGCGCCTGCTGGCGCAGAGACGGCGTATGCAGTCCTGACGAAACCGCAGCAGTGCTTGGGATTTCTGCATAGCTGACTTCCTGAACGTTGCGGCTGCCGCCGCCGAGCAGGTATTGTTTCCACGCCTGATCGCCGTCGTCTGCGGCGGCTGGAGGGGCAATCGGCTGGCCGTTTTCATCTGTCGGCACTTCAGGCGTTTCAGCAGCGGCGGTATCGATTGTATCGGCCGTATCGGCGGCGGTATCCATGCCGAAATCGGCGGGCGTACGCTGCTCGGGCAGGCGTTCCCACGGTTTGAGGCCGTCTGAAATCTCGCCGAGGCTGCTGTTGAGGCCGTCGCCGGTATCTTTAAGCTGCGTTTGGAAGGCTTGGGTGGCCTGTTCGAATTCCTGTTTTGCCTGCCGCAACTCGTCCAATTCCGCCTGTACGCTCAATTCCTGTTTGACACTGCTGACCAGACGCTGCAGTTTCCCGACCAGATTGCCCGCCATACGGGCGGCTTTGGGCAGCCGCTCCGGACCTAAGACAATCAGGGCGATAACGCCGGTCAGCAGAAGTTCGCTTAATCCAAAATCAAACATGGAAATCAGGCTTTGTCTTCGTCTTTTTTATGTTCGATTACGTCGTCTTTTTTGGCGTTTGGAGCATCGGTGCCTTCGTTGAGGCCTTGTTTGAAATCATGTACTGCGCCGCCTAAGTCTTTGCCGACATTGCGTAGTTTTTTGGTACCGAACACCAATACGACAATAATCAGAACGATAATCCAATGCCAGAGGGAAAAGCTGCCCATAATGGTTTCCTTTGTTTAGGTGAAATAAATGTGAATACGGTTTGCACTGAGGCTGCGTTATGCCGGTGTACCCATAATGTGGATATGCAGGTGGAACACTTCCTGCCCGCCGCCTTTGCCGGTGTTGATTAAGGTTTTGAAACCGTTGCTCAGACCTGCTTCTGCGGCGATTTGCGGCACTTTGAGCATCATTTTGCCGAGCAGGGTTTGGTGTTCGGCTTGGGCGTGCGCCAGCGAGTCGAAATGGATTTTGGGAATCAGCAGCAGGTGTACCGGTGCTGCCGGATTGATGTCTTTGAAACACAGCATGTCGCTGTCTTCATATACTTTTGCCGACGGGATTTCGCCGGCGGCGATTTTGCAGAAAATGCAGTTGTTCATAGTGGCTTCCGAATCGTTTTTGGTATGTGGTGGGACTTCGGTAGAATAGGCATGATTGTAATACAGTTTCAGCGTTCTGTGCGAGCGGCTTTTTCGGCCAGCCCCGACAAACCTTGGCGGCGGGCGAGTTCGCTGACGACATCTTCGACACGCAAACCGTGGTGTGCCAGCAAGACCATGCTGTGAAACCAAAGGTCGGCGGTTTCGTAAATCAGGTGGGCGGGGTCGT
Organism: Neisseria lisongii; assembly: GCF_028463985.1. Taxonomy (NCBI): domain Bacteria; kingdom Pseudomonadati; phylum Pseudomonadota; class Betaproteobacteria; order Neisseriales; family Neisseriaceae; genus Neisseria; species Neisseria lisongii. The sequence goes on along the minus strand of NZ_CP116766.1, from coordinate 1,328,754 downwards.
TGTCTTTGGAGGCCATCAATACTTCGCCGGCTTCTTCGATGACTTTTTTCAGGATTTTGTCGCCGCCTTTGTGTAGCAGTTGGGCAACATAAGAGGTGTCAGGGTTTTGGCCTTTGCGTGAATCAATCACGTTTTGGATTTCGCTTAAAATGTTTTCGTTCATGGTTTTGGGGCTTGGAAAATGGGGTAAGGCCGTCTGAAAAACTGTTTTGGCGGAACCTACGGTTTTAGTTGCGCAGAAACTCGCTTTGCTCGTTTTCAGACGGCATGGGTTTAAGGGTGTTTGCCGCCGTAAATATCCGCTTCGTTTTTCAAAACAGGGTCGGCGGTATGCCATGCGCCGTTTTGCCATATTTTGTAGAAGCAGCTTTCCCGGCCGGTGTGGCAGGCGATGCCGCCGTTTTGTTCGATCAGCATAACAACAGCGTCGCCGTCGCAGTCGAGCCGTAGTTCGTGTACTTTTTGGGTGTGGCCGGATTCTTCGCCTTTGAGCCACTGTTTTTGGCGGGAGCGGCTGTAATAATGGGCAAAACCGGTTTCGGCGGTTTTCTGCAGGGCTTCGGCGTTCATCCATGCGACCATCAATACCCGTTTGCTTTGCCAATCTTGGGCGATGGCGCAAACCAGTCCTTTTTCGTCAAATTTCACGCCTTGCAGGATTGTTTCAATCGACATTTTGTTGCTTTCTTATATTGGATAGGGGAGGCCGTCTGAAAATGTGGTTTGCCCGTTTTAGCGAAACCTGCGGTTTTCAGACGGCCTGTTGGTTAGCCGAACAGTGCCAGAACTACGGCGACCAAGGTCATGACAAATAAAATTTTGCGCAGGGTTTCCTGCTTGAGCTTGATGGCGGTTTTCACGCCGAGTCTGGCACCGATGGCGCTGCAGACGGCCAGCACCAGCCCGACATCCCACATCACTTGTCCCCGTGAGATGAAGATGGCCAGCGCCACCAGCGTAAAGCCGAGCGTGCAGCAGACTTTGAGGGCGTTGGCACGGACAAGGTCGTAGCGCAGCAGGCCGGCGAGAACGGGGAGCAGGATAAAGCCGGTGGCCGCCTGCACAAAACCGCCGTACATGCCGACAACAATCAGTGCCAATCGGGCATTGGGACGGTCGGCAACCCGGACGGGTTCGACACCGTGGGCGTGTACCAGCAGGTTGGGGTTGAAGGCAACCAAGGCGGCAACGCCGAGCATGGTCAGCAGCAGCAGCGGTTTCAATACGGCAACGGGGGCAAACGAGGCGCACAATGCGCCAATCAGGCCGCCGACCATGGTCGGCCAGATGATGGCGGGCAAATCCTCGGTCGGTAGGCGTTTGGCTTTATGGAAACCGAACACGCCGGAAACCGACTGCATGAATACGCCGACACGGTTGGTGCCGTTGGCGATGTCGGCGGGAATGCCGAACACCATCAATACCGGCAAAATCAGGTTCGAGCCGCCGCCCGCCATCATATTGATGACACCGGCAACCAAGCCGAGTGCGCCGATCAGCAGGTATTGGCCTAAATTTAAATCGAGTTCCATGATTGCGTTCTCTTGATTTTCAGACGGCCTGCATTACAGCCGGACTTCGATACCCGCCGCCTGCATGGCGGCTTTGGCTTCGTGTATGCTGACTTCGCCGAAATGGAAAATGCTGGCGGCCAACACGGCATCCGCCTTGCCTTCCCGAATGCCGTCAATCAGGTGCTGCACGTTGCCGACCCCGCCGGAAGCAATCACGGGAATATCCACGGCTTCGCTGACGGCACGGGTCAGCGGGAGGTTGAAGCCTGCTTTGGTGCCGTCCCGATCCATCGAGGTAAGCAGGATTTCGCCTGCGCCCCGCCGCTGCATTTCCACCGCCCATTCGACAGCGTCCAAGCCGGTCGGGCTGCGGCCGCCGTGGGTGAAGATTTCCCAGCGGGTGTTTTCGGGATTGACTGCTTTGGCATCAATCGCCACCACAATCGCCTGCGAGCCGAAAAAGCCGCTGGCTTCATTGACTAAATCGGGATTGGTTACGGCGGCGGTGTTGATGCTGGCTTTGTCGGCACCGGCGTTGAGCAGGCGGCGCACATCGGCCACCGAGCGTACGCCGCCGCCGACGGTCAGCGGAATAAAGACTTGCGAGGCGACTTCTTCGATGACGTGCAAAATGGTGTCTCGGTTGTCGGACGAGGCGGTGATGTCGAGAAACGTCAGTTCGTCCGCCCCTTCGTCGTTGTAGCGTTTGGCAACGTCAACCGGATTACCCGCATCGCGCAGGCCGAGAAAATTCACGCCTTTGACGACACGGCCGTTATTAACGTCCAAACAGGGAATAATGCGTTTTGCCAATGCCATATCGGGTTTCCTGTGGTTGAAATCAGGCCGTCTGAAAACGGGTTAGCGGGCGGCCAGCGTATCGGCAAGCTGCTGGGCTTCGGCAAAGTCAATGCTGCCTTCGTAAATAGCCCGGCCGGTAATCGCACCCTGCACGCCGCTGTGTTCGACGGCACACAATGCCCGAATGTCGTCCAGATTGGTCAGTCCGCCGGAAGCAATCACCGGAATGGCGACCGATTCCGCCAGTTTGACGGTGGCTTCGATGTTCACGCCGCTCATCATGCCGTCGCGGCCGATGTCGGTGTAGATGATGCTGTTTACGCCGTCGTCTTCAAAACGTTTTGCCAAATCAATAACATGATGTTCGGTAACCGTAGCCCAGCCGTCGATGGCGACCATGCCGTCTTTGGCATCCAAGCCGACAATAATCCGGTCGGGGAATGCCTGACAGGCTTCTCGGACGAATGCCGGATTTTTCACCGCCGCCGTGCCGATAATCACATCGGTCAGCCCCAAATCCAGATATTTTTCGATAGTTGCCAAATCACGGATACCGCCGCCCAACTGCACGGGGATGTCTTTGGCAACTTCGGCAAGAATCTCTTTAATCGCCGGAAAATTTTTCGGCTCGCCGGCAAAAGCGCCGTTGAGATCGACCAAATGCAGGCGGCGTGCGCCCTGTTTGAACCAGTGGGCGGCGGTTTGCGCCGGTGTGTCGGAAAATACGGTGGCCTGATCCATCAGACCCTGTTTCAGGCGGACGCATTGTCCGTCTTTCAAATCGATTGCCGGAATGAGCAGCATGGTTGGTTTCCTGTGGTAAATGGTGTTTGCGAGGCCGTCTGAAATTTCAGCAAAATCCAAACGGCTAAGGCCGCCAGTTTAAAAAATTACGCAGCAGCAAAAGGCCGCCGTCGTGGCTTTTTTCGGTGTGAAACTGGGTGGCAAATACATTGTCTTTGCCGACAATGCAGGCAAATTCGTGCGGATATTCGCTGCTGCCCAACACGATTTCCTGCTGCTTCGGCGCAAAATAATAGCTGTGGACGAAATAGAAGCGGGTGTCTTGGGCGATGTCGGCAAACAGCGGGTGCGGGCGGGTTTGGCGGACGGTGTTCCAGCCCATGTGCGGCACTTTCAGCCGGTTGCCCCCGGCATCGTGCTGATTGGCGGCAAAGCGTCTGACTTCGCCCTCAAACCAGCCCAAACCGGCGGTGTCGCCTTCTTCGCTGTGTTCAAACAAAAGTTGCGCCCCGACGCAGATGCCGAAAAAAGGTTTGTTTTTCAAACCGTCGGCCACGGCTTCGCGCAGGCCGCTGCGCTGCAGCGCCGCCATGCAGTCGGGCATTGCACCCTGTCCGGGGAAAATGATTTTATCGGCGGCGGCAACCTGTTCGGGTTGGTCGGTCAGATAAATTTCCATGGGGCTGCCGGACATTTTTTGTGCGGCCTGCACCGATTTGAGTACCGAATGCAGATTGCCCATGCCGTAATCTATGATAGCGGTTTTCATTATGCTGAATCTTTTGTTTATAGATAAATGATCTGCGTATTGTAACAAAATACGGCCTGCAATGCGGGTATTGTCAGCAATTTCAGGTAGAGAGGCCGTCTGAAAAACGGGTCGTGTTTTCAGACGGCTTGCGGTTTATTGTTCCGCCAGTTTCAGATATACGCCGGAAACGTCTTGCTCGCCGTAGCCCGATTGAACCGCTTGGCGGTAGCTTTCGGCAACGGTTTCCACTGCGGGTAGGCGGCTGCCGGCTGCAGCGGCTTCCATGCAGGCGAGGTTGAGGTCTTTGCTGGCGTGTTTGAGGGCGAATGCCGGCGGAAATTCGCCGTTGGCCCACAGGGATTTTTTGGTTTGGAACATCGGCGAATCCATGGCCGAGCCGCCGATGGCTTCGACGATGGTGTCGGTGTTGATGCCGAACTGGCGTGCCATCAGCATGGCTTCGCTGTATGCTTCGCCGAAAATGCCGAGCAGGGAATTGAGTACCAATTTAGCGCCCGAACCTTTGCCGACTGCGCCGAAATGGAAGGTTTTTTTGCCGAGGAAGGAAAAGGCTTTTTGCAGCGGATTCAACACGGCTTCGTCGCCGCCGAACAGAATCAGCAGGGTGCCGTTGGTGGCGGGGCCGACCGAGCCGGATACCGGCGCTTCGGCGAATTGTCCACCGTAGGCTTCGACGGCGGCTTTGATTTTCAGGTTTTCGCTGGGGGCGATGGTGCTCATATTGACGATGATTTTGCCAGACAAGTCGTTTTTCAGCGATTCGACAATGTCGTTTACGGCGGCGTAGTCGGATACCATCAGGAAGATGACCGGATAATCCTGCACCAAGGTTTGGGCGGACGGGTAAACTTTAGCGCCTTTGGCGGCGGCTTCGGCGGTTTTTTGCGGCGCACGGTTGAATACGCCGACTTCGATGCCGTTGTCGAGCAGACGGTTTACCATCGGAATGCCCATTTGGCCCATGCCGATCCAGCCGATTTTATTGTGTTCCTGCATGATGTTTCTCCTTGTTTTGGTGTAAAGTGGGGCGGGTAGGCCGTCTGAAAAACGGTGTTTCGGTTTCGCAGAAATTTGCTTTGCTTGTTTTGGCGAAATTTTTGGTTTTAGCTTCGCAGAAACTCGCCTTGCTTGTTTTGGCGAAACCTTCGGTTTTAGCTTCGCAGAAACTCGCTTTGCTCGTTTTCAGACGGCATAGTTTGGGTTATGCGGTCAGTGTGCCTTTGGTGGAAGGCATTTTTCCGGCCATGCGTTCATCGTGTTCCACGGCCATGCGCAGCGCTCTGCCGAAGGCTTTGAATACGGTTTCTGCCTGATGGTGGGCATTGCGGCCGCGCAGGTTGTCGATGTGCAGCGTTATCATGCTGTGGTTGACCAAGCCTTGGAAAAATTCGCTGAACAAATCGACATCGAAGCGGCCGATTAAGGCACGGGTGTATTCGATGTTGTACACCAAACCGGGGCGGCCGGACAAGTCCAGCACGACACGGCTCAGGGCTTCGTCAAGCGGCACATAGGCGTGGCCGTAGCGGCGGATGCCGGTTTTGTCGCCCAAGGCCTGTTTCAGCGCCTGACCCAAGGTAATGCCGATGTCTTCTACGGTGTGGTGGTCGTCGATGTGCAGATCGCCTTTGCAAGTGATGTCGATGTCGATCATGCCGTGGCGGGCGATTTGGTCGAGCATGTGTTCGAGAAACGGTACGCCGGTGTCGAAACGGCCGCAGCCGCTGCCGTCGAGATTGACGGACACGGTAATTTGGGTTTCGCTGGTGTTGCGGGTAACGGTGGCGGTGCGGTCGCCCGCTGCGGCGGTAAAGGAAACGGCGTTTTCAGACGGCATGGTCGGGTTTTCGGTTTCTTGAGCCGTCTGTTCGGCCGCACGGGCTTTTTCCAAGTCTTTGCTGTGGTCCCGGTTGAGCCAGCCTTTGCGTTTGTTCATGCTTTTTTCCAGCTTGGCGGCCAGCGACGGGCGGATGCCCCGTGCGCTGTCGTCGCCGGATTGGCTTTCGAGGCGGCGTTTGAGTTGCGACAGGGAAGCGGATTTGCCGTAGCCGCACTGGCGGGCAAGGGCGCTTAGAGAACCGGCTTCTTCAATCAGCAGGTGCAAGTTTTGTAAATGTAATTGGACGGTGTTCATAAAAAACTCGTGATATTTGTTTGACAATAAAATAAAGGGAACAGGTCAGCCGTAGAGCTTGCGGATAACTGCCAACACGGCATCGTTTTGCTGCGGCGAGCCGACGGTAATGCGTACGCACTGTTCCAGCAGCGGGTGGGTGCCGTGCAGCTTTTTAATCAGGATGCGGTGTTGTTTGAGCGTTTCAAACAGTTCGAGCGCATCGGGAACACGCACGGTTAGAAAGTTGGCTTGGCTCGGGAAGGTTTTCAGACGGCTTATTTGCGATAATGCGGCATACATGCGTTCGCGTTCGGCCTTCAGTTCGGAAACGGTGCGGTTGATGGTTTCGGCGTGCTGCATGGCGAATTTGGCGCTGGCCAGACTGAGCTGGTTCATATTGTAGGGCGGTAGGATTTTCGCCAGTTCGTTCATCACCATCGGGCTGCCGGCGGCATAGCCGATACGCAGTCCGGCAAAACCGATTTTGCTGATGGTACGCATCACCACCAAATTCTCAATGCTGCCCGCCTGCGTAAGGAAACTGTCGTTGTTGAATGCGCCGTAGGCTTCGTCCACCACCACAATGCCCTGTGCGGCGGCAATCACGGCTTCGATTTCTTCACGCTTGAAGCAGACACCGGTCGGATTGTTGGGATAAGCAAGGAAAATCAGCGCCGGATTATGGGTTTGCACGGCTGACAACACCGCCGCCAAGTCCAGAGTAAAATCTTCTTTGAGCGGTACGCCGATATACTCCATGCCGTAAAGCGCCGCATTGTGGCGGTACATCACAAAACTCGGCTCGACACCCAAAACTTTTGCTCCGGGTTTGGCCACCAGCATGGTCAGAAACTGGATGAGTTCGTCCGAACCGTTGCCCAGTGCAATCTGCGCCGCTTCGGGAATGCCGAACGCCTGCCGCAGCGCCGACTGCAAACCGCTGGCGGCCGGATTGGGATACAGGTGAATCGGTGCATTGCCCAGCAGCATCTGCCATTGCGCCAATAATTCCGGATTGTGTGCAAACGGGTGATGCGGGCTTTCCATTGCGTCCAACTTGATAAAGTTTTCCGGCAAATCCGCAATCTGATACGCCTGCATGGCCTGAATATCGTTGCGGATAAATGAAAGCGGTGAGGGCATGGTTTTCTCCTGATTTTATTGTGCAAAGGCTGGCGGCTTGGGTTGCGTTTTTATAAACAGTATTCTAACCGATTGCCTTTTATCTTGAAACGTTAAAATATTGACAATCAAAATGTAGCATAAAACGGCTGCAAAAGCAGGGATTTTTTAAACAAATTTTGCTGAAAACGGTAAAACGATAAGGTTTGGGGCGCAAAATAATCGTATTTTCGAATATTTTCCGCTCAACAGTGGGCGGGTAAATGTTTGCTTTGCATGTGCTATTCAGGCGTATAATAGCGGTTTTACCGATTCGACAGGGAATATTGGTTTCATGACACATACCGTCCATTTGCAGTTTGAAGAAATCGACAATGCCGTATTGCAGCGCCTGTGCGGTGCCTTGGACAGCAATCTCGAAATATTGGCAAAAGCGCTGGATATCCAAATCAGCCGCCGTTTCGAGCATTTTACCTTTATGGGTGTGCTGGCACATGCCGGGCGGCGGGCGTTGCTGGCATTGGCGGAACAGGCGGAGCAGGGCGAATTGGAAGCAGAAGCCATTCAGTTGGCGGCGGTGGAAGCCAAAACCGCAGATGCGCAGCATCAGGAACAACACCGCGACCAACAATATTATTTCCGCACCAAGCGGGGGAGTATCGGCGGCCGCACGCCCCGTCAAAACGGCTATATCCGTGCGCTGCTCAATCATGATGTCGTATTCGGCCTCGGCCCCGCCGGTACGGGGAAAACCTATCTGGCGGTGGCGGCGGCGGTTGATGCGATGGAAAAACACCAAATCGAACGGATTGTGTTGGTGCGTCCGGCGGTGGAAGCGGGCGAGAAACTGGGTTTCCTGCCGGGCGACTTGGCGCAGAAAGTCGATCCCTATCTGCGGCCGCTGTACGACGCTTTATATGACTTAATGGGCTTCGATCGGGTCAGCAAACTGATGGAAAAAGGTCTGATTGAAATTGCCCCGCTGGCCTATATGCGGGGGCGTACGCTCAACGGCGCTTATGTGATTTTGGACGAGGCGCAAAACACCACGCCCGAACAGATGAAAATGTTTCTGACCCGCATCGGTTTCGGCGCAAAAGCCGTGATTACCGGCGACATCAGCCAAATCGATTTGCCCCGCAACATCAAATCGGGTTTGAAAGACGCTCAGGAAAAACTGCGCCATGTGGAAGGGCTGTATTTCCATACCTTTACCAGCGAAGACGTGGTACGCCATCCTTTGGTGCAGAAAATTGTCGAGGCTTACGAGGCGGCGGAAGAAAGCTAATCGGTGAAATGCCGAATTTCTGTATAAAGACGAAAGCCGGAATAACGGGCGGGGTGAATTTTGAATGTGTTCAAAATTCAGTTAAGCCGCCATTGGAAAACCAATCCCGCCATCGAATAAATAAACAAAGGCCGTCTGAAAAACCGATTGTCCGGTTTTCAGACGGCCTGTTTTCAATCAAACCTTACCAATATTGCACAAATTCCGATAAATCGGTATTTTTGCCGCCGCCGGTTTCTTCGGCCGGCGTGCCGATCATAATCAGGCCGATGATTTTGTCTTTTTCGCCGCAGCCGAAGGCTTCCCGCATCAACGGGCTGTTGGTCCACAGGCCGGTAATCCAGACGTTGTCGAAACCTTGGGCATTGGCGGCCAGTTGCAGGGCGTAGGCGGCGCAACCGGCGCTAAGCATTTGTTCCCATTCGGGTTTGGGTTTGGCGACTTCTTTGTTGGGGCGGAAGCCGACACCGATTACCAGCGGTGCCATATTGCCGATTTTTTCAGCCTTAATCATGGATTCTTCGCCGAAATTCAATTCGGTAACGGTTTGACGCAGCAGCGAGCGGAAGCGTTGCAGACCGTCTTCGCTCTGAATCACGGTAAAGCGGAACGGCCGCATATTGCCGTGATCCGGCACTTGGGTGGCGGCTTGGAGCATGAGTTCGATTTGCTCGGCACTCGGAGCGGGTGCGGCCAGTTTTTTGGAAGAACGGCGGGTAGTCAGCAGTTGCAAAGCGTCCATAATGAAAGTTAAACCTTTGTGAAAAATTCAAATTTTGTGTGATGTATGATGAGAATGGATAACACGGAGTGCCGTGTGCGGTGGGTTGTTGAAAGCCGTTCTCATCGTTGAGGCCGTCTGAAAATCGGGTTCTCGCAGTGGGAAATGCCACTTGTTCGTTTTCAGACGGCCTGTTTGCGGCGGATGGCGGTTTTCAGCCGTAGCGGCGTTGGAAATCCAGCATAAAATCACGCAGTGCCTGCACGCCTTCGAGCGGCATGGCGTTGTAAATGCTGGCCCGCATCCCACCGACCGAAGGATAGCCTTTGAGCAGTTTCAGCCCCGCCAGTTCGGCTTCTAAAACAAAGGTTTTGTCCAATTCGCTGCTTTGGGTTTGGAACACGACGTTCATTTTGGAGCGGGCGTTCGGGTGGATTTTGTTGGTGTAGAAACCGCCGCTGTTGTCGATGGCGGAATAGAGCGTTTCGGCTTTGATGCGGTTGATCTGTTCGATTTTTTTTACGCCGCCCTGACTTTGCAGCCAGCGGAATACCAAGCCGGAAATGTAAATCGGATAGGTGGCGGGGGTGTTGTACATGCCGTTTTTCTCGATATGGGCGCGATAGCTGAACACATTGGGTATGTTTTTCGGGCAACGCTCTAGCAAATCTTCCCGAATAATCACCACGGTTGCGCCGGACGGGCCGATGTTTTTTTGCGCACCGGCGTAAATCAGCCCGTAATCGGCGACATTAAAGCTGCGGGACAGGATTTCGCTCGACATATCGCACACCAAAGGCGGCATGCCGTCTGAAAGTTTGGGTACATCTTGATATTGCAGACCATTGACGGTTTCGTTGATGGCAAAATGTACAAAAGCCGAATCGGGCGCAATATCCCAAGTATCGGGGGCGGGGAGGTCGGTATAGTCAAACAACTCGCCGCCGTGTGCCGCCAAATGAATCTGCGTATCGCCCAAAAGCTGCATCTGTTCGTAGGCAATGCGGCTCCAGTTGCCTGTTACCACTGCGTCGGCACGTTTGAAACCGTGCGCCAGATTCATCGCCGCCATATTAAACTGCGTGGTTGCGCCGCCTTGTAAAAACAGGATTTTATAGTTGTTCGGAATATTTAAAAGTTGGCGCAAATCCTGTTCGGCATGATGGAGAATGCTCATAAACATTTCCGAGCGGTGGCTCATCGACATCACCGGAAAACCGGTGCCGTTGTAATCCAGCATTTCCTGTTGGGCGGTACGCAGCACCGCTTCGGGCAACACGGCGGGGCCGGCGGAGAAGTTGTAAATCGCAGGGGCAGACATGGTTCGGCCTTTGTAGAATCAAAACAGACGGGTTTTGATTGTAGAGACAGCCGGGCGTTTGCGCAAGTGCGGCGGCGTTGGCGAGGCCGTCTGAAAATGCCGTTTTCCGGTCTCTGTCAAAGCGGGAAAAAGCCGATTAAAATCAATGCTTCTTTTTTTTGCGGAAACAGGTTATAATAGCCGCAATTTTTCATAAAGTTGAAAACATTTGTTTCTTTAGGCAAAACATGCCGGTGTAGTGCGGGAACAAACGATTTTAACGACAGTTTATCGAAAAATGGCCTCGAGCCATTTTTTTTGTTTCTACCCTTTGGAGCAGTATGGATATCCAAAACATTCTTGACAAAACCCTACCGGGCTTGGGCTATGAGCTGGTGGATTTCGAATTGACGGCGCAGGGCGATTTGCGCATTTTTATCGACAAAGAAGGCGGTATTACCGTTGAAGACTGCGCCACCGTCAGCAACCACCTGAGCCGTGTCTTTATGGTGGAAGACGTGGACTACAAACGTCTGGAAATTTCCAGCCCCGGTTTGGACCGTCCGCTGAAAAAAGCCGCCGATTTCGTACGCTTTGCCGGACAGCAGGCAAAAATCAAAACCCGTTTGCCGATTGACGGACAGAAAAACTTTATCGGCAAAATCGAAGGCTGCGAAAACGACACCGTCAGCCTTTCGTTTGACGGCAAAACCGTTGCCATCGAAATCGGCAATATCGACAAAGCGCGTCTGCGTCCCGAATTTAAATTTTAAAACATACCGGATACTGGAGATTGAACAAGATGAGTCGTGAAATGTTGCAGCTGGCCGAAGCGCTGGCGAGTGAGAAAAACGTAGAAGCGGAAGTGGTGTTTGAGGCATTGGAATTTGCCCTGTCCACCGCCGCCAAGAAAAAAGCCAACCGGGAACACATGGACGTGCGTGTGGAAATCGACCGTGAAACCGGCGAATACCGCACCTTCCGCCGCTGGCTGATTGTTGCCGACGAAGACTATACCTATCCGGACGTGGAAAAAACCATCGAAGAAATTCAGGAAGAAATTCCGGGTACAACCATTCAAATCGGCGAATATTACGAAGAGCAGCTCGAAAACGAAGGCTTCGGCCGCCAAGCTGCACAAACCGCCAAACAGATTATTCTGCAGCGCATCCGCGATGCCGAGCGGGAACAGATTCTCAACGAATTCTTGGCCCGCAAAGAAGACATTGTAATGGGTACGGTGAAACGCATCGAGCGCCACGGCATTATTGTCGAAATCGGTCGTTTGGACGCTTTGTTGCCGAGGGAACAAATGATTCCCCGTGAAAACTTCCGCACCGGCGACCGTATCCGCACGCTGTTTCTGCGGGTGGACGAAATCGGCAACACCGGCCGCAAACAGGTGATTTTGAGCCGTACGTCTAAAGATTTTCTGGCGAAACTGTATGAAATGGAAGTGCCGGAAATTGCCGACGGCCTGTTGGAAATCCGTGAAGTTGCCCGTGATCCGGGTCAGCGTGCCAAAGTGGCGGTGAAAGCCAACGATCAACGCATTGATCCGCAAGGCACCTGTATCGGCGTGCGGGGTTCCCGTGTCAATGCCGTTTCCAACGAATTGTCCGGCGAGCGTATCGATGTGGTGCTGTGGTCGCCGGAAACCGCACAGTTTGTGATTAACGCCCTGTCGCCTGCGGAAGTTACCCGCATTCTGATTGACGAAGACAAACATTCTGTCGATGTGATTGTGGCGGAAGACCAGCTGGCGCTGGCCATCGGTCGGGGCGGTCAAAACGTACGTTTGGCATCCGATTTGACCGGCTGGCAGCTGAATATTATGACGGTTGCCGAAGCAGACGAGCGCAACGCCGCCGAAGACGCTGCAATCCGCAGCCTGTTTACCGAACATCTGAACCTTGACGAAGAAACCGCCGATATTCTGGTGCAGGAAGGCTTTGCCACTTTGGAAGAAGTAGCGTATGTGCCGGCCGCCGAACTGCTGGAAATCGACGGCTTCGATGAAGAATTGGTAGAAGCCCTGCGCAACCGTGCCCGTGATGCGATTCTGACGCTGGCGATTGCTTCGGAAGAAAAACTGGACGAAGTGGCGGAAGACATGCGCACGCTCGACGGTATGGATACCGATATGCTGCACGACTTGGCGCAGGCCGGTATCACCAACCGGGACGATCTGGCAGAGTTGGCAGTGGATGAATTGATTGAAATTACCGGTATTACCGAAGAAGAAGCCAAAAAAGTGATTTTGGCGGCACGGGAACACTGGTTTGCCGAAAACCAATAAGGGGGTAGATAGATGAATAACACGACAGTAGAACAATTTGCCGCCGAACTGAACAAACCGGTTGATGATTTATTGCAACAGCTGAAAAGTGCCGGTGTTGAAAAAAACAGCGGCGGCGACAGTCTGACGCTGGAAGACAAACAGCTGCTCAACGCTTATCTGCAAAAGAAAAACGGCCGTGATGCCGGGCAGGTATTGAGCGTACGCCGTACCAAAACCGAAGTCAGCCAAGTAGCGGGCGTGAAAGTGGAAACCCGCCGCAGCCGCCGCACAGTAGCGATTCCGTCAGCCGAAGAACTTGCCGCCCAAGCCAAACAAAAAGCCGAGGCGCAGCAGAAGGCCGAAGCGGAAAAAGCCGCCAAAGAACAGGCCGAGCGGGAAGCCGCCGAAAAAGCAGCGGCCGAAAAAGCCAAAGCCCAAGCCGAAGCGGAAAAACTGAAAGCGGCAAAAGCACAAAGCGAAACCAAAGCTGCTGCGGAACCAGTTGAAAAACCGGTAGAAAAAGCAGCGGAAAAAGCAGACAAGCCGTCTGAAAAAGCCAAAAACGCCAAACCGAAAGCGGAAAAAGCCGCCAAAGGCAAAGACGTGAAAAAAGCCGCTCCGGTAGAAACGCCGCAGCCGGTGGTCAGTGCCGAAGAACAGGCACAGCGTGACGAAGAAGCACGCCGTGCCGCCGCCCTGCGTGCGCATCAGGAAGCCCTGCTGCGTGAAAAACAAGAACGTCAGGCACGCCGTGAAGCGGTAAAACAGCAGGCATTGCAGGATGCCAAAGCCGCCGAGCAAGGCAAGTCGATGGAAAACCGTACTGCCAAACCGAGCAAGCCGTCTGAAAATGCCCCTGCTGCTGTTGTTGAAAAACCCGCCGCAGGCAAAGCCAAAAAAGACGAACGCCGCAACCACGACGACGAACGTCCGCGCGGTAAGGCCGCCAAAGGCCGCAACGGCCGCAATACCGCTCAGGAAGAGCGTGTACGCGGCGGTAAAAAAGGCAAAAAACAGCTCAAACTTGAGCCGAACCAACATGCTTTCCAAGCACCGACCGAGCCTGTGGTACACGAAGTTTTGGTTCCCGAAACCATTACCGTTGCCGATTTGGCACACAAAATGGCGGTCAAAGGCGTGGAAGTAGTCAAAGCCCTGATGAAAATGGGCATGATGGTAACCATCAACCAATCCATCGACCAAGACACCGCCTTGATTGTGGTGGAAGAATTGGGCCATATCGGCAAACCGGCCGCCGCCGACGATCCGGAAGCCTTCTTGGACGAAGGTGCGGAAGCGGTGGAAGCCGAAGCCTTGCCACGTCCGCCGGTGGTAACTGTTATGGGCCACGTCGATCACGGTAAAACCTCGCTGCTCGACTATATCCGCCGTGCCAAAGTGGTACAGGGCGAAGCGGGCGGCATTACCCAGCATATCGGTGCCTACCACGTTGAAACCCCTCGCGGCGTGATTACTTTCTTGGATACTCCGGGCCACGAAGCGTTTACCGCCATGCGCGCCCGCGGTGCGAAAGCGACCGACATTGTGATTCTGGTGGTGGCCGCCGACGACGGCGTGATGCCGCAAACCATCGAGGCGATTGCCCATGCCAAAGCGGCGGGCGTGCCGATGGTGGTTGCCGTCAATAAAATCGATAAAGATTCCGCCAATCCGGAACGTATCCGCCAAGAATTGACGGCGCACGAAGTCGTGCCGGACGAGTGGGGCGGCGATGTGCAGTTTGTCGATGTATCGGCCAAACAGGGTCTGAATATTGATGCGTTGCTGGAAGCCGTGCTGCTGGAAGCCGAAGTGCTGGAACTGACCGCACCTGTGGAAGCGCCGGCCAAAGGCATTATTGTCGAAGCCCGCTTGGACAAAGGCCGTGGTGCAGTGGCAACGCTGCTGGTGCAAAGTGGTACGCTGAAAAAAGGCGATATGCTGCTGGCGGGTACGGCATTCGGTAAAATCCGTGCCATGACCGATGAAAACGGCAAACAAATTACTGAAGCCGGTCCTTCCATTCCTGTCGAAATTCTTGGTCTGTCCGATGTGCCGAACGCCGGCGAAGACGCTATGGTGTTGGCCGACGAGAAAAAAGCCCGCGAAATCGCCCTGTTCCGCCAAGGCAAATACCGTGATGTTCGTCTGGCGAAACAGCAGGCGGCGAAACTGGAAAATATGTTCAACAATATGGGCGAAAACCAAGCCCAATCCCTGTCGGTGATTATCAAAGCCGACGTACAGGGTTCGTACGAAGCCTTGTCGGGCAGCCTGAAAAAACTGTCCACCGACGAAGTGAAAGTGAACGTATTGCACAGCGGCGTGGGCGGTATTACCGAGAGCGATGTCAATCTGGCGATTGCTTCCGGCGCATTCATCATCGGCTTTAACGTGCGTGCCGACGCTTCCGCCCGCAAACTGGCGGAAAACGAAAGCGTCGAAATCCGCTACTACAACATCATCTACGATGCGATTGACGATGTGAAAGCAGCGATGAGCGGCATGTTGGCACCGGAAGAGAAAGAACAAATCACCGGTACTGTGGAAATCCGCCAAGTTATCAGCGTATCCAAAGTCGGCAACATCGCAGGCTGTATGGTAACCGACGGCGTAGTGAAACGGGATTCCCACGTCCGCCTGATCCGCAACAACGTGGTGATTCATACCGGCGAACTTTCTTCGTTGAAACGCTTTAAAGACGACGTTAAAGAAGTCCGCATGGGCTTTGAATGCGGCCTGATGATTAAGGGCTACAACGAAATCTTGGAAGGCGACCAACTCGAATGTTTCGACATTGTCGAAGTGGCACGTTCGCTGTAATACAGTGAAAACAAAAAACGGATACCTGAAACGGGTATCCGTTTTTATGTAAGGCCGTCTGAAAACAGACATAAACAGTTTTCAGACGGCATGTTGTTAAGAAAGTGAGTTCACTAAAGCGGGAAGGGCTTAGGGAATGAGTGGTTCGCTGCGTTGTATATAGTTAAAACGCTGAATTTTCTGTACAAGCCAGTAAGCTAATGCCACCTGCACACTGTTCCCCGTCCCGCTGGAGGGAAGGGGTTAGGGGAAGGGTGGCTCGCTGCGGTGTCATATTTTTTAGGTTATTTCACTATAATCTTTTTCTGATTATTTCACGATATTGCCGTCTGAAAACAGACAACAAATAAGCCATATCCAAAATCTTCCCCATATTCTGCAAAATATGCCATAATAAAACCGCTATTGCATACCGAAAGGCACAAACTGCTGCATCGGGTGTATAAAAGAAAAACCCCAACAACCTACAAGAGAATATCTATGACTAGCAAAGCCACCATTATCTATACCCATACCGACGAAGCGCCTGCATTGGCAACCCAATCCCTGTTGCCGATTGTGCAGGCGTTTACCAAAGAAGCCGGCGTGGACGTAAAAACCAGCGATATTTCGCTGGCAGGCCGTATTTTGGCGCAATTCTCCGAATTTCTGCAGCCTGAGCAGCGTGTAGTCGATGCCTTGGCAGAACTGGGCGAACTGGTCAAACAGCCTGATGCCAACGTAATCAAATTGCCGAACATCAGCGCTTCCGTGCCGCAGCTGACCGCCGCCATTAAAGAATTACAGAGCAAGGGCTTTGCCGTTCCCGATTTTCCGGCCGACCCGCAAACCGACGAAGAAAAAGCCGTTCGCGAACGTTACGACCGCATTAAAGGCAGTGCCGTAAACCCTGTTTTGCGCGAAGGCAACTCTGACCGCCGCGCTCCGAAAGCTGTGAAAAATTTTGCCAAGAAAAATCCGCACAGCATGGGCGCTTGGAGCAAAGATTCCAAAACCCACGTTTCCACCATGCAAAGCGGCGACTTTTTCCATAACGAACAATCTGTTACCGTACCCGAAGCGGGCGAAGTATCGATTCTGTTCACCGACAAACAGGGCAATCAAAAAGCCCTGCGCAAACCGGTGGCGCTGAAAGCAGGCGAAATTATCGATGCCACCGTGATGAGCAAAAAAGCCCTGCTGGCATTTTTGGCAGAACAAGTGCAAGATGCCAAAGCCAAAGGCGTATTGTTCTCGCTGCACATGAAAGCCACCATGATGAAAGTGTCCGATCCGATTATTTTCGGACACGCCGTTAAAGCCTTTTTTGCACCGGTATTTGAAAAATTCGGCGCAGAACTTGCCGCCGCCGGTGTCAATGTAAACAACGGTTTCGGCAATCTGCTGGCCAACCTCGACAAATTGCCGTCTGAAACCCGTGCCGCCGTCGAAGCCGAAATCGCCGCCGTTTACGCCGCCAATCCTGATTTGGCCATGGTTGATTCCGACAAGGGCATTACCAATCTGCACGTTCCGAGCGATGTGATTGTGGACGCTTCCATGCCGGCCATGATCCGCAATTCCGGCCGCATGTGGGACAAAGAAGGCAAAGCCCAAGACACCAAAGCCGTGATTCCGGACAGCAGCTATGCCGGCGTATATCAGGCAACCATCGACTTCTGTCGTGAAAACGGCGCATTCGACCCGACCACCATGGGTACTGTGCCGAATGTCGGCCTGATGGCGCAAGCCGCCGAAGAATACGGCTCACACGACAAAACCTTTGAAATCCAAGCCGACGGCAAAGTAGAAGTAGTGGACGCTTCCGGCAAAGTACTGATGCAGCACGAAGTCGAAGCCGGCGACATCTGGCGCATGTGCCAAACCAAAGACGCACCGGTAAAAGACTGGGTTCAACTCGCCGTAAACCGTTCACGCCTGAGCAACACCCCCGCCGTATTCTGGCTTGATGAAAACCGTCCGCACGACAAGAGCCTGATTAACAAAGTCAATACCTATCTGGCCGATTTGGACACCAACGGCTTGGATATCCGCATCCTAGCGCCGGTAGAAGCCACCAAATTCACCCTGCAGCGCCTGAAAAACGGTGAGGACACCATCTCCGTAACCGGCAACGTATTGCGCGACTACCTGACCGACCTGTTCCCGATTTTGGAACTGGGTACCAGCGCCAAAATGCTCTCCATCGTGCCACTGATGAACGGCGGCGGCATGTTTGAAACCGGTGCCGGCGGCTCTGCACCGAAACACGTCCAACAATTCCTCGAAGAAAACCACCTGCGTTGGGACTCTTTGGGCGAATTTTTGGCACTGGCAGTATCGCTGGAACATCTGGCACAAAAAACCGGCAACAGCAAAGCCCAAGTATTGGCAGACACCTTGGACGCAGCAACCGAACAATTACTGCTGAACGACAAATCGCCGAAACGCAAAGCCGGCGAACTCGACAACCGAGGCAGCCATTTCTACATTGCCCTCTATTGGGCGCAAGCCTTGGCCGCACAAAACCAAGATGCCGAATTGAAAGCCAAATTCGCACCATTGGCCGCCACCTTGAGCGAAAACGAAGCCAAAATCACCGCAGAATTGGCAGAAGTTCAGGGCAAAGCAGTCGATATCCAAGGCTATTACGCCGCCGATGCCCAAGCCGCCGCCCAAGCCATGCGCCCAAGCGCCACATTCAACGCCGCATTGGCAGCGCTGTAATCAATACAAATATTTGGTTTGATTGAAAACTAGGCCGTCTGAAAATCTGATTTTCAGACGGCCTAGTTTTCAGATATAGTTGGGAAAAATTTTTTGCATTCTGTTTTTTAGGCTTATCATGTTGACCAATCAACCGTTAAATATCTTTTTTTCAGCCGATTTGAAAATGTATAGTGAATCCACCAAATTTAAATAACACCCCTAAACAACTCATCCACAGACATCACCCCAAACTTCCTCCGTCTGGCCTTTAACCAAGCCCACTTCTTCTCAATCGGATTTAAGTCGGGACTGTAAGGAGGAAGCCACAAGACAGTATGGCCTTTATCCTTCAATAACGCTTCGGCCTTACCCTTATGAAACGCCGCATTATCCATGACCACCACACTGTTATCCGGAAGCTGCGGTATCAGCAGCTGTTCTACCCAAGTATCAAATATCCTGCTGTTGATACTGCAGTCAAACAAACCGACCGCAAACAGCCGTCCGCCATATATAGTGAATCAACCAAATTTCCAGCACACTCTAAACCCAACATGCCCGTCATTCCGACGAAAGTCGGAATCTATTTCAGCGGCTTAGGCAACTGTTTTTTCTTTACAGTTTCTGAATCTGACAGATGGATTCCGACTTTCGTCGGAATGACGGGGGTATCGGAAAATTGTATGGATTTTTAAGTGGATTCACTATAGCGCACCGATGGCATTGGTCTGATTATGTCCCTGCCAGTCATAAGTATTGATGCAAAGGCTGCCTTTGGGTGCATACCCATAAGGACGGTGGACGGAGGTTCTGAATCCACTTTCATCCAAACAGACAATCGGACGTTTTTTCAGATGAAAACGGTGTTTGAGTCTGATAAACCGTCTTCTGAGCCGGACATTTGCCTTTGGGTGTTTATTGGTCTTTTTTTCGGCTGATACCGTATTTTTGCAGTGCTTTATGAATAGCACTGGTTGAACAGTTAAACCGCTCTGCCCGTTCGTAGCAATAGGCATCGGGGTATTGTTCTACATCCAGAAACAGTGCTTCTTTTGTGATTTTGAAAGGTTTTCTGTCTTTGGGGTAGGCTTTGGGGACAGGGTTCTTTGTCCATCTGAACAGGGTATCGCTGCCGATACCGAGTTCTTTGGCTGCTTTGCGGATGGAAAGGCCTTGTTTGAGTTTGGCTAGGGCGAGTTTGCGGAAGTCTGTTGAGTAGGTCATGGGGAGGAATTGGGTGAATCAATGTCGGCTAAATTGTAATTTATTTTAGGTAGATTGACTATAGAAATTATTATATTGTCCCGCCATCGCCAAGGCTTTTTCAACCAAACCTTCCTTTTTCCATTTGTCTTGATTAAACAACAGAATACCCGAATTAAAATAGGGCTTTAAATCAGGGAATTCATAATAAAAATGATCAGTATAATTTAATACCCCGTCCACCGTTGCAGCCAGATAATTATCGCCCAAATCAGTCTGATACAGTGGTAATAAATCTGTATTAACGACCAAATCACAATCCAAATACAGGGCTTTTTCAGCAGCCAAAGTCGGAATCAACAGCCGATAATAAGTCGCTTCATTGATATGGGGAAGATGATGATTCTCGGCAAAGTTGCCTTGAATTTTGACGTTTTCAATACAGCTGCCTAAAAGTGCTAATTTTTGATTCAGCCAATCGAACCACTCTTCAGGATATTCTTTATTAAGCAGATGAAAATGAATATTTTTATTGTGGTAACAAATAGATTTAATTGCCGTCAACAGCGGAAACTATAGTGAATCCACTTAAAAATCCATACAATTTTCCGATACCCCCGTCATTCCGACGAAAGTCGGAATCCATCTGTCAGATTCAGAAACTGTAAAGAAAAAACAGTTGCCTAAGCCGCTGAAATAGATTCCGACTTTCGTCGGAATGACGGACATGTTGGGTTTAGAATGTGCTGGAAATTTGGTTGATTCACTATATTTGCACAATGCAAACGAAGCCGTCTGAAAATCAAGTTTTCAGACGGCTTCGTTTTGGCGGTGGCATTTAATCAATAATCCCCAATTCCTGCAGCCCCCGATACACGCCGTCTTCATCGACGCTCGGGCAGACATGGCGGGCGGCGGCTTTGGCTTGGGGTTCGCCGTTGCCCATGGCAACGCCGAAGCCGACGGTTTGCAGCATTTCAATGTCGTTCATACCGTCGCCGAACGCCATTACGTCCTGCATTGCTATGCCCAGTTTGGCAACGGAGTGGGCAATGCCGACGGCTTTTGAGCCGCCGCTGCGCAGGATATCGACGGCGTTTTCATGCCAGCGGACGGTTTTCAGGCCGAGTGCTTCGATGTCGGGGCTGATTTCTCCATCTTGTTGCGGCGGATAGAATGCCAGCATTTGGTACACTTCATGCTTCTGGTAATAATGCGGGTCTTCGGGGCAGACGGTCAGAATACTGGCAAGCGTGTTTTCGGTCAGCGTATTGCGTTCGGATACGGCAATATGCTGTGTACCGACAAACGCATAGGGAATGTTTTTCCGCTGCAAAACAGCGATAACGGCGTGAATGTCGGCTTCGTCCATCGGATAGGATTGCAACATTTTCCCTTGGTATTCAATATATTGACCGTTGATGGAAATCAGCATATCCATACCGCATTGGCGGATAAGCTGTTTGATTTTTTCGGGAAAAGCGGCAGGCGTGCGGCCGGTGGCGATGGCGGTGAGTATGCCTTTGGCCTTGAGAGCATTCATCGCCTGCAAGACGGAGGGCCGTAGAGTGTCGGTGTATTTGCGGTAGAGCGTGTCGTCGATGTCGAAAAAAATGATTTTCGGAGTCATGGTTTGAATTCTTTTAATCAGTGAACCGCAACATATAGCGAAAACGCTGTTTTGTCTATATATTTTGAGAACGTTTACAGGATATTCAGCCGTTATTTTACCGGCTGAATATCAGCTTTATTTTTCTTCACGGCAGCTTTGAGGGCGGCGTGGAGGGTGTCGTCAAAATACCAGCGGCCGTCGGGCAGGGCGATGGCACCGCCGCTGCAGCGGAAGGTGATGCTTTTGCCGTTTAAGGGGTGGCGTTCGGTTACATCAAATTCATGCAGCTTGCCCCAGTCGGCAACGGGCAGTTGCGGTGCGTATTGTTCGATTAAACGGTTGTGCCGCTCGATACCTGAACTTGAGCGGCAGTTGCCGTCGCAGCTTCCGAGTGCCTGCAAGGGGCAGGGCTGGTTGGCGGCGTAGGTGGTCGGCAGAATATCGAGCAAGGCAGGGCAAAGATCGTGGGTTTGCGCCCAGTCCGCCAAAGCACGTTTGGCGGCTTTTTTGTGCAGAAACAGACCATTTGGTTTGCGTTCGTGCCAACCGTTGTTGAGGGGAACGATTTTTGCCTGCAATACGCCTTGGGCGGACGGAGTAAATTGTACGGTGAAAAAGTATTTGCCGTTTTTAGACGGCATCAGCCGGTGTTCCAGTGCCGCCTGTGCCTTGAGCCACAAGGCGTGCAGCGTACCTATGGCGGGCATAAAGCGGATTTGGGCGGCGGCTTGGAGATAGGGCGGCAGTTTTTTGCGGCTGAACGCAGCCGAAATTTCCGAATAGGCGTGTTCGTAGGCTTCCACCGATAATGCCTGACTGTGTGCGTCCAGCCATACCGCAGCACCGGCGCTGTCGGGCAGGGCATAGATTTGCCCCTGCAAATCGGGCGGCAAGGTTGAAGGCAGCATGGCGGGGCGCAGCAGCGATTGGCTTTGCTGCAGCCATTCATCGGGTGAGTGTTCTTGCAGGCTGCGTTCCAAAAAGTCGCACAATGCGACAACATCGGTCATCGCCCGATGGCGGTTGGCAACCGGAATATCGAAACGCTCGATAATGCTGTCTAAATTATGTTTGTATTCTTGGGGATACAGTCGGCGGGAAAGTTGGACGGTGCATAATGCCGGACCGGCAAAATCGATACCGGCACGGGCAAACTCATGGCGCAGAAAAGTATGGTCGAAACGGCTGTTGTGGGCAACTACCAGCGAATGCTGCAACAACGGCAGCAAATCCGCGGCGATGTCGGCAAAAGCCGGCGCATGGGCGACGGTTTCATTGGAAATACCGGTCAGGTTTTCAATAAATTCCGAAATCGGCTGCTGCGGATTAACCAGCTGTTCATAGCGCCGGATTTTGCCGTTTTCAAAACGAATCAGGGCGATTTCGGTGATCCTGTCCTGATAAAAATTGCCGCCCGTAGATTCCAAATCCACCACGGCAACCGGCAGGCCGAAGCGGGAAAATACCGCCGCCAGAGCAGGCCAGTGCGAAATATCCGCCATTTTCTTTTCCTGTAAATTCAAACAACAAAGCGGCATTTTACACTTTTTTTGATTTTTTTCCAGCAAAGGGCTTGACGCAAAATAACCGGCTATATATAATTCAATCTTTCTTAAGCAAGCACCCGTAGCTCAGTTGGATAGAGTATCTGGCTACGAACCAGAGGGTCGGGCGTTCGAATCGCTCCGGGTGCGCCACTTGAGAATTCTGCGCCCATCGTCTAGCGGTTAGGACATCGCCCTTTCACGGCGGTAACCGGGGTTCGATTCCCCGTGGGCGTGCCAGATTTTGAAAAAGGCTTCCAAGTTTCGGAAGCCTTTTTCTTTATGTCTGACTGTTTGGAAACAGAATAGAAATAGGCCGTCTGAAAACTTGATTTTCAGACGGCTTAATGATGTTTATATAGTGGATTAACTAAATAATCCATACCATTTAATCCGGCACTTGTAAGGTGTGCGCCAAAACACGCACCTGTTCTGTGAGTTTTATGTCGAAGCCGTCTGAAAATCTGATTTTAGCTTTGCAGAAACCCGCTACGCTCGTTTTGGCGAAACCTACGGTTCTAGCTGCGCAGAAACTCGTTACCTTCGTTTCAGACGGCATTCATGTGGAATTTAAAGAACACGTGCATGCTTAGGCAAGCACGCTACACACCGTTCTCCATCCCGCTGGCTGGAAGGAATTGGGAAAGGGTGGTTCGCTGTGGTGTCATATTTTTTTGATTGATTTACTATAGTCAATCCGCTTAATCAACCATACGATATTTCAAATACCCATTATTCCGGCTTACGTTGGTTGGAATAATGGGCGTGTTGAGTTTGGAATGTGTGAGAAATTCAGTTAATTCACTATATTTTTCCGCTTAACCGGTGTGATAAGATGATGTTTTCCATTTTCCCATCAGCCGATATGAACGCCGAAAAACTTAGTGATTTCCTTATCAAAGCTGCGGATTATGCCAGCCCGACCCAGCTTGCCCGCAACGGTATTTTGGATATTGAAAACAGATGTTTCAAGCAGGCGGCGGTGTTGTTGGCGTGCGTGTATCATCAGCAGCAATGGCAGATTGTGCTGACCCGCCGTGCGGCTTCGCTGCGGCACCACGGCGGGCAGATTGCTTTGGCGGGCGGCGGCAGGGAAGGGCTGGACGTGAGTCTGACGGCGACGGCTTTGCGGGAAACGGCGGAAGAAATCGGGATTGCGGCGCATGAGTGGCAGACGTTTCCCGTATTGCCGCCCGATTATACGCCGTCGGGTTATGAAGTTTATGCCGTTCCTGCGTTGTGCCGCCGCAGTCCGAAAATTGAGGTGAATGCAGCCGAAGTGGCGGAAGTATTTTATTTGCCGCTGGTATTGGCGCTCAATCCTGAAAATTATCGCAGCCGTGTGTTGAATTACAATGGAAAAAGCATTGATTCGCCGGTTTTGCCGTATCGTGATTATGATATTTGGGGGCTGACGGCGGTGATTTTATATGGTTTGGCGGAACGTTATCGGGCGTATTGCGAAGCCGCTTTGGAATAAACGGCGTTGGCTGTGTTTAAAGGGAGTACACAATATCGGGCGGGCATTCGGGGGTTTAACCTGTTTTTATGATTTGCCTGATTCGCAATCTGAACGTTTTGCCGTACACTGTAAGCCTTTTTATTTGAATGAGAATACGTTTATGTATCAGGGAGAGCGCTTCAACGCATACAGCCATCTGGTCGGTACGATGATGGCGGTAACGGGAACGGCGTTGCTGATGAGCAAGGCGGTGGCGCATTTTGACGGCTATAAATTTGCCGGTGCGCTGGTGTACGGTTTGTGCTTGTGCCTGCTGTATCTCGGCTCGACGCTGTATCACAGTATCCCCAAGCCTAAGCTGAAACTGATTTTGCAAAAGGTAGATCACTGTATGATTTATCTTTTGATTGCGGGCAGTTATACGCCGTTTACACTGGTTACGCTGCGGGGTGGCTGGGGCTGGAGTTTGTTCGGCGTGTCGTGGGGGTTGGCGCTGTTCGGCATTATTCAGGAACTGACGCTGGGGCGTAAAAGTGAAAAACGGCTGCTGTCGATGCTGATTTATGTGGTGATGGGCTGGCTGATTGTGGTGGCGCTTTATCCGCTGGTGCAGGCTTTGGAAACGGCGGGGCTGTTTTGGCTGGTAGCCGGCGGCGTGTTATACAGCATGGGGATTTATTGGTTTGTTAATGATACCAAAATCAAACACGGCCACGGCATCTGGCATATTTTTGTGATGGCAGGCAGCTTGGCGCAGTTTGTCTGTATTTATTTTTATGTGATTTGAAGCCGCATTTTCAGACGGCCTCACTCAAAAAAACCTTTCCGAGCCATAGCCGGAAAGGTTTTTTGGTTTCAGATAGTGAATTTGCTATCAGGATTTTTCGTGAAACTCGTGCGTTTCATATCGGTAAATCGGTTCACCGCCGGTTTTTTTCTGCGTCAGATAATCATCGTAAACGGCACGGATTTCACGGCGCAGCAGGAAGAGGGCAATCAGGTTCGGAATTACCATAAAGCCGTTGAACATATCCGATAAGCTCCACACCAAATCGACTTTGCCCAGCGTTCCCAATACAATCGCCAGCAGCACCAAGCCCCGATAAACCACCAAGTGTTTGCCTCGGAATAAGAAGCGGATGTTGGATTCGCCGAAATAATACCAGCCGATAATGGTGGTAAAAGCAAAGAAAGTCAGGCAGATGGCGAGCAGTTGGCTACCGAAGCCGGGGAAAGCTGTGGTAAACGCATATTGGGTCAGCGCTGCGCCCTGATAGCCCGAACGTCCGGCATCGGTCAGCAGGATAATCAGAGCGGTGGCGGTGCAGACCAGCAAGGTATCGATAAACACGCCGATAAATGCCGCCATGCCTTGTTGGACAGGGTGTTTGACATCTGCAGTAGCGTGGGCGTGCGGGGTCGAACCCATACCGGCTTCGTTGGAAAACAGCCCCCGTGCCACGCCGAAGCGGATGGCTTCGCACATACCGATACCGGCAGCGCCGCCCAAAACTGCTTCAGGATTGAATGCAGCGGTGAAAATATCGTGCATCATCGGATAAATATGATCGGCATATTGGAACAGAATCACCACGGCGCACACAATATAAATCAGCGCCATAAACGGCACGACAAACTGGGCAACATTGGCAATGCGGTTCACTCCGCCGATTACAATCAAACCGGTCAGTAGCGCCAGCGCAATCCCGACCCCCAAGGCCGGAAGATTAAACGCCACCGTTACCGCCGACGCAATCGAATTGGCCTGCGTGGCGTTGCCGATAAAGCCCAAGGCCAGAATCAGGGCAACCGAGAACAAGCCCGACAGAAAGCGTGCCGCCCCTTTTCCGATTTTCGGCGACAAACCGTGGGTGATATAAAACGCCGGGCCGCCGATATATTTACCTTGGCTGATGACACGGTATTTTTGTGCCAACACCGCTTCGGCGAAAATCGTGGACATGCCCAAAACGGCAGAAAGCCACATCCAAAACACCGCACCGGGGCCGCCCGCCGTAATCGCTGTGGCGACACCGGCAACGTTGCCCGTACCGATTTGAGCGGAAATTGCCACCGCCAAAGCCTGAAATTGAGAAAGCGATTTTTGGTCGGTATCCTTGCCCGATTTGGAAAACAGGCCGCCGAACACCGATTTGAATCCTGTTCCCAGTCTGGTAATTTGCGGCGCACCCAGATAAACCGTGAAAAACAGCCCGATACCGAGCAGCGCATAAATCAGTAAATAGTCCCACAGGACAGTATTGACCGCACCCACCAGTGCAGACAGTTGAGCTTCCATAAATAATACCTTTATAAGAAATAAGATTAAGCAGCGGGCGACTGTCCCGCCGCAAACCGTTCCCGTATCCATTGCAGCGAGCAGGCCGCAAGGGCGGGGAAGGCCGTCTGAAAATCATCATTACGACGACGGCATTCGGCGGCTATCATACCGCAAAGTTTGGATAATTAAAATATTCATAATTCCGCTTTCCCGACAACAGGCATTTTTCAGTGCTGTAAAACTATGATAAAATCCACCGCTTGAAAATTAACTCAGGCTGCAGCGATAAGTTGCGGAAAACGAAAGGAATCTACATGGCAGGCCATAGCAAGTGGGCGAATATCCAACACAAAAAAGCCCGTGTCGATGCCCAACGCGGCAAAATTTTTACCAAACTGATTAAAGAGATTACCGTAGCCGCCAAACTCGGCGGCGGCGACCCTGCTTCCAACCCCCGCCTGCGTTTGGCTATGGACAAAGCGTGGGATGCCAATATGCCCAAAGACAACGTCCAACGTGCCATCGACAAAGGTACCGGCAATCTGGAAGGCGTGGAATATGTCGAACTGCGCTACGAAGGCTACGGCATCGGCGGTGCAGCGCTGATGGTGGACTGCATGACCGACAACAAAACCCGTACCGTTGCCGACGTGCGCCATGCCTTCAGCAAAAACGGCGGCAATCTGGGTACCGACGGCTGCGTAGCGTTCAACTTCGTTCACCAAGGCTATCTGGTATTTACCGATGCCGATGAAGATGCACTGATGGAAGCCGCTCTGGAAGCCGGTGCCGAAGATGTGATTGTCGATGATGAAGGCATTATCGAAGTGGTTACCGCCCCTAACGACTGGGCGGGTGTGAAAGCCGCATTGGAAGCCGCAGGCTTCACTTCCCAAGACGGCGACGTAACCATGCGTGCGCAAAACGAAACCGTCTTGACCGGCGAAGATGCCGTTAAAATGCAGAAACTTCTGGACGCATTGGAAAATCTCGACGACGTGCAAAACGTTTACACCTCCGCCGTTTTGGATTTGGGCGAATAATCTTTGCATGAACCGATCATCAAAAAGCCCGACGGATTTCCCGTCGGGCTTTTTTTGTATCGTTTGAGGCCGTCTGAAAACATGATTTTAGCTGCGCAGAAACTCGCTTTGCTCGTTTTAGCGAAACCTTCGGTTTTAGCTGCGCAGAAACTCGTTACCCTCGTTTTGGCGAAACCTACGGTTTTCAGACGGCATTCATGTGGAATTTAAAGAATACGTGCATGCTTAGGCAAGCACGCTACACATTGTTCCCCGTCTCACTGGCGGGAAGGGTGGTTCACTTGGTTGTAATATTTTTTGGGTAATTCACTATACGGGAACATATTCAAAAACTTGGTAGCAGTACATCAGTTCATTAATTACTTATTGAGAATAATTATCATATCAAATCAGTGGTTTGGATACGCTGTTTGGGGCTTGGACGTGGCGGATAATTTTGCTTTGGCAGGCGGTTAAGTGATATGATTTCAGAAATTTGATTTTAGGGCGGTAAACGCCCGAAGGCCGTCTGAAAACAGCAACGCCGCCCGACCTGAATGGCCGTACGGTACGACAAAGGCCGATTATTTTAAGGAACGCCGATATGCAACCAGAAAATGAGAATAAACTCGCCCGCCAAGCCGAACAAGACGGGTCTTCTCGAAAAAAAGCGGTTCATTCGCAGGCGAGCGTGATTCAGATTCACCCCGCCGGCGAGCGGATTCACCCGAAAAAGGCGGAAGGGCGGTTTGCCAAGCTGCGGATTTTGGCGGTTTTGGCCACCCAGTTTGTATTTTATGTGATTCCGTGGTTCAACTGGAGCGGCCGTCAGGCGGTATTGTTTGATATTCCCGACCGCCATTTCTATATTTTCGGCCTGTCGCTGGGCATGGGCGATTTGATTTATCTGGCGCTGCTGCTGATGATTTGCGCCTTCGGCCTGTTTTGGTGGACGACGATTGCAGGGCGGTTGTGGTGCGGCTATTCCTGTCCGCAAACGGTTTATACCGAAATCATGTTGTGGATCGACAACTTGGTGGAGGGCGACCGCAACAAACGTTTGAAACTGGAAAAAGCGCCGTGGAATTTTGAAAAAATCCGCATCAAAGCCACCAAATACCTGCTGATTTTCCTGTTTTGCGCTTGGACGGGCATTACCTTTGCCGGCT
This sequence comes from Neisseria lisongii, assembly GCF_028463985.1. Lineage (NCBI taxonomy): Bacteria > Pseudomonadati > Pseudomonadota > Betaproteobacteria > Neisseriales > Neisseriaceae > Neisseria > Neisseria lisongii. The sequence goes on along the minus strand of NZ_CP116766.1, from coordinate 1,300,291 downwards.
GGTTCAACCCGATTCGGGAATTTGTACCGGCGCTGTTTACATTCAATGCCGGCGGCGGTGCGATTTTTGCTGCTGCGTTTTACGGTTTTGTTACCTTTTTCTTCGCCCACATCATGCGGGAAAAAGTGTGCCTGCATATGTGTCCGTATGCCCGTTTCCAAAGCGCCATGTTTGATAAGGATACGTTGATTATTTCTTATGATGTCGAACGGGGCGAACTGCGCGGCGCACGTAAGAAAAATGTCGATCCCAAAGAAGCCGGTTTGGGCGACTGTATCAACTGTGCCATGTGCGTTCAGGTGTGTCCGGTCGGTATCGACATCCGCAACGGCCTGCAATACCAATGTATCGGCTGCGCCGCCTGTATCGATGCCTGCGATGAAATCATGGATAAAATGAATTATCCCCGAGGCCTGATCCGCTATACCACCGAGGGTGCGCTGGAACACGAATACGAAGAAAAAGATATTAAAAAACGCCTGAAACGACCGCGGGTTGCGGGTTACGGTGCGGTATTGGCGGTGGTGGTGATTGCATTTCTGGTCGGCATTTCCCACCGCAAAATGGTCGAAGTGGATATTTTGAAAGACCGTGGCGTGATGGTGCGGGAAAACAGCAAAGGCTGGCTGGAAAATGCCTATAATCTGCGGATTATCAACAACAGCGAGCGGGAGCAGGTATTAACGGCTTCTGTCAGCGGTTTTGAAGATATTGCTCTGACCGGCTTGCCGGAGGACGGCATCAAAATTGCGCCTCGGGAAACCGTTACCGTGCCGGTTCAGGTATCCACCATTCCGGAATATGCCGACAAAGGCAGCCACCCGCTGCAATTTACCTTCCGTTATCACGAAAGCGGCGCTGAAGAGCAAACCGTGATTACCGAAGACGCTGTATTTATTGGAGAATAAGAAAATATGATGTCCAAACAGAGCAAGTCCGCCAAGCCTTGGTACAAACACATTTGGCCGTGGGTATTGATGGCGGGGCCGATTTTTGTCGTGATTGCCAGCGTAGCGATGTTTTTCGTTGCCAAAGAACACATGACCGATTTGGTCAGCGATGATTATTATAAAGACGGTAAACACATCGACATTGAGTTACGGCGGGACGAAGAAGCGGTTAAGCGTCATATTCAGGTGCAAGTGTTGGTGTCGCCCGATGCTGATGCAGCGAAAGTATTTGTTAGCGGCGACTTCGATCCGAAAGCGCCTTTGAATCTGGTGTTGCTGCACCCGACCAAAAAAGCCGACGACCAAGTGGTGGCGTTGAAAGCCGCCTCGCCGGACAACAGCAAAATGCGTGCCGAATACGATGCCGTGTTCAAACCCTTGCCGCATGCCAACCATTGGTATGTGCGGGTGGAAGATCAGGCGGGCATTTGGCGGGTGGAAGAAAAATGGATCGTCAGTCAGGGCAATGCCATCAATCTGACGGCCATGAACAAACTGTTTGCACCTGAAAACAAGGCTTCGGAATAGCAGACAGGCCGTCTGAAAATCGCATGATTGCGAGCGGAAAATAAGTAGGGTTCTGTATTTATTCCACTATTGCGATGATGTTCGTTTTCAGACGGCTTTCGTGCACTGGAAACGATGCCGACTGTTTATGAACAAAACACCCAAAAAATCCCTGCGCCAACATCTTCCTTCGAGAGAGCAGATTTTTGCTTCACGCTGGAGCAAACCGTTTGCGCCGTTGTTTGACAAGCCGTATTTTTGGCAGCTCAACCGCAGGCAGGCGGCATTGGCAGTGGCGGTGGGCATGTTCTGCGGCCTGATGCCGGGGCCGACGCAAATGCTCAGCGCCCTGATGGTTGCCTATATTTTGCGCACCAATTTACCGGTGGCAGTGTTTACCACGCTTTATACCAATCCGCTGACCTATATGCCGCTTTATTATGCCGCCTACCGAATCGGCGCATCGATTTTGGGCGGCGGTGAAGCAGAATGGGCGTTCCCCGATTGGCACGGCAGCAGTTTTCTGGCCGAACTGTGGCAATGGCTGCTGGGCGCAGGCAAACCTTTATTGATTGGCGTTCCCGTGTTGGGCTTGAGCTTGGCGCTGACCGCTTATTTCAGCGTATTGCTGGTGTGGCGGTGCCATACATGCCGCCGCTGGCAGAAACGGAAGCAACGTTGTGGCTGAACGCTGGCGCTATTTAACGCCGTCTGAAATTGCCTGTGCCAAAAAGGTGTTTTCAGACGGCCTCGATTACCGGAAAATCAGAATTTATCGGGGCATACCCGGTTTGCCGCACAGCCGTAATGCCGTTTCGCCCAACGGCCATATTTATTTCCCGCGCAACCATTTCCCGCCCGATTTTGCCTGCGCTGATGTGGCATACCAAATGTGGCTGATTCACGAATTAACCCATGTCTGGCAATATCAAAAAGGCTTCCGGACATGGTGGGCGGGGCTGCTGCTGATGGCGGTCGGCGGATATTTCCGCAGCAGGGCATACCGTTATCCGCCCTTGTCGGAAATCACCTGTTTTTCAGACTTGAATATGGAACAGCAGGCGGATTTTCTGGCACATTATTATGCCGCCCGCTATTTACCGGCCAACCGCCATACCCCCCAACTGGCTGCGTACCGAAATATTCTGCAGCCCTTTCTGGCAGACCCGACCCGCCGAACTGGTTTGCCGAAATATTGGCCGTTGCCGTTTTACCGCAAATAACGCAAGATTGGCGGATTTCATTTTCATTGACAATAAAATATTAAGTAGGAGAACCGGCACAATGCCTTGGAATATTCCCATTTTGCTGACATGGACTCGGGTCTTGCTGATTCCGATATTCACGGTTTTATTTTATTTGCCGACCACATGGATTGAACCGCAAACCGTAAACCTTGCCGCCGCCCTGATTTTTGCCGTTGCCGCCGTAACCGATTGGTTTGACGGATTTTTAGCCCGATTGTGGCGGCAAACTTCCGATTTCGGCGCATTTCTCGATCCGGTTGCCGATAAACTGATGGTGGCGGTGGCGCTGCTGTTGCTGGTTGCCGAACAGCGGACGTATGTGATTTTCGCCATTATCATTATCGGTCGGGAAATCACCATTTCCGCCTTAAGGGAATGGATGGCGCAGATGGGCAGACGCAACAGCGTTGCCGTAGCCACCATCGGCAAATTAAAAACGGCGGCGCAAATGCTGGCGATATTTTTACTGCTGTTGGGGGATAATGAATTTTATCGTTTTGATTTCATTATGATTGGCAATATTTTAATGTGTGTTGCCGCTATGCTGACCGTGTGGTCGATGTTTTACTACCTGAAAATGGCGTGGCAGGAAGTTATCAAAAAGTAAAAAATAAACGAAAAAATGCTTGACGGCCGAAATGAAATCCATAATAATAGCGGCTTCTTTGCTACGGAGAGTGGCAAACATTAAATTTGAGCGGGAATAGCTCAGTTGGTAGAGCGCAACCTTGCCAAGGTTGAGGTCGCGAGTTCGAGACTCGTTTCCCGCTCCACTCAGATTTAATGAATGCGGGAATAGCTCAGTTGGTAGAGCGCAACCTTGCCAAGGTTGAGGTCGCGAGTTCGAGACTCGTTTCCCGCTCCAAGTTATCTAAATGTATCATTCCAAAATGCGGGAATAGCTCAGTTGGTAGAGCGCAACCTTGCCAAGGTTGAGGTCGCGAGTTCGAGACTCGTTTCCCGCTCCACTCTTTTAATGATACGTTTTAAAAAATTGCGGGAATAGCTCAGTTGGTAGAGCGCAACCTTGCCAAGGTTGAGGTCGCGAGTTCGAGACTCGTTTCCCGCTCCAAGTTAAATCCTATGTTTCTATAGGTATTTCTTTGGCGAGATAGCAAAGTGGTTATGCAGCGGATTGCAAATCCGTCTACGCCGGTTCGATTCCGACTCTCGCCTCCATATTCTTCCGGCGGGGTGGCAGAGTGTTTATGCCATAAGGAGTGCAATCCTTATGTAGGCCGGTTAAAATCCGTGCCCCCGCCTCCAGTTTTATATCCATCTGCGCCCGGGTGGTGAAATAGGTAGACACAACGGACTTAAAATCCGTCGACCCTAAACAGGTCGTGCCGGTTCGATTCCGGCTCCGGGCACCAAATATTCCAGCTCAAACAATCGTTTGGGCTTTTTTGTTGTTTGTATCATTTGGCTGTTTTGAAATTGATTTAACTGATGCCGTCTGAAAACATGATTTTTTACCAATAAATACAAAAAATGCCCCTTTTGCCTCAAAAACACCCTGGTCAAAAACGGCCGTCAAAACGGCAGGCAAAGATATATAGTGAATCAACCAAATTTCCAGCACATTCTAAACCCAACATGCCCGTCATTCCGACGAAAGTCGGAATCTATTTCAGCGGCTTAGGAAACTGTTTTTTCTTGACAGTTTCTGAATCTGATAGATGGATTCCGACTTTCGTCGGAATGACGGGGGTATCGGAAAATTGTATGGATTTTTAAGTGGATTCACTATAGTCCTAAATGTAAACCATCCCGCCGTTTGTTCCGCCTTTTACTTGCCTCTGCTATAATTGATAACCATTATTATCAATAAGTTCCGATTATGTACACGCCTCCTGATGATGAAACCGTTGCCGCCCATACCCGTGAATGGCTGGAAAAAGCTGTTATCGGTCTGAATCTCTGCCCGTTTGCCAAAGCGCCGCATGTGAAAAATCTGGTGCGGATTGCCGTCAGCCAAGCCAAGCATTTGGACGGTTTTTTGGAAGACTTGGATCGCGAGCTGCAACTTTTGGGGCAAACGCCTGCCGATGAGCTGGAAACCACATTATTGGTTCACCCCGCTCTGTTTCACGATTTTTTGGTTTTCAACGATATGCTTGACCTTGCCGATTCTGCTGTGGTGGAAAACGGTTTGGAAGGCGTGATTCAGATTGCGCCGTTTCATCCGCAGTTTCAATTCGCCGATACCGAAGCGGACGACATCAGCAATTACACCAACCGCTCACCCTATCCGACCCTGCATTTAATCCGTGAAGACAGCATCAGCAAAGCGGCGCAGGCATTTCCTGATGCGGCGGCGATTTTTGAACGCAATATCGAGTTGTTGAATAAAATGGGACACAGCGGCTGGGCGGAACTTGATTTACCCGCCTGCCCGTTTCATCAGGCAAACGGTACGGCTTCGGACAAAACGGATTAAGCCATGATTTTGCGCTATATTTTTTGGACATTCGGCGCAATCGCCCTGCTTTTGGGCATTATCGGCATATTTCTGCCGGTATTACCGACCACGCCGTTTGTGTTGCTGGCTGCCGCCTGCTGGGCAAAAGCCTCACCCAAATTCCACCGTTGGCTGAAGCAGCACCGCTATTTCGGCCCGATGGTGCAAAATTGGGAAAGCCGCCGTGCCGTTCCCCGCAAAGCCAAATATCTGGCATTTTCAATGATGGCGGTTTCCTGTGCTATGCTGTTTTGGCGTTTCCCGCAATACTGGTGGCTCGGCGCTGCCTGTTCTCTAGTCTGCATCACAACTGCACTGTGGATGTGGCGGCTGCCCGATGCCTAAATTAAGTTTGGCGTGGCCACTTTAACCCCGTTTTCAGACGGCCTTTCTATAAATTGTATTACCAAATTCAGTACACATAATAAAAATCCATATTCCCAATTTGAGAATATGGATTTTTTATGTTTTTGAGTGTTACCCAATCAATGCGGCAATTCTCCGCTTTTGATTTTGGCTTTGAAATCTCGGGTTTCGCTGACGATCACTTTTGCCAACAGCAGTAAGGCAATCAGGTTGGGGAGTGCCATCAAGCCGTTGAAGGTGTCTGCGGCGAGCCATACGAAGTCGAGGCTCATAACGGTACCCATCATCACGGAAGCAACGTAAATCACTCGGTAGATATTGGCGAATTTGTCGCCGAATACATAAGTTGCACATTTTTCACCGTAGTAGCACCAGCCCAAAATGGTGGAATAGGCAAAGAAAATCAAGCCGATGGTTACAATCCAGTTGCCGACACCGGGAAGCATTTTGCCGAAGGCAATGGTGGTTAAGGCTGCGCCGCTGGTTTCCGGTTTGATAAATTCCCCACCTGCGCCAAGCAGTCCCATTACCAAAACAATGCCGGTAATCGAACATACGACAATGGTATCTAAGAATGTGCCGGTCATCGACACCAAACCTTGGCGTACCGGATGGTCGGATTTGGCGGCTGCGGCGGCAATCGGTGCCGAACCCATACCGGCTTCGTTTGAGAATACACCGCGGGCTACGCCGTAGCGGATTACCGTACCCAGTGCGCCGCCCGCAACGGCTTGTCCGGTAAAGGCATCAGAGAAGATGATATTGAGCGCCGGCATCACCAAATCGAGATTGAAGGCGATAATCACCAAGCCGCCGACCACATAGAAGATGGCCATAGCAGGCACAATAAATGATGAGGCTTTGGCAATCCCCTGAATACCGCCCAAAACGACAATGGCGGTGAAAATAGTCAAGACCACGCCGGTATAGGCGGGGGCGATATGGAAACTGGTTTCCACGGCTTGTGCCACCGAATTGGATTGAACCGAGCTGCCGATACCGAATGAAGCAAGCGTGCCGAACAGAGCGAAGGCGTATGCCATCCATTTCCAGTTTTTGCCCAAGCCTTTTTCAATGTAATACATCGGACCGCCGGACATTTCGCCTTTTTTGTTGCTGACACGGTATTTCACTGCCAACACGCCTTCGCCGTATTTGGTCGCCATACCGAAAATGGCGGTAATCCACATCCAGAATACTGCACCGGGGCCGCCGGCAACAACCGCAGTGGCAACACCGGCAATATTACCGGTACCGATGGTGGCGGAGAGTGCGGTCATTAGTGCGCCGAAGTGGGAAATATCGCCTTCGTGGTCGCTGCCGTCGTGTTTGGGTTTATGCGGCATGAACGCTTGCTTGAGCGCATAGCCGAGCATGGTAAACTGCAGGCCTTTCAGGCATACGGTGAGCAGTATGCCGGTGCCGACCAGCAGGCACAGCATCACCGGCCCCCACACCCAGCCGCCTACTGTATCAAAAAACTGCTTTAACGCTTCCATATTTTTCTCCTATGGTCTGTTATCAGGCAAATCAGGCACATCATCGATTTGCCTGTTGTACACAAAACATTTCAGCATAAAGTGTTAAAAAATGCAATGAAAAATAAATGATTAATAGCGTTTTTCTGCACCGATTTAATAGGTTTTAAAATATATATTTGATTTAAAATAAAAAATAAATAGACGATTTTGTAAATTTTTGAGATTTTTAACGATTTGGTCAGACCATCTGCGGCATATTGTCAACATTTTTGACGATAGAAAATTCACTTAAGAAAGAGAACGGGCGTAGGTTGGGTCGCGACCCAACACGATTGGAAATACCTTAAAACATAAGATTTTGTTGGGTTACGCTCGTGCCTCGCTAACCACACCTTGTATAAGAAACACCAACCACAAGATAAAATAAAAAGCCCCCGACAGAAGCAGCTATCAGGGGCGGGATTGAAAATAGAGTTGTACGCCAACCTTGGGCTTCAAAGCCCGCGACGTAGATAAAAGCCTGTTTTCAATGTCCAAACACCCCGAATAGTATCATAGACATGCTGTGCATAGTCTGCATTCACAAGGTTAGGAGCATGATGGACACCCCATTTTATTTTATCGGCATCGATATTGCCAAGTTAAAGTTCGATGTCGCAGTCAAAAAATCCGCAAAAGTGTATCAACACCACCAGTTTGAGAACCATCCGAAAGGATTTGCTGCTCTGAGCGAATGGCTGAACAGCTTTTCGGATAAGCCGCTCTATATCGTGATGGAAGCGACAAACGTCTATCACGAAAGGTTGTGCGAATACTTATATACGGCCGGACATTCAGTAGTGGTGATTAATCCCAAATGTGCCGCCAACTTTGCCAAAGGTTTGAACTTACGTTCCAAAACCGACAAAGCGGATGCCAAATTACTTGCCCGCTTAGCCGAAAGCTATGTTCATGAATTTGACCTGTGGCAACCGAAGGGCAATAACGAAAAAGCCTTATTGCGCCAACTTCGCCATCTCGAACATTTAAAAGCAGCGCTGACCAAAGAAAAAGTCCGGCTGCAGATGCTGTTGGACGAGTATGCAATGGTTTCGTCCGAACGTCTGATTGCTTTTCTTGAGTGCGAAGTCAAAACTGTTGAAACGCATATTCATCAGTTGGTGAAACAGGATGAGCAGTTGAAACACAACCATCGTCTGTTGAGCAGTATTCCCGCCATCGGCAAAACCACAGCCTGTTGGCTGCTCGCCATACTGGGCGACGGCACTCGGTTTAAAAATGGAAGGGCTGCTGCGACCTACGCCGGACTGACCCCGATGGTCAGACAATCGGGAACGAGTGTAGATAAGCGGGTCGGTATCTCCCGTATCGGACAGAGTGATTTGAGGAAGATACTCTATATGCCTGCGATGGTGTTTTGCTTCGGCATACATAAAGACAGTATTTACAGCCCGTTTGTCCAACGCTTGCTGGAGCGTAATAAACTGGCGAAAAAAGCCGTGATTGTGGCTCTGATGCGTAAACTCGTGACCATTGCCCAATCTGTATTGAAGTACCAACAACCCTTTAACGAAGAACGCTATGCGAAAATGTGTCTGGATAAGGCTTGATTTGTTGGGGGGCTTATAGTAAATCCACTTAATAAACTGTACGATTTTCAAGCAGATTCGTCATTCCGACGAAAGTCGGAATCCATCTATCAGGTTCGGAAACCGTCAAGAAAAAAACAGTTACCTAAGCCGCCTGGATGGATTCCGACTTTCGTCGGAATGACGGGCGTGTTGGGTTTGGAACGTGCTGGAAATTCGGTTAATTCACTATATAGTATCTATCTGTTTACATGTGAACAGAATAAGGAATTGGCAATCCCGACTACGACCAATCGGCTAGAAGGTAAATTTGGTGAATTAAAGATTAAAAACCGCTGTCATCTGGGACTGGGGATTGAAGGGAAGAAGCTGTTTATTGAGAACTTTTTGGGTATTTCGGAATAGGAAAAGGGATGAGAAATCATCCCTTTTGTCCATTAGGAGCTAAGTTCTCTGGAAGTCATCCCAAATGCCCATTAGTCCATATTGATAGGTTGTTGCGCAGATGTATCAGCAGCCTGTTTTCGAGAGCCATTTGAATTTGTGCAAAAGAGTGGATTGTAAACAATCATTTGAAAGTAAATATTTTGCAGAATCATACTGAAGAACTAGATTTTCTAGTAAATAAAACCTAGCAAAATCGAGACGTTTGAATGAGATTTCATAAAATTTATCGATTTGTTTGCAAATTAGACTGTTCAAATTGTGCTAAAAGATGTAAATTATATAGGGTGTAGTTTTGTGTAGTAATAAGCTGCTCGGTTTTGAGAAAAATAATTGCAGAGGAAATAACATGCCTGCCAAATCACGTCCCGTGTTTCTGGACCTTCCTAAGATCCGTTTGCCCATACCGGGGATTGTTTCTATTTTGCACCGTATCAGCGGTGTTGTCTTATTTATTACCCTGCCTGTTTTATTATGGCTGCTGTCGGGTACGCTGAGCCATCAGGAAGACTTTGAGTCTTACCGCCAGTTTGTGGCGCATCCTTTGGTTAAGCTGGCCTTAATCGGCGTATTGTGGGCCTATATGCACCACATGCTTGCCGGTATCCGCTTTTTGCTCTTGGATGCCCATAAAGGTCTGGCGCTGAATACTGCCCGTGCAACGGCGAAAACAGTATTTGCAGCCGCTTTGGTATTAACTGTGGTGATTGGAGCTTTATTATGGTAGATCGTAAATTAACCGGCGCCCACTACGGTTTGCGTGATTGGGCAATGCAGCGTGCAACTGCTGTGATTATGCTGATTTATACCGTGGTATTGGTAGCGTTTTTGCTGCTGCTGCCGAAAGAATATGCGGCATGGCAGGCGTTTTTCGACCAAACTTGGGTAAAAGTGTTTACCCAGTTGAGTTTTACCGCCCTGTTTCTTCATGCTTGGGTGGGTATCCGCGATTTATGGATGGACTATATCAAACCATTCGGAGTGCGTCTGTTTCTGCAGGTGGCAACCATCGTTTGGTTGGTAGGTTGTTTGATTTATTCGGTTAAAGTAATCTGGGGGTAAAAATGAGTTTTCCTGTTCGTAAGTTCGATGCCGTAATTGTCGGCGGTGGTGGTGCAGGTTTACGCGCAGCCCTCCAATTATCAAAATCAGGTTTGAATTGTGCCGTATTGTCAAAAGTATTCCCGACCCGTTCGCACACTGTTGCGGCGCAAGGCGGTATTTCCGCTTCTTTGGGTAATGTGCAGGAAGACCGTTGGGACTGGCACATGTACGATACCGTAAAAGGTTCCGACTGGCTGGGCGACCAAGATGCGATTGAATTTATGTGCCGTGCCGCTCCGGAAGCGGTGATTGAGTTGGAACACATGGGTATGCCGTTTGACCGTGTCGAAAGCGGCAAAATCTACCAGCGTCCGTTTGGCGGTCATACCGCCGAACACGGTAAACGTGCGGTAGAGCGTGCCTGTGCCGTTGCCGACCGTACCGGTCATGCCATGCTGCACACACTGTATCAGCAAAACGTCCGTGCCAATACCCAGTTCTTTGTCGAGTGGACGGCTTTGGACTTGATTCGCAACGAAGACGGCGATGTGGTCGGTGTAACCGCTATGGAAATGGAAACCGGCGACGTGTACATTTTCCATGCTAAAGCTGTGATGTTCGCAACCGGCGGCGGCGGCCGTATTTATGCTTCTTCTACCAATGCCTATATGAATACCGGCGACGGCTTGGGCATTTGCGCCCGTGCCGGTATTCCTTTGGAAGATATGGAGTTCTGGCAATTCCACCCGACCGGTGTGGCCGGAGCAGGTGTGTTGATTACCGAAGGCGTGCGCGGTGAGGGCGGTATTCTGCTGAATGCCAACGGCGAACGCTTTATGGAACGTTATGCACCGACCGTAAAAGATTTGGCTTCCCGAGACGTGGTATCCCGTGCGATGGCGATGGAAATCTACGAAGGCCGTGGCTGCGGTAAAAATAAAGACCATGTATTGCTAAAAATCGACCATATCGGCGCAGAAAAAATTATGGAAAAACTGCCGGGCATCCGTGAGATTTCCATTCAGTTTGCCGGTATCGACCCGATTAAAGACCCGATTCCGGTGGTACCGACCACGCACTATATGATGGGCGGTATTCCGACCAACTATCTGGGCGAAGTGATTGTGCCGCAAGGCGATGAATACGAAGTGCCGGTAAAAGGTCTGTATGCAGCGGGTGAGTGTGCCTGTGCGTCTGTACACGGTGCCAACCGTCTGGGTACCAACTCATTGCTGGACTTGGTTGTATTCGGTAAATCTGCCGGCGACAGCATGATTAAATTCATCAAAGAGCAAGAAGGTTGGAAAGAGTTGCCGGAAAATGCCAGTGCGCTGACTGCCCAGCGTTTGGATCGTCTGAACAATCAGACCGACGGTGAAAATGTGGACGAATTGCGCCGTGAACTGCAACGCTCTGTTCAACTTCATGCCGGCGTGTTCCGTACCGATGAAATTCTGCGTGAAGGCGTGCAAAAAGTTATGGCGATTGCCGAGCGTGTCAAACGCACCGAAATCAAAGACAAGAGCCAAGTATGGAATACCGCCCGTATCGAGGCCTTGGAATTGGACAATCTGATCGAAGTAGCCAAGGCAACGCTGGTTTCTGCGGAAGCCCGTAAGGAATCTCGAGGCGCTCATGCTTCTGACGACCACCCTGAGCGTGATGATGAAAACTGGATGAAACACACTCTGTATCATCCGCTGACCAATACGCTGACTTACAAACCGGTACACACCAAACCGCTGACTGTTGATTATATCGAGCCGGCAAAACGTGTTTATTGATTGATAAGCAGCACTTTTCAGACGGCCTCCCAACGGATATGCCGTCTGAAAACGTCAGCCATTCCAACCGATACCGACAGCCCGAAATCAATAAGAATATTATTCGGGCTGCTGCAACAAAGGAACACTTTTTATGGAAAAAGTCCGTTTTGAAATTTACCGCTACAATCCCGATGTAGATGCCAAACCCTATATGCAGGCCTACGAGCTTGAAATCGAGCCAAGCGATGTAAAACTTTTGGATGCTCTGGTCAAACTGAAAGCGCAAGACGATACCTTGTCTTTCCGCCGCTCTTGCCGTGAAGGTATTTGCGGATCAGACGGTATGAACATCAACGGCAAAAACGGCTTGGCCTGTCTTACCGACATCCGCAGCCTGAAGCAGCCGGTTCAAATCCGTCCGTTGCCGGGCTTGCCGGTTATTCGGGATCTAATTGTCGATATGACCCAGTTTTTCAAACAATATCATTCGATTAAACCTTATGTGGTCAATGATACGCCGATTGATGCGGATAAAGAGCGCCTGCAAACTCAGGAAGAGCGTAAAGAGTTGGACGGTTTGTATGAATGTATTTTGTGCGCCTGCTGCTCGACCGCCTGTCCTTCGTTCTGGTGGAATCCGGATAAATTCGTCGGTCCGTCCGGTTTGCTGAATGCCTACCGCTTTATTGCCGACAGCCGTGATACCATTACCAACGAACGTTTGGACAATCTGAACGATCCATACCGCCTGTTCCGCTGTCATACCATTATGAACTGTGTGGACGTATGCCCTAAACACTTGAATCCGACCCGTGCAATCGGTAAGATTAAAGAAATTATGTTGAAACGGGCAATCTGAGTATGATCGAGTTTGATGATACTGCAAAACGGAAAATCCGTTTTCAAACCCGCCGGGGACTGTTGGAGCTGGATTTGGTCTTCGGCCGGTTTATGGAACGGGAATTTGAGCAGCTGAACAATCAGGAATTGGCGCAATTGGTTGAAATTTTGGAATTTCAAGATCAGGAACTTCTGGCACTGATTAACGGTTCTGCGCAAACCGATAAAGCCCACTTGATTCCGATGTTGCAGCGAATCAGACAGGCTTAGATTTTCCCGTTGCAGAAAGCAGTAGAGATAAAAATATTTTCAGATGCCGTCTGAAAATAGGGTTGTTTGAAGATTCATGGGTGCAGCCGTTTGGCTGCCCTCATGTTAAAACGGACAGCCGGACAAGCCCTGCCAAACGGCAGAGTAACGCCCACTTCACAAAGGAGCAGCATGATGTCTCAATCAGTAAAATTAAATACCCCAAACCAAGAAACCTTAGAGCTTCCGGTATTGAAAGCAACATTAGGCAATGATGTTGTCGATATCCGCAACTTAACCAAAGATACCGGTCTGTTTTCATTCGACCCGGGCTTTGTATCGACCGCAAGCTGCGAATCTAAGATTACCTATATTGATGGCGACCAAGGTTTGCTGTATTACCGAGGCTATCCGATTGAGCAACTGGCGGAGCGTTCCGATTATCTGGAAGTCTGCTATTTGCTGATTTACGGCGAGTTGCCGACTGCCGAGCAAAAAGAAGAGTTTGACAATATCGTACGCCACCACACCATGGTGCATGAGCAATTAACTTGGTTCTTCCGCGGTTTCCGCCGTGATGCGCATCCGATGGCCATGATGGTGGGTGTAGTCGGTGCATTGTCGGCTTTCTATCAAGACAGCTTGGACATTGCCGATCCGGAACACCGCAAAATTGCGATTTACCGCCTGATTTCCAAAATTCCGACTATTGCGGCAATGTGTTACCGTTACTCAAACGGCTTGCCGTTCAATTATCCGAAAAACAATCTCAGCTATGCCGAAAATTTCCTGTACATGATGTTTGCCACACCATGTGAAGAATATAAACCGAATCCGGTATTGGCTCGAGCGCTCGACCGCATCTTTATCCTGCATGCCGACCACGAGCAAAATGCTTCGACTTCTACCGTGCGTCTGGCAGGCTCTTCGGGTGCGAATCCGTTTGCCTGTATTGCGGCCGGTATTGCCTGCTTGTGGGGTGCTTCTCACGGCGGGGCAAACGAAGCCGTGCTGAATATGTTGGACGAAATCGGCGATGTCAGCAACGTTGCCGAATACATGGAAGGCGTGAAACAGCGCAAATACCGCCTGATGGGCTTCGGCCACCGTGTTTACCGCAACATGGATCCCCGTGCCAACATTATGCGTGAGACCTGTTATGAAGTGCTGAAAGAATTGGGTCTGGAAGACAGCCCTAAATTCAAACTGGCAATGGAATTGGAACAGATTGCCCTGAAAGATCCGTTCTTTGTCGAGCGCAAACTGTATCCGAATGTCGATTTCTATTCAGGCATCGTATTGTCTGCATTGGGCATTCCGACTGAAATGTTTACCGTGATTTTTGCCTTGGCACGCAGCGTAGGTTGGATTTCTCATTGGCACGAAATGATCGGCAGCCCGTCGCTGAAAATCGGCAGACCGCGTCAGCTTTATACCGGTTCCGAGCGTCGCGACTATGTGCCGGCCGACCAACGTTAATTGACAACATCGTAATGAATTAACGGAATAGATATGTTTGGTTGGAACTGAATAAGCTACCGGATTAATTAAAACATAATGAAACCGTTTTAATTTCAATATTCGGATGGATAGTTTGGTTCAAAATAGGGTAGAATAAGTGTTATTTTCAGACGGCCTGAAATCCGTTGCGATTTACACGGACTTCTACCCTTTGTTCATACTTTAAAGAAAAGAGCACACGCCATGATGGACGATAAACTCAATTTCTCTTATCTGTTTGGCTCAAATGCGCCTTATATCGAGGAATTGTACGAGCAGTTCTTGGAAAATCCCAATTCAGTGGAAGAAAACTGGAAACAGTATTTCACCGAATTATCCAAGCAAAAAGGCGCAGTAGGCACAGATGTTGCCCATGCCCCGATTCGGGAGTCTTTTGCCAATTTGGCAAAACAAAAAACTTCCGGCGGCAATGCTGCAGCCATGGATGAAGCCATAATGAAAAAACAGGTAGGCGTATTGCGTTTGATTTCTGCTTACCGCATACAGGGTGTCGGTTCGGCGCAGCTTGATCCTCTGAAACGGATTCCGTCAAAAGATTCCGATGCCCTGAATCCCAAATTCCACGGTTTGACCGATGCTGATATGGCAATACCGTTCAGCATGGGCGACGGCGACTTTTTAGGCCAAGACAAAATGGCCTTGTCCGACATCATCAACAATCTTAAACAAACCTATTGCGGTCATCTGGCTTTGGAATATATGCACATTCCGAGTACCGAAGAGCGCCGCTGGATTCGCAATTATTTCGAAAGCGTGTTATCGACTCCTCACTTCAATGTCGAGCAAAAACGTGAAATCCTGAAAGAATTAACCGCAGCCGAAACCCTTGAGCGTTACCTGCATACCAAATACGTCGGTCAAAAACGTTTCGGTATCGAAGGCGGCGAAAGCGTGATTTCCGGCTTGAACTACCTGATTCAAAATGCCGGTAAAGACGGCGTGGAAGAAGTCATCATCGGCATGGCACACCGAGGCCGTCTGAATGTGTTGGTTAATACCTTGGGTAAAAAACCGGGCGATTTGTTTGCCGAATTTGAAGGCCGTGCCGAAATCAAACACCCAAGCGGCGACGTGAAATACCATATGGGTTTCAGTTCCGATATTGCCACGCCGAACGGCCCGATGCATGTATCGCTGGCATTTAACCCGTCGCATTTGGAAATCGTCAATCCGGTGGTGGAAGGTTCCGCCCGTGCCAAACAGCAGCGTTTGGGCGAAAACGGCCGGGATAAAGTGTTGCCGGTATTGATTCACGGCGACTCTGCATTTATCGGTTTGGGTGTCAATCAGGCAACGTTCAACCTGTCCAAAACCCGTGGTTACGCCACCGGCGGTACGGTTCACATCGTCATCAACAACCAAATCGGCTTTACCACTTCCGATGTGCGGGATACCCGCTCGACCGTGCATTGTACCGACATCGCCAAAATGGTGGCAGCGCCGGTTATCCACGTCAATGGCGATGATCCCGAGCGTGTATGCTTTGCCATTCAAGCAGCCTTGGACTACCGCAAAACATTCAATAAAGACATCGTAATTGATGTGGTATGTTTCCGTAAATGGGGACACAACGAGGGCGATGATCCGACCCTGACCCAGCCGATGATGTATAAAAAAGTGTCGCAGCATCCGGGCGTGCGTGCCAAATATGTCGAGCAGCTGATTGCCGAAGGCGTGGTAACCGCCAAAGAAGCCGATGATTATATTCAGGCATACCGTGATGCTTTGGATAAAGGCGAACATGTCGAACAAACCACATTGAGCAACTTCCAACGCACCCAAATCGACTGGTCGAAATACCAAGGTCAGGATTGGCGGGAAGATGTCGAAACCGGTTTGCCGGCGGCCGATATCCAACGCTTGGCAGAAAAATTCACAGCCGTTCCGGAAGGTTTTGCCCTGCATTCAACAGCCAAACGGGTAATTGAAGCCCGCAAAGCAATGGCGGCTGGCAAGCAACCAATCGACTGGGGTATGGCGGAAACCATCGCTTATGCCAATCTGGTGACCAAGGGTGCGGGCGTACGCATTTCCGGCGAAGATTCCGGCCGCGGTACATTCTCGCACCGCCATGCCGTATTGCACGATCAAAAACGTGAAAAATGGGACGACGGCGCTTATGTTCCGTTGCGCCACATGGGCGAAAACACCGGCGATTTCCTGGTAATCGATTCTATTTTGAACGAAGAAGCCGTGATGGCGTACGAATACGGCTTTGCCTGCTCTGCACCTGACAAACTGACCATTTGGGAAGCCCAATTCGGCGACTTTGCCAATGGCGCACAAGTGGTAATTGACCAATTCTTGTCGTCCGGCGAAACCAAATGGGGCCGTTTGTGCGGTCTGACCACCATTTTGCCGCACGGTTATGACGGTCAAGGCCCGGAACACTCTTCAGGCCGTGTCGAACGCTGGCTGCAGCTGTGTTCCGAAAACAATATGCAGATTATTATGCCGTCTGAAGCGTCGCAAATGTTCCATCTGCTGCAACGCCAAGTGTTGAGTTCATACCGCAAACCGCTGGTTGTGTTTATGTCCAAACGCCTGCTGCGTTTCAAAGATGCCATGAGTCCGCTGGAAAACTTTACCGAAGGCTCACGTTTCTGTCCGGTAATCGGCGATGTTGCCGAACGCAGCAGCAATGAGAGCGTGAAGCGGGTGGTTCTGTGTGCCGGTCAGGTGTATTATGACTTGGCGGCAGGCCGCAAAGAGCGTGGCTTGGAAAACGATGTGGCGATTGTCCGTGTCGAACAGCTGTATCCGTTCCCGTATGACGAACTCAAAGCCGAACTGGCGAAATATCCGAATGCACAACAGATTATCTGGTCGCAGGAAGAGCCGAAAAACCAAGGTGCGTTCTATCAAATCCGCCACCGTTTGGAAGGCGTGTTGGCAGACAATCAAAAACTGTCTTACGCAGGCCGTCCGAGCAGCGCCGCACCGGCTGTCGGCTATATGAGCAAACACGTTGCCCAGTTGAAGCAGTTGGTAGAAGAGGCTTTGACCAAGTAACCCGATACGGCATTCTGTCGGCAAAATGCAGAATGCCGCCATCCCTTATCCCGAGCTTGCGGCAGGGTTGCCGCAAGAGAACATCACAGGCCGTCTGAAAAGGCGGCAACCGGAGAAACAAAATGATTATTGAAGTTAAAGTTCCTATGTTATCTGAAAGCGTATCCGAAGGTACGTTGTTGGAATGGAAGAAAAAAGTCGGTGAAGCCGTTGCCCGCGATGAAATCCTGATCGATATCGAAACCGACAAAGTAGTGTTGGAAGTACCATCACCGCAAGCCGGTGTATTGGTGGAAATCGTGGCACAAGACGGTGAAACCGTTACCGCCGACCAACTGTTGGCACGCATCGATACCGCCGCTACCGCTTCAGAAGCACCGGCCGCCACTGAAGCTGCACCTGCAGCACCGGCTGCTGAAGCTCCTGTTGCCGCAGCTCCGGCACAAGGCAATGCCGCCGCTATGCCTGCGGCTGCCAAACTGGCCGCTGAAAAAGGCGTTGATGTCAATACTCTGCAAGGTTCGGGTCGTGATGGCCGGGTGCTGAAAGAAGACGTGCAAAATGCCGCCGCCAAACCGGCTGCTGCATCTGTGCCTGCAGCAGCGCCGGTGGCTGCCGGTCAGCGTTTGGAACAACGTGTACCGATGAGCCGCCTGCGCGCCCGTGTGGCCGAACGTCTGTTGGCTTCGCAACAAGAAAACGCCATTTTGACTACATTTAACGAAGTCAATATGAAGCCGATTATGGATCTGCGTGCCAAATACAAAGAAAAATTCGAGAAAGAACACGGCACCAAACTGGGCTTTATGTCTTTCTTCGTGAAAGCCGCTGTTGCAGCGCTGAAAAAATATCCGGTGGTCAATGCTTCCGTTGACGGCAACGACATCGTTTACCACGGCTACTTCGACATCGGTATCGCCATCGGCAGCCCGCGCGGTTTGGTTGTACCGATTCTGCGTGATGCCGATCAAATGAGCATTGCCGACATCGAAAAAGCCATCGTGGATTACGCCGTAAAAGCCAAAGACGGCAAAATCGCCTTGGAAGACTTGACCGGCGGTACATTCAGTATTACCAACGGCGGTACATTCGGCTCAATGATGTCCACCCCGATTATCAACCCGCCGCAATCTGCGATTTTGGGTATGCACGCCACTAAAGAGCGTGCCGTCGTAGAAAACGGTCAGGTTGTGGTGCGTCCGATGATGTATCTGGCCCTGTCTTACGACCACCGAATCATTGACGGCCGCGAAGCCGTGCTGACACTGGTTGCCATCAAAGATGCGCTGGAAGACCCTGCACGCCTGCTGTTGGACCTGTAATCCGTTTTCAGACGGCCATTACCTGAAAGGGTAGTTGCCGTCTGAAGCGTTTTGGAAGATTTATTTATCAGGCCGTCTGAAAACCGTGTTTCGGGCGGATTAAACTGTCGCTGAACGGTATTTTCCTGACAACAGGCTGACGCTTTGTGGAAAATAAAATATTTCAGCGGCAAAGAATCAAAGGATTGTATATGTCTCAATATGATGTAGTCGTAATCGGTGCCGGTCCCGGCGGTTATGTAGCCGCTATCCGTGCCGCACAACTGGGTTTCAAAACCGCCTGTATCGATGCGGGCGTGAATAAAGCGGGTACTGCGCCTGCTTTGGGCGGTACTTGCCTGAACGTGGGCTGTATTCCCTCCAAAGCCCTGTTGCAGTCTTCCGAGCATTTCCATGCGGCGCAACACGATTTTGCCGAACACGGTATCAGCGTGGGCGAACTCAAATTCGATGCCGCCAAAATGATTGAACGCAAAGACGCCATCGTTACCAAACTCACCGGCGGCGTGAAATTCCTGCTGCAAAAAAACAAAGTGGACAGCCTGTTCGGTATCGGTTCGTTTGCCGGTAAAAACGGCGATTTTTACCAAATCGAAGTCGATAACAAAGGCGAAAAAACCGTTATCGAAGCCAAAAACGTGATTGTTGCCACCGGCTCTGTACCTCGTCCGTTGCCGCAAATCGCTATCGACAACGTGAACGTGTTGGACAACGAAGGCGCACTGAATCTGACCGAAGTGCCGAAAAAACTCGGTGTCATCGGTTCGGGCGTGATTGGTTTGGAAATGGGTTCGGTATGGAAACGTGTCGGCGCAGACGTAACCATTTTGGAAGCCGCACCGACTTTCTTGGCAGCCGCCGACCAGCAAATTGCCAAAGAAGCGTTTAAATACTTCACCAAAGAACAAGGCTTGGCAATTCATCTGGGCGTGAAAATCGGTGAAATCACCACCGGCGACAACGGCGTAACCGTACAATACGAATTGTCCAACGGCGAAGCGAAAACCGAAGTATTCGACAAACTGATTGTGGCCATTGGCCGCATTCCGAATACCAAGGGTCTGAACGCTGAAGCCGTCGGCTTGGAAAAAGACGAGCGCGGTTTCATCAAAGTGGACGGCGATTGCCGCACCAATGTGGCCAATATCTGGGCCATCGGCGACGTGGTGCGCGGTCCGATGTTGGCGCATAAAGCCAGCGACGAAGGCGTGGCAGTTGCCGAACGCATTGCCGGTCAGAAACCGCATATCGATTTCAACAACATTCCGTTTGTTATCTACACCGATCCCGAAATCGCTTGGGTCGGTAAAACCGAAGAGCAGCTCAAAGCCGAAGGCGTGGAATACCGCAAAGGTACATCCGGCTTCGCCGCCAACGGCCGTGCGTTGGCAATGGGTAAAGCCAAAGGCACCATCAAAGTGTTGGCAGATGCCAAAACCGACCGCATCTTGGGTGTACATATGATCGGGCCGGTAGTCAGCGAATTGGTGTCCGAAGGCGTAACAAGTCTGGAATTCTCCGCCAGCAGCGAAGACATCGCCCGCATTATCCATGCCCACCCGACCTTGTCAGAAGTGTTGCACGAAGCCGCATTGGCAGTGGATAAACGTGCATTGCACGGTTAATCGAATTTAGCCGATTGAAATAGAGGCCGTCTGAAAAGCTGATTTTCAGACGGCCTCTGATTATGTGTTTTATGGGACTGGTTAAAATTTGTTGAAATGAAAAATCTGATATAGTGGGTTTAATTCAAAAGAGGACAAGGCGGCGAGCCGCAGACAGTACAAGTAGTACGGCAAGGCGAGCCAACGCCGTAGTCTTTTGAAGTGAACCCACTATACTTATGTTAAAGCTATAGTGAATTCACTTAATAAACCGTACATTTTTTAAATACCCCTGTTCAATAGCTGTAACTTCAGATGAAAAGCAGCAACTAGTGCAGACGGGAAGTTATTTTTCCAGAGGCGGCCGGAACATATTTGCTTGGTGCGGGGCGCATTTTGCGATATACAATGCGCCCTGATTTAAAATCTCTATGTCTGGCAAGTTCTTCCGGAGTCATTTTATCTTCACTTGTGAAGGAGGACGTTGTCGGCCTGCTGTCGATTTCACGAACCTGTCTGCGAATTTCCTGCACAGCCGGCGACTCTTGCTGGTTTTCGGGTTTGCTCGCCCATTCTGCGGCGAGCCGCCTTGCTTCTTCCTTGTTTTTTTCAAGCGAGGGTCCGCCTATTCTATCTGATTTCATATAGTATATCGGATGAGCTTTAGGCGACTTGGATTTGCTGGTTGCTGGAGAAGCTGCAGCTACACTTGCACTAAAAGCTAAGGTAGCAGGCATTAAAAAAACCAATCCTCGAAAAAAATTTAATTTTGTGTTCATTTTGTAACCTGTCGTGTCGTTTTCTTTTGGTGAAAGTAAAAAGAAGCATAAAAAGCAGAAGTAACTGCTACATGTTATGGCATTTAACGTTAGTAAATATGCTGACAAATAATAAACTTATCATATTTAGTATATCTTTGTAATCAACCAATTTTAACCGGCCCCTGTTTTATTTATCCGAACGAATCATCGACGGGGCATAACGTCCCGCACGTTGCTGCAGGCGGTCGATAACGGTTGCAACATCGGCCGGTGCGCCGTCTGAACACAAGACTTCATAAATAGCCCCGTGCAGGCGGTCGTTGCGGCTGAGGGCCGAGCCGATAAGTTTCCATTCATTGTTGCGGGGCTGAATCCAGCGCTTGTTGGCGGTGTCGCCGAAGCCGAAGATTTTGTAGGACGAACGTTTGTCGCCGCCGAATTGGAAAGACGATTTGGCGCAGAACAAACCTTCCGCCGTCAAATTATCGTAGCCTTGGCTGGAACGGACATTCAGCACATAGCGGATACTGCTGTCGGGCGAGGGCATAACACGGATACTGTCGGTCAGAATCAGAGCGGTTTTGCCGTAGTCTTCGCCGACATAAACCTCCAGCCAGTTGCCTTGGGCAGTATCCGGCAGCGGCGGCAGCTCGGTTTGCTGTTCTTCAAATATCCGTGCGGCTTTTTCGGCATCGGTTTCCCGATAACGGGTATTGACCAAAGTGTCTTTTTCACTGAAATTGACCGCCATCGCCGGAGCGGCGGTCAAAAGGGCGAGCGCAAACAGGCTGAAACGGCGCATGGTGGTTCTCCGAGTTTGAAACGGCTTATTTTAGGGGCTACATCGTGCAGGTGCAAGCAAGTGGGGTATAATTAACCCAATCTTAAATATTGGCGGCGCTCTATCGTGCATTCACCATATTGAGGAATATGCCGCTGCTTCGGAGAACTGACCATGAACCAAACTTTGGATTTAACCGGATTGAAATGCCCGTTGCCGATTCTGCGTGCCAAAAAAGCATTGGCGCAAATGCAGACGGGCGAAGTATTGACGGTACAGGCCACTGATGCCGGTGCGCCGGACGATTTCGCCGCATTTTGCCGCCAAACCGGCCATGAATTGCTGGAATCCCGCACCGAAAACGACGTTTTTATTTTGGTTGTCCGCCGGAAATAAGGGCCAAATCCGCCCGCCGGTTTTCAGACGGCCTGCTGTTTTTCTGAAAACAGACCGATAACTCAAATATTTACAATCTCCGATAAGGAACCCGATCATGCAAACCCTGACCATTATCCGTCCCGACGATATGCACCTGCACCTGCGGGACGGCGAAGCGCTGAAAGCCGTTGTACCATACACCGCCCGCCAAATGGGACGTGCCGTGATTATGCCCAACCTCAAACCGCCGGTTGTCGGCGTGGCAGACGCACTGGCATACCGGCAACGCATTATGGCGGCATTGCCCGAAGGCAGCACGTTTGAACCGCTGATGACGCTGTATCTGACCGACAAAACCACACCGCAAACCGTGCGCGAAGCCAAAGCCGCAGGCATTGTCGCCTTCAAACTGTATCCCGCAGGCGCAACCACCAATTCCGATTCCGGCGTAACCGATTTGTTCAAACTGATTGACGTATTGGAAGAAATGGCAGCGCAGGGCGTATTACTGCTGGTTCACGGCGAAGTAACCGATGCCGAAATCGACATTTTCGACCGTGAAGCCGCCTTTATCGAACGGATTATGAAACCAGTTTTGGCAAAAGTGCCGACATTGAAAGTCGTGTTTGAACACATCACCACCGCCGAAGCAGCACGATTGGTAATGGAAGCGGGTGATAACGTCGCCGCTTCGGTTACCCCGCAGCATTTACTGCTCAACCGCAACGACTTACTGGTCGGCGGTGTCCGTCCGCACCATTTCTGCTTGCCCGTTTTGAAACGGGAAAGCCACCGTCAGGCACTCGTTGCCGCCGTTACCGGCGAAAAATCGCATAAATTCTTTTTGGGTACAGATTCCGCACCGCACGCCAAAACCGCCAAAGAAAACGCCTGCGGCTGCGCCGGCATGTTCAGCGCCATGACCGCCATCGAACTCTACGCCGAAGTATTCGAGCAGGCTGACGCTTTGGACAAACTCGAAGCCTTCTCCTCAAAAAACGGCGCCCGTTTTTACGGCTTGCCCGAAAATACCGACACCCTGACGCTGGTCAAACGCAGCCAAAGCGTTCCACCGAGCATTGCCTACGGCAGCGAAGAATTAGTGCCGATGCGTGCCGGCAGCGAAGTGGCATGGTCGGTGGAATATCGTTAAATCTCTGATTTTCAGACGGCCTAAGCAAGCAAGGCCGTCTGAAAATCAATATTGTTAAATAATATAAACGGAAATATCGGGAAAAATTCGGGTTAGGGCATTTGCAGCGTTTGCCCGAATATTTTTAATCTGTCTGCAAAAGGGATAACAAAGTGCGTTTCTTCGGGTATCGGAACATATTGCAAAATTGCCTGATTTTCTGGTGCAGCGTGGTGGCCGTATTGACGGGCGAACGTTTGCTGATGTGGTTTCATTTTGTTTCGGACAATGTGCGGCAGCAGTTTGCCGCCGATTTTCTACCGCTGCTGACGAAAGGTCTGCTGTTTGACATCAAATATGCGTCAGTATTGGTGGCGTTGCCGCTTGTGGCGGGCATCGCCGTAACGTTCGGGGGCGGGGTACAGCATTATTGCCGACTGTTGCCTAAACTCTTAACCGTTCTGTTTGCGATGGTGTTGGCGGCGGTAATCGGCAACTGGTTTTATTTCGGCGTGTATGGCAGGCCGTTTGATGTGTTCGTGTTTGGATTGATTGACGAAGATACCAAAGCGGTTTTGAAAACCATGTGGTCGGATTATCCTGTGATTCGGGGTTTGCTCGGAGCAGTGGCGGGGGCTTGGGTGTTTGCCAAACTGTTGCCGAAACTGCGTTTGCCGACCGGTGGGCGTTCGGTCGGGAAAGCGGCGTGGGCGTTATTGATATTGTTGCCGGTGGCTTTGACGGCGGTGGGAATACGGGGTTCGTTCGGCAAATTTCCGCTGCGGCAAACAGCGGCGCAGGTCTCGGCAGACAGCAGTATCAACAAATTGGTGCCGAATGCTTTAACCGCTTTGGATTGGGCGGCACGGGAATACCGCAACAGCAGCCGTTTTGAAAAAGTGTCGGATTCAGACGGCATTCAGATTATCAGCCGTCTGCTGGATAAAAATGCTTCAGCCGATTTGCAGCAGTTTGTGTCTTTAACTCCCGTCAATCCGGCGGCAGAAAAACGGCAGCCGAATGTGGTGTTGGCGGTGATGGAAAGCATGAGTGCGCACATTCTCTCATTCGACAACCCGCAACGCCGCCTGCTCGGCGATTTGGAAAGCCATTGGCAGCAGGATTGGGTGTACCGCAAATTTATTTCCGAAGGCGACGGCACCAGCGATACGCTGCACCGCTTTTTCGTCCGCAGCCCACGCTTGGACTTGAGCCAGTCCAATGCCAAAAACAAAATATTTCCGAGCAATGTGTTTAAACCGTATGCCGAAGCAGGTTACCGCACGGTATATATCACGGCGGGCAACGGCGGCTGGCGTGATTTCGATACCTTTCTGCGGCATTTGGGCGTAGATGAATTTATCGACGAAAATACACTGAAAACCCGTTATCCGGAAGCTGAAGCCGCCACTTGGGGCGTGCCGGACGAATTTATGTTCCGCTATGCCGAAGAAGTGTTGCAGCAGGCAGAAAGCAGCGGCAAACCGGTATTCATCATGATGATGTCGGTAACCAACCACCCGCCGTACCGCTTGCCGCCGCCACACCAAGCCCGGGATTTTGCCTTGACGGCGGCCGAGCAGCAACGGCTGTCGGCGCTGGCTTCGGGTAAGGAATTAAACGAAGTGTTCAACACTTTCCGATACAGCAACGACCAACTCGGCAAATTTATCGGCCATGTCAAACAACATGCCGCCGATACCGTTATCGCTGCGACCGGCGACCACAATATGCGCGCCATCGGCTATCCCGAACCGAACGAAACCGCATTGGGACACGGCGTACCGTTTTATCTGTATGTGCCGCAGGCATACCGAAGCAACGCCGTTTACCGGCCCGAACGTGCCGGTTCGCATAAAGACATCATGCCGACCCTTTATGCACTCAGCCTGTCGCAGCGGGCGTATTACCAAACCGGCTGCAATCTGACCGCCGCAACGTCCGATTCGGCATGGTGCGGCTATGGCTACAATCCGGAAGTGCTGATTACCGACAACGGTTTTTATCATCAGGTCAGCAAAATGTTTTACCCGTGGAACGGCAAAGCGCCGCTGCTTGCCGAAACAGCGGCGGCAGCCGTGCCGCAGGCCGATCAGGCTGTGATTCAGCGGGGTAGTGCCTACACCGAATTTTTGGATTGGCAGATTAACCGCATGGTAACCGGCAGGCCGTCTGAAAAATAAGTGATGCACCATGCGGTCTGAATAAAGGCAGCGGTTTTCAGACGGCATGATGCGTCAATCAAGACTTAGAGCAGGAAATGCAGTCGGGTTGATAAAACTAATTTCCTTTAAAAATCATTCGGGTTGATAAAATTCAGTAAAAATCTCGTTCAAACCGCTTGCCAAATGGGCAGATTATCGGCATAATGCCGACTTCTTAGCCGGTATAGCTCAGTTGGTAGAGCACCTGACTTGTAATCAGGGGGTCCCGAGTTCGACTCTTGGTGCCGGCACCAAATTTAAAGCCGTCTGAAAATTCAGTTTTTAGACGGCTTTTCAGTTTCCGAGTAATTCATGATAGGGGTATGTTACGCTGTTATATAGTAAATCAACCGAAAAAATATGACACCACAGCGAGCCACCCTTCCCCTAACCCCTTCCCGCCAGCGGGACGGGGAACAAAGTGCAGGTGGATCAACTTAGCTTGCCGATTTGTACAGAAAATTCGGTGTTTTAACTATATTTTTTGGTAAATGCACGATAAAGCCGTCTGAAAACATGATTTTCAGACGGCTTTATTATCATTCCCTTATCACATTGCCTGAACCAGTTTTCTTAAAAAACGGTCGCAGGCTTCGAGTTGGGCGATTTCGATAAATTCATCGGGTTTGTGTGCCTGCTGGATACTACCGGGGCCGCAGACGATGGTGGGAATGCCGATTTTTTGGAACAGTCCGGCTTCTGTACCATAGGCGACTTTGCGGATGGTGTGGTCGTCGTTTAAGGCACGAACCAGTGCGGTGATGGCGGCTTCTTCGGCGGCTTCCAATGCGGGGGCGGAGGCTTGGCGGTCGATGGCGATGTCGGCGCTGCTGTATTCCTGACGCATTTTCGGCAGCAGTTCGTTTTGGATATAGTCTTCAACCTGCTGTTGGATTTTTTCGGCGGGAATGCCGGGGAGGTTGCGGAATTCGTATTGGAAGCTGCACTGTTCGGGAATGGTGTTCACCGCAATGCCGCCCTGAATCAGGTTGGTGGTCATGGTCGGGAACGGAACGTCGTATTGCTCGTCAAACGGGCCGTTTTGCCGGTAATGGTCGGCGATTTCCCGAATGCGGCAGATTAGTTTGGCGGCGTATTCGATGGCGTTGCAGCCTTTGGGTGTCAATGAGGAGTGGGCGGCTTTGCCGTGGACGCTGCATTTGAACAGGTTGATGCCTTTGTGTGCCACAATCACCTGCATATTGGTCGGTTCGCCGACAATGCAGCCGTCAATCTGCTGGCCTTTTTGCTGAATGGCTTCAATCATCACCGGTGCGCCGGCGCAGCCGACTTCTTCATCGTAGGAGAGGGCGAAGTGAATCGGTTTGGCACGTTTCTGCTGCACCCATTCCGGCACCAACGACAGTGCCGAGGCGATAAAGCCTTTCATATCGCATGAGCCTCGACCATAGAGGCGTTGTTCCCGTTCGGTTAATACAAACGGATCGCTGCTCCATTGCTGACCGTCCACCGGCACGACATCGGTGTGTCCCGACAAAGCAATGCCGCCTTGGGTATTGCCGTCTGAATCGGGCAGGGTGGCAAACAGATTGGCTTTGGTGCCTTCGGGATTGCCCGCCAGCCATACCCGCAAACCGTAGCTTTCCAAATAGTTTTTGACGGTTTCGATTAATTCCAGATTGGAATGGCGGCTGGTGGTGTCGAATGCGACCAGTTTTTCCAGCCATTGGCGGCTGGTGAGGATTTCGGACATGGTTTTTTCCTTTGTATCGCAGAAACCTGCGTTGCTGCATTATATATTTCCCGACCATGCAAGATTGCCGGTTAAATATTGTCAAAATGTTAAAAGCGTGGGAAACTTGGTAAAGAAATGTATAGCTATTCTAAATTCAAAGGAGAGACGATGCAATCAACAACAGCCAAAATCCGCAATCTGGCGGCGGCAATTATCGGCAATGCGTTGGAATGGTATGATTTTCTCGTTTTCGCATTTATGACACCGATTATTTCAACCCTGTTTTTCCCGACACCGGCGGCGGACGGCAGCGCCGGTTCGGAACTCAACAGTATTTTGCTGATGACCGCTATTTTTGGGGTCGGCTTTTTTATGCGCCCGATTGGCGGCGTAATTTTGGGATTATATGCCGACCGCAAAGGGCGCAAGGCTGCGATGGTGTTGGTAACCGGCATGATGGCGGTATCGCTGGCACTGATTGCGTTTGCACCGACTTATCAGGCTGTCGGCATACTGGCACCGCTGCTGGTATTGACGGCACGTTTGATGCAGGGCTTTTCCGCAGGCGGCGAATTCGGCACGGCCACTGCACTGCTGATTGAAATGGCACCACCAGGCAAGCGGGGATTTTACGGCTCATGGCAGATGACGGGGCAGATGATCGGTTTGGTGCTGGGCGCATCAGCCGGTGCATTGATGACCGCCTTGTTTTCTCAGGCAGAAATCGAGGCGTGGGCATGGCGGATTCCGTTTATTTTCGGTTTGGTGATTATTCCGGTTGCCGTCTATATCCGCCGCAAGCTCGATGAAACCGAAGTATTCAAGCAAACCAAACAGCAGCAGCGGAACGAGGGCGGAAAAACGGCGGTTTGGCCGACCCTGCGTGCCGCATGGCGTGAAATTTTCATCGGCATTGGTTTGGTTGCCGCCGCAACGGTTACGGTTTATATCACGTTTACCTATTTGGTAACTTATTCCGTGAAAGTTTTGGGGCTGACCTTGGAACAGGCATTTCAGGCACAGCTGGTCGGAGCGGTGTGGGTGGTGCTGCTGACCCCTTTATTCGGCCTGCTTTCCGACAAAATCGGCCGCAGAAAAATTTTAACGCTGTCGCTGGGCGCATTCCTGCTGCTGATTTATCCTTTATATGCTTGGCTGTCGGGCGCACCTTCCGCAGAAAAGCTGATTGCGGTGCAACTGATTGCCGGCGTATGCGCTGCCGCCTTTTTCGCCGTGTTCAGCACGGTGATGGCGGGACTGTTTCCGCCGCAGGTGCGGGGCTTGGGCTTGGCACTTTCATATAACACCGCTGTTTTGCTGATTGGCGGATTTGCCCAATTCATCGTTACTTGGCTGATCCAGCAGACCGGTTCGCCCCTGTCGCCCGCTTATTACGTGATGTTCGGCTTGGGCTTGGGTTTTATCTCGGCATTGTTGCTGGGCAAGCGCGCCGACAGGGAATCAGAGCAATAAGCACTTTTCAGACGGCTTGAGCTGATGAGTTGAGGCCGTCTGAAAATCAGGTTGGAATTGAATTGGGGGAGAACCAGCAAATTCAATTCAGTTAATTTGCGATACAATACAAAAACCGCTTCCGAGCATATCGGAAGCGGTTTTTGTATTGTTTTGCGGAAACTTATTTCCAGTAGCGCCACCAAGGCATATCGTCCGGTTTCCAATCGTGTTGCAGAAACGGGCTGTTGGGGAAGTTGTGTGCCAACACACGGCGGGTGTCTTCGGCAAGCTGGGGTTTGCCGAGTTTTTTGTATGAGAGTTCCATCATCGCCAGCGCTTCTTCGACAAAGCGGGTGTTTTGGTAGCGTTGGACGATTTTTTGGGCCCGGCTCGAGGCGGCGATATAGGCACCCCGTTTCAGATAATAGCGGGCAACCGCCATTTCGTTGCCGGCCAGTGCGTCAACCAGTTTGGCCATGCGGACGACGGCATCGGGCGTGTATTTGCTGTCGGGGTATTGTGCCACCAGTTGCGCAAAAACACGGTAGGCTTCCAAGTTGGCTTTCGGGTCGCGGTCGGCCCAGTCTTGCGAGGCGAGCTTGTTGAGGAAGGATTGGTCTTCATTGAAAGCGGTCAGACCTTGCAGATAGAGGGCGTAGTCCATATTCGGGTGCTGCGGATACTGGCGCTGGAAGCGGGCAATCGTGGCCAGCGCTTTTTCACGTTCGCCGTCTTTATAATAGGCATAGGCAGTATCCAGCAACGAGTGCTGCGAATGGCGGCTGCTCGGGAAGCGGGATTCCAAAATTTCGTAGAGTTTGACGGCACGGGTATAATTGTGGCTGTTCAGTTCGTCTTGCGCTTCTGCATAGAGTTGTTCTACACTCCAATCCTGAGTAATTTGGGCATCTTTATCGACTGTGCCTTTTTGCGTATTGGCGCAGGCAGCGAGTGCGACACTTAGAGAAACTACTAAAAGAATTTTTTTCATGCAAAATACTTCCTTTGATAATGAAGCCGATTATAGCGATGATTCGGACTTTTCGGCAGCCCCTGAAACAGAAAGTTGTGTTAATTTAACCGTACCTTTGGAAATGGCGGGTTTACGTTTGGATGCCGCACTGGCAAAACTGATGCCGGATTATTCCCGCAGCCGCCTTGCCGCCTGGATTAAAGACGGCGCAGTTATTGTAAACGATAAACCGGCTTTGCCGAAAGATAAATTAATCGGTGGGGAGTTTATCACAGTTACCGTACGTCCGAGTGAAGAAAATTTGGCGTTTGCGCCCGAAGCCATGGATTTGGATATTGTTTACGAAGACGATACCGTGATTGTGGTCAATAAACCGGCGGGTTTGGTCGTCCATCCGGCGGCGGGCAACTGGAGCGGCACGCTGCTCAACGGTCTGCTGGCGCATTGTCCGGAATTGTCGCAAGTGCCGAGGGCGGGGATTGTGCATCGTTTGGACAAAGAAACCAGCGGTCTGATGGTGGTGGCCAAAACCTTGCCGGCACAAAATGCGCTGGTGCAGCAGCTTCAGGCGAGAACGGTGAAACGGATTTACCGTGCCGTTGCCAACGGCGTTGTGCCGTTTGACGGCAAAATCGATACCTTAATCGGTCGCGATCCGCACAACCGCCTGAAAATGGCGGTGGTCAAATACGGCGGCAAACCCGCAGTAACCCATATTAAAGTGTTGGAACGTTATCCGGCGCACAGCTATATTGAATGTGCTTTGGAAACCGGCCGCACCCATCAGATTCGGGTGCATATGCGGGAAGCCAACCACCCGCTGGCGGCCGATCCGGTGTACGGTAATCCCCGCCACCCGTGCAGCGAGGTGGCGAAAGAGGCGGTGAAAAGTCTGGGCGCGCGCCAAGCGCTGCATGCCTACCGCTTGAGTTTTGTCCACCCGAAAACGCAGGAAACCGTTTCTTTTGAAGCACCGATGCCGCAAGACATGTATCATCTGTTGTCGGTATTGCGTTTGGAAGCCGGTTTGGATTCTTCCCTGAGCCACGAAGAAGAGTGGCAGGACAAGCTGGATTGCGATGACGACGATGACTGGAACGAAGACGACTACGATGTAGAAGTGGTGTACGTTCGGGATTAAACGCCGCATTGCGTGCATTTTCAGACGGCCTCAAACGGCAAGGCCGTCTGAAAAAGGAACAATATGAAAACATTAAACGAAACCTTGGGCATTCACATTCCCAATACGCCGTTTCTGACGGCAGACTGGCCGGCGCCAAAATCTGTGAAAACCCTGATTACCACCCGCAACGGCGGTGTCAGTGGCGGCGTGTTTGCCTCGCTGAATGTGGGTGCGCATGTCGGCGATAATCCGCAACACGTTGAGCGAAATCGGGAAATTGTGCAGCAGCAGGTCGGCGTGCCGGTGGCGTATCTCAACCAAATCCACAGCGCTACCGTGGTGCGGGCCGCAGATGCGCTGCACGACACGCCCGATGCCGATGCCTCAGTGGACGACAGCGGCCTTGCCGCCTGCGCCAGCATGACGGCAGACTGTTTGCCGGTGTTGTTTTGCGACCGTGCCGGAACGGTGGTTGCCGCCGCCCATGCCGGCTGGCGGGGCTTGGCGGGCGGCGTGTTGCAGAATACCGTGCGTGCCATGAAGGTTGCGCCCGAAGAAATCATGGCCTATCTCGGTCCCGCCATCGGGCCGGACGCATTTGAAGTCGGGCAGGACGTTGCCGACGCATTCTGCAGGCAGATGCCCGAAGCCGAAACCGCATTCAGCGACATCGGCGGCGGCAAATACCTTGCCGATATTTACGCCTTGGCACGCATGACGCTGCGTAGGGAAGGCGTGCATTTGGTTTACGGCGGCGAACGTTGCACGGTTTTGGAACGGGATACCTTTTTTTCCTACCGCAGAGACGGGCAGACCGGCCGCATGGTCAGCCTGATTTGGCTGGATAAAAGCGGCGTTTAATTCCGGATTGCCGCATTGCCCGTTCCCCATTTTTCGGAAACAGAAAACCTTATGAAAAAAATCATTGTTATTGCCGCCGCATTGCTGCTTTCCGCCTGCGGATTCCATCTCAAAGGCAGCCAAGGCCTGTCCGGCAATTTGCCGTATCAGCATTGGTCGGTCAGCGGCGGCGCATTGCAGGCAGCGTTGGAAACCGCTTTGCGCCGTGCCGACGGTATGCCGGTGGCGGTAAATCAGGCGCAAGCCGACATTGCTGTTACCCATGTTGATAACCGCCGGGAGGTGTACACCATTACCCGTGCCGCCGACATCAACGAATATCTGCTGACGCTGCATGTGCGGGCGCAGGCAAGCCGACACGGCAAGCCGCTGGGCGAACCGTTTGAGGTGTATGCCCACCGCACCATGAACTATACCGACAGCGAAGTGTTGGGTAAGGAAGAAGAAGGGCAGACCATTTGGTCGGAAATGTACGCCGATGCCGCCGAACAGATCGTCCGCCGCCTGACATTTATGAAAGCGGCAGACTGATGGCGGATATTTCGTCCCTCGACACCGGCAAACCGCTGAAGCCGCTGTATATCATTCACGGCGAAGAAGATTTGCTGCGGATTGAAGCGCTGGACGCTCTGCGTGCCGCCGCCCGCCGACAGGGTTATCTCAATCGGGAAGTCTATACCGCCGATACTCATTTTGATTGGCAGGAATTGTTGCAGTCGGCGGGCAGCATCGGTCTGTTTGCCGATTTGAAACTGCTGGAAGTCCATATTCCCAACGGCAAACCGGGCAAAAACGGCGGCGAAGCCCTGCAGACGCTAGCCGCCAATTTGCCCGAAGATACCGTAACCGTGGTGTTGTTGCCCAAACTGGAAAAGGCGCAGACACAGGCAAAATGGTTTGGCGCATTGGCCGCCAAAGGCGAAGTGTTGGAAGCCAAAGCCGTCAGTACCGCCGCCTTGCCGCAATGGATACAAGGCCGTCTGAAAAAGCAGGGTTTGGCGATTGAGGCAGACGCTTTGGCGCTGTTTGCTGAACGGGTGGAAGGCAATCTGCTGGCCGCCAAACAGGAAATCGACAAACTGGCGCTGCTGCACCCGAAAAATCATGTGCTGAATATCGAAGATGCCGAGGCCGCCGTCGCCAACGTGGCACGCTTTGACGTGTTCCAACTGGCAGGCGCATGGATGAGCGGCGATGCCGTGCGCACCAACCGCCTGTTGGATGGTTTGGAAGAAGAGGGCGAAGAACCGGTATTGCTGTTGTGGGCGGTGGCAGAAGACATCCGGATGCTGATTCGGCTGACCGCCGCCCTCAAGCAGGGGCAGAATGTCGCCGCACTGCGCAACAGCCTGCGCCTGTGGGGCGAAAAACAGACGCTGGCACCAAAGACCGCCAAACGGATTTCCGTTGCCCGACTGCTGGACGCGCTTAAAACCTGTGCCAAAATCGACCGTATGATCAAAGGTGCAGAAAGCGGCGACGCATGGGCGGAATTCAAACAACTGGTTGCCGGATTGGCCGCATGAAACAGAGCAGCGGAAACTGAAAAAGTACGGTAAAATAGCGCCCATTATATCGAGTGCCGCCGTTTCACTTTTCAGACGGCATCAAATTTTTAAGGAACCTAACCTATGGATAAAAAAACAAAAATCCGCTTAGGCGGGCTGCTGTTGCTGGCAACCGCCGTCTTGAGCCTGATTTTGGTATTGATTGTCGATTCATGGCCGCTGGCCATTTTATTGGCCGTTATCATTGCAGCCGCAGCAGTCGGCGGCTTTTTCTGGACCTCCCGCCGCCAGCAGCGCCAATTTATCGAACGCCTGAAAAAATTCGACATCGACCCTGAAAAAGGCCGACTCAACGAAGCCAACCTGCGCCGGATGTACCACAGCGGCGGCCAACACCAAAAAGATGCCGTTACCCTGATTTGTCTGGCACAAAAATGCTCGGTGGAAGAAGCCCACGCCCTGTTCAAAAAACGCCCGAGCCGTCAGGAAATGAACCAAATGGCGGCACGTCAGGCCAAAGGCCAGCGCCGTCCGCACCGCTGATTCAGACGAACACGCACGCAGTCTGTCTGCGGATTAACCGCAGGCAGGCTTTCTGACATTTAGCTTGCATTAGTTTATGACGGGCTGAATGAATTAGGAATGTGTGCTAGAAATACAGTTAATTCACGGAATAGAGCGGCGTTGGCTAACTGTATCAGATTACCTCTACTGTCTTCAGTTTGCCGCCTTGTCCTATTTTAAAAGTAAATCTGCGCTATGACCCCGTTTCCGACCGCCCCCCTCAAACGCCGCTTTGCCGCCTTGGTGTACGAATTGCTGCTGGTCAGCGCCGTAACCGCCGTAACCGCCATTGTTGCCGGTATCTCCGCCATTGCCCTTAATCCCGTTTCAACCTATCTTTCCGGATTGGTTACTGCCCTGCTGATGCAGGCGGGTTGGTGGTATTATTTCCGCAGCAACTGGCTGAAAAAAGGGCAAACGCTGGCGATGCAGACTTGGAAAATCGGCCTCTGCAACCAACAAGGCGTGCAACCGCCGTTGCCGCAGCTGCGCAGCCGTTTTCTCTGGGCCAGCGTGTTTATCGTCTTTATCCCCCTGCTGGCATACGCCGCCCTGCGCCAACAGTTCGGTATCCCGCCCATGCCCGCCTTTGCCGCCTCACTGTTTTGGCTGATTCTTCCATGGGGTTTTGCATGGCTCAACCCCGACCGCCAGTTTCTCTACGACTTTTTAGCGGGAACAAGGCTGGTGGATTTGAAAGCGGAATAATTCACCACAAATTACCGACTATACTATAGTGGATTCACGATACAAGGCCGTCTGAAAATCGGGGTTCCAATTTTCAGACGGCCTCATTTTATCTGCTGAAGCAAAATTCAGCCAATCATTAATCAAACTTCAATACCGTTTTGTCGGTTTTACTGTCTCGGTCGATACACACGCTGCCGCCGTCTGCCAGTTTGCCGAACAGCAGTTCGTCTGCCAGCGGTTTGCGGATTTCTTCCTGAATCAGGCGCTGCATCGGGCGGGCGCCCATTTGCGGGTCGAAGCCTTTTTCTGCCAGATAGCGGCGCATGGCGGCGGTAAATTCTACGCTGACTTTTTTCTCGGAAAGTTGGTGTTCGAGCTGCAGCAGGAATTTGTCCACCACTTTGGCAATCACGTCTTCGTCCAACGGGGCAAACGGGATAATGGCATCCAAGCGGTTGCGGAATTCCGGCGTAAACAGTTTGTTGATGGCCTGCATTTCATCGCCCCGTTCCCGTTTGCCGGTAAAGCCCACGCTCGGGTGGCTCAGGCTTTCCGCACCGGCGTTGGTGGTCATAATCAGAATCACATTGCGGAAATCGGCACTTTTGCCGTTGTTGTCGGTCAGCGTACCGGCATCGGTTACCTGCAATAAAATGTTGAAAATATCGGGGTGGGCTTTTTCGATTTCGTCCAGCAGCAAAACGCAATGCGGCTGCTTATTGACCGCTTCGGTCAGCAAACCGCCCTGCTCGAAGCCGACATAGCCGGGCGGCGAGCCGATTAGGCGGGAAACGGCGTGGCGTTCCATATATTCCGACATATCGAAGCGTTGCAGCGGCACGCCCAGTGAAAATGCCAACTGGCGGGCCACTTCGGTTTTGCCGACACCGGTCGGGCCGGAAAACAGAAAGCTGCCGATGGGTTTGTCGGGCAAGCCCAAGCCGGAACGGGACATTTTTACCGCCGACACCAAGGCTTCGATGGCGTTGTCCTGCCCGTACACCATATTTTTCAAATCCCGTGCCAAAAACTGCAAAACCTGTTTGTCGTCGTGCGATACGTTTTTTTCGGGAATGCGGGCGACTTTGGCAATCACGGCTTCGATTTGAGCCTTGCCGATGATTTTTTTCTGCTTGGATTTCGGTAGGATTTTCTGCGCCGCACCGGCTTCGTCCATCACGTCAATCGCTTTATCAGGCAAAAAACGCTCGTTGATGTAGCGTGCCGACAGCTCCGCCGCCGCCGTCAAAGCGTCCTGCGTGTAGCGGATGTGATGGAAGGCTTCAAATGCCGGTTTCAAGCCGTTGAGAATTTGCACGGTTTCCGCCACGCTCGGCTCGGCAATGTCCACTTTTTGAAAACGGCGGCTCAGGGCATGGTCTTTGGCGAAAACGGTGCGGTATTCGTCATAAGTGGTCGCCCCGATACAGCGCAGGCTGCCTTTTGCCAGTGCCGGTTTCAACAGATTGGAGGCATCGACATGGCTGCTGCCGGTGCTGCCGGCACCGACCAGCGTGTGGATTTCGTCAATCAGCAATACGGCATTCGGCACGGCTTCAAGCCGTTTTAATACTGCCTTAATCCGTGCCTCAAAATCGCCGCGGTATTTTGTTCCCGCCAGCAAAGCGCCGATGTCGAGGGCGTAAACCGCGGTTTCTTTGAGAATATCCGGCACATCGCCATGCACCACCCGATATGCCAGCCCCTCCGCCAGCGCCGTTTTGCCCACGCCCGCTTCGC
Source organism: Neisseria lisongii (assembly GCF_028463985.1). NCBI lineage: Bacteria > Pseudomonadati > Pseudomonadota > Betaproteobacteria > Neisseriales > Neisseriaceae > Neisseria > Neisseria lisongii. Next base: position 1,264,022 of record NZ_CP116766.1, on the reverse strand, counting down.
CGACCAGCAGCGGATTGTTTTTGCGGCGGCGGCATAAAATCTGCACCAGCCGCTCCATTTCGTGCGTTCTGCCGATTAGCGGGTCGATTCGTCCGGCACGGACTTCTTCGTTCAGATTCAAAGTATAATCCGCCAAAGCATCGCCGCCGCTTTCGGCATGTTCGTTCTCGATCAGGCCGTCTGAAAACCGTTGTTCGGTTGCCAGACCGTGGGCGATGCAGCGCAGAATTTCCAAACGGTTGATGTTTTGCTGTGCCAGAAAATACACTGCATGGCTGTCGGTTTCGTTCATCAGCGCCACCAATACGTCCAGCGGCTCGACGCTGTCTTTGCCTGCCGACTGGGTATGCACCATCGCCCGCTGAATCACCCGCTGGAAACCCAAAGTCGGCTGCGTTTCGCTGTCATCTTCCCGTCCTTCGGGGATTTTCGGCGTGTTTTCTTCCATGCTGGTGTCAAGCTGCTGCTCCAAGCGTGCCAAATCGGCACCGCACTGTTTCAACACCACGGCAACATGTTCGTCCTGCGTCATCAGCGTGTGCAAAAGCTGTTCCAAACCGATTAATTCATAACGCCGGCGGCGGGCATCGCTGTAAAGCTGCTGTAAAATCCGTTCCAATTCAGGTGAAATCATGGCTCAAACCTCTTCTACAATACATTGCAGCGGGTGCCCCGCTGCCTTTGCCCGCTGCATCACCTGCTGCTGTTTGGTCTGCGCAATATCTTTGGTATAAGTGCCGCACAAACCTTTCCCCTCGTGATGAACCAGCAGCATCACCGCCACCGCCTGCTCTTGTCCGAGCATAAAGACTTCGCTCAATATTTCGACCACAAAATCCATAGTAGTGTAGTCGTCATTCAGCAAAAACACGCCGAAGCGTTTGGGCGGACGGACGGTTTGCCGATCCTCGGCCAAAGTTTCGCCGCGTTCGCGGTCGGTGTGTGCATGACTCATTTTATGTTCCTTAAAATCGGTATTGTTTGGGCGGCATGTGCCGTTTACTGTTGCATTTTGTCTTATTTTAATAAATTTTGCACTTTTTCCCAATCATTGCTTGACGTAGCCCCTTAACAAATGTAAAAAGACAGTTAAGCAGAGCTTGGCACTCGAAGTAAGCATAAATGTTTTTTTGGGGAAACTCGAAACTTTTAAGTTTTCCGTATTGCCTTATTTTGCTGTTTTTGTTAATTTTTAAGTATAGGAAGTTCTAATGGCAACCGGTATCGTAAAATGGTTTAACGACGCTAAAGGTTTTGGTTTCATCACTCCGGATGAAGGCGGCGAAGATTTGTTCGCTCACTTCTCTGCGATCAACATGGAAGGTTTCAAAACCTTGAAAGAAGGCCAACGTGTTTCTTTCGACGTAACCACCGGCCCTAAAGGCAAACAAGCTGCTAATATCCAAGCCGCCTAAGCGAGTGTTCAGGTATCAGCCGTAAAAACCGGCGGGTTTTCCCGTCGGTTTTTATTATTTTCAACATTCTCCAAAACTAATTATCCAATGAGTGCCATCATCCCCGGTATTTACCGCCACTATAAAGGTAATCTTTACGAAGTTATCGGCGTTGCCCGCCACAGTGAAACCGAAGAAGAGCAGGTGGTGTACCGTGCGCTTTACGGCAACTACGGTTTGTGGGTGCGTCCGTCGGCCATGTTTGCCGAAACCGTTTCCCTTAATGGCGAAACGCTGCCCCGTTTCTGCCTGGTTCAGGCATTTTGACCACGCCGCCGACGGCCTGTGTGGAAAATTACACTGTTCCGCTATAAAATAGGCCGTCTGAAAACAGTATAGAATCAGAATTATGAGTATTGCCAACAACAAAAAAGCTTTTCACGACTATTTTATCGAAGACCAAATCGAGGCCGGTTTGGTGTTGGAAGGCTGGGAAGTGAAAGCCATCCGTGCCGGACGGGTGCAGCTCAAGGAAAGCTATATCTATTGGAAAAAAGACGCTTTCTATCTGCACGGCTGCCACATCACGGCGCTGCCGACTGCGTCCACCCATGTCAAACCCGATCCCGTCCGCCAGCGGAAATTATTGCTGAATCAGTCTGAAATCAATAAGTTAATCGGAAAGACCGAGCGTTCGGGCTATACCATTGTGCCGCTCAATATGCACTACAACCGTGGCCGCATTAAAATAGAAATCGGTCTGGCCAAAGGTAAGAAGCAGCACGACAAACGCCAAAGTCTGAAAGAAGCCGATTGGAAGCGGGAAAAACAGCGGCTGATGAAAACTACCCGCTAAAGCCTTTCCTTTACCCGAATATACACAATATTGCACAGTAGGCACTTGCCAAACGGCCCGCCAAACCGATAATAGCCACCATATACGGTTTGCGGTTTGGAATATTTTGCCGCAATCAATCATCGCAGGCGAAACCTGCACACCGCAGGCCGTCTGAAAACACGTTTGGAAAGGAATGCTGCCATGCGCCAAGCCTCGCTTGCTCTGCCTCTGTTTCTGATTATCTTCGGAGCAGTCTGGTTTCTTAAAACTACCGATATTCTGCCCGCTACCGCCACGCTGGTTGCCGCCGGTTTGGCTGTCGCCGGCTGCGCCGTGTTGATTATGGACGGGATTAACAAACAATCGATTGTTTCCGGCCCGATTCTGCTGTATATCGGTGCTGCCGTTTATCTGCACCACGCTTATTGGCTGAACATTTCGCCGCTGATTGCGCTGGGCATGATGATACTCGGCTGCCTGTTGCTGCTTTCCCGCAGCAGCCTTGTGCCGGAAAAAGTCCGACAGTCCGCAAAATATTGACTGCAAACAAGGCTATGGTAGGCCGTCTGAAAAATGATACAATAGGTCATTTTCAGACGGCCTGATTTTTAATCGGTTCGCTGCCGTCTTAAACCGGTTTTCCGTTTCCGTTCAATCCAGCAAAAGCCAACACCATGACTCAAGACAAAATCCTGATTCTCGATTTCGGTTCGCAAGTAACCCAACTGATCGCCCGCCGTGTGCGCGAAGCACATGTTTACTGCGAGCTGCATTCATTCGATATGCCTCTGGAAGAAATCAAAGCCTTCAATCCGAAAGGCATTATCCTCTCCGGCGGCCCGAATTCCGTATATGCCTCTGATTACCAAGCCGATACCGGTCTGTTCGATTTGGGTATTCCCGTATTGGGCATCTGCTACGGTATGCAGTTTATGGCACACCACTTAGGCGGCGAAGTCAGCCCCGGCAACCAACGGGAATTCGGCTATGCCCAAGTGAAAACCATCGACAGCGAACTGACCCGAGGCATTCAGGACGAAGCACCGAACACGCTTGATGTCTGGATGAGCCACGGCGACAAAGTGTCCAAACTGCCCGAAGGCTTTGCCGTTATCGGCGACACGCCGTCCTGCCCGATTGCTATGATGGAAAATGCCGACAAACAATTCTACGGTATCCAGTTCCACCCCGAAGTTACCCACACCAAGCAGGGTCGGGCGTTGTTGAACCGATTTGTCTTAGACATCTGCGGTGCCAAACCGAGCTGGACCATGCCCAACTACATCGAAGAAGCCGTTGCCAAAATCCGGGAACAAGTCGGTAGCGACGAAGTGATTTTAGGCCTTTCCGGCGGCGTGGATTCCAGCGTTGCTGCTGCCTTGATTCACCGTGCCATCGGCGACCAGCTCACCTGCGTGTTTGTCGATCACGGTCTCTTGCGTCTCAACGAAGGCAAAATGGTGATGGACATGTTCGCCCGCAACTTGGGCGTAAAAGTGATTCACGTCGATGCCGAAACTCAGTTTATGGACAAACTCGCCGGTGTAACCGACCCCGAGAAAAAACGCAAAATCATCGGTGCGGAATTTATCGAAGTATTTGATGCCGAAGAGAAAAAACTCACCAACGCTAAATGGCTGGCGCAAGGCACGATTTACCCCGATGTAATCGAATCGGCCGGTGCCAAAACCAAAAAAGCCCATGCCATCAAGTCCCACCACAACGTCGGTGGCCTGCCCGAAAACATGAAGCTCAAACTGCTCGAACCTTTGCGGGATTTGTTTAAAGACGAAGTTCGGGAATTGGGCGTAGCCTTAGGCCTGCCTCGTGAAATGGTGTACCGCCACCCATTCCCCGGCCCCGGTTTGGGCGTACGCATTTTGGGCGAAGTGAAAAAAGAATACGCCGACCTGCTGCGTCAGGCGGACGATATTTTCATCCAAGAATTGCGCAACACCGCCGATGAAAACGGCACATCTTGGTACGACCTCACCAGTCAGGCGTTTGCCGTATTCCTGCCGGTCAAATCTGTCGGCGTAATGGGCGACGGCCGCACCTACGATTACGTCGTCGCCCTGCGAGCCGTCGTAACCAGCGACTTCATGACTGCACATTGGGCCGAATTGCCGTATTCTCTGCTCGGCCGTGTGTCCAACCGCATCATCAACGAAGTCAAAGGCATTAACCGTGTCGTGTACGACGTGAGCGGCAAACCGCCTGCCACGATTGAATGGGAGTAGCCCAAAATAAAAAATCCCTGATGATTCAGGGGTTTTTTTATTGGTGTTATCGAGGCCGTCTGAAAATTGGAAACCCGATTTTCAGACGGCCTTTTACAGCGGATTGGCTATGATTGGCAATCAGCGAATCAGTTTCCACTTGATTGGCGGAAACTGGATGTCGCCGATGCGGACGGTGGTTTCGTAATCGCCGAGCGGATCGGTGTTGCCGTAGAGCCAGCAGTGGTTGTATTCGCCTCGTTCGTTGCGGGTGGCGTAGAAGTTGATTTTGTGTTGGGTACGCAATGCGTTGCTGTCGATAGAGGCATTGGGGGCGGTGTATGAGCCGCCTGCCGGTGTTTGCTGGAATTCTTCAACTGCCGCTTTGCTGCCGGCATTGACATTAACGGCTACCCAGCAGTAACGGCCGTCTTTTTGGTTGACTTCGGTGGTCGGGGTAAGGGTGTTGCTGTTTTGCGAAACAGTGCCGAAGATGATTTGAGGCGGATTGGTTTCGGCTTGGGTATCGGGTTTGTCTGCGGCAACGGCTGTGGCTGCGGCAAACATCAGGGTGAGCAATACAGGTGTTTTCATGGGAAATTTCTTACACGATAGGGTTTCAAACAGGCTGATTATACTGAAAAATGACGGTATGGTGTAGCTGTGCGGAAAAATTTCCGGTTTTTTGAGATGAGGGATTTTTGAATAGAAAACAGGGATTTATCCGAACATTGTTGTAATTTTGCCGATAAATTATCCATGCGGTTTTCAGACGGCCGCCCGATATGGAAAATAAATTCTTTTCACTATATAATGTCGGCTATGAAAAAATATCTTCCTTTTTTATTGACGCTGGCAGCCTTAACCGGCTGTCAATCAGTTTATATTCCCACGCTGAAACAAGTGCCGATCGGTTTGCCGAATATTGAAACGGCGGTTGCGCCTGCTGGCGGCTTCCAGTTGGCACAGAGCCATTGGGGCGATGTTTCCAAAATTCGTGACGAAGCCACCCGTTTGGCAATTCAGGTGGATTCAGGCAAACTGACCAAGGTTCAGGCGGCGCAGTATTTAAACCGCTTCCGTATCCAACTGGTCGGCCGCAATAATGTGGATGACAGCATGTATGAAGTGTATCTGCGTTCGGCGGTGGACAGCCAGCGTGGCGAAATTACAACCGAGCAGTCTAAACTGTATATTCAAAATGCCTTGAAAGGCTGGCAGTTGCGTTGGCCGAATATGGGCAGCAAGCCGACCAATCCGGCGTTCACCAACTTCCTGATGGAAGTGATGAATATGACACCGTTGAAATAAGGTAGAATCGGTTTCGGATAAATTGCATTTGAAAACATGATATTAAAAGCAGCAGACAGGATATTCCGTCTGCTGCTTTTATTTATCTGAAAACAAAATAAGGCCGTCTGAAAATCGGGTGATTGAAGCAACCCCGTTTTCAGACGGCCTGTCGGTCTGTTCAGACTTTATTTAATGCGCATGTCGCCGGTTTCGACAAAGCGTTGGTGCCAAGACAGGGCTTCGCTCAGGATGTGCGGCGTGTGCAGACCGGCGGCGGCTTTTTCGGCACGGTCGTAGTAATCGTTCAACATGTCTCGGTAGTCCGGATGGGCGCAGTTGTTGATGATTAAACGGGCGCGTTGGCGAGGTGATTTGCCCCGCAGATCGGCCATGCCTTGTTCGGTTACGATAAACATCACATCGTGTTCGGTATGGTCGTGGTGGGAAACCATCGGTACGATACACGAAATAGCGCCGTCTTTGGCCACCGACGGGCTGACGAAGAACGAGAAGAAAGCGTTGCGGGTAAAGTCGCCCGAACCGCCGATGCCGTTCATCATTTTCGTACCCATAACATGGGTGGAATTGACGTTGCCGTAGATGTCGGCTTCAATCATGGCGTTCATACCAATCACGCCCAAACGGCGGATCAGTTCCGGATTATTGGTGATTTCCATCGGACGCAAAATGATTTTGTCGCGCAAAAAGTCGATGTTGTCGTTGAAGCGCTGCAATGCGTCGGGGCTGAACGAAAGGGCAGTGGCGGAAGCCGATTTCATTTTGCCGGCGATAATCAAATCCAGCATACCGTCCTGCAACACTTCGGTGTAGCCGGTCAGATTGTCGAACGGAGCGTCCAGCAGACCCGCCAATACGGCATTGGCCACGTTGCCCACGCCGGATTGCAGCGGCAGCAGGTTGGCGGGCAGGCGGCCTGCTTTGACTTCGTGGTCGAAGAAGTCGATGATTTGGGCGGCAATGCGTTTGGAGTTTTCGTCAGGATCAGCAAATTTGCTGTTGCGGTCGAACGAGTCGGTCAAAACGATGGCGGCGATTTTGTTTAAATCGCATTCCAAATACGGGCTACCGATGCGGCCGTCGGGTTCGAGCAGCGGAATCGCAGGGCGGTGCGGCGGCGTGCCGACATCGAAATAAACATCGTGCATGGATTCCAGTTTTTCGTTTTGCTTGGCATTGACTTCGATAATAACTTTATCGGCAGCTTTCAACACTTCATTATTGTGGCCGATGCCCATGGCCGGAATGATTTTGCCTTCTTCGGTAATGCCGGCGGCTTCGATGATGGCAACATGAATATCGCCGTAGAAACCGTTGCGGATTTGCTGCTCGACATGCGACAGGTGCATATCCTGATAATGGATATTGCCGGCGTTGATGCTGTTGCGGATACCCGGATCGGATTGGAACGGCGCACGGAAGGCTACGGCATCGGCGGCGGCCAATACGCCGTCGCAGTCCGGAGCAGTGGAAGCGCCGGTAATCATATTGATTTTAAACGGTTTGCCTGCGCTATGTGCGGCTTTGGCACGTTCGGCGATGGCGGTCGGCAGGGCTTTCGGGTAACCTGCGCCGGTGAAACCGGCAATGCCCAAGGTCATGCCGTCTTGAATCAGCTCGGCAGCCTGTTCGGCAGACATAATTTTGTTACGCAGACCTTGGTGGCGGATGCGTTCTACGGTATTGGCAGTCATCAGGATTCTCCTCCTTGAACGGGTGAAGGCAGGGCAGCGCCCATATGCTTCAATGATCGGATTTATATCCGGCACGGCATATCATCTCGCCGGAATAGGGGAAATATATAATAAAGGGCTATATGTGTAAAGCAGTTCAAGCTCTGTCCGGCAACCTTTGCAGGCTAACCCGTTTGAATAAAACTTTACACGACAGGCGACAAACTTTAATCGATTTGGCTTGTTTGTGAATATGAAAATTTTTATACTGAATAAACAGTTTCGCAGCGCAAACTGCTGCACTTGAAAATTCATTTACTTAAAAAGGAGATACCATGAGCAAACATGATTATGACGCACGCAAACAGGCTTTGTTGGACGATATCCGCGAAGTAATGAATGATGTCGAATCACTGTACCAAAACGGCGTTGAAGCAGGCAGCGACGAAGCCAAAGCGGCGAAAGCAAAATTGCAGGAAAAACTCGATGCCGCCAAAGAAAAACTGATCCGCTTTGAAGAAGAGGCGGCAGAACGTGTGAAACACCATGCAGAACAGGCACGGGACAAATACGAAACCTTTAAAGACGAAGCAGGCAAACGTTTTGACGAAGGCAAACGCCGTTTCGCCGAATTTGAAGAAGAAGCCCGCCAAAGCGTGCGCGACCGTGCGGCGCAGGCAGACGATGCCATTCGGGACAAACCTTATTACGCCATGGGCATTGCCGCTTTAGCAGGTTTGGTGGTCGGCGCATTGCTGAACCGCCGCTAATCTGAGCTGAAGTATGCCGTCTGAAAATGATAGGGTTTTCAGACGGCATTGGCGTATCGGGAATTTACTATATTATATGTTCCAACAAACAAATCGATTCAGTCAGAAATAAAACAGGAATAAAAAATGAGTATCGGAGAAACCGTCCGTCACGGAAAAATTTTATTGAATCAAGGCGTAGATTTATTATTGCTGCGCCTGCAACTGTTGAGCGTCAATATCGCCGAGCAGACCGAACACGCCGTGCGGCTGGCAGTTTATTTGGTGTTGGCACTGATTTTCCTGTTTGTCGGCTTAATCAGCCTGCTGTTCGGATTAAACAGAATATTGGACGACCAAACCGCCGTGTGGGTATTTTTCGGCATTGCCGCCCTCGGCGTGGTACTGATTATCGGCGTATTGGCAGCGATTGCCGGCAGTTGGAAAAACCGCAGCCACGCCGTTTCCCAAACCCTGAGCGATATGCGTACCGACATCGCCTACCTGCGCGGCGAAGCAGAAAAAGAAGGAGAGGGCGAATGAGTCAGCAAACCCAAGAAGAACGCGAACTGCTGGAGTTGGAAATCAAACTGGCACGGCTGAAAATCGCCGCATCGCATTTGAAACAGAAAAAACTGAAAGAACAAAAGTCCGCCCGCAGCCTGCACATCGAAAACCTACTGCTGCAACTGGCGGAAATCGGCAGCAAACTGTCGGCCGACGGCTTGGTCAAAACCGCCGCCTTAATGCCGTTGGCGAAAAAACACCGCTTCGGCGCACTGCTTGCCGCCGCTGCATGGCAGTTTTGGCAACAGGCAGGGCGGAAACGGTAGTTAAACATATTTTAATCACGCAATCGCTTAGTACATATTGAGTTTGAAGGCCGTCTGAAAATCTGAGACCTTTGCAAATTCCCTATCTTTGGTACATTTCTTCGTTATGCACTGCTCAAAATCTTGCCTATCTTTATGATATGTCTGCGATTTTTTTGCTGCTATAACTTCGAACTGTACTCAAATCTAGGGTTTTGCAAAGGTCTCAATCCGATTTTCAGACGGCCTTTGCATGGTGCAAAGTGAAAAGGCTTGTCCGTCAGGAATGCGCCCTGTTTTGCACGGTAAATAAAGCGTTTGCGCCATAAAGGTTTGCCGCAGCGTTTACAATCAAAATGTTATACAGTATCATCACGGCTGTTTTGACTTTTGACGATTTTCAGACGGCATCGCATTCATGCCGTCTGAAATTGCTTTTTCTACGATGAATTCTATTTTACTGACCGGCCTGTGGCAGCGGCTGCTGATTGTTTCGGCGGCATTGGCGTTGCTGTGGGGCGTTTATTTTTGGGCGGCGGCATGAGTATTGTGGTTGAAAATCTGACAGTCAGCTACCAGCACCGGCCGGTGGTCCACCATGTTTCCACCGAATTTGCCGACGGCTCGATGTGGGCGGTGTTCGGGCCGAACGGGGCGGGGAAATCCACGCTGCTGAAGGCGGTAATGGGGCTGCAGAAAACGGATACCGGCAAAGTGTCTCTAAACGGGCTGCGCCGTCAGGATATTGCCTATTTGCCGCAGCAGTCGGATATCGACCGCAGCCAGCCGATGACGGTATTCGAGCTGGCAGCGATGGGGTTGTGGTACGAAATCGGCTTTTTCGGCAGGGTGAATGCCGAGCAGCGCCGACGGGTGCATCAGGCTTTGGAACGGGTGGACATGAGCGATTTTGCCGGACGGCAGATTGCGCATTTGTCCAACGGCCAGTTTCAGAGGGTATTGTTTGCCCGCATGTTGGCACAAAATGCCAAATTTTTATTGTTGGACGAGCCGTTTAATGCGGTAGATGCCCGCACAACCTATGCGTTGCTGGACGTATTGCGCCGTTGCCACGGCGACGGTCAGGCAGTGATTGCCGTGTTGCACGATTACGAACAGGTACGGGCGTATTTCCCGAAAACTCTGTTGATTGCACGGGAAAAAATCGCCTGCGGTGCAACCGAGCAGGTATTGGTGGACGATTATCTGCTGCAGGCGAATGCGGCCATGCAGCAACAGGAATCCGCCGACTGGTGTGCGGTATAGCGGGAACGCACCAAACCGCAGCAGGGCAATGTTGTGCGGCTTTTGTTGCCGATAGGCTGTCTGAAAATGGGCTTTGCTCAATTTAATCTCAGAAATATATGAATTTACAAGAACTTGTTTTTGCCCCCTTTATCGAATTCGACTTTATGCGCTATGCCTTAGCGTCTATCGTCTGTCTGGCATTGAGCGCCGCACCGGTGGGCGTATTTTTGGTGATGCGCCGCATGAGTTTGGTCGGCGATGCCCTCAGCCATGCGGTTTTGCCCGGCGCTGCGATTGGCTATATGTTTGCCGGACTAAGCTTGCCGGCGATGAGCATAGGCGGATTTGCCGCCGGTATGCTGATGGCGCTGCTGGCAGGATTGGTCAGCCGGTTTACCGCTTTGAAGGAAGATGCCAATTTTGCTGCTTTTTATTTGAGCAGTTTGGCCATCGGCGTGGTGTTGGTCAGCAAAAACGGCGACAGCGTTGATTTGCTGCATTTGCTGTTCGGCTCGGTGCTGGCGGTGGATATTCAGGCATTGCAACTGATTGCAGCGGTGGCGAGTCTGACGCTGGTGATATTGGCAGTGATTTACCGCCCGCTGGTGCTGGAAAGCATCGACCCGCTGTTTTTGCAGGCAGTTAAGGGGCGGGGCGGTTTTTGGCATGTGGTGTTTCTGATTCTGGTGGTGATGAATCTGGTAGCGGGTTTTCAGGCATTGGGTACGCTGATGTCGGTCGGTCTGATGATGTTGCCGGCGATTACCGCCCGCCTGTGGGCAAGAAGTTTGGGACAACTGATGTTGTTGTCCGTTTTACTGGCGCTGCTGTGCGGCTTGGGCGGACTGCTGTTTTCCTACCACATCGAAATTCCGTCCGGTCCGGCAATTATTTTATGCTGCGGCACAGTCTATCTGCTCTCGGTCGTATTCGGTTGGGAAGGCGGTATTTTGGTCAAATGGCTGCGGCGCAAACGCCATCGTGCGGCTTGAATTGAAAACAGCAGATGAATCAATCATCTGCTGTTTGGTTTGTAGTTTGGATAAAGCATTTTTCAGACGGCATGGCTTGATTATCTTGGCGGTCTGTTTTAAACTGATAAAATGTTATGTTATATCAAGAAAAGGATTGGTCTATGAAACAGTGGAAACTGGGTGTGATTGCAGCGTTGTTGGCGGGTGCGGCTCAAGCTGCGCCGTTGCCGGTGGTAACCAGCTTCAGCATTTTGGGTGATGTGGCGAAACAGGTCGGCGGCGAGCGTGTTGCCGTGCAGAGTTTGGTCGGTGCCAACCAAGATGCCCATGCGTATCACATGACCAGCGGCGATATTAAAAAAATCCGTTCTGCCAAGCTGGTGTTGTTAAACGGTTTGGGCTTGGAAGGTGCTGATGTACAGCGTGCGGTGAAACAGAGCAAAGTGCCGTTTGCCGAAGCAACGAAAAACATTACTGCCTTGAAAGCCGAAGAGGGCGGCCATCACCATCATCATCACCATGATGGCGATCACGATCATGACCACGATCATGACCACGATCATGACCACGATCACCACCATCATCACGACCACGGCGAGTTTGACCCGCATGTTTGGACCGACCCTGTATTAATGGTAACTTACGCCCAAAATGTCGGTAACGCCCTGATTCAGGCCGACCCTGAAGGCAAAGCCTACTACCAGCAACGTTTGACTGCGTATCAAAACCAGCTGAAAAAGCTGCACAGCGATGCTCAGGCGGCATTCGGTTCTGTGCCTGCCGACAAACGCAAAGTGCTGACGGCGCATGATGCATTCTCTTATATGGCAAAACGTTATAATGTGAGCTTTATTGCGCCGCAGGGCGTGAGCAGCGCCGCCGAGCCGTCTGCCAAACAGGTGGCTTCGATTATCCGCCAAATCAAGCGCGAGGGCATTAATGCCGTGTTTGTCGAAAACATTAAAGATACCCGCATGGTGGACCGTATTGCCAAAGAAACCGGCGTGCGTGTGAGCGGCAAACTGTATTCCGATGCTTTGGGTAGCGCACCGGCCGATACCTATATCGGTATGTACCGCTACAATGTCAAAGCCTTGACCGATGCCATGAAAAAATAAGGTTTCCCGCAGTAAATACAGCCGCACCGTATGTTTCCGGTGCGGTTTTTGTTTGGCGGCGCTTGGCCTTGGTTTTCAGACGGCCTTGAATGTTATAATGATTGAGGGATAACGGTAACAACGGATTATTAAGGCCGTCTGAAAATCCATCATCATTTACCAAGAAACGGTGCGCCAACAGCGGTAAGGTTTGGTAGCCGCCAAAGTTTGCCGTATAATCCGCCCTTAAAGTAAATAATCTAAAAATCATAAGGAATAAAAAACCATGACGCAAACCATAGCACGCGACAGTATGCAGTATGATGTGGTGATTGTCGGCGCAGGGCCGGCGGGGCTGTCGGCGGCGATTAAACTCAAGCAGCTGGCGGAAGCGGCCGGTCGGGAAATCAGCGTCTGCGTGGTGGAAAAAGCCTCTGAAGCGGGGGCGCATATTGTATCGGGTGCGGTGATTGACCCCATCAGCTTGAGCGAACTGATTCCCGATTGGCGGGAACTCGGTGCGCCGCTGACCCGCAGCGTTACCCAAGACAAAGTATTGTTTCTGACCGAACAAAAAGCCTTTAACTTGCCGGTTACGCCGAATTTTAACAACCACGGCAACTACATCATCAGCTTGGCGCAGTTGGTGCGCTGGCTAGCGGAACAGGCGGAAGGTTTGGGCGTGGAAATTTATCCCGGCTTTGCCGCCGCCGAAGTGCTGTATCATGCCGACGGTTCGGTAAAAGGCATCGCCACCGGCAATATGGGTGTGGGCAAAAACGGCGAAGCCACCGACAATTTCCAGCCCGGTATGGAATTATGGGCGCAGCAGACCATTTTTGCCGAAGGTTGCCGGGGTTCGCTTTCCAAACAAATCATCGAACGTTTCAAACTCGATCAAAACAGCCAGCCGCAAACCTATGGCTTGGGCATTAAAGAGGTCTGGGAAGTGCCGTCTGAAAACCACCAGCCCGGCTTGGTCGTGCATACCGCAGGCTGGCCGCTGGACAGCAAAACCTACGGCGGCTCGTTTATCTATCATTTAGACGACAACAAAGTCGCCGTCGGCTTCGTGGTCGGTTTGGATTACCAAAATCCCTATCTGTCGCCGTTTGAAGAGTTCCAACGTTTTAAAACCCACCCCGAAATCCGCAAAACCTTCGCAGGCGGCCGCCGCATTGCTTACGGCGCACGGGCGCTGATTGAAGGCGGCCTGCAGAGTTTGCCGAAACTCTCTTTTGCCGGCGGCGTATTGGTCGGCGATGCGGCCGGCTTTATGAATATGCCGAGAATCAAAGGCACGCACACCGCCATGAAATCCGCCATGCTGGCCGCCGAAGCCGTGTTCCCGCTGCTGGACAATCTGGAAGAAAGCGGCGAACCCGAAAGCGGCAAAGAAGCAGCGCAATATCAGCAATTATTCGAGCAAAGCTGGGCATATCAAGAACTGTATGCCGCCCGCAACGTACGCCCGTCGTTTAAATGGGGCGTGTATGCCGGTATGCTCTACACCGGAATCGACCAATTACTGTTTAAAGGCAAAGCACCGTGGACGCTGCGCCACCACGGCAAAGACAACGAACAGCTCAAACCGGCGGCGCAATCCACACCGATTGCCTATCCGAAACCCGACGGCGTATTGACCTTCGACCGCCTCAGCAGCGTATTCCTCGCCAATACCGCCCACGATGAAAACCAACCCGACCATCTGACCCTGAACAATCCCCAAGTCATGATGGACATCAACCACCGTGAATACGCCTCGCCGGAAACCCGTTATTGCCCGGCGGCGGTCTATGAAATTGTCGAAGAAGAGGGCAAGCCCAAGCTGCAAATTAACGCTGCCAACTGCGTCCACTGCAAAACCTGCGACATCAAAGACCCGACCCAAAACATCGTCTGGATTTGCCCCGAAGGCGGAAGCGGCCCGAATTACGGCGCTATGTAAACCAAGCCGTCTGAAAATCGGATTTTCAGACGGCTTGGTTTGTGCAGATGGCTTTAGGTGCGGCGTAGTCGAGCATCAAAAAAGATTGGTGCTGCGATCGTCTGACATGTGGGAAAAGAGCGGTTGGACGAGAAAACCGTCGCCGACCCAATGTTGGCTGTCGGTACGATAGATTTGTTTGATATGGCGCATGGTGAATTTCCTTCTTGTGAAGCCGTATGTCTCCTGTTTTGCTTGTTGGCGTTGTGTTGATGAGTGTATTATATGGGGTACATATTTTTTCACAAGTACGTACATTTTTTATACTGTGGTAAATAATACAGCAAGGTTAGGAAACACAGTATTGCTTGGAGGCCAATGATGTCGGAAACAGAACACGCCCACAGCTCTTGCTATCCTGTCGTCAATACGTTAAATATTATCGGCGGAAAATGGAAGGTATTGATTTTATATTATTTAAACGGAGAAACCCGACGCTTCAACGAATTACAGCGACTGCTTGCAGGCATAACCCAACGCATGCTGACGCTGCAGCTGCGTGAGTTGGAAAACGATGGAATTGTGCATCGGGAAGTGTATCCGCAAATCCCGCCCAAGGTGGAATATTCACTGACCGAATTCGGGAAAACGCTGATACCGGTAATCGATGCCATACACGCATGGGGCATACAATACGCCGAGGAATGTATCAAACATAAAAAGTTGGTGCAGGAATGAACAGTGTAAGAAACTGACGGGTTTATCACCAAACCCGTGATACCCTGAAAAAGTTAAGCATGCCGACTGTGGTTGAAGCAAAACAAAGCCGTCTGAAAATCACGATTTCCGATTTTCAGACGGCCTGAAACTGTTGATTGTGGTAGATTTCCACTGTGAGGTTAGGACGAGAAAAAGATAAAAGCAGACTGTTTCGGGTCTGCTTTTTGTTTGTGCTTTGTTATCACACGTTATGGGTTACAGTTTGTGGTCTTCGCTGTCCAAGAAGCTTTTGAGGCGGTCGCTGCGGGTTGGGTGGCGCAGTTTGCGCAGGGCTTTGGCTTCGATTTGGCGGATGCGTTCCCGGGTTACGTCAAACTGTTTGCCGACTTCTTCCAAGGTATGGTCGGTGTTCATGTCGATACCGAAGCGCATACGCAGGACTTTGGCTTCTCTCGGGGTAAGGCTTTCCAACACTTCTTTGGTTACTTCGTGCAGGCTGGAATACATGGCGGCATCGGCGGGGGCGATGTTGTTGGCATCTTCGATGAAGTCGCCCAAATGTGAATCGTCGTCGTCGCCGATCGGGGTTTCCATGGAAATCGGTTCTTTGGCGATTTTCATGATTTTGCGGATTTTGTCTTCCGGCATCTGCATGAGTTCTGCCAGTTTGGCCGAATCGGGTTCTTCGCCGTTTTCCTGCAGGTATTGGCGGGAAATGCGGTTCATTTTGTTGATGGTTTCAATCATGTGAACCGGAATCCGAATGGTACGGGCTTGGTCGGCAATCGAGCGGGTGATGGCTTGGCGGATCCACCATGTGGCGTAGGTGGAGAATTTGTAGCCGCGGCGGTATTCGAATTTATCGACTGCTTTCATCAGGCCGATGTTGCCTTCTTGAATCAAGTCAAGGAATTGTAAACCTCGGTTGGTGTATTTTTTGGCGATGGAAATCACCAGACGCAGGTTGGCCTGAATCATTTCCTGTTTGGCCGAAGCGGTTTCTTTTTCGCTTTTGACCATGTCTTTGTTGATTTCTTTTAATTCTTCGATGGAAATGCGGGTTTCTTTTTCCATATCCGCCAATGCGGTTTGCTTTTCGATGATGGCGTGGCGGAAGCGGTCGAGGGCATCGCACCATTTGCCGCCTTTGGCAACTTCTTCTTCTACCCATGCGAGGTTGGTGATGTTGGGTAGGAAGTTGGCGATGAAGTAGTCCCGATCCATGTGGACACGGTCTTGGCAAATGTCTCGGATTTCCCGTTCGAGTTTGCGGATTTGATCGACACGGTTGCGCAGGTTGCTGCTCAGGCTTTCAATCTGGCGGGTGGCGAAGCGTACTTCCAAAAGTTTGGAGGCGATAGCATCACGGTGCGCCAGATAGTCGGGGTGGCGGCTGTCGTGGGCGTTGAGTTCGGCGACCATTTTGGCGTAGTCGGCTTCGATTTGCTGGAAGTGTTCCAACACTTTTTGTTTTAATTCTTCCAGATTGGCGGCGGACATGGATTCGGCGTCGGTGGCGGTGTCGTCGTCATCTTCGGCATCTTCTTCGTCTTCATCGCTCTCATCGCTGCTGTCGGCAACGTCGTCGGTATCGACTGAATCGAGGTGGCTTAAGCCCAATTCGTTGAGCAGAACTTCGTTGGGGTCGATAATGGCTTCGACCACTTCATCGACACGGATTTCGTCGTTGCGGATTTTTTCGATCAGCGCCAGAATTTCGGCAATCGAACCCGGACAGGCGGAAATGGCCTGAACCATGTTTTTCAGGGCATGTTCGATTTTTTTGGCGATGATGATTTCGTCTTCGCGGGTGAGCAGATCAACCTGTCCCATTTCGCGCATATACATCCGCACAGGGTCGGTGGTGCGGCCGAACTCGGAATCTGCGTTGGAAAGGGCGGCTTCGGCTTCTTCGACAGCGTCGTCGTCGGTGATGGAGGCGGCGTTGTCGCTCAATAAGATGTCTTCGACATCGGGTGCCTGTTCGGTTACTTGAATGCCCAAGCCGGCAATCATATTGACGATGTTGTCGATTTGGTCGGCATCCGACATATCGTCGGGTAGGGCATCGTTGATTTCGGAATAGGTGATGTAGCCTCGCTCTTTACCCATGATGATGAGCTGGCGCAGGCGTTCCCGCTGTTCCGCTGTGCTTAACGGACGGTTTTCGTCCTGATCTTGTGGATTGAGTGGGTTTTTGGACATGGTAATCTCAAAGGTTGGGCGTTGGTATTTTGCTGTAAAGGTTTCGGGCAACGGGTTTTACAGCGGTTGCGGGCCGAGGCCGTCTGAAAATGGGAAAAGTGTGTTCTGCATGGTTGGTTGTCGCAGCAAGTATGTGTTTTCAGACGGCTTTGGCCGGTATGTGAACGGTCGGTTTCGTTGTTGCCGTTCACGCATAAAAATCAATGTGCTTTCAGCGTCAGCAGCGAAAGCAGGAGTTTTTTTTCGTAATCGCTTAATCCGCTGTGCAGATTTTTTTGTTTTAAGGATTCGATTTGGCGGTATTTTAATTCGTCCAACAGCTTTTTCATGCCGATTCGGAAGTTTTCCAAATCTTCTTCGCTGCTGCCTTCCAAGGCTTCCGATATGCCGGATGCTGATTGGAAAATCAGGTTCAGCAGGGCTTGGTGCGGCGAGTGGCGCATATATTCCAAAATTTGGGCGCTGCTCGGTGCGGCGGGCTGGCTGTTGATCCATTCTGCCAGATTGGCCAAGCAGGCAAAGTCGCCGTCTAAGACCAGATATTCAGGCAAATCTATATATGCAGCCCAATTCGGATTTATCAAGAGGCTGCGGATCTGCTTTTGCACCAAAGTCAGCATGGCGGGCTGCTTGGCGGTGGCACTCGGCAATTTGTAGCTTTTGGCTTTTACGCTGCGTTTGGGTGCTTCCTGCCCCAAAAGTTGCGCCAAGTCGGCGGGATCAATGCCCACCAGCTCGCTGAGTTTCTGTTTCAATAAAAAGCCGAGGGCGGGGGCGGTGATTTGCGCCAGCAGCGGCGAACTGGTTTTTACCAATTCGGCTTTGCCTTCCTGCGTGTGGAGGTTGAGGCCGTCTGAAAGATGCTGCCAGAAATATTCCGACAGCGGCTTGCTCTGGCTGAGCAGCATATCTTCAAATTTATCTTTGCCGAACGCACGGATATAGCTGTCCGGATCGTGTTCTTCGGGTAGAAACAGAAAATGCAGCGCTTTATCGTCTTTCAGTTGCGGCAAAGCGTTTTCCAATGCCCGCCATGCCGCTTTGCGGCCGGCACTGTCGCCGTCGAAACAGAAATAAATGCTGTCTGCCTGCCGCATCAGGATTTTAACGTGTTCGGCGGTGGTGGACGTACCCAGCGAGGCCACGCCGTAGCCGATGCCGAACTGCGCCAGTGCGACTACGTCCATATAGCCTTCGACCACCAAAATCCGACCGGCTTCTTTAATCGCCGAGCGGCCTTCGTACAGGCCGTAGAGGTTTTTTCCCTTGTCAAACAGCGGGGTATCGGGAGAGTTTAAATATTTGGGCTTGGAATCGTCCAGTACCCGCCCGCCGAAGCCGATGACCTGCCCTCGAGGATTGCGGATCGGAAACATCACCCGATGGCGGAAACGGTCGTAATATTTGCCTTCGTTATCAACCACCATACCGCTTTCCACCAGCGCCGTGTTCGGATACGGCTGGAACACTTTCGCCAGCGGCTGCCAGCCTTCGGGCGCATAACCCAAGCCGTAGTGGGCAATCACTTCTGCACTCAAGCCCCGCTGTTGGAAATAAGTATGGGCGGCGGCGTGTAAGGGAAGCTGCTGCGCATAAAACTGTGCTGCCGCTTCGGTGGTTTCTTCCAGCGTTTGCTGTTTTTTCTTGCGTTCGGCACGGACTTCCGGATTTTCATTCTGTCCCCGTGTCTGCGGCACTTTCATACCGGCACGATCCGCCAGCTGCTGCACCGCTTCGGGGAACGACAAACCTTGGTGTTCCATCATAAACCCGATCGCAGAGCCGTGCGCCCCGCAACTGAAGCAGTGGTAAAACTGCTTGGTCGGGCTGACGGAAAACGACGGGGTTTTCTCTTTATGAAACGGACAGCAGGCCATATAGTTGGCACCGCTTTTTTTCAGCGGCACCTGTTCGTCGATAATATCGACAATATCGATTTTGGCAAGCAGCTCGTCAATGAAATCGGCGGGAATCATAGGCTGGTCGGGTGTTTTTCAGACGGCATGGGGAGCAGAGGCCGTCTGAAAATGGTGAAAAAATCAGGCACTCAAAGCGGCTTTTAAAATTTTATTGACTTCGCCCATATCGGCTTTGCCGGCAAGCTGGGTTTTTAATACGCCCATTACTTTGCCCATGTCCGCCATGCCTGAAGCGCCGGTCATGGTGATAACGGTGGCCACGGCGTTGCGGATTTCGTCTTCCGACATCATTTGAGGAAGATAACGGTTTAACACGTCGATTTCGGCGTTTTCTTTGTCCGCTAAGTCGCTGCGGCCGGCTTCGGTGTAGATTTTGGCGCTGTCTTTGCGCTGTTTGAGCATTTTGCCCAAAATGGCGGTTACTTTGGCATCGTCGGCTTCGCTGCGCTCGTCCACTTCGTATTGTTTGATGGCGGCGTTAATCAGGCGGATGGTGCCTAAAGTGAGTGTGTCTTTGGCACGCATGGCGGTTTTCATGTCTTCGGTCAGTTTGGCTTTCAGGCTCATATCGGCTCCGATTGGGTTTTCAGACGGTATTGGGTCGGGGAATCGCCAGACGGTTTTGGCGATAAAGGCAAAAACACCGTAGGGCTTGCGGCCTTACGGTGTGTCTTGCTCAATCACAGGTTAGGCCTGTAATCAGTACATTTTAGGAGGCAGTTGTTGGCTGCGCAGGCGTTTTTGCAGACGTTTGGCTGCAGCAGCTTTTTTGCGTTTGCGCTCGGTAGTCGGTTTTTCGTAGGCTTCGCGGGCGCGCAGCTCGGTCAGCAGACCGGTTTTTTCTACAGCACGTTTGAAACGGCGCATGGCAACTTCAAATGGTTCATTCTCTTTTACACGGATTGCAGGCATTTTATTTCCTTCAAAATTCTGGTTCGGGCCGTAAAAATCAGCATAATGGTTGGCTGATGATGGTTTTCAGACGGCCTCGTTTAAAAAATAGGGTTTTGCGTATCGCTTTTGCTTGAAGCGGGCGGGACACTCACCGGGGTGAAAAACATCACCTCCTAACAAATTTTAATCAGGCAGCAACAACGGCTGCTTTGCAAATAAATGAATTTTGCGATTATGCGTGATTTTTTAGGCGTTTGTCAAGATTTTTGATGGTTGAAGATGAAAAACGGCAATCCGTGTCTTTAGTTCGGATTGCCGTTTGGCAGATTTTTATAGCGGGTTCACTTCAAAAGACCACAGCGTTGGCCCGCCTTGCTCAAAGAGAACGGTTTTTGTAACCGAATGAAACAACCATCCGGACAAAACCTGTTCCGTACTACCTGTACTGTCTTCGGCTCGCCGCCTTGTCCTCTTTTGAATTGAACCCGCTATATCGCAATCAAGTTTACACACGAATCACTTTGCGGACGTGCGGAATGGTGTGCAAATCATGAATAATTTGATTGAGTTGCGCCAAGTCTTTGGTTTTAATCATAAATAGAAACTCGACAAAACCTTCGGTGCCGGTTTGGGTTTTGGACGGGGTTTCCACCGAGGAAATATCCGCCCCTGCACCGGAAATGGCTTGCGCCATTTGCGCCAGCAGGCCGTGGGTGTCTTCGGACTGAATATGCAGGCCGATACGGTAATTTTGGTTGTTGATGCTGTCCCAATCGGCATCGAGTTGCTGCTCGGGGGCGGTTTTGAGCAGGGTCGGGCAGGTATCCCGATGGATAATCATGCCTTTGTCTTTGATTAAGACGGCTCGGATGGCATCGCCGGCAATCGGGTGGCAGCATTCCGCCAGATGGATACGGCCGCTTTCCTGTCCGTTGACTTTGACCGGGCTGAGTTTGACTTCGCTACCGAAGTGTTCGCCCGCCAGTTCGGCGATGTGCATGGCCACGGAAACCGGCAGGGTATTGCCGGTACCGACATTGTAGAGCAGCTCTTCAAACGAGATGTTTTGGCCGCTTAGTTCGGAGAGGTATTTTTCTCTGAGGCCGTCTGAAAGTAACACATCTTGCGGGAGCAGGCTGGACAGGGCTTTTTGCAGCAGGTTTTCGCCCAAGGCGATGGCATCTTGGCGGTTCATGTTTTTGATGTATTGGCGGATGGCGCTGCGGGCGCGGCCGGATACGGCAAAACTGAGCCAAGTCGGATTCGGTTTGGCGTGTTCGGAAGTGATGATTTCCACCGAATCGCCGGTTTTGAGCTTGGTACGCAGCGGCATCATGGTATTGTTGATGCGTGCGGCGACGGTTTTGTGTCCGATGTCGGTATGCACGGTATAGGCAAAATCAATCGGGGTTGCACCTTTGGGCAGGGTGAGGATTTTGCCTTTGGGGGTGAGAACGTAGATTTCGTTCGGGAACAGATCGACTTTGACGTGTTCCAAAAATTCGATGGCATTGGCGCTGCTGGCCTGTAAATCCAAAATGGTTTTCAGCCAGCGGTTGGTGTGCAGCATCGCCTGATCGGTGGTGTGGCGGCCGGATTTGTCGATCCAGTGTCCGGCCACGCCGCCTTCGGCGACAGCGTCCATTTCACGGGTGCGGATCTGCACTTCAATCGGCAGGCCGTACGGGCCGACCAGCGTGGTGTGCAGGCTTTGGTAGCCGTTGCTTTTCGGAATGGCGATGTAGTCTTTGAAACGGCCGGGTTTGGGCTGGTAGAGATTGTGCAAAGCACCCAGTGCGGCGTAACAGGCGGGTATGCTGTTGACAATGACCCGAAAGCCGTAGATGTCCATCACTTCGGCAAAACGCAGTTTTTTGGCCAGCATTTTTTGGTGAATGCTGTAGAGGTTTTTTTCGCGCCCTTTGATTTTGGCTTCGATATTGGCGCTGACCAGCCGCTGTCCGAACGCACGCAAAACCTTGCCGGCAACGTCGCGGCGGTTTTTGCGGCTGTTGTTCATGGCTTTTTGCAGGGTTTCGTAGCGTTTCGGGTGCAGATTTTGAAACGATAAGTCCTGCAGTTCCTGATAAGCATTGTTCAGGCCGATACGGTTGGCGATTTGGGCGTAGATTTCCAGCGTTTCTTTGGCAATGCGGCGGCGTTTGTCGGGACGCATCGAGCCTAGAGTGCGCATATTGTGCAGACGGTCGGCGAGTTTGACGATAATCACCCGCACGTCTTTGGTCATGGCGAGAATCAGTTTGCGGAAACTTTCCGCCTGATGTTCGGCATGGTCTTCGAATTTGAGTTTTTCCAGCTTGGAGAGGCCGTCCACCATTTCGGCGATGATTTCGCCGAAATTTGCCGCCATTTCGGTTTTGGTTACGCCGGTGTCTTCCAATACGTCGTGCATCACACCGGCGCACAAGCCTTGGATATCCATGTGCCAGATGGCCAGTTGGGTGGCAACGGCAATCGGGTGGGTAATGTAAGGCTCGCCGCTTTTACGGGTTTGTCCGTCGTGGGCGTGAAACGCATAGGCAACGGCTTTTTCCAGCTCGGCCGACTCCTGCGGATTCAGATAGGCGGCGGCGCGGAACAGCAGTTCCCGCTCTTTGGCGGTCAGCGGATCGTATGGGGCGGTGGGTAATGGGGCTGGCATTTTCAGACGGCCTCCTGCTCAGGTTATTTGTTGCGCGACAAGAGTTCGGTACCGATATGGCCGGCGGCGATTTCGCGCAGAGCGGTTACGGTCGGTTTGTTGTTGCGGATATCGTCAACCAGAGGGGTGTTGCCGGTTTCGAGCTGGCGGGCGCGGCGGGCGGCGACCAGTGTCAGGTCGAAGTGGTTGGGGATTTTGCCGGTGCAGTCTTCAGTGGTAATGCGTGCCATATTGTTTACTCGCTTGTGTTGAAATGAAAGGGAAACGGAAAAAATATTATTTTCGCTGTTTTTTAGAAATTGTCCAATAGATTCTCGATAAATGCCGATTGAGCCGCCGTTTTCAGACGGCGTGAGCGGATAACGGCGTATAGCTCGGCTTCGGCGGTGTCGAGTTGGTCGTTGATAACGACATAGTCGAAATCGACCGAGCGGCTGATTTCGTGGCGGGCTTTCGCCAGACGGGTCTGAATCACATCTTCGCTGTCGGTTGCCCGCCCTTTCAGGCGTTGCGCCAGAGTTTCGGCGGAAGGCGGCAGAATGAAAATGCTGCAGGCTTCGGGCAGTTTGCGGCGGACCTGTTCCGCCCCTTGGACATCGATTTCGAGAATCACATCAAAGCCTTGTGCGCAAAGCGATTGCACGCTTTCGATGCCGGTGCCGTAATAGTTACCGAACACGTCGGCGTGTTCCAAAAAGGCATTTGCTGCAATCAGGCGTTCGAATTCTTCTTTGGAAACGAAGTGGTAATGCACGCCGTTTTCTTCGCCGGTGCGGGGCGCACGGGTGGTGTGGGATACGGAAACCCGCAGCGTGTTGTGGTTTTGCAGCAATCGGGAAACCAGCGTGGTTTTGCCGGTGCCGGAGGCGGCGGAAATGATGAAAATATTGCCTTTTTCTGGGTTTTGCATAATCGGTTTGCCATAGAAAAATTTTATCCCGCATTATATCACAGCTGTGTGTGCTTTTCGATTTTCAGACGGCTTCGCCACAAACGGCATAAATTTGTTACAATCAACCGTTTGACTGTTATTAGGACAATAAAAATGTTGGTTCATCCGGAAGCGGTGGGTGTGAATGTGTTGGCGGAAAAAATCCGCAAAATCGAAAACTGGCCGCAAAAAGGCATTTTGTTTCACGATATTACGCCGGTTTTGCAGAGTGCCGAATATTTCCGTCTGCTGGTCGATTTGATGGTGTACCGCTATATGGGACAAAAAATCGATGTAGTGGCGGGTTTGGACGCACGGGGTTTTATTATCGGTGCGGCGCTGGCGTATCAGCTGAATGTCGGCTTTGTGCCGATCCGCAAAAAAGGCAAATTGCCGTTTGATACTGTATCGCAAAGCTATGCTTTGGAATACGGCGAAGCAACGGTGGAAATCCATACCGATGCCATCGGCAAGGGCGACCGTGTGCTGCTGGTGGACGATTTGGTGGCAACCGGCGGCACCATGATGGCGGGTATGGAACTGATCCGCCGTTTGGGCGGCGATATTATCGAAGTGGCGGCGATTTTGGAATTTACCGATTTGGACGGCGGCAAAAAAATCCGTGAAAGCGGCGTGCCGCTGTTTACCCTGTGCCAAAACGAAGGCTGTATGTAACGCCGGATATTGTTCGCAGACAAGACCCTCAAGGCCGTCTGAAAATGTAAAAAAGCGTTGGAACAGATGAAGATTGTCCGCCAATCGTTTAAGATTGGCGGAATTGTTTTTGAAACGGATATGATGAAGAACAAACCGATGATGACCAAACAGACACATTCGTGGCCGCTCGCAATCTTGGCGGCGGCGCTGATTTCCGCCTGCTCGTCTTCCAACCAACCGGCCGAACCGGCGGCTTCTGCGGCCGCTTCCAATGCGGGCCCGACTGCGGTTGCGCCCGTGCCGTCCCGTGCTGCTGAAAGCGAAGCCAAAACCTTGGCCGATTATGCTTTTTTTCAGACGGCCTTCGATGCCGCCAAACGCGGCGACGATATGACGGCGCAACAGTTTTTGGCGCAGGCAGGCAACAGTGCCATGGCCGAGAGCGTGCGCAACGAATGGCTGAAAAGTCTGGCTTTGCGGGGACAGTGGGCAACGTTCCAACAGGAATACCGCAAACTGGAAGCCGCCGGCCGCTCGCAGGAAGTGCAGTGTTACGCCGCCTTAAACAGCGGGGATTACAGCATGGCGGCCGATTTGGTGCAGGAAACCAAACGCTTGGCACCGGGCTGCACCCGCTTGGTAGAAGCCGCAGCAGCGGCAGGCCGTCTGAATTCGGACGCTGCATGGCGGCGGGTGCGGGGCTTGTTGAGCAACAGCCAAACCACCGATGCCCGCAATCTGGCAGCCGCCTTGGGCAGCCCGTTTGACGGTGGCGGACAAGGTGCGCAGGAATATTCATTATTAAGCGTTATCGGCAAAGATGCCCGCAAATCGGCTTCGGCCGCCGCCACGCTGTCGGCAATGGAAGGCGGTTTGAGCCGTGCGCAAAGCAGTTTTGCATGGGGCGTGTTGGGACATTATCAGGCGAAAAACCAAAACATGGCGATCGCTTTGAGCTATTACGGCCGTGCCGCCGACCGTAGCCAATTAAGCGATGAGCAGCTCGAATGGTATGCCCGTGCCGCATTGCGTCTGCAACGCTGGGACGAATTGGCAGGCGTGATTGCCGCCATGCCGTCCAAGTTGCAGAAAGACCCGACTTGGCAATACTGGTTGGCACGCAGCTACGCCGCCCAAGGCAATCACAGCCGGGCCAGACCTTTATACGAACAAGCCGCCGCTTCGGGCCGCAATTTCTACGCCCTGATGGCGGGCGAAGAGTTGGGCAGACGTGTCAGCACGCAAAACAATGTTGCCGACGCAGCCCGCAGCGAAGTCAGCCGCATGGCAAACGACGGCGCAATCAAACGCTCATTGACCCTGTTTCAAAACAGTAAATTAAACGGCGATGCCAAAATGCGCCGCCAAGCGCAGGCAGAATGGCGTTTTGCCACACGGGGATTCAGCGAAGATCATCTGCTGACCGCCGCCCAAGTCGCCTACGATCATCAGTTTTACGATATGGCGATCAACAGCGCCGACCGCACCGACCACAAACTCAATTACCAACTGCGTTACCTGTCGCCGTTTAAAGACACCACCGTCCGCTACGCTTCTTTGGCTGGTGTTGATCCGGCTTGGGTGTATGGCTTGATCCGTCAGGAAAGCCGCTTCGTGATGGGGGCGCAATCCAGCGTCGGCGCACAAGGACTGATGCAGGTCATGCCCGCCACCGCACGGGAAATCGCTTCCAAAATCGGCATGAGCAGCAGCGAACTTTATACAACCGAGGGCAATATCCGCATGGGAACATGGTATATGGCCGATGCCCGCCGCCGCTTGCAGAATAACGAAGTCATGGCGACCGCAGGCTACAACGCCGGCCCCGGCCGCGCCCGCAACTGGCAGGCAGATATTCCGCTTGAAGGCGCAATCTACGCCGAAACCATACCGTTTGACGAAACCCGTGATTATGTGAAAAAAGTAATGGCCAACGCCACTTACTACGCTTCACTGTTCAACGAACCCAAAACCTCGCTCAAACAACGCATGGGCGTAATTCCGGCAAAATAATCGCTACGGGTAGATAAAACAGGCCGTCTGAAAATCGATTTTCAGACGGCCTTTGGGTTTAAAGCGGATTTGCTATACTGCGTTGCGGAAAGTCAGCAGCAAATCCCGGAAAGCGTTCGGGTCTTTAATAAACGTCATTTCACCCGAAGTCGGGAAATGGAAGTCCAGCAGGCGGGAAACCCAAAAACGGATGCAGCCGGCACGGTGCGCCACCGGCAGATAAGAGCGTTCCGCTTCCGAAATCGGTCGTACGGATTCATAGCCTCGGATAAAGGCATCTTTTAATGCCGAATCCAGTTTATTGTCCGCCGTTCTCGCCCAGTCATTGACCGCCACCGCCAAGTCATACATAAAATTGCCGTTGCAGGCATAATAAAAATCAATAAATCCGGCGACGTTTTCCCCATCGAGCAACACATTGTCTTTAAACAAATCCGCATGAATAATGCCGGACGGCAGATGATCGGCAGGGTGGTTGTCCAAAAACGCAATTTCGTCTTTCAACAGTGCTGCATCATCGGTTTCCAAAACCGGTTCGAGCTGAACAAAGGCTTCCCGCCACCATTTTTCGGCACGGGGATTATCCATCGCCAGCGGAAAACTTTGTCCGGCTAAGTGCATTTTGGCCAGCATAGCGCCGGTATTGAAACACTGCTTTTCCGTTGCCCAGCTGGTATCCGCACCGCTCAAGCAGGCAACCACACAGGCGGGTTTGCCTTCCAGTTCCGAATCCAAACGCCCGTCCGTTCTGGCAACCGGCGCAGCACAGGCAACCCCGTTTTCACTTAAATGCTGGTTCAGTTCCAAGAAAAAAGGCAATTCTTCCTGTTTTAATACTTCAAAAACCGTCAATACATAACGGCCGGTTGAAGTAGTCAAAAAATAATTGCTGTTGGTAATCCCCTGAGCAATGCCCTGCAAGGACACAAATTCCCCCAAATCATAATGGGTCAGAAAAGAACGGATCGCCTCATCGGATACATGGGTATAAACGGACATAATCACAACGCCTGAATCAAAAGATAATCAAGATGCCGCCAAATCGGCGGCAGATGTTTTAAGAATAACGCCATCATACCAAAAAACACGGCACGAAAGGAAACAAAGCATTAGAAGTCGGCAGGGCAGCGAAACAAGGATTTTATATTTGAGGCAGTAATTTTTGATTAGGCCGTCTGAAAAACCCCGATTTTCAGACGGCCTAAGTTTTACTGTTTGATTTAGAGCAGAGGGGAATTTCTTTTTTCAGAAAAAACTTCAAAAATCTTCAAACAAAATTTCCTTTAGCGATAGGCATTTGCAGATTTTGTCTGCGAAAAGTCGATTTTTGGTGTTGACTGGTTTGGTTGGGAGGGGTATAGTTCGGTTCTTCGCTGCTTCGGCGGTGAAGAAAAAGACGAACAGAAGATTATAGCAGTTGGCCGGATTGATTGAAAGAGATTTCGATGAAAAAAGTTGACAGCGAAGAAAAATAGTCTGATAATTCGTTTTCGCTCTTTAACAGACAGATTACCGATAAGTGTGAGTGCATAAAGCCTCACACTGTTGAAAAGACAGACAAGACAAATGTTTTAACATTGACTTGTCAGTTTCTTTGAAGCAGACCAGAAGTTAAAAAAGTTAGAGATTAAACATAAGAGTTTGATCCTGGCTCAGATTGAACGCTGGCGGCATGCTTTACACATGCAAGTCGGACGGCAGCACAGAGAAGCTTGCTTCTTGGGTGGCGAGTGGCGAACGGGTGAGTAACATATTGGAACGTACCGAGTAATGGGGGATAACTAATCGAAAGATTAGCTAATACCGCATACGCTCTGAGGAGGAAAGCAGGGGACCTTCGGGCCTTGCGTTATTCGAGCGGCCAATATCTGATTAGCTAGTTGGTGGGGTAAAGGCCTACCAAGGCGACGATCAGTAGCGGGTCTGAGAGGATGATCCGCCACACTGGGACTGAGACACGGCCCAGACTCCTACGGGAGGCAGCAGTGGGGAATTTTGGACAATGGGCGCAAGCCTGATCCAGCCATGCCGCGTGTATGAAGAAGGCCTTCGGGTTGTAAAGTACTTTTGTCAGGGAAGAAAGGGCAGTTGCTAATATCGACTGCATATGACGGTACCTGAAGAATAAGCACCGGCTAACTACGTGCCAGCAGCCGCGGTAATACGTAGGGTGCGAGCGTTAATCGGAATTACTGGGCGTAAAGCGAGCGCAGACGGTTAGTTAAGCAAGATGTGAAATCCCCGGGCTCAACCTGGGAACTGCGTTTTGAACTGGCTGACTAGAGTGTGTCAGAGGGGGGTAGAATTCCACGTGTAGCAGTGAAATGCGTAGAGATGTGGAGGAATACCGATGGCGAAGGCAGCCCCCTGGGATAACACTGACGTTCATGCTCGAAAGCGTGGGTAGCAAACAGGATTAGATACCCTGGTAGTCCACGCCCTAAACGATGTCAATTAGCTGTTGGGCAACTTGATTGCTTAGTAGCGTAGCTAACGCGTGAAATTGACCGCCTGGGGAGTACGGTCGCAAGATTAAAACTCAAAGGAATTGACGGGGACCCGCACAAGCGGTGGATGATGTGGATTAATTCGATGCAACGCGAAGAACCTTACCTGGTCTTGACATGTACGGAATCCTCCAGAGACGGAGGAGTGCCTTCGGGAGCCGTAACACAGGTGCTGCATGGCTGTCGTCAGCTCGTGTCGTGAGATGTTGGGTTAAGTCCCGCAACGAGCGCAACCCTTGTCATTAGTTGCCATCATTAAGTTGGGCACTCTAATGAGACTGCCGGTGACAAGCCGGAGGAAGGTGGGGATGACGTCAAGTCCTCATGGCCCTTATGACCAGGGCTTCACACGTCATACAATGGTCGGTACAGAGGGTAGCCAAGCCGCGAGGTGGAGCCAATCTCACAAAACCGATCGTAGTCCGGATTGCACTCTGCAACTCGAGTGCATGAAGTCGGAATCGCTAGTAATCGCAGGTCAGCATACTGCGGTGAATACGTTCCCGGGTCTTGTACACACCGCCCGTCACACCATGGGAGTGGGGGATACCAGAAGTAGGTAGGCTAACCGCAAGGAGGCCGCTTACCACGGTATGCTTCATGACTGGGGTGAAGTCGTAACAAGGTAGCCGTAGGGGAACCTGCGGCTGGATCACCTCCTTTCTAGAGAAGAAGAGGCTTTAAGCACTCACACTTATCGGTAAACTGTAGATAGAGATGCGGATAACACTTGAGTGAAGGCTTAAGAGTTAAATCTGGGTTTGTAGCTCAGCTGGTTAGAGCACACGCTTGATAAGCGTGGGGTCGGAGGTTCAAGTCCTCCCAGACCCACCAAGAATGGGGGCATAGCTCAGTTGGTAGAGCACCTGCTTTGCAAGCAGGGGGTCATCGGTTCGATCCCGTTTGCCTCCACCAACTTCACAAATCAAAGCAAGTTGGGAAACAGAATCCTATTGACAAAAGATAGGAAGCTGATAGAATGCCCAGCTCATTTTGATTTGCGGAGTAATAGCAATATCAAACGCATCGATCTTTAACAAATTGGAAAGCCGAAATCAACAAACAAAGACAATGTCGGTTTACTTTAACGTTTAATGTTTGCAAACACTAAACGTTACCAAGAAGTAAACCACAGTATTTGGGTGATGATTGTATCGAGTTGCTCCTGAAACACAAAAGGCAGGAGCAACACACAACAAAGCAGTAAGCTTTATCAAAGTAAAAACCTTAAGCCGAGTTTCCTAGTCAACGGGAGCAAAGCGAAGTCAAAGAGGTTCTTGAAATGATAGAGTCAAGTGAATAAGTGCATCAGGTGGATGCCTTGGCGATGATAGGCGACGAAGGACGTGTAAGCCTGCGAAAAGCATCGGGGAGCTGGCAATAAAGCTATGATCCGGTGATGTCCGAATGGGGAAACCCACACAGCAATGTGTATCCTTATCTGAATACATAGGATAAGAGAAGCGAACCCGGAGAACTGAACCATCTAAGTACCCGGAGGAAAAGAAATCAACCGAGATTCCGCAAGTAGTGGCGAGCGAACGCGGAGGAGCCTGTACGTAATAATTGTTGAGATAGAAGAACAAGCTGGGAAGCTTGACCATAGTGGGTGATAGTCCCGTATTCGAAATCTCATCAATGGTACTAAGCGTACGACAAGTAGGGCGGGACACGAGAAATCCTGTCTGAACATGGGGGGACCATCCTCCAAGGCTAAATACTCATCATCGACCGATAGTGAACCAGTACCGTGAGGGAAAGGCGAAAAGAACCCCGGGAGGGGAGTGAAATAGAACCTGAAACCTGATGCATACAAACAGTGGGAGCATCCTTGTGGTGTGACTGCGTACCTTTTGTATAATGGGTCAACGACTTACATTCAGTAGCGAGCTTAACCGGATAGGGGAGGCGTAGGGAAACCGAGTCTTAATAGGGCGACTAGTTGCTGGGTGTAGACCCGAAACCGAGTGATCTATCCATGGCCAGGATGAAGGTGCGGTAACACGCACTGGAGGTCCGAACCCACGCATGTTGCAAAATGCGGGGATGAGCTGTGGATAGGGGTGAAAGGCTAAACAAACTCGGAGATAGCTGGTTCTCCCCGAAAACTATTTAGGTAGTGCCTCGAGTATGAGACTGATGGGGGTAAAGCACTGTTATGGCTAGGGGGTTATTGCAACTTACCAACCCATGGCAAACTAAGAATACCATCAAGTTGCTCCTCGGGAGACAGACAGCGGGTGCTAACGTCCGTTGTCAAGAGGGAAACAACCCAGACCGCCAGCTAAGGTCCCAAATGATAGATTAAGTGGTAAACGAAGTGGGAAGGCCCAGACAGCCAGGATGTTGGCTTAGAAGCAGCCATCATTTAAAGAAAGCGTAATAGCTCACTGGTCGAGTCGTCCTGCGCGGAAGATGTAACGGGGCTCAAATCTATAACCGAAGCTGCGGATACCGTAAGGTATGGTAGGGGAGCGTTCTGTAGGCCGAAGAAGGTGCATTGTAAAGTGTGCTGGAGGTATCAGAAGTGCGAATGTTGACATGAGTAGCGATAAAGCGGGTGAAAAGCCCGCTCGCCGAAAGCCCAAGGTTTCCTACGCAACGTTCATCGGCGTAGGGTGAGTCGGCCCCTAAGGCGAGGCAGAAATGCGTAGTCGATGGGAAACAGGTTAATATTCCTGTACTTTGATTCAATGCGATGTGGGGACGGAGAAGGTTAGGTTAGCAAACTGTTGGAATAGTTTGTTTAAGCCGGTAGGTGGAAGACTTAGGCAAATCCGGGTCTTCATAACACCGAGAAGTGATGACGAGTGTCTACGGACACGAAGTAACCGATACCACGCTTCCAGGAAAAGCCACTAAGCTTCAGTTGAATCAGAACCGTACCGCAAACCGACACAGGTGGGCAGGATGAGAATTCTAAGGCGCTTGAGAGAACTCGGGAGAAGGAACTCGGCAAATTGATACCGTAACTTCGGGAGAAGGTATGCCCTTCGATGTTAAGCCCTTGCGGCGTAAGCATTGGAGGGTCGCAGAGAATAGGTGGCTGCGACTGTTTATTAAAAACACAGCACTCTGCTAACACGAAAGTGGACGTATAGGGTGTGACGCCTGCCCGGTGCTGGAAGGTTAATTGAAGATGTGAGAGCATCGGATCGAAGCCCCAGTAAACGGCGGCCGTAACTATAACGGTCCTAAGGTAGCGAAATTCCTTGTCGGGTAAGTTCCGACCCGCACGAATGGCGTAACGATGGCCACACTGTCTCCTCCCGAGACTCAGCGAAGTTGAAGTGGTTGTGAAGATGCAATCTACCCGCTGCTAGACGGAAAGACCCCGTGAACCTTTACTGTAGCTTTGCATTGGACTTTGAAGTCACTTGTGTAGGATAGGTGGGAGGCTTAGAAGC
This sequence comes from Neisseria lisongii, assembly GCF_028463985.1. NCBI lineage: Bacteria > Pseudomonadati > Pseudomonadota > Betaproteobacteria > Neisseriales > Neisseriaceae > Neisseria > Neisseria lisongii. Next base: position 1,231,865 of record NZ_CP116766.1, on the reverse strand, counting down.
AGAGACGCCAGTCTCTGTGGAGCCGTCCTTGAAATACCACCCTGGTGTCTTTGAGGTTCTAACCCAGGTCCGTAATCCGGATCGGGGACCGTGCATGGTAGGCAGTTTGACTGGGGCGGTCTCCTCCCAAAGAGTAACGGAGGAGTTCGAAGGTTACCTAGGTCCGGTCGGAAATCGGACTGATAGTGCAATGGCAAAAGGTAGCTTAACTGCGAGACCGACAAGTCGAGCAGGTGCGAAAGCAGGACATAGTGATCCGGTGGTTCTGTATGGAAGGGCCATCGCTCAACGGATAAAAGGTACTCCGGGGATAACAGGCTGATTCCGCCCAAGAGTTCATATCGACGGCGGAGTTTGGCACCTCGATGTCGGCTCATCACATCCTGGGGCTGTAGTCGGTCCCAAGGGTATGGCTGTTCGCCATTTAAAGTGGTACGTGAGCTGGGTTTAAAACGTCGTGAGACAGTTTGGTCCCTATCTGCAGTGGGCGTTGGAAGTTTGACGGGGGCTGCTCCTAGTACGAGAGGACCGGAGTGGACGAACCTCTGGTGTACCGGTTGTGACGCCAGTCGCATCGCCGGGTAGCTAAGTTCGGAAGAGATAAGCGCTGAAAGCATCTAAGCGCGAAACTCGCCTGAAGATGAGACTTCCCTGAGGATTTAATCCTCCTAAAGAGTCGTTCGAGACCAGGACGTTGATAGGTGGGGTGTGGAAGTGCGGTAACGCATGAAGCTAACCCATACTAATTGCTCGTGAGGCTTGACTCTATCATTTGAAGAACTTCAAAGATAAAAGCTTACTGATGATTCAATCATCACCAACAGTTGATTAAACAATAAATAACTGCAGGAAACTGCATAACGGCTTAACAATTTGTACAGTTTAAGTTTGGCGGCCATAGCGAGTTGGTCCCACGCCTTCCCATCCCGAACAGGACCGTGAAACGACTCAGCGCCGATGATAGTATGGTTCTTCCATGTGAAAGTAGGTCACCGCCAAACACCCATTCCAAGCCCCTGAGGATTCCTCGGGGGCTTACTTCATTTGATAAACACTCAAAACGATACAGCAAATCCCCAAAACCCATCACCAAAACTTGAACCGCTGCAAAAAAATCCGTATCATCAAATCAAAACAACCCACACAAAGGAGAAAAACCATGAAAAAACTGCTTACCGCAGCCGCACTGATGCTTGCCACCGCATTTGCCGCCGCAGCCGTCAACATCAACACCGCTTCCGAAACCGAACTGACTGCCTTACCCGGCATCGGCCCGGCCAAAGCAAAAGCCATTGTAGAGTACCGCAAACTCAACGGTGCGTTCAAATCCCCCGAAGAGCTGAAAAACGTCAAAGGCATCGGGGAGGGCATCTTCTCGAAACTGAAAGGGGAGGCCGTTACTTCCACCCCGCCTGCTAAAAAGGCCGGCCCTGCTTTGAAAAAGTAGGAAGGGTGGCGGGGTAAACGCCGGAATATCAAACCGTAATGTAAAGCCGTCCGGACTATACAGCCCGGGCGGCTTTGCGTTGCCACAAAGGGGGGACGTCTGGAAAATGGGGATTGCTGGGCTGCTTGAGGGGTTATGAGGAATCAAAAAACCGGCCAATCATTTAAAAACGATTGGTCGGTTTTACATAATGATAGAACGGGTTATTTGTAGAAATTTCTAAAACCTTTATCACAAAAGTCTCAAATTTCATTTACTCCCAAATTATTGACTCATTTTCAGGTTTTGCCACAGGCGGACGCTGAGTTTGCTGATGTCGGAGGATTTCGGTGAAATAACGAAACTTTTTGCCATCAGTTCTTTGCTTGGGAAGATGGACGGATCATCGGCGTAGCGGGGTTCCATCAGTTTGCGTGCCGGTTGGCTGGCGGGAGCGTAGGTAACGAAGTTGCCGTTTTGGGCAGCGGTTTTGGCTTCCAGTGTATGGTTGATGTATTTGTGGGCATTGGCAACGTTGTCGGCATCTCGTGGAATCATAAATGAATCTACCCAGATGCCTACGCCGTTGGACGGGGTCAATACTTTGATATGGATGCCGTTTTTTGCATCTTCGGCACGGGTTTTGGCGATGTTTAAATCGCCGCCGTAGCCGATGGCGACGCAGAGGTTGCCGCTGGCCATATCGTCGATATAGCCTGACGAGGTAAAGCGTTTGATGTCGGGACGCACTTTTTTCATCATTTCGACAGCGGCTTTGATGTCGTCGGGGTTTTCGCTGTTGGGGTCTTTACCTAAATAGTGCAGCGCCAGTGGAATTTGTTCGGTGGCGCTGTCGAAATAGCTGATGCCGCAGGATTTCAGTTTGGCGGTATATTCAGGGTTGAACACCAAGTCCCATTCATTTTCCGGCAACTGCTCGCTACCCAGTGCTTTTTTCACCAAGTCTTGGTTGATGGCAAGGGTGTTCATGCCCCAGAAATACGGCACGGCATATTGGTTGCCCGGATCGACGCTTGCCATCATATTGAGCAGATCGGGGTCGATATTGCTGTAATTGGAAAGCTGGCTTTTGTCGATTTTCTGATAAGCGCCGGCTTTGATTTGGCGGCCGACATTGGAAATCGACGGAGCAACGAGGTCGTAGCCCGATTTGCCGGTCAGCAGTTTGGCTTCCAAGGCTTCGTTGCTGTCGTAGTAATCGTAGCGGACGTTGATGCTGTTGTTTTGTTCAAACGCCGCCAGCGTTTGCGGATCGACATAATCCGACCAGTTGTAGATGTTTAATTCACCGGAACGGGCAGGCGCAGCGGCTTGGTGGGGTTGGTCTTCGGCAGTTTCTTGAGCGGTTTCTTTGCCGCAGGCGGCTAAAACCATGGCACAGAGTGTCGCTGCAATCAAAGTTTTTTTCATGAATACAGTCCTTTTGTCTAGGGATTGCCGTCGGCGCAGGTGCGGGCGGCATTGCTTGGGTAGATAAAATTGCAGCGGTGGCAGAGCGCCACATACAAAAGGGAAACTGTGGGGGCGGCATGATATAGTGGATTTACTTTAAAAGTATTACTGCGTTGGCTCGCCTTGCCGTACTACCTGTACTGTCTTCGGTTCGCCGCTTTGTACTACTTTTAATATAGTGAATTGACTATAACCGTAAAATACCGCCCTTGATTCAGCAAGTTCGCATTAAACGGCAAAAGCCTTGTAAATGCAAGACCTTAAGCGGTAAAAAACAGCAGTTTTCAGACGGCCTTGCGCTAGGTTTTTCATCATAAACAAAAAAATCTGCACCTTTTTTCTGCAGCGTTGCCGAAAATCTGCAAACAGACAGGATTTTGGCGGCTTCAGGATTTGTCAAAACAGGTTGATTTGTGGGAAAATCGCAGGATTGAATTTCTTGGAAGGGCGACCCGTGTTAGACAGAGAAGGCTATCGCCCCAATGTCGGTATTATTCTGACAAACAGTCGCAACGAAGTATTTTGGGGCAAGCGGGTGCGCGAATATTCGTGGCAGTTTCCGCAGGGCGGCATCAAACCGGGCGAAAGCCCTGAAACGGCGATGTACCGCGAGCTTTTGGAAGAAGTCGGCCTGTTGCCGCAGCATGTGAAGATTTTGGGGCGTACCCGAGACTGGCTGCGTTATGATGTACCGAGCCATTGGGTGCGGCGGGAGTGGCGGGGTTCGTACCGCGGGCAGAAGCAGATTTGGTATTTGCTGCGGCTGGTCGGGCGGGAAAGCGATGTCAATCTGCGGGCCAGCCACCACCCCGAATTCGACGGTTGGCGCTGGCACGAATATTGGGCGCCGGTCGATGAAGTTATCGATTTCAAACGCAACGTTTATTTGGGTGCATTGAGCGAGCTTTCCCGCTTTTTGCCCGAGTTGGAAAGTTACGGCCAATATGCCGCCCGCCAACCGGATTTACCTGTAAAATAGCAAACTTACCGCAACGCTTTTAGGCCGTCTGAAAGCGTTGTTTGATTTCTGAGGCGGCACGTTTCCGCCTATTTTCCGATTAACGCCAGCAAAGCATTGCGCCATGACTGATCAAAACCAACAATACAGCGAATCCAGCATTACCGTCTTAAAAGGCTTAGAGCCGGTAAAAGAGCGGCCGGGCATGTACACCCGCACCGACAGCCCGACCCATATCTGTCAGGAAGTAATTGACAATGCCACCGATGAAGCATTGGCGGGCTTTGCCACCGAAGTGGACGTTGTGATTCACGAAGACGGTTCGCTGTCGGTACGGGACAACGGGCGGGGTATTCCCACCGGTATCCACCCGCAGGAAGGCGTTCCGGTGGTGGAACTGGTTTTCACCCGCCTTCATGCCGGCGGCAAGTTCAACAAGAAAGACGGCGGCAGTGCCTATTCTTTTTCCGGCGGTTTGCACGGCGTGGGCGTGTCCGTTACCAACGCATTGTCGAAACGCTTGGAAGTAACCGTTAAGCGGGACGGGCAAATTAGCCGCATCGTGTTTTCCGGCGGCGATGTTGTCGAGCCGTTGAGCGTTATCGGCAAATGTCCGAAAAAAGAAACCGGCAGTGAAATCCGTGTCTGGCCCGACAGTTCGTATTTCGAGCAGGTGGATTACAGCATTCCCGAGCTGGAACGCCTGCTGCGTGCCAAAGCCGTATTGTTGCCCGGCATTACCGTCCGCCTGACCCGTCCGCAAAAAGGGCAGAGCGAACCGCTGGTACAGGTGTGGCATTATCCCGACGGTCTGAAAAGCTATCTGACCGCCTTAATCGGCGAAGCTCAGGAAGCTGTGCCGGTATTTTCCTGTGAAAACTATATTTCAGACGGCCATGAAAGCGACTTCAGCGTCGGCGAGGGGGCAGCATTTGCATTGACATGGCTGGAAGAAGGTTCGTGCGCCAGCGAAAGCTATGTCAATCTGATTCCCACGCCGCTTGGCGGCACACACGAAGCCGGTTTGAAACAGGCAGTGTTTAATGCCGTCAATAATTTCATTACCTTACACAACCTGTTGCCGCGCGGCGTGAAAGTGCAGAGCGATGATGTGTTCGGCAAAACAGCGTTTGTCTTGTCCGCCAGAGTGCTTGACCCGCAGTTTCAAGGCCAGACCAAAGACAAACTGACTAACCGAGATACGCTGAAACTGGTCGCAGCCGTTGCCGGTGATCCGATTGAATTATGGCTCAACCAAAATGTCGAATACGGCAAAAAAATTGCTGAACTGGCGATTCGTCAGGCACAGGCACGGATGCGTTCGGTAAAAAAAATCGAAAAGAAAAAAGGCTCGGGTGTGGCCGTGTTGCCGGGCAAACTGACCGATTGCGAAAGCGAAGATATTCGGGAAAACGAACTGTTTCTGGTCGAAGGGGATTCGGCAGGCGGTTCGGCAAAACTGGCACGCAACAAAGCCACCCAAGCCATTTTGCCGCTGCGGGGCAAAGTGTTGAACAGTTTTGAAGTCCACCAAGACCAACTGTTCGGCAATGCCGAAATCCACGATATTTCCGTCGCCATCGGCGTTGATCCTCACGGCGTTACCGACAGTCCCGATTTAAGCGGCCTGCGTTACGGCAAAATCGCCATTTTGTCTGATGCCGATGTGGACGGTTCGCATATCCAAGTCTTGCTGCTGACCCTGTTTTACCGCCATTTCCCGCAACTGATTGCCAACGGGCATATCTACGTTGCCCAGCCGCCGCTGTTCCGTGTCGATGTCAACGCACAAGGCAAAAGCAAACCGGCACGCAAGCTCTACGCCCTTGACCAAAACGAATTGGACGGCATTCTCGAACGCCTGAAACTGGAAGGCGTAAAAGAAACAGCATACAGCATCAGCCGCTTCAAAGGCTTGGGCGAAATGAATCCCGACCAGCTCAAAGACACCACCATGGACCCCGACACCCGCCGCCTGCTGCAGGTGCAAATCCCCGAAACGGCTGTTGAAGAAACCCGCGATATTTTTGTCAAACTGATGGGCAAAGGCGAAGCCGCCAGCCGCCGCGCTTGGATGGAAGCCGAGGGCGACAAAGCGGAAGTGGATATTTAAGCAAGTTTGGCAGAATGATGGAAAACGAGGCCGTCTGAAAATCCGATTTTCAGACGGCCTTGCTGTTTTATTTTAGTAGCAATACTTAATTTTCTGCACAAATCGGCAAGCTGATGATGGTCTGTATATGATTGGGTAACAAGTTTCGCTACCCTGCGAATTGTTCTCTGTTCTGTATGGGAAGGGCGGCTTGTTATACTGTGATATAGTGGATCCACTTAATAATCCATACAATTTAATCCGATAATTGTAGGGTGCTTGCCAAAGCACGCACCTGTTCTGTGAGTTTTATGCCGAAGCCGTCTGAAAATCTGATTTCAGCTTCACAGAAACTCGCTTTACTCGTTTTCAGACGGCTTTCATGTGAAATTTAAAGAACACGTGCATGCTTAGGCAAGCACGCTACACGCCGTTCCCTGTCCCGCTGGCGGGACGGGTGATTCCCTTGGGTTGTAATATTTTTTTGGTTAATTCACTATATTTTTTCGGTTAATTCACCATATTTCGGAGAAGATAATGCAGGAAATTTTCAGAGAAAAAAGCAATAAAAAATCCCAAGCCATAGCAGCTTGGGATTGGTTTGTGGCAGAGAGGAAGGGATTCGAACCCTCGATACGCTATTAACGTATACACACTTTCCAGGCGTGCGACTTAAACCACTCATCCACCTCTCTGTGTTTGATTTTATAGTGGAATAACTTCAAAGTACTACATCGTTGGCTTCGCCTTGCCGTACTATTTGTACTGTCTTCGGCTTGCCGCCTTGTATTACTTTGGAGTTATTCCACTATACGGTTGATTTGTCATCGGTCAAACCGTTTATCGGATAGCAAAATATCCGGTAATCCGGATATTTTTAAAATCTGGTGCCCAGAAGAAGACTCGAACTTCCACACCCGTGAGGATACTAGCACCTGAAGCTAGCGCGTCTACCAATTCCGCCATCTGGGCAAATTTTCATATTCAGCAAAGTTTGGTGCCCAGGAGAAGACTCGAACTTCCACACCCGTGAGGATACTAGCACCTGAAGCTAGCGCGTCTACCAATTCCGCCACCTGGGCTTTGCTTTATTTCCCGTTTTGGGGTACAGTCTGAAACTGTGCCGCAATTCAGAAGCGGTCATTATATATTTTTACGAAAGATTGTCAAGATAAAGAATGAATAAAAATACTAAGTTTTTAAGTTTACGGGAAAAAGACCCGTTTCTGGCTCGTGAGAAACAGCGTTACGAGCAGCCTTTGCCCAGCCGTGAGTGGATTATCGAATTATTGGGACGTAAAGGCGTGCCGCTGAAAATGGCGGCGTTGGCGAAAGATTTGTCGATTAGTGAAGCGGAATATGCGTTTTTTGAACGCCGTCTGAAAGCCATGGCAAGAGACGGGCAGATTTTAATCAACCGCCGAGGAGCGGTGTGTACGGCGGATAAGCTGGATTTGGTGAAATGCCGTATGGAAATGCACCGGGACGGTTTCGGCTTTGCCGTGCCGCTGGAAGCGGATTTAGGCGGTGATTTTGTGGTGTATGAACGCCAGACCAAAGGTGCGATGCACGGCGATATTGTGATGATTCGTCCGGCGGGAACCGACCGCCGAGGCCGTCGTGAAGGCGTGGTGCTGGATATTGTCGAGCGGGCGCAGGTTCAGGTGGTCGGCCGTTTTTATGTGGAACACGGCGTGGCGATTTTGGAGGCGGAAGACAAACGCTTGATTCACAATATCGTTTTGGAACCGCAAAGCGTGGCGGAACACCGACCGCAGGCAGGGCAGGTGGTGGTGGCAGAAATCGAAACCTATCCCGACAGCAACCGCCCTGCAGTGGCGAAAATTACCGAAGTATTGGGCGATTATGCCGACAGCGGTATGGAAATCGAAATTGCATTGCGCAAACACCATTTGCCGCATCAGTTTAACGAAGCCTGTTTGAAAGCAGCGGCCAAAATTCCCGATCACGTGCGCAAAAGCGATTTGAAAGGGCGGGTTGATTTGCGGGATTTGCCGCTGGTTACGATAGACGGCGAAACGGCACGGGATTTCGATGATGCGGTGTTTGCCGAAAAAATCGGCAGAAACTACCGTTTGGTGGTGGCGATTGCCGATGTCAGCCATTATGTGAAACCGGGCGACGGCATCGATATTGACGCTCAGGAACGCAGTACCAGCGTGTATTTCCCCCGTCGGGTGATTCCGATGTTGCCGGAAAATCTGTCCAACGGCATTTGTTCGCTCAATCCCGAAGTCGAGCGCCTGTGTATGGTGTGCGACATGGTGGTTACTTTTGCCGGCAATATCAAAGAATACCGTTTTTATCCGGCAGTAATGCGTTCGCACGCCCGACTGACCTACAACCAAGTGTGGCAGTGGATTTCAGACGGCATAGTCCACCCGCTCAAACCGCAAATCGACACATTGTACAAAGTGTTCCAAATTCTGCAGAAAAAACGCTTTCAGCGAGGTGCAGTCGAATTTGAAACCAACGAAACGCAAATGCTCTTTGACGATTGCGGCAAAATCGAAAAAATCGTTGCCGTCAGCCGCAACGATGCCCACAAAATGATTGAAGAATGTATGCTGGCCGCAAACGTGTGCGCCGCAGAATTTCTGTTGGAAAACCGCCATACGGCGCTGTTTCGCAACCACTTGGGCCCGACACCGGAAAAACTGGCAGTATTGCGCGAACAATTAAGCCTGCTGGGCTTGCGTTTGAACGGCGGCGACAAACCGACACCGAAAGATTATGCCGAACTGGCAGCACAGTTTAAAGACCGCCCCGATGCCGAACTGTTGCAGGTGATGATGCTGCGTTCCATGCAGCAGGCCGTGTACGAGCCGCACAACGACGGCCATTTCGGGCTGGCTTATGATGCCTACGCCCATTTCACTTCGCCGATCCGCCGCTATCCCGACTTAACGGTTCACCGAGCGATTAAAGCCGTGTTGGCAGGGCAGCAGTACCAGCCCGAAAAAACTTGGCAGGCATTGGGCGTGCATACCTCGTTTTGCGAGCGGCGTGCCGACGATGCCAGCCGGGATGTAGAAAACTGGCTGAAAACCTATTATATGCAGGACAAAGTCGGCGAAGTGTTCAACGGCAAAATTTCCGGCATGGCGAATTTCGGGATTTTTGTTACGCTGGACGACATCCACATCGACGGCTTAGTGCATATCAGCGACTTAGGCGAAGACTATTTCAACTTCCGTCCCGAAATCATGGCGATTGAAGGCGAACGCAGCGGCGTGCGCTTCAGCATGGGTGAAAAAGTAGCCGTAAAAGTCGCCCGTGCCGATTTGGAAAGCAGCAAAATCGATTTGATGCTGGTCAGCGGTGGCAGCAAAAAACGCAGCAAAGCAGCGAAAAACACCGCCAAACCCGCCGGAAAAACCGAGAAAACCCGCAGCAAAAAACTGTCGCCTAAAGAAATCGACACCTTAATGAACAGAGGAACGAAAAAAACACCGACAAGTAAACCGGCAGGCCGTCTGAAAACAACCACCGAACCGGCCAAACCCGCCAAGAAAAAAGGAGTCAGTATCAAAGTAAAAAGTAAGGCAGTAGGCCAAACCGAAACCAAACGCAAAGGCAGAAGCAAACCCAAAGCCTGAGTAAAGGCCGTCTGAAAATCTGATTTTCAGACGGCCTGTTTGCTGCGGATCGGGTACGCTTTAATGTAAACGGTAATAGATTATCGTTGTATAGCGGAATAAGCCCAAAGCAATACAAGGCAGCAAGCCGGAGACGGTACAAATAGTACGGCAAGGCGAGGCCAGCGATGTAGTGCGGGGTTATTTCACTATAAAACAAATCACTATCTCATTTTTTTTAAAGCAGCAGTCAGGAAAATTTGGGTTTTGTGTCGCAAATAAAAATGTAAGGGAAACTACAATGAATCGTATCTTGGGCGGTGTATTGGTCGGCGTGATTGCTTTTCTTGCACTGCAGTTAAGTCAAACGGAGTTGGCGCAGCAATTTCATTTCAGTGCATTAACCTTGGCGGTTGTGTTGGGCATGGTGCTGGGTAATACGCTGTACCGTAAAATTGAAAATCATGTGGCGGCGGGCATTGCTTTTGCTAAAGGGAAAGTTTTGTATTTGGGCATTATTCTGTATGGCTTTAACATTACCTTGCAAGATATTGGTGCCGTTGGTGTGAACGCTGTTGCGACTGATGCGGTGATGTTGATTTCAACCTTTCTGATTACTTGTGCATTGGGCATTTATTTGCTGAAAATCGATAAACAAATTGTCTATCTCGCCGCATCGGGGTGCAGTATTTGTGGGGCGGCGGCGGTTATGGCGGCAGCGCCGGTGGTGAAAGGGGAGTCGCATAAGGTGGCGGTTGCGGTGGCGTTGGTCGTTATTTTCGGCACGCTGAGTATGTTTTTATACCCGATGTTGTACCCTTATTTACATCATTATCTTTCGGCACACCAATTCGGTATTTATGCCGGTTCATCTATCCACGAAGTAGCGCAGGTTTATGCGGCGGGCGGCAATATCAGCCCTGAAGTTGCCGATACTGCGGTGATTTCCAAAATGATTCGGGTGATGATGCTGGCGCCGTTTTTGGTTATGCTTTCTTGGTGGTTACAAAAAGATCAGCAGGGAAATCAAGGCAAAGTTGCGATTCCTTGGTTTGCCGTGTTGTTTATTATGGTGGCGTTATTTAATTCCCTGAATCTGTTGCCGGCAAATTGGGTGAAATGGCTCACTCAGTTAGACGGCATTTTATTAATGCTGGCCATGTCTGCACTGGGTTTGACCACCCAAATCAGCGCCGTGCGGAAAGCGGGCATCAAACCGCTGTTGCTCGGTGCGCTTGTTTTTGTTTGGCTGGTGGCGGGTGGGTTTGTGATTAATTGGGGAATGCAAAGCGTATTCCGGCTTTAAGATCTATTGTCGATTTCATTTGCGATATGGTGCATAAAATGATTTTCCGCCATGCCTGCGATGCCGATTTTAGATGAATTTTGCTATAATCGCCGTTTTGTGCCGTTTCCCGATGGGGAGCAGCATTTTCAGACGGCATCATGCCACGATACAGACGGATAACGACCATGACAGACACAATCAATCCTCAAACAGAAGACGGCGGCGCAGCGAAAGAACATCTGCGTTCTATCCGCAGTTTTGTATTGCGGCAGGGACACATGACCGCAGCGCAGCAGCGTGCCATTGATACCATGTGGCCGCAGTTCGGCTTGGATTATCAAGCGCAAACCGCCGATTTGAATCAGATTTTCGGCAGCGACCAGCCTAAGGTTTTGGAAATCGGCTTCGGCATGGGAACGGCCACCGCCGAAATTGCCAAACGCTTGCCCGATCATGATTTTCTGGCGATTGACGTACACGGCCCGGGCGTGGGCAATCTGCTCAAGCTGATTGAAGAGGAAAACATCAGTAATATCCGTGTAATGCGCCACGACGCAGTGGAAGTGGTGGAAAATATGCTGGCAGACGAAGCCTTGGCAGGCATTCATATTTTCTTCCCCGACCCGTGGCATAAAAAACGCCATCACAAACGCCGTCTGGTGCAAGTGCCGTTTATCGAAAAACTGTTGCCCAAGCTGAAAACCGGCGGCTATATCCACATGGCGACCGACTGGGAGGAATACGCCCAACAGATGTTGGACGTGTTGAGCAGCTTTAAATGCCTGCAAAACACCGCCGCCGATTATGCCCCCACGCCGGCTTACCGCCCCGAAACCAAATTTGAAGCACGGGGCAAACGGCTGGGGCATGGTGTCTGGGATTTGGTATTCAAAAAAATAAAATAATCAGGAATATTAAAATGTTAAAGCTATATGGCATTCCCAACTGCGACACCGTCAAAAAAGCCCGTGTGTGGCTGACGGAAAACGGGCAGGAATATGAATTTGTCAATTTCAAAAACAATGCACCGACTCAGGAACTCATTGGCAGTTGGCTGACCCAAATTCCGCTGGAAAAACTGTTGAACAAAAAAGGCACGACATGGCGCAAATTGAGCGATGAAGAGAAAGCGGCGGCCGAAAACCAAGCCGGTGCGCTGGCATTGATGGCGGCGCAGCCGAGCGTGATTAAGCGGCCGGTGTTGGATAAAGACGGGCAGTTTTTTGTCGGTTTTTCGGCGGAAAATTATCAGGGAATTTTTGCCTGATATACGCATCGCAGAGCAGGTTTGTTAATATCCATAACGTGCCTGAAATGTAAAGACGGCGGCGTTTCCGATAAAGGAACGCCGCCGAATTGCAGCTTTTTGTTTGCTTTTGCAAAAATTGTAAATCTCCATGGCGGCGGCAGAAAAAAGCCGCTACAATCGCCGCTGTTCCAAATTTGCTGCTGAAGAGACGGGCGGTTTGGGAAATTGAATCATAACAAGGAAACCCAAATGAAAAAAATTCTTTTGACCGCAATCGTTGCTTTGACCGCTTCAACCGCTTTTGCCAACGATTACATCGAACATCAAATCTACAGCGATAAAAACTACGAACAAAATCAGGCCAAAGCCATGAAACTGCTGCAAAGCCGCGGTTATACCGTACAAAAAATCGAAGCCGACGACCATTTCGGCAAACCGGTTTTGGAAGCCGAAGCCTATAAAAACGGCCGTGAATACGACATCCGTCTGTCTTACCCTGATTTGAGAATTATCAGTGAAGGTATTGATGACTAATCGACCGTTAAAATGATTGAAACCATGCCGTCTGAAAATTGAATTTTCAGACGGCATGGCTGTTTTTACAGCGTTAATCAGTGCAGATTGTGCAAAAACACGCTACAATGTGCGTTTGCCATCAACTTCTTTATTTGTTCCGAAAATGTTTCATATCGTAGAAAAATACAAAACGCCCGCCCAAATTATTTTGGGTTTGATCGGTTTGACGTTTGTCGGTTTCGGTGTCAGCACCGCAACTGCGCCGGGCGCAGATTATATTGTGAAAATCGGCAGCCAGAAAGTCAGCGAACACGACATTAATTCCGCCGTGCAGAATATGCAGGGCGACGGCGGACAGGTTTCGCGCGATGCCGTGTTTCAATCGCTGCTGCAGCGTGCGTATCTGACGCAGGGTGCCAAGCTGATGGGCATTGCCGTTTCCCCGGAGCAAATCAAGCAGATTATCGTGGACGACCCGAATTTCCACGATGCCGACGGTAAATTCAGCCAAGCGCTGCTGACCCAGTATCTCGACCAACGCCGCATGAGCGAAGACCAGTTTGTCGAAGACATCCGCCAGCAGTTTGCCTTCCAAAACCTGCTCAATCTGGTGCAAAACGGCACATTGGTCAGCGATGCGCAGGCAGAGCAGCTGCTGAAAATCGGACAGGCGAGCCGCACCGTCCGTGTCGCCATGTTTAATCCGGAAGCATTTGTTTCTCAAGTAAAAACCGATGATTCTGCGTTGCAGGCGTACTACGATGCCCACAAAAAAGACTACCTGATTCCGCAGGCGGTAAAAATCGAATATGTGGCGTTGAATCTGAAAGACATTGCCGCCAAACAGACGGTCAGCGAAGAAGAAATCCGCAAAGCCTTTGATGCGCAACCGGCTGTACCCCGCCGCAATGTTGCCCATATCTTTTTTCCTGTAGCAGAAAATGCCGATGAAGCCACCCGCAAAGCGGTAAAAGCCGAAGCCGATCAGGTTGCGGCAAAAGCGCAGGCCAAGCCGTCTGAATTTGCCGCTTTGGCGAAAAAACATTCCAAAGACGTTGCTTCAGCGGCGAATGGCGGACAACTGGGCTGGGTTGAGCAAAACAGCGGTATCGACAAAAATCTGGAAAACGCCGCATTTGCCCTGAAAAAAGGCGGCATCAGCGGCGTGGTGCAAAGCCAGTCGGGCTATCACATCATTCAGGTTTTGGACAGCGCTGACAAACCGGTGTTTGAACAGGATAAAGCACGGATTGCCGAAGAGCTGAAAATCCGCAAAGCAGGCAAAGTGTTTAACGAAGCCAAGGAAAAACTGGCGGAAGATGCTATCAATCACCCTGAAAGCCTGAAAGAAGCGGCGAAAACGCTGGGCGTGGGCATTGAGTCGTCCGATGAATGGCTGACCCAAAGCGGCGGCGAAGCGGCCGGTATGCCGAAAGAGCTGATTGCAGCGGTGTTCAGTGATGATGTGTTGAAGAAAAAATACAATTCCGAGCCGGTAAGCGTGAATCCGGAAACCGTGTGGGTGGTGCGTGCCAAAGAAGTGCGCCAAGAAAAAACAGCGCCGTTTACCGAAGTGAAAGACAATGTGCGCCAAAATTATCTGCGCAGCGAATCGTACAAACTGGCCGAGAAAAAAGCGCAGGAAACGCTGGCTGCTGTGAAAGGCGGCAAAGCCGATGCAGCGGCTTGGGGCGCAGTGGAAGAATTGAACGCCCAGCAAGTGCGCGCCATGCCGCCGCAAGCCGCCGCCCAGTTGGTGAAAGCCCGCCCTGCGGCAGGCAAACCGGCTTATGTGCTGCTCGAAGGCTTGCCGCTTCCGGCGCTGGTCGAAGTGCAGAAAATCACTGCGCCTGAAAACCTGACGCAAATGTTACCGGCCGCCAAACAGGAATTGGTACAACAGCAATCCGCCAATGTGTTTGAGCAGTTGCTGCATTATCTGCAAAAACAGATTAAGCAGGAACAGGGTATGCAGAAGGTGAACAGCGAACAATAAAGTTTGCCGTATCAAAAACAGAAAAGCGGTCGGGTTATTTCACCATCAATCCGGCCGCTTTTTCCCGCATTTATCTCGGATGAGGCCGTCTGAAAACCATGAGTAAAAACCCCGATGCGTTTACACGTTTGATTAATGCCTTGAAAATCCTACCGAATGTCGGCCCGAAATCGGCGCAGCGCATGGCCTACCAACTGCTGCAATACCGCCGGGAAGAAGCGCAGGAATTGGTGGACGCTTTGCAGAATGCGTTGAAACAAATCCACCATTGCCGCTTGTGCAACACATTTTGCGAAAACGAATTGTGCGACATTTGCGCCGACAGCAGTCGGGACGGCAAACGCCTGATGATTGTCCACATGCCCGCCGACGTATCCAATATGGAAACCGCTAATTGCCACGACGGGCTGTATTTCGTGCTGATGGGGCAGGTCAATCCGGCGCAGGGCATGGATATTTCGGCGATTGCGCTGGATAAACTGGTCGAACGCCTGCAGCAGAGCGATGTCGAAGAAATCATCATCGCCACCAACTTCACCGCCGAGGGCGATGCCACCGCCTATATTCTGGCAGAACTCTTTAAAACCCTACCGTATAAAGTCAGCCGCCTTTCCCGAGGCATTCCCTTGGGCGGCGAACTCGAATATGTCGATGCCGGAACCTTGGCGCAGGCAGTGTATGAACGCAGAATGGTGAAAGAATAGCGGATAAACACAAAGCCGTCTGAAAATCCGATTTTCAGACGGCTTTGTCAGTATTACCGGCAATTATTTGCAGCTTACGCCCTGAATTTGCGGGGCAGCACCGCTACCGACCTTAAACGTGCATACCGTGGCATTGCTACCGGAAACGGTTACGCTACCGCCATTGTGGTTGAGGCTCACCGGCTCTTTCACGCCCATGCCCAAGGCAGTGGCGGCAAGTTTTTGCGCATCATCAGCCGAGTATGGCGTATTGTTGGCACTGATATTGATTTCTTTGGCATAAGCGCTGACACCGAAGCCCAAGCCCACGGCAACTGCGGATAAAGCCAAAAGTTTTTTCATCGTCATTGTTGTGTTTCCTTGTTTGGAGGGTATGCAGAACATACCGTTGCGCCTAGAATAAGTAAGATTGCCGTTTTATGCAAGCATTTTGGGAATTTTTACCGATTCTTGCCGCAGCAGAACCTGTTTTTACAGTTTTGTGGCAAAAATGGTTATGGTGGGAAATACTTAATTTTTCATACAACATCTGTCGTAGGTTGAGGTTAGTGAGGTACGAGGGTAACCCAACAAAATATTGTGTTTCAAGATGTTTTCAATCGTATTGGGTCTCGATCAGGTCTACGCACTGTTCTCTTTGATTATTTGAATTGCCTACTGATGCCGTCTGAAAACCGATTTTCAGACGGCATATTTTAAGGCGGGAACAGGGGGATGATTTTAGTGGGGACTGTGGATTGGTGTTGCTTCATCGATAAACCTGTGCATACTTTGGATATGTACGCTGGGAAAGCCAAGCCGACCTTGGTTGGAATAAAAAAGCCGTCTGAAAATCACGATTTCCGATTTTCAGACGGCTTTTTTCTGGCGGTTGGTTGCCGGATTTATTTCAACAGGTTTTTAATCACGCCCAAGACGCTGCGGGAGATGGCACGGGTTACTTGGCGGTTGATTTGATTGCCGATGGAGTCGGCGACGTTGTAGCCCAAGCCTTGGCCTGATTTTTTGCGGCCGCCGGTCAAGCCGCCGATAAAGCCTTCGAGCAGGCCGGGTTGGCTGTCGGTTTGGGCTTGGCTTTGGGCTGCGGTTGCAGACTGTTTGGCGGCGGTTGCGGCGGCTTTGATTTCGGCTTGTCGCTGTTCTTCTTCCGACAAGGCTTCAAAGGCGGAATAGTTGTCCACCATGTCTTTGTAGGCCGGATAGAGGTCGTCGTTTTGGAAAGCGGCGTTGCGTGCTTCGGTGGTAAGCGGGGTCAGATTGGATTGCGGCGGCAGAATCATGGCACGTTCGACCGGTGCGGGCATGCCTTTTTCATCAAGGAAGGACACCAATGCTTCGCCGACTCCGAGTTCGGCAATCGCTTCGGCAACATTGATATTCGGGTTGCTGCGGAAGGTTTCGGCGGCGGCGCGTACGGCTTTTTGGTCGCGCGGGGTAAAGGCACGCAGGGCGTGTTGGACACGGTTGCCGAGCTGGCCCAAAATGGTGTCGGGCAAATCGAGCGGGTTTTGGGTAACGAAATAGACACCCACGCCTTTGGAACGAATCAGGCGTACGACTTGTTCGACTTGTTCGACCAATGCGCCGGCGGCGTTGTCGAACATTAAATGGGCTTCGTCAAAGAACATGATGAATTTGGGTTTGTCCAAATCGCCGACTTCGGGCAGGGTTTCAAAGAGTTTGGCGAGCATCCACAGTAAAAAGGCGCTGTACATTCTGGGCGAGCGCATCAGTTTTTCGGCGTTGAGAATATTGATAACGCCTTTGCCGTTGTCGGTCTGCATCCAGTCGGCGAGGTTGAGTTCGGGTTCGCCGAAAAAGCGTTCTGCACCTTCGTTTTCAAGGGTCAGCAGTTGGCGTTGAATTGCGCCGATGCTGGCTGCGGAAACGTTGCCGTATTGCGTGCGGTAGTCGGCGGCGTGGTCGGCAACGTGTTTGAGCATACTGCGCAGGTCTTTGAGGTCGAGAATGTGCCAACCTTTGTCGTCGGCAACACGGAACACTAAGTTCAACAAGCCTTCCTGCGTGTCGTTGAGATTCATCAGGCGGGCGAGCAGCATCGGACCCATGGCGGAAACGGTTACCCGCACGGGAATGCCGCTTTCGCCGAATACGTCCCAAAAGCGTACCGGAAAACTTTGCAGCCAGTCGTCGCCTAATGCAAATTCGCTGATGCGTTCGGCCACTTTGCCGCTGTTGTTGCCGGTTTGGGAAATGCCGGAAAGGTCGCCTTTTACGTCGGCCATAAAAACGGGAATGCCTTGGCTGCTGAAGGCTTCCGCCATGCGGCGCAGGGTAACGGTTTTGCCGGTGCCGGTAGCGCCGGCGATCAGGCCGTGGCGGTTGGCCATTTTGCCGTGAATGACTAAGTCGCTGTCGTTGCAGCGGGCGATGGGGAATGTGGTGGTCATGGTGTTTGCGCAATAAATGTTGATAACGGAAAACGGTTTATTGTCTTATGAAAATGCCCTTAGCGCAATCGGGAAGCAGTACATTTTCAGACGGCCTGTCTGCGGCGGCTTTGAGGCCGTCTGAAAACAGGGTATAATCACGGCTTGAGTGTTTAAACCGTTGTATCGACCGCCGCAGGCGGTTATTTTTATTGTAGGAATCCATTTGATGAACAAGCGTAAGGCATTGACTGAAAAACAGATGGCGCTGCTGATGGCGATGTTGGTGGCGCTGATGCCGTTTTCGGTGGACGCTTATTTGCCCGCCATTCCCGAAATGGCCGCAACGCTGGGGTCGAATATCCACCGGATTGAGCAGAGTTTGAGCATGTTTATGTTCGGCGTGGCATTCGGGCAGGTGGTCGGCGGCTCGGTGTCCGACATCAAAGGCCGCAAACCGGTGGCTTTGGCAGGTTTGCTGGTGTACGCCGCCGCCGTGTTCGGGCTGTCGCTGGTGCAGAATGCCGGACAGTTATTGTCGCTGCGGGCGGTGCAGGCGTTTGGTGCGGGCATGACGGTGGTGATTGTCGGCGCATTGGTGCGGGATCATTACGAAGGCCGAAAAGCGGCGCAGATGTTTGCCCTGATCGGGATTATGATGATGATTGTGCCGCTGATTGCGCCGATGATGGGTGCGGCTTTGCAGAGTTTGGGCGGCTGGCGGCTGATTTTTGTTTTTTTGTTTGTTTATGCACTGTTGCTGTTGGCGTTGGTGTGGCGTTTTTTGCCGAAACCCGCTGCAAGCAGCCCGATTGGTGCGGACATCATATCGGTGGTGGCGGGGCGGTTTAAGCGAGTCTTGCAAACCCGTGCCGCTCTGGGCTATCTGTTTTTTCAGGCATTCAGTTTCGCCTCGATGTTTGCCTTTCTCACCGAATCTTCGTTTGTCTATATGAATCTCTACGGCGTGTCGCCGCACGGCTATGCTTGGGTGTTTGCGCTGAACATTCTGACCATGGCCTTATTTAACCGGATAACCGCATGGCGTTTGAAAACCGGCGCTCATCCGCAGCAGATTCTGATGTGGGGCATTGCGGTACAGTTTGCCGCCAATCTGCTGTTGGTGCTGCTGGCGTGTTTCGGCCAACCGCCGCTGTGGCTGGTGGTCGGCTGCGTGATGTTTTCGGTCGGCACGCAGGGCTTGGTCGGTGCCAATACGCAGTCTTGCTTTATGGCTTATTTCAAAAACGAAAGCGGCAGCGCCAACGCCGTATTGGGCGTATGCCAATCGGTGATTGCCGCCGCCATGGGGCTTTTGACGACTTGGCTGCACAACGGCTCGCTGACGGTAATGGCGGGCATGATGCTGAGTGCAACCGTGTGCGGCATTTCGTTGCTGTGGCTGTGTTCCCGCGAGGCTTGGCGGGGAAACCGCCAAAATTACGGAAATTTTGGCTGAACAGGCTAATTTTTCCGATATATTGAAATAAGGTTTTAAAATAAATTCAAAATCAGAAATAAATGCTTTATTTGGTAGATTGAGGCCGTCTGAAAACCGTTCGGACAGCGTGTTTGATGGTATCATCGGATAAATATTTCATTCCTGTTTTGTGGACGCATAAAAATGAAACAGCCAACCCCTTCCCAACAGCTTGACGAACAGCTCAAACCCCATCGCAATGCGATTGACGAAATCGACGCTACGGTACTCAAACTTTTAAACGAACGTGCCGCCCATGCCCGTGCCATCGGCGAATTGAAAGGCACGGGCGCAGTGTACCGCCCCGAGCGGGAAGCCGCCGTATTGCGCCGCATTCAGAGTCTGAACCACGGGCCGTTGCCCAACGAATCGGTTGCCCGCCTGTTTCGGGAAGTGATGAGCGAATGTCTGGCGGTGGAGCGGCCGCTGACGATTGCCTATCTCGGCCCGCAAGGCACGTTTACCCAACAGGCGGCCATCAAACATTTCGGCCACGCCGCCCACACGCAGGCGTGCATGACGATAGACGACTGTTTCAAACGGGTGGAAACCCGACAGGCAGATTATCTGGTTGCGCCGGTGGAAAATTCCACCGAAGGCTCGGTCGGCCGCAGTTTGGACCTGCTCGCCGTTTCCGCTTTGCAGGCCTGCGGCGAAGTGGTGGTGCGGGTGCATCACAATCTGATGGGCAAAACCGGCCGCCCGTTCGGCAGCATCACCAAAGTTTATGCCCATGCGCAGGCGTTGGCGCAATGTAACGACTGGCTCGGCCGCAACCTGCCCAATGCCGAACGGATTTCCGTTTCCAGCAATGCCGAAGCCGCACGGCTGGTGGCGCAGTCTGATGATGAAAACATCGCCGCCATTGCCGGCGTAACCGCCGCCGAAATCTACGGCTTGGAAATCAGCGCCCGCTGCATTGAAGACGAACCGAGCAACACCACCCGCTTTTTGGTAATGGGACATCAGGAAACCGAGCCGACCGGCAACGACAAAACTTCGCTGGTGATTTCCACGCCCAACCGTGCCGGTGCCGTGATGGGCTTGTTGCAGCCGTTTACCGACTTGGGCATTTCCATGACCAAATTCGAAAGCCGCCCGAGCAAATCTTCATTGTGGGAATACCTGTTTTTCATCGACATCGAAGGCCATCAAAAAGATGCCAAAGTGCAGGAAGCCTTGCGGCTGCTGGGCGAACGGGCATCGTTTGTGAAAATTATCGGCGCTTATCCGGCGGCGGTTTTGTAGATGCTGTAAAGTGCCGCATTCAGCAGGTTTTATAGTGAAATAACCGCAAAGCACTATAGTTAAAACACCGAATTTTCCATACAAAAGCAGGCGTAGGTTGAGGTTAGCGAGGCACGAGCGTAACCCAACAAAACCTTATGTTTCAAGGTGTTTTCAATCGTGTTGGGTCTCGACCCAACCTACGCCCTGTTTAAAAACCGTATGAATTATTCAGTGTATTTACTATATATACTGTCTGCTTGTATTGCTCTGCGGTTATTTCACGATAACAGCAAACCCTGTTCTCCCAATATGGAAAAACAGGGTTTTATTGTGTTCAAGGCTGTCTGAAAACCTGTTTTGTCAGTTTTCAGACGGCCTTTTTTCGGCTGTTTATGCCTGTTCCGCCAAAACCGCTTCAATCAACTCGACTGCGCCGTCGTCCGCCAGTTTTTTGGCAACGGCACGGCCGAGGGCATCGGCGTATTCGGCAGGGGCTTGGGCGTCGGCACGCAGAATCACCGAGCCGTCGGGGTGGCCGACCAAGCCGTGCAGCGTGAGCAGGCCGTCCTGTTCGGTGCAGTAGGCGGCCAACGGCACTTGGCAGCTGCCGCCCAAGGCTCTTGCCAAGGCACGTTCGGCGGTTACGCAGGCATGGGTAACGGGGTGGTTGAGCGGTTGCAGAATCTCAAGCAAATCATGGCGGTGGTCGGCGATTTCAATACCCAGTGCGCCCTGACCGGCGGCGGGCAGACTGTCGGCGGCGGGCAGAATAGTGCGGATGCGCTCGTCCAAGCCCAAGCGTTGCAGACCGGCGGCGGCGAGGATAATCGCATCGTATTCGCCGTCGTCGAGTTTGCGCAGTCGGGTTTGCACATTGCCCCGCAGCGGTTTGATGACCAAATGCGGGTGGTTTGCCCGAAGTTGAGCCTCGCGCCGCAGGCTGGACGTGCCGACAACTGCGCCTTGCGGCAGGTCTTCCAAGCGGGCGTAACGGTTGGAAACGAATGCGTCAAACGGATTGGCACGCTCACCGATGGCGGCCAAACGGAAGCCGTCGGGCAAATCCATCGGCACGTCTTTAATCGAATGTACCGCCAAATCAGCACGGCCTTCCTGTAATGCCTGTTCCAACTCTTTGATAAACAGGCCTTTGCCGCCGATTTTGGACAGGGTTTTGTCGAGAATCTGGTCGCCTTTGGTGGTCATGCCCAAAATTTCGACGGTGCAGCCCGGATAAAGCTGTTGCAGACGGTCTCGGATATGTTCCGCTTGCCACATGGCAAGCAGGCTTTCACGGCTGGCGATGATGAGTTTTTCAGGAATCATGTCGGGTATCGCTGAAGGAAATAGAAAACCCCAAGTTTAACATAAATCGGCGGGCTTTTTTCGGGAACAGGCCGTCTGAAAAACGCATTTTGCGATATATGGAAAACAGCGTATTTCGGCTATAATGTCCGCCTGCAAACCTATTCTTGACTATTTTATGAAACGTGCAAAAAAATATCCGTTTTTAACCCTGCAGCGCCGACGTTTCCGCTTGGGCTTTGAAAACGCTTCAAGCCTTGATGTGCCGGCCGAACGTGATTTCTACCGCTGGGCATGGGCGGCGCTGAAAAACGAATACCGCCGTGCCGACATCGGCTTGGTGCTGCTTGACGAAGAAGAAGCCCGTGCCTACAACCGTGATTATCGGGGCAAAGATTATGCCACCAATATATTGAGTTTTGCCCTGAACGAAGGCGAGGATTTCGCCGGCAGCAGCGACACGCTCTGCGGCGATTTGATTATTTGTCCGCAAGTGGTGCAGAAAGAAGCCGCCGAGCAGGGCAAAACGCCCGAACAGCATTTTGCCCATCTGACCATGCACGGCACGTTGCACCTGATGGGTTACGATCATATTGAAGACGATGAAGCCGAAGCAATGGAAGCGCTGGAAATCCGGCTGATGCAGCAGGCAGGCTTCCCCAACCCTTACCGACAGGACGAATACTGATATGGACGACACGCAGTCGAAACCCAATTTTTTTGAACGCCTTATCGCCCGTTTTGCCGGCGAACCCGATTCCGCCGAAGACGTGATCGGCCTGCTGCGGCAGGCGCACGGGCAGGAAGTGTTTGATGCCGACACCCTGCTGCGTCTGGAAAAAGTATTGGACTTCCCCGATTTGGAAGTACGCGATGCCATGATTACCCGCAGCCAGATGAACGTTATCAAAGAAAACGACAGCATCGAGCGGATTGTCGGCTACATCATCGAAACCGCCCATTCCCGTTTCCCCGTTATCGGCGGCGACAAAGACGAAGTCTTGGGCATTTTGCACGCCAAAGACCTGCTCAAATACATCGTCTCACCCGAACAATTCAGTCTCAAAGCCGTATTGCGCCCGCCCGTATTCGTTCCCGAAGGCAAATCCCTCAACACCCTGCTCAAAGAATTTCGCGAACAGCGCAACCACATGGCGATTGTGGTGGACGAATACGGCGGCGTGTCGGGGCTGGTTACTTTTGAAGACATCATCGAACAAATCGTCGGCGAAATCGAAGACGAATTTGACGCAGACGAAAGCGCCGACAACATCTTTGCCGTTTCCAGCGAACGCTGGCGGATCAACGCCGTAACCGAAATCGAAGACATCAACGCCTTTTTCCACACCGAATACAGCAGCGAAGAAGCCGACACCATCGGCGGCCTGATTATTCAGGAATGCGGCCATTTGCCGGTGCGGGGCGAAAAATTCATCTTAGGCCCGCTGCAGTTTACCGTTGCCCGTGCCGACAACCGCCGCCTGCATACCCTGATGGCGGTACGGGTGAAAAACGAAGAAAACGCCGTTTAAAAAAACGGCGGAAGCATTGTTTCAGGCCGTCTGAAAACCGCAGGTTTTGCCAAACTCCGGTTTTCAGACGGCCTGTTTTATCGGTATTGCGAATTTACGATATGCACGGTTTACGGTTGGTAAACCGTGCATTGTTCGTCTTTGCCGTTGCTGATGCCCTCATCGGTGCAGCGGCTTTCGGAGCGTTCGCAAACCAGCGTAATCAGAGATTCGTTGATTTTCAGGATACGGGGTTCGTGTTCGGGCGAAAAGGCGGCGGCTTTGACGGTAAATTCGTTGTCCAATGCGCCTTTAGCTTGCCCGTGCAGACCGATGCAGAAACTGTCGGTGGCGGTGTGGGGCAGTTTGGGCCAAGTGGTGGAATTGGCTTTGAACGAACCGTTTTGCAGGTAAAACTGTTCCAAAAAATGGGTATCGGCCAGCAGCGCCTGCTGCGCCGCACGCAGTTTGGCGGCACGGACATGGTGGCGGTAGGCGGGATAGGCGGCGAGCGTGAGCAGGCTGAGTATCAGCAGCGCCGACAAAAGTTGCAGCAGGGTAAAGCCCCGCAGTTGTGCAGGGGTGGGCATGATTTTTCTCGCTTTGTGGTTATATTTATTCAGGTTGGCTGCGCAGAACCCGTTTTTCAGACGGCCTGAGACCTTTGCAAATTCCCTATCTTTGGTACATTTCTTCGTTATGCGCTGCTCAAAATCTTGCCTATCTTTATGATATGTCTTCGATTTTTTCGCTGCTATAACTTTGAACTGTACTCAAATCTAGGGTTTTGCAAAGGTCTCGGCCTGTTTCAGTCGTCGGGGTGGACACGCATGGCTTGGCGTTCTTGTTCCGCCAGTTTTTTGTCTTTTAATTTTGTCCCCAAGCCCAGCATTTTTTCGTATTCGGAAGGCGGCGTGTCATCGTCGCTCATACCGAAAGCGCTGGCATTGACAAACAGTGCCAGCAGGGCGGCGATAAAGGCGAAAAAGCTGATGATGTACCAAAACATTGGGCGGTTTCCTTGGAAATAATCGGTTGCGGGAATCTTATCACAAGCGGCATTGTGGCCGCCATGCTGCTTACCAAATACAATATTTTGCGGTTTTGAGTGTTAATAAATGTAAATCATGATGTGGGCAAACGGGGAAAGCGGGCAAGCCGGGGTGTGGAAGAATAGGTTAATGATTGGCAATATTATTTAAATAAAATCTGTAAAAATATTTTTAAAACATATATTTGCATTGATTTTCAGACGGCCTGTGCCTTTTCAGTACGGCGGATTGGGGGTAGAATCCGCCTGTTTTACCCTTGATATAGTGAAATTCACAAAAAACAATCGTGAATGCTGTTATTTATGGCGTACAAACAGATAAATTTTTCTCAATCATCAGGTAAGTCTTATGGCGAAAATGATCAAATGGGCGATCGGCGCAGTATTGGTTGCGGCGGCGGGGTTTGCGGCGTGGAAGTATTTTTTTCCACAGGAAGTGCCGCCGAAATATCTCACCGAGCCGGTGAAACGTTCCACTGTCCGGCAGACGGTATCGGCAACGGGCGAGATTTCGCCGTCGAATATGGTGGACGTGGGGGCGCAGGCTTCGGGGCAGATTAAAAAACTGCATGTCAAAATCGGGCAGTTTATCCAAAAAGGCGATTTGATTGCCGAAATCGATTCGACCACACAAATCAATACGCTGAATACCAACCGTGCCAAACTGGATACCTTGCGGGCGCAGTTGGTGTCGGCGGAAATTGCGTTGCGCAGCGCCGGGAAAAAACATCAGCGCGAAGCGGCGCTGTGGCGTGAAGAAGCCACGTCCAAAGAAGAATTGGAAACAGCGGAAGATGCGTTGGCAGCGGCCAAAGCCAGAGTGGCCGAGTTGAAATCGTCGATCAGACAAATGCAGATTGCCATCAATACCGCCGAGGCCGATTTGGGCTATACCCGCATTGCGGCACCGATTGCCGGTACGGTGGTGTCGATTCCGGTGGAAGAGGGGCAGACGGTCAATGCCAACCAAACTGCACCGACCATCATCCAACTGGCGAATCTGGAAACGATGTTAAACAAAATGCAGATTGCCGAGGGCGATATTACCAAAGTGAAAGCAGGGCAGCCGGTATCGTTTACCATTTTGTCGGAGGCGGACAAGCCGTTTGAGGCGGCGCTCGACAGCATCGACCCCGGCCTGACGACTTTGTCGCAGGGCAGCTACAGCAAGAAAACCGATACCACCGAAAATGCGATTTATTATTATGCACGGGCGCTGGTACCCAACCCTGAGGGCAAGCTCGCCATCGGCATGACCACGCAGAATACGATTGAAATCAGCAGCGCAGAAAATGTCTTGACCGTGCCGGTATTGGCGGTGAAACGCAAAAACGGCAAGGCCGTGGTGCGTGTGCTGAATGCCGAGGGCAAGGCGGAAGAACGCATGATTACCACCGGTTTGAAAGACAATATGAATGTGGAAGTTAAAAGCGGATTGAAAGAAGGCGAACAAGTGGTGCTGTCCGAATTGGAAGCGGGCGAAACGCCGCAGGGCGGCGGTAAACGCATGGGTCCGCCGATGTAAGGCAGCGGTAAGGCCGTCTGAAAATGCGGTTTCGGCAACAGGCATTTTCAGACGGCCTGATTCGGGCAGGCAGACAATAAGCCGTGTTTGATGGTAACAAATATGGCGCAACCATTTTAGAAAACGGTCAAAACCCTATGAGTTTGATTGAATGTAAAAACCTCAACCGCTATTTCGGCAGCGGCGAAAACCGTGTCCACGTTTTGAAAAACGTCAGTTTGTCGGTAGAAAAAGGCGATTTTGTCGCCATTATCGGGCAGTCCGGTTCGGGCAAGTCCACGCTGATGAACATTTTGGGCTGTTTGGATACGCCGACTTCGGGGTCGTACACCATAGACGGCGTGGAAACCGCCGCCATGAATCCTGATGAACTGGCCGCCCTGCGCCGCAGCCGTTTCGGCTTTATCTTCCAACGCTACAACCTGCTCGGTTCGCTCACAGCAAAAGACAATGTGGCGTTGCCGGCGGTGTATGTCGGCATGGCGGGCAAAGAGCGCAACGAGCGGGCGCAAAAACTGCTAGCGGATTTGGGTTTGAGCGGCAAAGAAGGCAATAAGCCGAGCGAGCTTTCCGGCGGCCAGCAGCAGCGGGTTTCGATTGCACGGGCGCTGATGAACGGCGGCGAAATCATTTTTGCCGACGAGCCGACCGGTGCGCTGGATACCGCCAGCGGCAAAAACGTGATGGAAATCATCCACCGCCTGCACCGGCAGGGGCATACCGTGATTATGGTAACCCACGACCCTTCGATTGCCGCCAATGCCAACCGGGTGATTGAAATCCGGGACGGCGAAATCATTTCCGACACCAGCAAAACAGAAAAAATTGCCCGCAGCGATGTTAAAAGCACGCAGGAACAATCCTCGTGGTCGTTTTATTTCGACCAGTTTGTCGAAGCCTTCAAAATGTCGGTACATGCGATTGTGGCGCACAAAATGCGTTCGCTGCTGACCATGCTCGGTATCATTATCGGCATTGCCTCGGTGGTATCGGTGGTGGCACTGGGCAACGGTTCGCAGGAAAAAATCCTCGCCGACATCAATGCCATGGGAACCAATACCATCAGCATTTTCCCCGGCAAAGGTTTCGGCGACCGGCGTTCGGCACGCATCAAAACGCTGACCATCGACGATGCGCTGACGATTGCCAAACAAAGCTATGTCGATTCCGCCACGCCGCAAACTTCGACCAGCAAAACGCTGACTTATCGGAATACCGATTTGCGGGCGGTGTTATACGGCGTGGGAGAACAGTATTTTGATGTGCGGGGTTTGAAGCTGGAGCGGGGGCGGCTGTTTGACGAAAGCGAAGTGCATTCCGATGCGCAAGTGGTGGTGATCGATAAAAACACGCAAAACAAACTGTTCGGCGATACCGACCCTTTGGGCAAAGTGGTGCTGTTTAAAAAACGGCCGCTGACCGTTATCGGCATTATGGCTGATGAAAAAAACAATTTCGGCGGCTCCGACAGCCTGATGCTGTGGTCGCCCTATACCACAGTGATGCACCAGATTACCGGCGAAAGCCACACCAATTCGATTGTGGTCAAAATCAAAGACAACATCGATTCTCAAGTGGCGGAAAAAGGGCTAACTCAGCTTTTAACCGCCCGCCACGGCACGGAAGACTTTTTCATGCGCAACAGCGACAGCATCAAGCAGACGGTGGAAAGCGCCACCGGCACAATGAAACTGTTGATTTCCTGTATCGCCATGATTTCGCTGGTGGTCGGCGGTATCGGCGTGATGAACATCATGCTGGTGTCGGTAACCGAGCGCACCAAAGAAATCGGCGTACGCATGGCCATCGGCGCACGACGGGGCAATATTCTGCAGCAGTTTCTGATTGAAGCCGTGTTAATCTGTTTGATCGGCGGCTTGATCGGCGTGGCACTGTCGGGGCTGATCGGCGCAGTATTCAGCTATCTGGTGGAAGATTTCCCGATGAGTTTTTCCACTTTTTCCATTGTCGGGGCGGTGGTGTGTTCCAGCATTATTGGCGTGGCGTTCGGCTTTATGCCCGCCAACCGTGCCGCCAAGCTGAACCCGATTGACGCTTTGGCGCAGGATTAAAACCGTTTTGCCCGTTTTCAGACGGCATCAGGCCGTCTGAAAACAGAGAAAGAATCATCATGAAACCAATCAAACAAACCTTATTTATCAGCATGATGGCGCTGACCCTGAGTGCCTGCGCAGGTTTGCCGCAAACCCATATTTCTGCACTTGAGGGCAATCCGCATCTTAGCAGCGCAGCGGACACCGCCGACCGCTACCATATCGATGGCGAATGGTGGCAGATTTACGGCGATTCCAAGCTGAATGCCTTGGTCAATCAGGCATTGGCAAACAATATCGACCTGAAAAAAGCCGCTATTCATGTGAACAAAGCCCTGTATCAGGCGAATATTTTGGGTGCGAATTTAGTACCGTCGTTCAACGGTTCGGCGGGTGCTTCCGACAGCCGAAACCTGAAGTCGGGCGACAGCCAAAACAGCTTCAGCAGCCGCTTGGGCGTGAGCTACGAATTGGATTTGTGGCAGCGTTTGAGCAAAACCGCCAGCGCCCAAATCTGGGAATATCAGGCAACGGCGGAAGATTTGGCAAAAACCCGCCTGACGCTGCTCAACAACATTACCGATGTGTATTTTCAAATTGCCTATCTTAACGAAGCGATTGATTTAACGGAACAATCCATTGCCCGATACGAAGAAATCAACCGCATTTCCGCCAGCAAATACCGCTTGGGCAAAGTCAATGCCAACGTGCCGGTGCAGGCGCAGCAAGCCTTGCTCGCTGCAAAAAACAATCTGCTGACACTGCAAAACAGCCGCAACACAGCGCAGCAGACCTTACGCAACCTGCTCAATCTCAAACCGAACGAAGCTCCCGCCGCCGATCCGACCGACTACCGTTTGGCCGCAGCCAAAGGCGTGGATTTGAATGTCCCCGTTTCCACATTGGCCAACCGCCCCGATCTGCGTGCCGCCGAATACCGTCTGCAGTCTTCACTGCAATCGCTGGAAGCGCAGAAACTCAGCTGGTATCCGAGCATTACTGTCGGTGCCAGCCTGAGCAGCTCGTCCGACAAAGCCCGCACCTTGTTTGACGTACCGTTTTTAGGCGGTTCAGTGCAGCTCAATCTACCGTTTTTGGACTGGAAAACCCTAAAATGGAAAGACAAAGCCGCTGAAGCCGACTTCGACAGCGCCCGCCTGAATTTCGAACAGACCCTGACTTCGGCATTAAACGAAGTCCACACCTATTACGCCGACTACCGCAACGCCGAAACCACCTTGGGCAACCTGCGCCAACGTTATGTTTTGGATCAGAAAAACAGCCGCTATTACCAAGTGCGCTATCAATACGGCAAAAACGAACTCAAAGACTGGCTCGAAGCACTCAACACTGAATACGGCACGGCGCAAAACCTGCTCAATCAACGCTACCAAACCCTGAAAGCGGAAAACCGGATATATCAGGCGATGGCAGGGCGGTACAGCCGCAAATAATGCCGAAAGCGTGAAACAGGCCGTCTGAAAATCAGATTTTAGCTGCGCAGAAACTCGCTTCGCTCATTTTCAGACGGCCTTCATGTGGAATTTGAAGAACACGTGCATGCTTAGGCAAGCACGCTACACACCGTTCCCCGTCCCGCTGGCGGGAAGGGGTTAGGGGAAGGGTGGTTCTCTTAGGTTGTGATATCTTTTTGGTTATTTCACGATAAATATCCCCGCTGTTTCTAAATACTCAAAAACAGCGGGGATATTTTATCCGGCAGATTATTCCGTTACTTCATTACCGATACTTTCCACTACCGCATCAAACGTTGAAACGGGCGGCGGCAGCAGGGTGTCGAGGGTGAGGGCGGCGGCGTTGAGGGTCGGGTAGCCGGTGAAGGTAACGCTGTAACCGCCGTTGCCGCTGCTGCGGATTGCGGCGTGTGCGCCCAGCGGGAATGTGGCTTTGTTGGTGATGTGGCCGAACGGGAAACCGGTCAGCACGGGAACACGGGTTGCCCGCTGGATATGGTTGATAACGGCAGACAAATCGTAGCTCGAATCATAAGTATCCCGAACCGTACCCATGCGGAAATCGCCGAAGACGATGGCACGCTGTTTCTGCAGCACGCCTGCGAGATAGAGCGTGTTGAGCATACGCTCGATACGGTAGGGCTGTTCGCCGACATCTTCCAAAAACAGAATGCCGCCGGCAATATCGGGCAGGTAGGGCGAACCGGCAAGCGAAGCCAAAACGCTGAGATTGCCGCCCCATAATGTACCTTCCGCCTGCACATCCCGGCGCTGAATGGTATCGACGGCGATGGTATTGACGCTTTCGGTCGTGCCTCGGATAAAAGAATCCATGGTGTAAACGCTCGGCGCAGGTTTGCCGAATTCGCTGTACACCATCGGGCCGGCAAAACTCATCATATTGCCTTTTGCCAGCAGCGCCAGTTGGACGGCACTCACGTCGCTGAAGCCGAAAAACAGCGTTCCCCGCTCCCGCATCCGTGCGCCCAGCGAAGCGAAATCGATGTGCGGCAGTAGGCGGGCAGCGCCGTAGCCGCCGCGCAGCCCCATCAAAACTTTCGGCGTGGCAACCCGCCCCGAAGCCACGTCTTGAAAATCGGCGATGCGTTCGGCATCAGTACCGGCAAAACGCTGGTAGCGGCGGGAACCGGCCTGCTGGTTGGTTACGGTAAAACCGGCTTGGTAGAGGCGGTTGAGACCCAGTGTAACCCGTTCATACGATTCGGCAAAACCCGACGGCGCAACCACACGCAGCAGATTGTCGCCGGTATGGCCGGAAGTGTGGGCGGGTCGGGAAGCGGCAGGGCGGGCAGGCACGGTATTTCCTTTGACAGGTTGGGACGGTTGCGGCGCAGTCGGCGTACCGCAGGCTTGGAGCAGGCCGGCACCGGCAGCGGCGGCGGAAGCCCGTAAAAAATGGCGGCGGGAAGGTTGCCAAGTCATCAATCGTATTTCCTTATTTCGGTTTTCAGACGGCATTACAGGCCGTCTGAAAATGCAGTTTGCAAAAGCGTTTTTATCTGTTGCGGCCAGTTGTCGGGCAGCGTCATGCCGTGTTTGCGCACCGCAGCAGCCCAAATCGGTGCCGGAAAACTGGCATCGTTGTCAAAACGGGCAATCACATGCCAATGCAGGTGCGGCACGACATTGCCCAAACTCGCCAAATTGATTTTGGCAGGGCGGAACACCTGACGCATGGCGGCTTCGACCCGATACACCGCCTCCATCAGTTCGGTACGCTGCGGCGCAGACAAATCGGTCATTTCGGCAACATGCTGTTGCCAAATCACCCGGCAAAACGCAGGCGAACCGGCTTCGTTATGCACGGCAATCACCCGCAGATTGGGCGTTTGCAGCAGGATTTCTTCATTTTCGGCATAACAGATGGGGCAGTGGTTCATGGCAGATTCCTTAAATAATATAGCCTATTGTATAGTGAAAAGAGGTTCTTCCCCAAATGGTGTTGCGGCAGTGTTTTGACGGGTTAAGCGTTTTCAGACGGCCTGTTCGATTCAGGCAAACTGCGCTGCTCCCTGATTGGCCAGTTGGTCGGCACGTTCGTTTTCGGCGTGTCCGGCGTGGCCTTTGACCCATTGCCAGCGGACATCGTGGCGGCCGACGAGTTCGTCTAAAGCCTTCCACAAATCATCGTTTTTAACCGGTTTTTTGGCGGAAGTTTGCCAGCCGTTTTTTTTCCAACCGTGTATCCAGCTTTCCATGCCGTTTTTCACATATTGCGAATCGGTGCAGATTACTACCGTACAGCGGCGTTTTAAGCTGCTTAATCCCTCGATAACGGCGGTGAGTTCCATGCGGTTGTTGGTGGTTTCCGCCTCGCCGCCGAAGAGTTCTTTTTCATGGCTTCCGTAGCGCAGCAGCACGCCCCAGCCGCCGGCGCCGGGATTGCCCTTGCAGGCACCGTCGGTGTAGAGAAAAACGGTTTTTTCCATAAATGGCGTTTCAGAGTGGATTTTCAGACGGCATCATCATAGCACAGTCTGCTTTTTACAGCACAAAGGCCGTCTGAAAAACGGCTTCAGGCAGCGGAAAAATCGGGTATGATAAGCCCGTCGAACAAACAGGAAAACGATTGATGAACAGCATTTATCTGGCTTCCGGCAGCCCCCGCCGCCGTGAAATTCTGGAAAACCTCGGCTATCGGGTCGAACGTTTGGCGGCGGAAATCGATGAAACGCCGCAGGCGGGCGAAGCGGCAGCAGATTATGTGCGGCGTATGGCGGAAGAAAAAAATGCCGCCGCCGTAGCCGCATGGCAGGCGCAGCACGGCGGTTTTCCCGCTTATCCGCTGCTCACCGCCGATACCACGGTCGCCTATCAAAACCGCATTTTGGGCAAGCCGGAACATGAAACGCAGGCGGCGGAAATGCTGTCGCTGCTGTCGGGAACCACCCATCAGGTGCTGACGGCGGTCTGCGTGTATTGGCAGGGCGAAACCCGCTGCACGGTGCAGCAGAGCGATGTGGCGTTCAAACCGCTGGATAAGGGCGAAATTGCGGACTATATCCGCAGCGGCGAGCCGATGGACAAGGCCGGTGCATACGGCATTCAGGGTTTGGGCGGCGTATTTGTCGAGCATTTGCAGGGCAGTTTTACCGGCGTGATGGGCTTGCCGGTATTTGAAACCGTGGCGCTGCTGCGGGATTTCGGCTTAAATGTGCCGCCGTTTGTTCGGTAAAGGCGTTGAGGCCGTCTGAAAATGCGTTACCGCCGTTTTTCCAAGCGGCAGATTTTCAGTTACAATAGGCGGCAATAATCAACTGGGTTGCCTACCGTGATGAAAGAACACAAAGCCCGTAAGCGTTTCGGGCAGAATTTTTTACAGGATACACGCATTATCAGCGATATTGTCCACGCCGTGCGGCCGCAGGAAGACGATACCGTTATCGAAATCGGCCCCGGCTTGGCGGCAATTACCGAACCGCTGGCGGCAAAACTCAAATGCCTGCATGTGTGCGAAATCGACAGAGATATTGTCAAACGATTGAAAACTTTGCCGTTTGCCGACAAACTGGTAATTCACGAAGGCGATGTTTTGCAGTTTGACTTCAACAGCATTGCAGGTAAAAAGAAAATTGTCGGCAACTTGCCCTACAATATTTCCACGCCGCTGCTTTTTCGTTTGAGCGAAGTGGCGGACGATGTAACCGATATGCACTTTATGCTGCAAAAAGAAGTGGTAGAACGCATGGTTGCCGAGCCGAAAACCAACGATTACGGGCGTTTGGGCGTGATGCTGCAGTATTTCTTCGATATGGAAATGCTGATTGAAGTGCCGCCCGAATCCTTTGATCCTGCGCCCAAAGTCGATTCGGCAGTAGTGCGCATGATTCCGGTGAAACACCGTATCGGCGAAGCGGCAGATTTCGAGCATTTCGCCAAGCTGGTCAAACAGGCGTTTCACCAGCGGCGCAAAACCATACGCAACAATCTGAAAGATTGTGCGGGCGATGAAGATTTGGTGGCGGTCGGTATCGATCCGCAGCAGCGTGCCGAAGAAATCGCCCCCGAAACCTATGTCGAATTGAGCAATTATCTGGTGGGCAAAGCCGTCTGAAAACAGGGCGGGTATTTGTGCTACAGTGGAAGAAAACAATGATTAAATTCAAAAACGTACATAAACATTTCAAAGATCTGCATGTGATTAACGGGGTCGATTTGGAAGTGAAACAGGGCGAAGTGGTGGTGGTGTGCGGCCCGTCGGGCAGCGGTAAATCCACGCTGATTCGTACCGTCAATCAGTTGGAAAATATCGAAAGCGGCGAAATCTGGGTAAACGGCATCAACGTTGCCGACCCGAAAACCGATTTAAACAAAGTGCGGGAAGAAGTCGGCTTTGTGTTTCAAGGGTTCAATCTTTATCCGCATCTGACCGTGTTGGAAAACATCATTCTCTCGCCGATGAAAGTGAAAAAGCAAAGCCGTGCGCAGGCGGAGAAAAAAGCGATGGAGTTGTTGGAACGTGTCGGTTTGGCGCATAAAAAAGACGCTTTGCCGAGCCAGCTTTCCGGCGGCCAGCAGCAGCGGGTGGCGATTGCCAGAGGTTTGGCGATGGAACCCCGTGTGATGCTGTTTGACGAGCCGACTTCGGCGCTCGACCCCGAAATGGTCGGCGAAGTGCTGAAAGTAATGAAAGACTTGGCCGAAAGCGGCATGACCATGATGTGCGTTACCCACGAAATGGGTTTTGCCCGAGAAGTGGCGGACAAAGTGATTTTTGTCGATCACGGCAAAATCATCGAAGAAGCTGCGCCGGAAGACTTTTTCACCAACCCGCAGCACGAGCGTGCCAAGCAGTTTTTGCAGCAGGTGATGACGCATTAACAGATTCCGCCAAGCCGTCTGAAAATTGTTTCATCCGTTTTCAGACGGCTTGGCAAAAGAAAGGATAATCATGTATTTTGTTGACAGAAGCGCCGTGGTACTCAAACCGACCGCCCGTTTTTTGGAATGGCTCAAAGCGGCGGATGAAAATATGCCCGACCTGACGCTGGAACAGCTGCGCAGCAACTGTTCGGTGTTTCTCGTACCCGAAAGCGACACGCCCGAAGCGGTGGTGGCATATTTTGACGAACGCTACCGGCAGATTTTTGAAGCCGAGCTGGCAAGCTGGGACATCGATCAAAAAGACTGGCCGCAAGACATGGGCTTGAACGTGTTTTGGGACTTTTTCGATATCGAAGTCCACGATATGGTGCTGGATATGGAAGAAGCCGATTTAAGCGTCAGCCCGGTTTTTGACAATATGATGTAACCATGCGCCCGTTTCAGACGGCCTTGCGCCCTTCAAAAACATGGCAGGGGCTGATTATCGGCCTGCATGTGGCGGCGTGTGCCGTGTGTATTGGTTGTTTTTACGGCATAATGATGTGGGCAGGCTTGGCAGCATTGGCGGTTTCGTTTGCCCGTGCATGGCGGACGGCAGCCCTGAAACGTGCCGACTCGGTGCGCAAAATCGAAATCGACAGCAAAATGCGGGCAGGCATTT
Organism: Neisseria lisongii; assembly: GCF_028463985.1. Lineage (NCBI taxonomy): Bacteria > Pseudomonadati > Pseudomonadota > Betaproteobacteria > Neisseriales > Neisseriaceae > Neisseria > Neisseria lisongii. The sequence goes on along the minus strand of NZ_CP116766.1, from coordinate 1,197,037 downwards.
GGATAAACGGTAAACCGTTTGCCGCCGAATTGCTGGATTCTTCCGTGGTCGGCCGCCGTTTTCTGTTTCTACACTGGCGCACCGAAGAGCGGACAATCCGCCAGTTGGTGGCAGCAGATATGCTGGATCAGGAAAGTTGCCGCCGTTTGAAAGTATGGGCACGCTGGTGTCGGCAGGCCGTCTGAAAATCAGGCCGATTGCAGATTTCAGACGGCCTCGGATACGGTTGATAGTGAATTCATTTTAAAAAGAGTACAAGGCGGCGAGCCAGCACCGTAATCTTTTTAAAATGGATTTACTATAAAGAGAACAAATCATGAAAACACTATCAGATTGGCTGAGCCATTTGGAAACCGCCCACAGCGGCGGCGTGATCGATATGGGGCTGACCCGTGTCCGGGCCGTAAAAGAGCAGATGGGGCTGAACCCCGAATGTCCCGTGATTGTGGTGGCAGGCACCAACGGCAAAGGTTCGGTGTGCGCCTATCTGTCGCATATCTACACGCAGGCGGGCTATAAAGTCGGTACGCTGACCAGCCCGCACCTGCTGCGTTTCAACGAACGGATTACGGTCAATACGCAGCCGGTGTCGGATGAACAAATCGTAGCGTCGTTTGAACGCATCGAAGCGGCAAGACAAGACGTGTCGCTGACTTATTTTGAATTCAACACCTTAGCGGCGGTGGATATTTTTATCCGCGAACAAGTGGACGTGATGGTTTTGGAAGTCGGATTGGGCGGCCGTTTGGACGCTGTCAATGTGTTTGACGGCGACTGCATGGTGGTAACGAGTGTCGATTTGGATCATCAGGCATTTTTGGGCGACACGGTCGAAGCCGTCGCTTTTGAAAAAGCCGGCATTTTCCGCAGCGGCAAACCGGCGGTGTGCGGCCAAAATCCGCCGCCCGAATCGCTGCGCCGCCACGCCGAAGAAATCGGTGCCGAACTGCTGCTCAACGGCAGGGATTTCGATTTCAGCGTAACCGACAACCTGCAATGGAATTACCGCTACCGCCCGCAAACTAGCGAAGCGAAAAACCGCAATGCCTTACCGATTCCGGCGCTGCGGGGCGCATACCAAATCGGCAACGCCGCCTGTGCCTTAACCGCATTAACCTGCTTGAACGACCGCTTGCCGGTGGACATCGGTGCAGTCAAACGGGGCTTGCTGCTGGTGGAAAATCCGGGGCGTTTCCAAGTATTGCCGGGGCGGCCGCTGGTGGTGCTGGATGTCGGCCACAATCCCCACGCCGCACGGGCATTGCGCCGCAGCTTGATTAATCTGGCATTCGCCCAAAAACGCACCGCCGTGTTCAGTATGCTGGCGGATAAAGACATCGATACCGTATTGGACACCGTAAAAGACCAATTCGACGAATGGCATATCGCCCCGCTCGATGTACCGAGAGGCATGAGTTTGGAAGCCTTGCAGCAGAAACTGGCGGAACACGGCATTACCCGTGTTACCTGTTTTGCCGACATTGCATCGGCATATCGGGACGCTTTGGCGAAATCGGGCGAAAATGATAGAATTGTCGTCTTCGGTTCGTTTCATACGGTTGCCGGTGTTTTGGCGACATTGTAACCATCGTTCAACTATAGGGAAATCCCATGTCAGACGAGAAAAAATTAGATTTGGAGGGTTATGAAGCCCTCAAACGCAGCAACCGCCGCCGTTTGTTTATCGTTTCCGGTGCGGTTGCCGCCGCTGTGCTGACGCTGCTTGCCGTGAACAGCGGCAACGAAGACACGCCGCCGCAAAAAGCAGTGGTAGTGCAGGAAGGAAAACAGCCGTCCGAACCGTCGGCGAAGCCGTCTGAAAATGGAAACAAAGCCGAAACGGCAGCCGCAACGCCGAAGGCAGCGCCGTCTGATTCAGTGGAAATCCTGAAACCGGAAACCATCGCCCCGCCGGAAGACGTGGGCGCACCGCTGGTGATTGAAGACGACAAACTGGCCGACAGCAACATTAAAGGCTTGGAAGAATCGGAAAAACTGCAGGAAATCGAAGCGGCTAAAGCAGCGGAAGCCGCTCGTGCCGCCGAAGAGCGCAGCCGTCGGATTGCCGAGCAGCGTGCCGCCCGTAAAGCCGAACAGCGTAAAGCGGCTGAGGCCAAAGAAGCCGAGCAGAAACGGATTGCCCGCAACGAAAAAGCCGCCGCCGAGCGCAAGGCAAAACAGGCAGATGCTAAACAGGAAGCCGCCGCCAAAGCCAAGCGTGAAGCCGCTAAAGCCAAAGAAAAAGAAACCGCCGCTGCAGAACGCAGAAAAGCAGAAAAAGACAGCGAAGCGGCGCAAGTAAAAGCCAAAGCGAAAACCGAAACTGCCGCTGCGGATAAGAAAAAAGCAGACAAGCCGTCTGAAAACAAGGCCAAAACCGCCGAGAAAACCACAGGCGGCAAAGCAGCGATTCAGGCCGGTTACGCCGAAAAAGAGCGTGCTTTGAGCCTGCAGAAAAAAATGAAGGCGGCGGGCATCAATGCCGGCATTATCGCCATTCCGACCGACAAAGGCACGGTATATCGGGTCAAATCCGAGCCGTATAAAAATGCCCGTGAAGCAGAACGTGATTTGAACAAGTTGCGGGTTCACGGCATTGCGGGGCAGATTACCCGTGAATAGTCTGCCTGTTGCCGATTTGCTGGCCGCCTTGGTGGTGGGTGCCTGCGTCGTAATGTCGCTGATGCGGGGCGTGGTGGCGGAAGTGTGTTCGCTGATTACTTGGGTGGTCGCCTTTTTCGCCGCCAAGTGGTTTGCTGTACCCTTCGCCGGCGTGGCTTTTGCCTCGGTCGAGCCGCAGGCGCTGGCCGTTTGTCTGGCATTTCTGCTGCTGTTTTTTGCCGCATGGCTGGTACAGCGTTTTATCCGTTCGATGCTGACGATGGCGGTGTCGGCGGTCGGTTTGGGCGGATTCAACCGCTTGTTGGGCGGCGTATTCGGTGCGGTGAAAGGCATATTGGTGATGACTTTGGCTGCGGCGGTGTGTTCGTTTACCGATCTCCCACAAACCGAAGCATGGCAGACTTCGTACAGCATGCCGTTTTTCGAGCAGACGGCGCATTTATTGGTGCCTTATGTGGCAGAACACCTGCAACCCGAATCGTCGGGCGTGCCGGAATAGACAAACCGGTTTCAGACGGCTTATGCGGCCGGTCTGAAACCGGTTTCATTTTGCTATCGTGAATGTACTTTATATTATTTACTCAACGCAATTTCACAACATCTTAGTTTTGGAGAAAACACATGTGCGGCGTATTAGGACTGGTCGGCTTCGAGCCGGTAAACCAATTATTGTATGACGGACTGCAAATGCTGCAGCACCGGGGGCAGGACGCAGCCGGGATTGTTACGGTCGAAGGCAGCATGTTCCATATGCACAAAGGCAAAGGCATGGTGCGGGAAGTATTCCGCACCCGCAATATGCGGGATTTGCAGGGCAATGCCGGTATTGCCCACGTCCGTTACCCGACAGCGGGCAATGCGGGCAGCAGCGCCGAAGCGCAGCCGTTTTACGTCAGCTCGCCGTTCGGTATCGTGTTGGCGCACAACGGCAATCTGACCAATACCGAAGAGCTGTACCGCAATGTGTGCGACCAGCACCTGCGCCACATCAACACCAGCTCCGATTCCGAAGTTTTGCTCAACGTATTTGCCCACGAATTGCGCCAGCAGGTAACCGGCAACGCCGACCGCCGATTAACGGTGGACAATATTTTCAACGCCGTAACCCAAGTTCACCGAAAAGTACGGGGCGCATACGGCGTGGTGGCGATGATTGCCGGTTACGGTATGGTCGCTTTCCGTGATGTGTACGGTATCCGGCCGCTGGTATTGGGCAGTCAGCTTGCGGAAAACGGCAAAAAAGCCTATGCCGTTGCGTCTGAATCAGTGGCCTTCAATGCCTTGGCATTTGATTTGGAACGGGACATCGAGCCGGGCGAAGCCGTGTTTATCAGTTTGGACGGGCAAATCTTTTCCCGCCGTTACGAGGGCGAAACCACATTAAGCCCGTGCCTGTTTGAATACGTTTATTTTGCCCGCCCCGATTCGGTGATTGACGGCGTGTCGATTTATCAGGCACGTTTGGATATGGGCGTATCGCTGGCGGAAAAAATCAAGCGGGAATTGCCGCTGGACGACATCGATGTGATTATGCCGATTCCCGACACCAGCCGTCCGAGTGCCATGGAATTGGCCATGCATTTAAACAAACCGTATCGGGAAGGCCTGATTAAAAACCGCTATATCGGCCGCACCTTCATCATGCCGGGGCAGGCGACCCGCAAAAAATCGGTGCGCCAAAAACTCAGCCCGATGGATACCGAATTCAAAGGAAAAAGCATACTGCTGGTGGACGATTCCATTGTGCGGGGAACAACCAGCCGTGAAATTGTCGAAATGGTGCGGGAAGCAGGCGCACGCAAAGTCTATATCGCCTCGGCAGCGCCCGAAGTCCGCTACCCGAATGTGTACGGCATCGATATGCCGACCCGTGAAGAGCTGATTGCCAACGGTAGAAGCGCCGCCGAAATCGCAGCGGAAATCGGTGCCGACGGTGTCGTGTTCCAAAATCTGGACGACTTGGAAACCGTAGTCAAAGCCCTGAATCCGAAAATCCAGTCGTTTGACTCATCATGCTTCAACGGTGTGTATCAAACCGGCGACATCGATGAAGCCTATCTTCAGCGGCTGTCAGCCGAAAAAGCCGGCTGCGGCGGTTTGAAAGTCCACCCGAGCAAAGTGGAACACAGCATCAGCATCAGCAACGACGAAGAATAAAATTTGACGCAGCCACAACATGCCGTCTGAAAAGGCACACGCATTTTCAGACGGCATCGCTGCATGATTTTTCAAAATATATCGCACACCAAAATGAGCAACGAAGTTAAAAACTACATCACCCCCGGCGGCTGGCAGGCTTTGAAAGACGAGCTGTACCAACTGGTGAATAAAGAACGCCCCGAAATTGTACAAATCGTCAACTGGGCAGCCGGTAACGGAGACAGAAGTGAAAACGGCGACTATCTCTACGGCAAACGCCGGATGCGGGAAATCGACCGCCGTATCCGTTTTCTGACCAAACGCTTGGAAGCCGCCGTGGTCGTTGATCCCGAACAGCGGGAAGCCACCGACCAAATCTTTTTTTCCGCCACCGTAACCCTGCTGCGGGGCGACGGCAGCGAGCAGACGGTACGCATAGTCGGTGTGGACGAAATCGATACCGCCAAAAACAAAATCTCATGGATTTCTCCGCTGGCCCGCTGTCTGATAAAAGCCCGGGAGGGCGACGAAGTCGTACTCAACGGGCCGGAGGGCAGGGAAACCATCGAAATTTTGGCGGTGGAATATATCAAGATTGATTGAAACAGGCCGTCTAAAAATCGGGTTGGATGATGGAAACGATTATTTTCGTGGCAGAGCTAATTGTATAGTGAAATAAGGAAAAAATAATGAAATACGCTTTATCTCAACCTGCAAAACAGGGGTTTATTTCTCGGAACAGTCCGCTTTTTGATGAAATTCATCACATCGTGGCTGAAAACAGCGAACGGCTTGCCCGTTTAAATCAAGGTTATCACGAGCCACAAGCACGCCGAGCTTTGCTGAGCGAAATTATCGGCGAAAGCGTGGACGACAGCGTAGTATTTAACACACCGCTTTACAGCGATTTTGGTCGCCATATTCAGCTTGGTAAAAACATATTTATCAATGTGGGCGTAATGTTTACCGATTTGGGCGGGATTGTGATTGAAGACGGCGTGCAAATCGGACCACGTGCCAATATTATCAGTGTCAATCACCCGTCCGACCCAGTAGAACGGCATGGTGTGTTGCTTGCACCAGTTCATCTTAAACGCAATGTGTGGATTGGAGCAAATGCCACGATTTTGCCCGGTGTTACAGTAGGCGAAAATGCGATTGTGGCGGCGGGGGCTGTCGTCAATAAAGACGTACCGGCGAATTGCGTGGTGGCGGGCGTACCAGCAAAAATCATCAAACAGCTTTAAGGCGATACAATGAAAAAACTCATTCTCGCACTACTCGGTTTGGTTTTCGTCGCTTGCACCCAAGCAGAACCCAAAACCGCCGTTAAGCAAGGAGAAAATATGAACATTCAGATAGGCACTCAGCAATTTCAAGCCGAGTTAGTGGATAACCCAACCGTTGCCGAATTAAGAAAATTACTACCGCTCACGCTAACGATGACGGATTTACACCGCAATGAAAAATACGCCAGCTTGCCCCAAACCTTGCCACGCAACGATCAAGCGGTCGAGCGGATTGAAGTGGGCGACGTTTTGCTGTTTCAAGGGGATACGCTTGTGGTGTTTTACGAAAGTTTTTCCACGCCTTACCGCTACACCCGTATCGGCAAAATCACCCAAAGCGAGCAACTTAAAAATGCGTTAGGTGCAGGATCGGCAACGGTCAGTTTTACGCTGAAATGATTAACGCAAAAGATACGGCAACAAAAAAACCGCACCATCAGGTGCGGCTAAGGCCACTATTAAAGCCGGATGAGGCTTTAAACGGTAAATTCTGTTGCACGCCTTTACAGCTTAACGCTGGCGGGCTTTAAAGCGCGGATTGCTTTTGCAGATAACATATACTTTGCCGCGGCGGCGGACAATCTGGCAATCCCGATGGCGCTGTTTGGCGCTTTTCAAAGACGACAAAACCTGCATTATTTTTCCTTTCTAAACGAAGTCATCATAGATTGGAAACGTTGGTTAAACTTGCTGGCTCGTCCTTCGGTGTTTACATTGCGCTGTTTGCCGGTGTAAACCGGATGGGAGGCGGCCGAAGTATCGAGTGCAAACAGCGGATATTCTACGCCGTCTTTCCAAACCATGGTTTTGCCGTGGGTTTCGGCGCATGAGCGAATCAGCCAGCCTTCATCTGCGCCGCTGTCGTAAAATAAAACAGTGCGGTAATTTTGCGGGTGGATATCTTTTTTCATGTTTCTCTCAACCTATAATGTTATAATATAACATTATACAGCTTTCCTGATGATTGGCAAATATTTTCGACGGTATTTTTATAACTTATTGAACAAACTTATTTTTATTTGAAATGAAACTGGGGTAAAGAGCCAAATTGATTGAGTAGGTTTTGCTGTATCAAACCTTAAATAAGAGTTTTGTATCGCCGCAACCCGTCATCCCCGTTTTCAGACGGCCTTCGCAGTGAAAATAATGTTCTACGACATTGTTACCTTTGTGTTACACCCCGATAAAAGACAAAAGCAGCAGCGGGCAATTCCTGATAAACTTGCAGCCGCAAGCCAAATCCCATATTCATGATAGAACCGTATGTATAAAGTCATACCGATTATCCATATTTTGTCCAAGCTGGGCATTTTGTTTTCCGTTTTGCTGCTGATACCCACGCTGATTTCGTATCTGCTGGCAGACAGTGCGTTTGAAGCATTCGCCCGCACGGCGCTGGTAACGATTTTCGGATCGTGTACCGTCTGGCTGCTGACCAAGCGTTTTCAGCGGGAACTGCGGCCAAGAGACGGCTTTACGCTGGTGATGCTGCTGTGGCTGTCGTTTGCCGTGATTGCCGCTATGCCGCTGTATCTGCATTTGCCGAATCTGACCGTTACCGACGCATTTTTTGAAGCGATGTCGGGGCTGACGACCACGGGTGCAACCGTTATCGACAATCTGGATACGCTCAGTCCGTCCGTCAATTTCTGGCGGCACATGCTCAACTGGCTCGGCGGCATGGGGATTATCGTGTTGGCGGTGGCCATTTTGCCCATGCTCGGTGTCGGCGGCACGCAGCTCTTTAAGGCCGAAATTCCGGGTTTGGACAAAGAAAGCAAAATGGCACCGAGAATTTCCCAAGTGGCCAAAAAACTGTGGGCGGCATACAGCCTGACCACAATTGCCGCCTGTCTGTCGCTGCATTGGGCGGGCATGAGCTGGTTTGATTCCGTTTGCCACGCCATGTCCGCCGTTTCGCTGGGCGGATTTTCCACGCACGACGGCAGCATCGCCTATTTCAATTCGCAGGCAGTGGAATGGATTATTGTATTGTTTACCCTGTTCGGCGCAATCAATTTCGCCAGCCATTTTGCCGCCGTGTCCAACCGCTCGCTGAAAGTCTATTGGCAGGACGAAGAATGCAGGGTGCTGCTGCTGGTGCTGTTGGGCAGCATAGCCGCCGCCGCCGTTTATTTGTGGTACACCGGCTTTTATCCTTCTTTTTCCGATGCGTTGCGCTTTACCGGCTTCAATCTGGTATCGGTCGGGCTGGCAAGCGGTTTTACCAATGCCGATTTTGCCCAATGGCCGCTGCTGGTGTCGCTGTGGATGTTTTTTTTGGCCAACGTGTTGGCAAGCTCAGGCTCGATGGGCGGCGGCATTAAAAACGTGCGTGCCTTAGTATTGTTCAAATTCAGCCTGCGCGAAATGATGATTCTGCTGCACCCCCGTGCCGTACGCACCGTTAAGGTCAATAACCGTAGCATTCCCGAACGCATGGCGCTGACAGTGATGTCGTTTATCTTTATTTATTTTATGGTGGTCGTGTTGTTCAGCTTTCTGATGATGGCATCTGGGCTGGACTTTATTTCCGCCTTCACCGCCGTTACCGCCTGCATTACCAACGCCGGCCCCGGCCTGAGCGAAATCGGCCCGAGCAATAATTATTCAGAGCTGAACGAAATCCAAAAATGGCTGTGCGTCATGGTCATGCTGCTCGGACGGCTGGAAATTTTTACCGTTTTGATACTGTTTACCCCCGCATATTGGCGGAAATAAAATGCCAAACCAAATCGAGGCCGTCTGAAAACCCGATTTCAGACGGCCTCGATTTGGTTTGTTCGCTTAAAACGATTCATTTGCCCGCAAATAACGCCATTTTCCCGGCGGCAGCTTGCCCAGCTTGACCTTGCCCATGCGGATGCGTTTCAAACCGACCACCCGCAGCCCGACCAGTTCGCACATACGGCGGATTTGGCGTTTTTTCCCCTGTTTCAGAACAAAACGAAGCTGGTCTTCATTTTGCCATTCCACCTTGGCAGGACGCAGTTTTTCACCGTCCAAACTCAAACCGTGATTGAGCAGGGCGAGGCCTTTTTCATCGAGTTTGCCCCGCACCCGCACCAAATATTCTTTTTCACTATTACTGTTTTCCCCAATCAGCTGCTTGGCAATACGGCCGTCTTGCGTCAAAACCAGCAACCCCACCGAATCAATATCCAAGCGCCCCGCAGGCGCAAGGCCGAATTTGTGTTTTTCGTCAAAAACAATGCGGCTGTCGTCGCCTTCCCAATGATTTTCCGCCGTAATCAAATCCGCAGCGGCCCGATACCCCTTTTCCGCCTGCGCACTGACATAACCAACCGGCTTGTTTAATAAAACCGTTACCCGCCGTGCCTGCTGCTCATGCGCCTGACGGTTGAGATCGATGCGGTCGCTCAAACACACTTTTTCGCCCAATACCGCCGTTTTCCCGTTCACCTTCACCCAGCCCTGTTCGATATAACTGTCGGCTTCCCGGCGTGAGCATAATCCTAATTGCGCCATACGCTTGGACAGACGCATGGTTTCCTGTTCATATATTGTCATAGTGGCTCTTTCTTAAAGTATGGCGATTATATAGCGAAATAAGCTCAAAGCACTACATCTGTACTGTCTCCGGCTTGCCTCCTTGTATTGCTTTGGGTTATTCCACTATAGCAAGGAACAGATATTGGAAACAGGCAGAAATTGAACATTTGAGGCCGTCTGAAAACCCTATTTTAGCTGAGCATAACCCGTTACACTCATTTTCAGACGGCCTAGTTTTGTTGGTTTAGGTTAAAAAACGGAAATCAGAAAAAATCTTCGTCCCAATCGCATTTGAGGGCGGCCTGTATGGTGTTCATATCGAAGCCCCGGTAGGCGAGGAAGCGGATTTGTTTTTGTTTTTCTTTGAGGTCTTGGGCGGGGTGTTTGAATTTTTTCTGCAAGACATTGACGGCGTTTCGCCGTTCGGTTTCTCTGTCGGGCAGGAGGTGGCGGCTGATGTCGGGGTCTATGCCTTGTTGGGCAAGGGCTTGTTTGAGGCGGTTTTTGCCGTGGCGGGCGGATTTGCTGTGGATATAGGCTTCGGCATAGCGGCTGTTGGATTGCCAGCCTTGTTCGGCAAATTCGTTTAATACGGCTTCTAATTCGGCTTCGTTTTCAGCGTAGGGGGCGAGTTTTTTTTTGAGACCGCTGCGGCTGATTTCTTGGCGGGAGAGTATGTCCATGGCTCTGGCGCGCAGGGATTTGGTGGGTTTGGGGGTGTGGCGGTTCATGGGGGTGGTTATTTGGCCGTCTGAAAATAATATACCGCAGTGGTTGGGTTGGTTTTGGGAAAAATAAAACCAACCCAACCGCTATAGTTCCGGTTTAATTGTTTTCCTGCGGTTTTTGCGGTTGCAGGTGTTCGTAGATTTCGGGTAGCGCACCGATCAGCCAGTCGGGTTTGGTGGCGGGGTCTTGCGAGAGCAGGGGCATGTCGCCGTAGCCGAAGGTTACGCCGACGCTGAGGCAACCGGCGGCTTTGGCGGCGAGGATGTCGTTGCGGGAGTCGCCGACCATCAGCATGTTTTCGGGGGCGATGCCCAATACTTCTGCGGCGTGGCGCAGGGGGAGGGGGTTGGGTTTTTTTTCGCTGAGGCTGTCGCCGCCGAGTATCAGGCTGAAGTAGTCTGCCAGTTTGAGCTGTTTGAGCAGCTCGACGGCGAGAATTTCGGTTTTGTTGGTGATGACGACCAGCGGAATGCCAAGGGATTTGAGCAGGGCGAGGCCGGCTTCGGTTTCGGGGTAAGGGCGGGTGAGGTCGCTCAAATGCGCCCGATAATAGTGCATATAGTAGATAAAGCCTTTTTCCCAGATTTTCGGATCGGCTTCTCGTTCCCGATCGTTGGTGATGACCCGGTGCACCAGTTTGGCGATGCCGTCGCCGACATAGCTTTCTACGGTTTGCTGCGGTAATTCATCCATGCCCAAATAGAGACGCATGGAGTTGGCGGCGGCGGCCAAATCAGGTACGGAATCGCATAATGTGCCGTCCAGGTCGAATGCGACAGCCTGAACGTGTTCGATAGCGGGCAGGGCCATGATGGTTTCTCTCTCTTAGTGTGTCAAACAAACCGGCGGCAGGGTGGTTGCCGCTGCCGCCGTGTGGTTTAGCCTAAATCAAAGGCTTTGTGCAGCACTCTTGTGGCCAGTTCCATGTATTTTTCGTCAATCAATACGGAAACTTTGATTTCGGAGGTGGAAATCATTTGGATATTGATGCCTTCTTCCGCCAGCGTGCGGAAGATTTTGGAGGCCACGCCGACGTGCGAACGCATACCCATGCCGACTACGGAGACTTTGCATACGGTGTCGTCGCCGGCAATGTCGGCCGCACCAATGCTCTCTTTCAGATTGTTGAGTAAATCCAGCGTTTGTTTGTAATCGCTGCGGGGTACGGTAAACGAGAAGTCGGTAGTGCCTTCGTTGCCGACATTTTGGATAATCATATCCACTTCGACATTGGCATCGGCCACAGTGCCTAAAATCTGATAGGCCACGCCCGGTTTGTCGGGTACGCCGCGAATGTTGATTCTTGCCTGATTTTTATCGAATGCAATGCCGGTTACGGCTGCTTTTTCCATGTTGTCGTCCTCTTCAAAGGTAATCAATGTGCCGTCGCCGCCTTCCTGCAGGCTGCTCAATACGCGCAGGCGTACTTTATATTTGCCGGCGAATTCAACGGAGCGGATCTGTAAAACTTTAGAACCCAAGCTCGCCAGTTCCAGCATTTCTTCAAATGTAATCGTGTTCAGACGGCATGCTTCCGGCACGACTCTGGGATCGGTGGTATAAACGCCGTCCACATCGGTGTAAATCTGGCATTCATCGGCTTTCAGCGCCGCTGCCAGCGCCACGGCGGAAGTGTCCGAACCGCCCCGGCCGAGCGTGGAAATATTGCCTTCGCTGCTGATGCCTTGGAAACCGGCAACAATCACAACCTTGCCTTCCGCCAAATCGGCACGCATTTTTTCATCATCGATGCTTTCGATACGGGCTTTGGTGTGGGCGGTATCGGTACGCAGCGCCACTTGCCAGCCGGTGTAGCTTTTTGCCGGTACGCCGATGTTTTTCAACGCCATTGCCAAAAGGCCGATGGTAACTTGTTCGCCGGTGGCCAACACCACGTCCAGCTCGCGCGGGTCGGGGATTTCCTGCATTTCGTGCGCCAACGCTACCAAGCGGTTGGTTTCGCCGCTCATGGCGGAAACCACTACCACGACATCGTGCCCTTCGGCACGGGCTTTGGCAACACGTTTGGCGACATTTTTAATGCGTTCGGCGGAACCGACCGAGGTGCCGCCATATTTTTGTACGATTAATGCCATGTTTCGTGCTTTCTGTTTCAGGTTCGCAAACGGCAGCCCAAGGCTGCTCGGGTGAAAATTCTCGCTGTATTATTACCAGTTTTTACACAAAGTTCAAGCCGTGAAACGGAATTATCGGCAGAGACTTGCAATCAGACAGATTGTCGACAAAACAGGCCGTCTGAAAATCGGTTTTCAGACGGCATATCTATCTCTTCCCTTACAAACATTCCTTTGAAAAAATGTACTTTATTCTACTTTTTCCTTTGAAAAAATGTGATAATACACCCAAATTTCCTTAGAAAAAGTATCTTTATGCAACGAAAAATCATTCAATCCTTAGCCAAATGGAAACAAAAGCCTAACCGCAAACCCTTGATTATCCAAGGGGCAAGACAGGTAGGAAAAACATGGGCGATGAAACATTTTGGCGAGCAAGCATTTGAGCAGGTCGCCTATATCAATTTTGATAACAATTCCCGAATGCGGACGCTATTTTCGGGCGATTACGACATCAACCGCCTGATCCTTGGCTTGAAAATTGAAAGCGGTGTGAATATTCAAGCAGAAAATACGCTGATTATTTTTGATGAAGTGCAAGAAGTGCCACAGGCGCTATCGTCGCTCAAATACTTTTACGAAAATGCACCGCAGTTTTATATCGTGTCGGCGGGGTCGCTACTGGGTATTTCGCTACATCATCAGGTTTCTTTTCCTGTGGGTAAAGTGGATTTTTTGCCGATGTATCCGATGGATTTTCACGAATTTTTAACCGCACTCGGCAAACAGGATTTGGTACAACTGCTTGAAATGCAAGACTGGGCGTTGATTAGCGCGATGAAAACGACCTATATTGATTTGTTGCGCCAGTATTATTTTGTCGGCGGAATGCCTGAGGCCGTGCAGACTTTCATTGATATGCAGAATTTTGATGCGGTTCGCCAAGTGCAACGTAATCTACTGATGGCGTATGAACAGGATTTTTCTAAGCATATCGGCGATGGGCAGACGGTGCAAAAAGTCCGCTCAATCTGGGCATCTATTCCCGAACAGCTTGCCAAAGAAAATAAGAAATTCATTTATTCACAACTGCAAAAAGGGGCGAGAAGCAAAGACTACGAAATCGCCCTGCAATGGCTGAAAGACAGCGGTTTGGCGCATAGCGTGCCACGCATTAAAAAGCCCCATTTGCCCCTTTCCGCCTATCAAGATAACGCTTTCAAATTATACAGTTTGGACGTGGGATTGCTTGGAGCGCAAAGCCATTTGGATGCCAGTGTACTGTTAGACGGCAGCCGTATTTTCAGTGAATTTAAAGGGGCTTTAACCGAGCAATATGTCCTGCAACAGCTGATTACCAACCAAGAAAACCCCGTTTTCTACTGGGCGACGGAAAAAGGCACGGCGGAAGTGGATTTTGTGCTACAGCGCAAACAATCGGTTATTCCGATTGAAGTCAAAGCCGAAGAAAATCTCAAAGCTAAAAGTTTGAAAGTCTATGTGGAACAGTTCCAACCCGAACAAGCCATCCGCTTTTCAATGGCGGATTTTAGAGAGCAAGACTGGCTGGTGAATGTGCCGTTGTATGGGTGTAGATTTAAATAATAGTAAGGTAGGTAACAATATGTGTAAAACTAATATTTTAGACCTAGATTGTGATGAGGCAAGATCTTTTTTCTTAAAACACGAAAGTTATTGCAATATAGATTTACCACAATATTTTTCGTTTTCCAAATTATTAGAGAAATTATCTAAAGCTATGCAGAATAAAAATTTATCAAATATTTCAGTTTCCAAAAATGACATAAATGCCATAGGAAAACTTGATAATGTAAATTACTTTATTTATGCCAATAAAGATGGAAGATTGTCTTGGCGACCTTTACAGATTATACATCCTTTGGTTTATGTTGATTTGGTTCATAAAATTACAGAAGAAGATAATTGGGAAAAATTAAAAGCAAGATTTTCTAAATTTCAACAAAATAAAAAAATTGAATGCTTAAGTATTCCTGTATGTTCTAAAAATAAGAAAAAAGATAAAGCACAACAAATCTTGCATTGGTGGGAAAATGTAGAACAAAAATCTATTGCATTATCTTTAGAGTATAATTATGTGTTTGATACAGATATAGCAGATTGTTACGGCTCTATTTATACTCATTCAATCGCTTGGGCGGTTGAATCTAAGTGCGTTGCTAAAACAAATCATTCGGATAGTCTTCTTGGAAATTATATAGATAAAAAGGTTCAAAGTGCTCAATATCAACAAACAAATGGGATTCCGCAGGGTTCTGTGTTAATGGATTTTATTGCTGAAATTGTTTTAGGCTATATTGATCGCATCTTAACTCATGAATTAAAAAACAACTATAATGAAATTACGGATTATAAAATTTTACGGTATAGAGATGATTACAGGATTTTTGTAAATAACAAAAATGATGGGGAAAATATTTTAAAATTACTATCCCAAATAATGATTGATTTTGGTCTGAAGCTAAACTCAAGTAAAACAAAAGAAAATAATGATGTAATTACTCAATCAATTAAAAAGGATAAGATGCTTTGGTTATCTTTTGGGGGTTATCATAGAAATTTGCAAAAACAGCTTTTGTTGATTAGACAACATAGTATAAATTTCCCAAATTCGGGCAGCGTAACTACTGAACTAAACAAACTAGATAAGAAGATAGAAAGATTAATAAAGAAAAATAGAAAAATTCACTCAACAAAACAACTAATTAGCATTGCTGCAGATATCGCCTACAATAATCCTAAAACACTACCTGTTTGCTGTTCAATTATCAGTAAGTTATTACAAGAATCTAAAGATAATGAATTATCAGAATTGGTTTACAACAAGTTAATTAAAATGCCTAACTCTGGATTTGCTGAAATTTGGCTACAGCGTATGTTGAAATCGGATGTGGATAGGTTTAAATTCTCAGAAAAAATGTGCTTGTTTGTTTCAAATCAAAAACCTGAATTATGGAATAATGAGTGGATAAAATCTCAAAGGATTAAGAGTATTATAGAAAACACTGATATTTTTCTAAAAGATGAATTTAACGAATTAGATAATATTATTTCTAATGAAGAAATTGATCTTTTTACTTATCAATAAATCATCAATGCCGTCTGAAAATCATTTCACACGGCATTCCCCTTCCCAAAAACTCTCAAAAAACTCCCCCGCTCTTTCACTCCCCACTCAAAACCTCCACCACCGCCTTGATTTTCGGTTGTAAATGCTGTTTTTTCTGCCACAGGACATAAATCGGCTCTGAATCAGGTTCGTAGTCGGTGAGTACGGGGACAAGCAAGTCTTGTTGGATGTAGGGCTCTACCAGCCAGTCGGGGAGTTGCACCAGCCCTAAGCCTGTCAGGGCGGATTGTAGACGAGCGTCGCCGTCGTTCATTTGGTGTCGCACGTTCACGGCAAAGGGCGTGGATTCGCCTTTTTCGTTGTGTAACAGCCAGTGGGTTTGGTTGCCACTGATGCAGCTATGCTGGCTCAGTTGTGTGGGCGTTTGAGGCGTGCCGTGGCGGTTGAGATAAGCGGGGGCGGCACAGATGCGGTTTTGATTTTGCCCGATTTGGCGGGCTATGATGTCGCTCAAATCGCCAAGCAAGCCAAAGCGGACGCTCAGGTCAATCTGTTCGGCGATCAAATCGGTTTTGCGTTCTTCAAAACTCACATTCAGCCGTAATTTCGGGTGCTGGTTTGCCAGTTTGAGCAGTTTGGGCAACAGATGAATCCGCCCGTAAATGTTGGGCAAATCAATCCGCACTTCGCCAACGGGTTCTTGCTGTTCATTGCACAGCAGGCTTTGCACCTGTTCCATTTCGTCCATCATCCGCCGACAACTCGCCAGCCACACTTCGCCTTCACGGGGCAGGGTCAGCTTGCGGGTAGATCGGTGAAAAAGTTGCGTGCCGAGCCGTTCTTCTAAACGGGTAATACTTTTGCCCACAGCCGAGCCTGTCATTGCCAGCTTTTCGCCCGCCCCGCTAAAACTGCCCGTTTCTACGGTCGCCAAAAATTCTTCAATACCTGCAAATTTGTCCTGCATTTTTTTCACCTTAATTATGGAATTATTTTCCATAATAAGTGGAATTATGGCTAGTTAATCAAATTTTTGGAATGAAATATACTACACACCATCAAAAAAACAATGTGAGGTAAATGAAATGAATCCGAAATATGCCCCCTTATTTGAACCCTACACCCTTGTATATCCAACTTCCAGTATCATAACAAGCAACACCCGCCCGGCCGCCACCCGTGCGCACCCAAGGTTCAACAACCGCTGTGTAGCTTAGGGAAGCCGGGCAACCCATCAACACAACCGGACAGTTGCCCGACAACACAACCGAATGCAAGACAGGTTTATGATGAGTGCCCAAAACTACGACGGTATCGACATTGCCAAACGAAACTTCGTTATCGGCATCACGTCTTCCAAAAAGACCAAAACCGAGACCAACAACCAAAAAGGCTTTCTCCACACCATCGAATACCTGAAAAAACATCAGGTCTCACTGGTTGTGATGGAAAGCACCGGCGGACTGGAAATCCCATTGGCCAAAGCACTGCACCGGGCAGGATTCAAAGTCATCATTGCCAATCCCCGTCAGACGCACCAATTCGCACAGTCGCAATCACTCACCAAAACCGATGCGGCCGATGCCAAAATGTTGGCGTTTTACGCACAGGTAATCACACAAAAGCCCGATTGGGAACGGCAGCTCTATACGCCGCCGAGTGAGGCAGAAGAAATCCTCGAAGCCTTAATCAGCCGCCGCACTCAACTGGTTGAAATGCGCAGTGCCGAAAAAAACCGTTTGCAGCAGGTACATGAAACACAGATTCAAAGTGTTGAAGCACTGATCGCACATTTCGACATACTGATTGCTGCTTTGGACAAACAGATCGAAGAACATAACGACACTCATTTTGGCGACAAAAGCAGTCTGCTGCAAAGCATCAAAGGTATCGGTCCGACCACTGCGGCGACCTTATGTGCGATGTTGCCGGAATTGGGCAGAGTATCGCATAAACAGATTGCCGGTTTGGTAGGTGTCGCCCCTTATGTGAAAGAAAGCGGCACAATGAAGTTTAAAAGCCGCTGTTTCGGCGGGCGCAGTGCTGTACGCAAAACGCTGTATATGGCGGCGATGGTGGCGGCACACTACGAACCGAGGATTAAGGACTTCTACCAACGTCTGCGTTTGCGGGGTAAGCCGTACAAAGTGGCGGTAACGGCCTGTATGCGTAAGCTGCTGACGATTCTGAATGCGATGATGCGGGATCGTTTGGCGGCAGTGAGTGCTGTTTGATCATGTTGAAGTATTGCCGGTTTTGTTCAGACCGGCCTTCAGACTAACCGTTTTTGTATTTTTGCCCGACGGGGTGAAAAATACAGTTGCTACAAGTATCGGATTAAATTGTATGGATTATTCAGTTAATCCACTATATTTGAGTTTTCAGACGGCCTTGTTGTTTCACGATAACTGTTGCAGGGCGGCGAGGGCGGTGTTCATGCGTTGCCGGTGGTTGCCTTGCAGCAAAGTGTAGGGAATGCGGTGGTTGTCGAGAAAGGTTTGGAAACATTGGAAAACGTGTTCCCGCTCGTTGGGTTTGTCCCGCAGGTCGTCGGCGACCCACGGCACATCAATATCGGTGAGGAAAATCATGCCGTAGCGGTGGTTGAGGGCAGCGGCTTGGATTTCGGGCAGGCATTTGCCGTGGTAGAGTTGGGAATATACCGCCAGTTCAATCATGCAGGTGTCGCAAAACAGAAAATTATCGGTTTGTTGCGCCAGCCGGTTTTCTTCTGCGATTTGACCGAGGGCGATGGGTAAAATGTCGTCCCAGCCGCAGCTTTGGCGCTGTTCGTCCCATTTTTGCTGGCAGTAGCGGCGCATGTATTCCGGCACCCATTGGCTGTCGAAATGGCGGGCGAGGGCTTGGCAGAGGGTGGTTTTGCCGGTGGATTCGGGGCCGACTACGGCTATGCGGACGGCGTTGCCGCCTGATTGTGCAAGTAGGTTTTCCATTGGCGGTATCCGCGTAGGGCAATCAGGGTGAAAACGAAATACTGCAAGGCGCTGAACAGCAGGCCTTTGTGGTAATAAAGGGGGACGGATACGGCATCGGCAACAATCCACACCAGCCAATGTTCGATTTTGCGTTCCGCCATCAGCCACATGGCGACCAGAAACAGGGCGGTGGTGAAGATGTCGGTGTAGTCCGTCCACACAAACTGCGCCCAGCCCAATTCCACGCCGCTGAAGCTGAAACCGTTTTGCAGATAAGGTTTGAACCAATACACTGCGCCGACAAACAGCAGGCTGAACAGGCTCAATCCGGCGCAGATTTTAGCGTCTTTGCGGGTAAACGGCGACACAGAAAACGCCGACTGCTGCGCCTGCTGCTGCGACCACTGCGTCCAGCCGTAAATGCTCAACACAGTGTAATAGGCGTTAATCAGCATATCGCCGTAAAGGCCGTACACCCACAGCAGCCAGACAAAACCGGCGGTGCTGACGATACCGACGGGAAAGGCGGCGAGGCGGCCTTTGCCGACCAAAACCACGCTGGCCATGCCGAAAATCACGGCGACCAGTTCCAATACAATCAGCGAGGCGGAAACGCCTTGATATTGGGCAAACAGCGTGTCGAGCCAAGCCATTATCGAACGCTCGGTAAGCGGGCGGACAGCGCCGCCTGCTGGTGCTGCACCAATTCGGCAATGCCTTTTTGTCCCAACGCAATCAGTTTGCCCAATTCTTCGACGCTGAACGGCGCACCTTCCGCCGTGCCTTGGATTTCAATGATTTTTCCCGAGGCGGTCATCACAATATTGACATCGCTGTCGCAGCCGGAATCTTCGGGATAATCCAAATCCAGCAGCGCTTCGCCGCCGACCACGCCCACCGATACGGCGGCCACGGCTTCCCGAATCGGGTTTTCGCTGATGAGGCCGTCTGAAAACAGCTTGTCCACCGCCATTTGCAGGGCGACAAATGCGCCGGTAATCGAAGCGGTGCGGGTGCCGCCGTCCGCCTGAATCACATCGCAGTCAATCAGAATCTGGCGTTCGCCCAGTTTTTCCATATCGACCACGGCACGCAGCGAGCGGCCGATTAAACGCTGGATTTCCTGCGTGCGGCCGGACTGTTTGCCCGCTGCGGCTTCACGTTTCATGCGGGATGCAGTGGAGGCGGGCAGCATACCGTATTCCGCCGTAACCCAGCCCTGACCTTTGCCCCGCAGAAACGGCGGCACGTTTTCATCAATCGAAGCGGTGCAGATGACTTTGGTGTTGCCGAAACAAATCAGCGCCGAGCCGTCGGCGTGCGGCAGAAAATCCGCAGTAATGCTGATCGGGCGCAGGCTGTCGGCGGAGCGGGCGGTGCGTTGGGACATGGGTGTTCCTTTGGGAAAATCAATCGAATGGCGGTAATTATAGCCTAAACAGCGGCAGGCCGTCTGAAAAGCGTTTTGCTTGGCGGCAGAAATCCGCTTTGCTCGTTTTAGCTTCGCTGAAACTTGCTTTGCTCGTTTTAGCTTCGCAGAAATTCGCTTTGTTCGTTTTAGCTTCGCAGAAACTCGCTTTGTTCGTTTTAGCTTCGCAGAAACTCGCTTTGCTCGTTTTAGCTTCGCAGAAATTCGTTTCACTCATTTTCAGACGGCATGATAAACCGTCCGGCAAAAAATCCGTTTCCGGCGGCGTTTGGGGCGGGTTTTGGCGGGCATTTTGTGTTATATTTAACACATTATTGAGTCCCACACGGAGTGTAGAAATATGGCTACCCGAAAAACTGCTGCAGTCGAGCCAACCGCCGAAGCGGCGGTTGAGCAGCCGGTGAAAACCGCTGCAAGAAAACCTGCGGCAAAAACCGCCGTCCGCAAAACGGCGGCGAAGCCGTCTGAAAAAGCGGTGAAACAGCCCGCCGCTAAAAAGCCCGTTGCCGGCAACGTCCGCAGCATGACGGGTTTTGCCAATCAAGCCGCAGAAACCGTGCAGAAACGGATTAATCTGGAACTGCGGGCGGTTAATCACCGTTATTTGGACGTGCAGTTCAGAATGCCCGAAGAGCTGCGTTTTCTCGAAGGTGAATTGCGGGAACTGATTGCCGCTGCGGTGGCACGGGGCAAGTTGGAATGCCGGATTCAGGTGCAGGATATTGCCGCCGCCGAGCAGAGCGTGAATCAGGATTTGGTGGCGCAGCTGGCGCAGTTGAACAAACAGTGGCGCAAGCAATACGGTTTGGCGAAATTGAGCGTGGCCGAAGTGCTGCACTTTCCGGGTGTGTTGGCGGGAAAAAGCGAAAGTACGGAAACGCTGGCGGCTGCGGTCAAAGATTTGCTGGCACGCACTTTGAAAGATTTTGATGCCGCCCGCCTGCGGGAAGGCAAAAAACTGGGCCAGCATTTGCTGCAGCGTCTGGAGGCGATGACCGAAATCGTGGACGGTTTGAGCGGCCGTTTCCCGCAACTGTTGGAAACGCATATGGAAAAAGTCCGCAGCCGTCTGAAAGAAGCGGTCGGCAATATCGACAACGAGCGTTTGCAGCAGGAATTTGCCCTGTTTATCCAAAAAGCCGATGTCGATGAAGAGTTCAGCCGTCTGAAAACCCATATTGCCGAAGTGCGCCGCATTGTCGGCGAAGGCAAAGGCGGCATCGGCAAGCGTTTGGACTTTTTAATGCAGGAATTAAACCGTGAAGCCAATACTTTGGGCAGCAAAGCGATTGCCGCCGAATGCACGCAGGCTTCGGTGGAACTGAAAGTGTTAATCGAACAAATGCGGGAACAGGTGCAAAACATCGAATAAATACGGCGCAGGCAGGCAACCTGCGGCACTTCGGGGCGGCAGGTTCTGCATTTTAAAGGCCGTCTGAAAAGCAGTTTTAGCTTCGCAGAAACTCGCTGCACTCGTTTTGGCGAAACCTACGGTTTTCAGACGGTATCGGCAATGAATATCCAATCATTAAAGGACAAATATGAGTCAAGACAAAACATGGTCGGGCCGCTTTAACGAGCCGGTGTCCGAATTGGTTAAAAAATATACCGGATCGATCGATTTCGACCAACGGCTGGCAAAATGGGATATCCAAGGCTCGCTGGCACACGCCCAAATGCTGACGCAGGCGGGCGTGTTGAGCAGCGAAGATTTGGCGGCAATCCGCCAAGGCATGACGGAAATCCTTGCCGAAATCGAAGCGGGCAAAATCGAATGGTCGCTGGATTTGGAAGATGTCCACATGAACATCGAACGCCGCCTGACCGACAAAATCGGCGATGCCGGCAAACGCCTGCACACCGGCCGCAGCCGCAACGACCAAGTCGCTACCGATATCCGCCTGTGGCTGCGCGACCAAATCAGCGATATTCAAAACCTGATTCAAAACCTGCAATCGGCGCTGGTCGAGCTGGCAGAGAAAAACGCCGCCGTGGTCATGCCCGGCTTCACCCATCTGCAAGTGGCGCAGCCGGTGAGCTTCGGCCATCACATGCTGGCCTATGTCGAAATGCTCGGACGGGACTTCGAGCGTATGGCAGACTGTCGCAAGCGGGTAAACCGTATGCCTTTGGGCGCAGCGGCGCTGGCGGGAACAACTTACCCGATTCAGCGTGAAATCACCGCCGAGTTGCTCGGTTTTGAACAAATCTGCCAAAACTCGCTCGATGCCGTGTCCGACCGTGATTTCGCCATCGAATTTACCGCTGCTGCCGGTTTGCTGATGATTCATTTAAGCCGCTTGAGCGAAGAATTGATTTTGTGGATGTCGCCCCGATTCGGCTTTATCGATATTGCCGACCGCTTCTGCACCGGCTCGTCCATCATGCCGCAGAAGAAAAACCCCGACGTGCCGGAACTGGTGCGGGGCAAAGCAGGCCGGGTTATCGGCCATCTGAGCGGCTTGTTGCTGCTGATGAAATCGCAGCCGCTGGCGTACAACAAAGACAATCAGGAAGACAAAGAACCGCTGTTTGACACCGTGGATACGCTGATTGACACGCTGCGGATTTATGCCGACATGATGCGGGGCGTAACCGTGAAACCGGAAAACATGCGTGCCGCCGTGATGCAGGGTTTTGCCACCGCCACCGATTTGGCAGATTATCTGGTGAAAAAAGGCATACCGTTCAGAGATTCGCACGAAGTTGTCGCCCAAGCCGTACGCCATGCCGAGCAACACGGCGTGGACTTGAGTGATTTGCCGCTCGACGTATTGCAGGGCTTCAGCAGCTTGGTTGCCGAAGATGTGTATGAAGTACTCACCCCCGAAGGCAGCCTCAACGCCCGCAACCACTTAGGCGGCACAGCGCCGGAACAAGTGCTGAAGCAAGTAGCACGCTGGAAAGCGTTGCTGGCTCAGTAAAAAATCACCGAACGCCGTTTGCGTTTGATAATACAGGCCGTCTGAAAATCGGGAAAGCGGATTTTAGCTGCGCAGAAACTCGCTTTGCTCGTTTTCAGACGGCCTGAAACTAAAAAAAGCCATAAACGAAACATCAGTTTATGGCTTTTTATTTTACGGCGGACTATTCACCCCAAGATTTACAGATGGGCGGCGTGTTCGCGGGTTTCGTGGAACACGATGTCCGGCCAGCGTTCTTGGGTCAGCCCTAAATTGACACGGTTGGGGGCGAGGTAGGCGAGGTTGCCGCCGGCATCGATGGCGAGGTTACCGGCATTGGCTTTTTCAAATTCCGCCAGTTTTTTCTTGTCGTCGCACGAAACCCAGCGTGCCGACCAAATCGATGCGTTGTCGAACACGGCTTCTACGCCGTATTCCGCCGCCAGTCGTGCGGTAACGACTTCAAACTGCAATACGCCGACTGCGCCCAAAATCAAATCGGCACCGCTGTGCGGTTTGAACACCTGCACTGCGCCTTCTTCGCCGAGTTGCTGCAGGCCTTTTTGCAGTTGTTTGATTTTCAGCGGGTTTTTAATGCGGACGCTGCGGAAAAGTTCCGGTGCGAAAAACGGAATGCCGGTAAATGCGAGTTGTTCGCCTTCGGAAAAGCTGTCGCCGATTTGGATATTACCGTGGTTCGGAATGCCGATGATGTCGCCGGCGTAGGCTTCTTCGACCAGTTCCCGATCGTGCGACATAAACGTTACCACGCTGGAGGCGGCGATGTCCCGATTGATTCGCAGGTGTTTCATTTTCATGCCCCGCTCGAATTTGCCGGAGCAAACCCGCAGAAAGGCGATGCGGTCGCGGTGTTTCGGGTCCATATTGGCTTGGATTTTGAACACGAAGCCGGAGAATTTTTCTTCGGTCGGCTCAACCGTACGCACGGTTGCGTCCCGCCCTTTGGGTGCAGGCGCCCAGTCGATCAGGGAGTTGAGGATTTCCTGAATGCCGAAGTTGTTGATGGCCGAGCCGAAAAACACCGGCGTGAGTTCGCCCGCCAGAAATTCGTCTAAATCAAATTCGTTGGAAGCGGCCTGCACCAATTCGATTTCATCACGCAACTGTTGGATTTCCAATGGAAAACGCTGTTCCAGTTCGGGATTGTCTATGCCTTTGATGATGTCGAACTCGTGCGGCAGACGTTCGCCGCCCGCTTCAAAGAGGTAGATTTCATCATTGAGAATGTGGTACACGCCTTTGAAGTTTTTGCCCATGCCGATCGGCCAGGTAACAGGCGCACAGCGGATTTTTAAAATATTTTCCACTTCATCCAAGAGTTCCAGCGAGTCGCGCACTTCACGGTCGTATTTGTTCATAAAGGTAACAATCGGCGTGTTGCGCAGGCGGCAGACGTTTAAGAGTTTGATGGTTTGCGCTTCCACGCCTTTGGCAGCGTCAATCACCATCAGGGCGCTGTCCACGGCGGTTAATACCCGATAGGTGTCTTCGGAAAAGTCTTGGTGGCCGGGGGTGTCCAGAAGATTGACGGTGTGGTCTTGGTATTCGAACTGCATGACGGACGAGGCCACGGAAATGCCCCGCTGTTTCTCGATTTCCATCCAGTCGGAGGTGGCGAATTTGCCGGTTTTTTTGCCTTTGACCGTACCGGCGCTCTGAATCGCACCTGAAAACAGCAGCAGTTTTTCGGTGAGCGTGGTTTTACCGGCATCGGGGTGGGAAATAATGGCGAACGTGCGGCGCTGGCGCACTTGTTCAGGAATGTTTGACATAAGTGGTTCTTATCTGAAAATAAATGTGGTATTGCCGTCTGAAAAAGGCGGCGGCAGGGCAGGCATTGTACAAAAAAATGCTTGAAAATTCAATGTTCGGCAAGATAAGGCCGTCTGAAAACGGGCGGGGTGGATTTTATCGTGAAATAAGCTCAAAGCACGACAGCGTGCCGTACTATGTGTCCGGTCTTCGGCTCGCCTTGTATTGTTTTGGGCTTATTCCACTATCGTGAATCCACTTTAAAAGTATTACAGCGTTGGCTCGCCTTGTCGTACTACCTGTACTGTCTTCGGCTCGCCGCCTTGTACTACTTTTAAAGTGAATCCACTATAGCCCCGCAGAAATTCACCGTGTTCGTTTTCAGACGGCCTTGCCTTGGGCGGCAACACTCGGTTTACGCCGCCCGCCCGCATTCAAAGCTGCTGCTGCGATAATCAGCAGTACGCCGAGATATTGCGGCAGGCTCAACTGTTCGCCCAGCAGCGTGGCGGCAAGCAGGACGGCGGTAAACGGCTCAATCACGGTAAACACAGCGGCACGGGCGGCAGGCATTTTTTCCAAGCCTTTGATAAACAGGGTGAAAGCGGATAGTGTGCCGATAAAGGACAGGGAAACGGCGGTCAGCCAGATATGCGGTTCGGCGGCGGCCAGTTGTCGGAATGTCTGATGTGTGGCGGGGAAGGGCAGCAGCACCAAGCCCGAAACCACAATCGAAGTAAACAAGACCGCCATCGGCTGCACGCCGCTCATGGCGGCTTTACCGAGTACGCCGTATAAAGCGTAGCAGATGCCCGAACCCAAGCCGATGATAATGCCCAATAAATCCAAACGGATACCGCCGCTCATCGTCAGCGCCACGCCGCTGACGGCCACCGCTGTGAGCAGGGCGGCTTTGGGGGTGATGGCTTCGCCCAGCAAAATGCGGCTGAACAGCAGACTCCATGCGGGCGATGTGTAGAGCAGGGCGACCGCCAGCGCCGAGCCGACACGGGTGATGGCAATAAAATAAAGCAGGCTCATGCCCAATACGCCGATTAAGGATTGCGCCACCAATACCGGCACTTGTCGGCGGTTGATGGAACGCAGCAGCGGCCGGAAATAGGGAAACGCCGCCAGCAGAATCAGGGCGGCAATCAAGATTCTGAGCATGGCAATCTGAATGCCGTCGAAACCGGCACGGTTTAACATCGTGCCGAAAAAGCCGAGTGCGCCCCAGCAGACGGCAGCGGCAATAATCTGCAGCATACCGAGGGTTTGCCTGTTCATGTTGTTCTCCTTGTGTAGAAATTTTTATCGTTTATAGGGTTATTTCACTATAGGTGAAACACCGAATTTTCTATACAAAAGCAGGCGTAGGTTGTGGTTAGCGAGGTACGAGCGTAACCCAACAAAATCTTATGTTTCAAGGTGTTTCCAATTGTGTTGGGTCTAGACCCAACCTACGCCCTGTTTAAAAAACGTATGAATTATTCAGTATATTCACTATATATTCATTAATATTATAAATGGCTTTGGATTTTTTTTATGTTGCCCTATATTTTTCGTATTCGGATTTTCAGACGGCCTATTTTCAGACGGCCTGATGCTGCTGTTTAGCGGAACAGTTTGGGAAACCGTTTGCGCGAAGCGTTGAGATATTGGTCGTAGGCTGTGGCATATTGTGCTTTGGGCAGACCCGCCAATACGCCGATATGGGCGGCGGCGGATTTTGCCAAGGGTTCGAGCGTGTAGCCGCCTTCCAATACCGAAACGATTTTACCGCTGCATTCCGAAGCAGCCTGAATAATTTTGTGCGTCAGCCACGCATAATCGGCTTCATGCAGATTCAGACGGCCTGTTTCGTCTTGGCGGTGGGCATCGAAACCAGCGGAAATCAAAACCAGTTCGGGCTGGAAGCGTTTGAGCGCCGGCAGCCATTGGGTGCGGATGATTTTGCGGAAACGGCGGCTTCCGGTGCCGCGCAGCAGCGGCGTGTGCAGCATGTTCGGATTGGTTCCCCGCTCGATATTGCCTTCGGGAAACGGGAACAAATCGGTTTCAAAAGTGTTGAGAAACAGGATACGGGGGTCGTCTTTGAAAATCTCGGTGGTGCCGTCGCCGTGGTGGACATCGAAATCGACCACGGCAACCCGTTTCAGACGGTATTCGGCGATGGCGTGCATGGCACCGACGGCGATGTTGTTGATCAGACAAAAGCCGCCCGATTTGCTGCTGTGGGCATGGTGGCCGGGCGGACGCACGGCGCAAAAGGCGTGGTGGGCTTTTTTGGCAATCACCAGATTCACCGCCTGCACCACGGCTCCGGCGGCAAAACGTGCCGCCGAAAGCGATTGGTGGCTCATCACCGTATCATCGTCAATGCGGTAGATTTTGCCTTCCTGCGGCTGGTTGGCTTCGAGTCGGCTCAGATAATTGCGGGGGTGTACCAGCGCCAACTGTTTGTCTTGAACTTCGACTGCTTCGATGTTTTGCAGATACGGCCAGATTTTCTGTTCTTTCAGCGCCGTCTGAATGGCGGCAATCCGCTGCGGCGAATCGGGGTGGTCTTTGCCGGGGCTGTGCTGCATGAAAATGGGGTGCGAAACCCAAGCCATGCGGGCGTGCCGGCCGAAAAGGCGGCGCAGGAAAGTGCGTAAACGCTGAATGGTTTTCTTCATGAACGGGAACACGGAGGCGGCTCTGAAGTGCCGTTTTCAGACGGCCTGACTGCTAATTATGGTTAATAAATGCGGAAATACTTGGAAAATTTCCGCCCGACCTTTAGAATAACCTAATTTTTGGGCTGAACCAACCGGAAATTGCTGCAATATTTCCGGCGCAGCCCGATTTTCTGAAATTTACTACTTGAAAGAATGGAAAAACGATGGAACAGAATATGCTGACCCAATTTGCACCGCTGGTTTTGATTTTGCTGGTGTTTTACTTCCTGATTATGCGTCCCCAACAAAAGAAATTCAAAGCGCACCAAGCCATGCTGGCAGATTTGAAAGCGGGCGACAAGGTGTTGTTGGCTGCGGGTTTCAAAGGCAAAATCACCCAAGTCGGCGAACAGTTTTTCACCGTTGAAATCGGCAACAACGTGCGTGTAGAAGTAGAACGCAACGCCATCGCCAGCAAAGTGGAATAAGCCCGCAAGCGGGAAATAAGCCGCCTCTGTCTGCAAGAGTGCGGCTGTTTGTCTTGGTTAAAGTCAGATACGGCGTGCCGCACAGTTTGAGGCCGTCTGAAAATCGGGTATGCCGACTGTTTGACTGAATCTGAAACGGAAAAAGATTATGAACCGTTATCCCTTATGGAAATACCTGCTGATTGCACTGACGATTGTGCTGGCGGTGGTGTATTCCCTACCCAACCTTTTCGGTGAAACGCCGGCGGTGCAGGTTTCGACCAACCGCCAGTCGATTACCATCAACGAGCAGACGCAGAACAAAGTGGCATCCGCCCTGCAGTCGGCACACATCGCAACCGACGGCATGTTTATCGCCGACAATTCGCTGAAAGTCCGCTTTAAAGATACTGAAACCCAGCTCAAAGCCCGTGATGTGATTGAAAACACTTTGGGTGAAGGCTACATTACCGCCTTAAACCTGCTGGCGGACAGTCCGGAATGGATGACCCGCATTAAAGCCAACCCGATGTTTTTGGGCTTGGACTTGCGCGGCGGTGTGCATTTCACCATGCAGGTGGACATGAAAGCGGCAATGCAGAAAACGTTTGAACGCTATGCGGGCGACATCCGTCGGGAGTTGCGCCGCCAGAAAATCCGTATCGGTGCCATCCGCCAAACCGACAACGCTTTGAATGTGCCGTTTTTAGACGAAGCCGATGTCGGCAAAGCCTTGCCGGTGTTGCGCAAACATTTCCCCGAAGCCACGATTAACGGCGAGGGTAGCCATATTGTGCTGACGCTGTCGGAAGATGCCGTAAACAAAGTACGTACCGATGCCGTGAAACAGAATATTTCCACGCTGCACAACCGTGTCAATGAATTGGGCGTTGCCGAGCCGGTGATTCAGCAGTCGGGTGCAGACCGCATTGTGGTTCAGCTTCCGGGCGTACAGGATACCGCCAAGGCCAAAGACATCATCGGTCGCACCGCTACGTTGGAAGTGCGCATGGTGGAAGACGATCCGAGCAAAGTCGAAGCGGCTTTGAACGGCAATGTGCCGAGCGGTTACGAATTGCTGTACAGTGCCGGCGAACACCGCAGCGCCACGTTGGTGAATAAACAGGTCGAGCTGACCGGCGACAACATCAACGATGCCCAACCGGGTTTTGACGACAAAGGCGCACCGGCGGTCGATATTAATCTGGACAGTGCCGGCGGCAGCATTTTCGGCGAACTGACCACCCAAAATGTCGGCAAACGCATGGCCATGGTATTGATTGATCAAGGAAAATCCGAAGTGGTTACCGCTCCGGTAATCCGCAGTGCCATTACCGGCGGACGGGTGCAGATTTCCGGCAGCATGAATCAGGCGGAAGCCAGAGATACGGCACTGCTGCTGCGTGCCGGTTCGCTGGCAGCGCCGATGAATATTGTCGAAGAACGCACCATCGGCCCGTCTTTGGGTAAAGAAAACATCGAAAAAGGCTTTCATTCCACGCTGTGGGGTTTTGTCGTAGTGGCGCTGTTTATGGTGGTTTACTACCGCCTGATCGGTCTGTTTTCTACTATCGCCCTGACCACCAATATTCTGTTTCTGGTGGCGATTCTGTCGGCGTTGCAGGCGACCATGACCTTGCCGGGCATTGCGGCGCTGGCGCTGACGCTGGGTATGGCCATCGACTCCAACGTATTGATTAACGAGCGTATCCGTGAAGAATTGCGTGCCGGTGTGCCGCCGCAACAGGCGATCAACCTCGGTTACCAACACGCATGGGCAACGATTGTCGATTCCAACCTGACTTCGCTGATTGCCGGTATCGCCTTGCTGGTGTTTGGTTCAGGCCCGGTGCGGGGCTTTGCCGTGGTGCATTGCTTGGGTATTTTGACTTCGATGTATTCATCGGTTGTCGTGTCCCGTGCATTGGTGAACCTGTGGTACGGCCGCCGCCGCAAGCTGCAAAACATTTCCATCGGTGCGGTATGGCGGCCGAAAGCCGAAACCGCTGCGGCGGATAAGGAGTAAAACATGGAATTATTCAGAATCAAACGGGATATTCCGTTTATGAGCTACGGCAAACTGACGACTTTTATTTCGTTGGTTACCTTTATCGCCGCCGTCTTTTTCCTCGTTACCAAAGGCCTGAATTTCTCGGTAGAATTCACCGGCGGTACGGTGATGGAGGTGCAGTACCAACAGGGGACGGATGTCAATAAAACCCGTGAAAAACTGGACACGCTGAAGATCGGCGATGTGCAGGTTCAGGCACTGGGTTCCAACAAACACATCATGATCCGCTTGCCGAATAAAGAAGGCATCAGCTCGGCGCAGCTGTCGAATCAGGTGATGGATCTCTTGAAACAGCAGCAGCCTGACGTAACCCTGCGCCAAGTCGAATTTATCGGCCCGCAGGTCGGCGAAGAATTGGTAACCAACGGCCTGCTCGCCTTGGGCGTGGTGGTTGCCGGCATCATCATCTACCTTTCCATGCGCTTTGAATGGCGTTTCGCCGTATCCGCCATCATCGCCAATATGCACGACATTGTGATTATTCTCGGTTGCTTCGCCTTCTTCCAATGGGAATTTTCGCTGACCGTATTGGCGGGCATTTTGGCGGTATTGGGCTATTCGGTAAACGAATCGGTGGTGGTGTTCGACCGCATCCGGGAAAACTTCCGCAAACCATCGATGCGCGGCCACAGCGTACCGCAGGTTATCGACAACGCCATTACATCGACCATGAGCCGTACCATCATCACCCACGGCTCGACCGAAGCAATGGTATTGTCCATGCTGATTTTCGGCGGCGCAGCGCTGCACGGCTTCTCTATGGCACTGACCATCGGCATCGTATTCGGCATTTACTCGTCGGTATTGGTTGCCAGCCCGCTGCTCTTAATGTTCGGCCTGAATCGGGAAAACATTTCCAAACCGCCGAAGAAAAAAGAAGAAGTGGTGGTATAGTTTGAACAAAACAAAAAGGACACAGCTTTTGAGGCTGTGTCCTTTTTGTTTTGGGAATAATCATATTGAGGCCGTCTGAAAATCGGGTTTCTACTGTCGGAAAGAAAAAACGATATGGAATGTCGGCTGCTCAGTCGTGCAAAATCGAGTCCACTATATCTTGCACTTCTTCGACAATATAAGTGGGAGCGGTTTCAATTTTTTGTGCCGAACGTTCTCTAAAATCAACAATCCGTACCTGATGACCCAATACAATGCCTTGGGTTTCACAAGGTGTACCGAGTAGCGATACGGCAAATCCGTTATTGCGTGCAAGGTCGGCGTTTCCTTGGGTAATTGGCGCAACCATTGCAAAGCCCAAGCGGTGAAATACTTTGCTGCTTAACACCAAAGCAGGGCGGTAGTTGCCTTGAATTTCCTTACCGACGGTGGGATTCAGATTGATTCGGATAATGTCGCCACGGTCAAAAATACGGGTACTCATTACCAACTCTCTTTTCCGGCAGGCGGCATATTTTCCCAAGCAGGGTCGGGTTGCAGTTGTTCCAAATCGGTCATGTTGATTCGTTCGGAAAGGGATAAACGTGGTTTGCGGTGTGTTTCTTTCGGAATAATGCTGAGTTTGACGGAACAATCATCAATTTGCTCAAACTCAACATAATCACCAAGGTTCATGGGTAAAGAATCGGTTAGAGATTTGGGTAGGCGGATTGCTTTGCTGTTACCCCATTTTTTGATTTCAATTCGCATAGGATACACTCCATGTATCATTTAGTGATACATGGAGTGTAGGGTAAGACAGCTTGGAAGTCAATCAAAACAAAAATGCCAAGGCCGTCTGAAAACCATATTTTCAGACGGCCTCAACGTTTTCCGTTACGCTTCTGTTTTGGCTTTCAAACCAATGACGGCTACGGCGGCAATCAGAATAATTACGGCGGCACCGGCGTAAAGATCGTTTTTCGCCCAGCCTTGATCCAGCAGCAAACCGGCGGCAATCGGCGATACAATCGAACCCAAGCGGCCGACACCGATGGCGATGCCCACGCCGGTGCTGCGGAAATCGGCGGCATACAGGGTCGGATTGATGGTGTAGAGTCCGGCGATACAGCCGTTCATCAATGCACCGATAATCACGGCAAACACAAATGCCAGCGCCAGCGTTTGGGCGGATAAAAAGCAGAACACGGCTGCGGCAGAGCAGACAGCAAAGGCCGCCAATACGCTGCGTGCTGAGCGGCGGCTTGCCAACAGGCCGAACAGCAGCGAACCCAGTGCGCCGCCGATGGAAACCGCCATGCCCAAAGACTGGCTCTGGGTTTTGGCCATACCGGCCTGTTCCAGCAGCGCCGGTGTCCACGAGCTGACAAAATAATAGGCAGACATCACGCAGACAAAAGCCAGCCAGCAGAGCAATGTGGTTTTGCGGTAGGCCGGTTCAAACAGGCGCAGCAGCGATACTTTCTGTTTGACGCTGCGGTCGGTTTCCGGGAATGCCCATTCGCCGTGCAAACCGATTTTGGCGGCAATTTTGTTTAACCGTTCGCGGGCGTGCGGCGGGCGTTTGCCCAATAAAAAATCCACCGATTCGGGCAACAGGGCAATCAGTGCCGCCACAGCGGAAAAGGTCAGCGCTGCGCCGACCAAAAACACCGAACGCCAGCCGTAATTCCCCTGCAGCAATACCGCCGACATACCGCCCAACATAGCGCCGATGCCGAATCCCGAAGCATATATTGCAATCGCCAGCCCCCGCCATTTGCGGTTGGCATATTCGCTGACCAATACATTGGTGCAGGGCAAAATCCCGCCGACACCCAAGCCGGTAATCACCCGCCAGCAGGCAATGCTTTCCAAGCTGTGGGAAAAATACGTCATCAACATGCCGACAGCAGAGAGCAGGGTTGAGAAAATCAGCAGCGGCCGACGGCCGAAACGGTCGGCGTGCGGTGCCAGTAATACCGACCCCGCCGCCATGCCGAACAGCCCGGTGCTCATCAGCGTACCGATTTGTGCGCCGCCGAGATCCAATTCCGCCTGAATGCTTTTGGCGGTAAACGCCACCGCCAACACATCGAAACCGTCCAACATATTCAGTAAAAATGTCAGCCCCACCACCAGCCATTGATAGCCGCTCATCGGGTGATCGGCGATTTTTTGTCGTAAATCCATAAATCCCTTTCTTATTTTGTTTGCCTTGTTATGCCGCACAGCTTGAACCGTACGGCAAAAGGGCTACACTATAATCATATTGCCGCATTCAGGCAAATGCGAAAAATTCGGTTTGATGATGAAACAGATTCATTTAAGCCGTCTGAAAACCCGATTTTCAGACGGCCTCGGTGCAGTTTTTTGTATTTAGTCAAATTACAAATCATATTGCTTTAGTATAATCACTCTTTTTTTATTTCAGACGAAAACGGCTGGAAAACGGCGTATTTTTAGAAAAAGTTAAACGTAAAACTGCAAAATACGCTGTAAGCGGATAACAGGGAAATCGCCGATAGTGTTTGTTATTAAGTGAATAATAGACAGAATTTTTACCGGAATAGGGTGGGAAATCACGGCAAAACGGCTTTAGTGTGAACAGGAAAAAATAATAAACAGTGAATATTATATTGAAATTTTACTACATTAAAAAATGTAATCGATATGTTTAAGAAATTTTACAAGAAAAAATCTTGCATTGCCGCAGGGATTGCGGCATAATTCGCTTCGTTAGCTGGTTCGAGTAGTCAGTTAATAGTTTCTCCTCTATTTCTCCTTTGTAGACTTGGCACACATTCTTGCGAATGTGTGCATTTTTTTTGCGTGAAATTTGTGGGAAAGGGCGGTTTTCTTTATTCAGAAACCTGCTTACTGGTGAATTTAATTTAAAAATAGGACAAGGCGGGCCAATGCAGTAATGCTTTTAAAGTGAATTCACTATCTCATTTTCAGACGGCATACCGTCTGAAAATGGAAAGGCTTATGCGGGCGTGGTAAAATATGTCCAAACGCAGCTTGCGGCTGCGGATTGTTTTATTCTGAATAAAATCAACACTATTAAAGAAATTATCATTAAGGAATACACACCATGAGAATGCTTCATACTATGCTGCGTGTCGGCAATCTGCAAAAATCTTTAGACTTTTACCAAAATGTTTTGGGTATGCAGCTCTTACGCCGCAAAGACTATCCCGAAGGCCGCTTTACGCTGGCGTTTGTCGGCTACGGCGACGAGGCCGACCATACCGTGTTGGAACTGACCCACAACTGGGATACTGAAAGCTACGATTTGGGCAATGCCTACGGCCATATTGCGATTGAAGTGGACGATGCTTATCAGGCGTGTGAAAAAGTCAAAGAAAAAGGCGGCAAAGTCGTACGCGAAGCCGGTCCGATGAAACACGGTACCACCGTGATTGCTTTTGTGGAAGACCCAGACGGCTACAAAATCGAGTTTATCCAGAAAAAAAGCGGCAGCGATTCGGTTCAATATGCCGAAAACTAAACCTTGTGCTTGAAATGCAATCGGTTAGGCCGTCTGAAAATTTAAGCGGAGCGGAATTTCTGCATCATTTTCAGACGGCCTCGTTTATTTTGCCGCAGTGTTTGTCATCGGTGGCAGATTTGCGTTAATATGTTGCCTTAGCAGTCGGGGTGCAGACGACAACAAGTCTGCTGAGATGATACCCGTGAACCTGATACAGTTAATACTGGCGTAGGAAACTCATGAACAGCACAGGCAACCCGTTTTTCTCGGCACACATTCCCCTTTTCAGGCGGAATGTGTGCCGTTTTTGCTGTCTGATGCCGTCTGAAAACGGGCAAAGCAGAATTTCTGCAAAGCCCGGCCGCATGGTCTTATCCACATGCCTGCGCCGTTGCCACAAGGAACAATATCGATGAACGCTTTTTCTTTTGCACAGGCGCTGACCATTGCCGGATCGGATTCGGGCGGCGGGGCAGGCATTCAGGCGGATTTGAAAACCTTTCAAATGTGCGGCGTGTTCGGCACCAGCGTGCTGACCGCCGTAACCGCCCAAAATACCACCGGCGTGTCGGCAGTGCAGATGCTGACAACCGACATCGTGCAGGCGCAAATCCAAGCCGTGCGGGAAGATTTCCAAATCCGAGCCTTTAAAATCGGTATGCTGGGAACAGCGGAAATCATCGAATGCGTGGCCTCGGCGCTGGCGGACAAACCGTTCGGCATCATGGTGCTCGATCCGGTGATGATTGCCAAAGGCGGCGCACCGCTGTTGCAGGATTCGGCAGTATCCGCCATGAAACGGCATTTGTTGCCGCTGGCGGATATTCTGACCCCGAACCTTCCCGAAGCCGAAGCACTCACCGGCATGGCCATCCGCACCCGCAGCGATGTTGAGCGTGCCGGACGCTTATTGCAGGAAGCGGGTGCAAAAAATGTGGTGATTAAAGGCGGCCATCTCGACAACAGCCAAAGCCGCCAATGCACCGACTGGCTGTTTTTGCAGAACGACATCATCGAACTGGCGGCGGAACGCTACCCGACGCAACACACCCACGGCACCGGCTGCACCTTCTCCGCCTGCGTGGCGGCAGAAGCGGCAAAAGGGGCGGATACCGCAACGGCAGTGCAGACGGCAAAACGCTTTATCACCGCCGCCATCAGCCACCCGCTGAACATCGGCTCGGGACACGGTCCGGTCAATCATTGGGCGTATCACAGCAGCAACGGCGGCTATCCGGCGCAAGTGCCGCAGGACAAACAGGCCGTCTGAAAAACGGGCAAAGCAGATTTTTATACAGTTATCGTGGCAAATTTAAATCAGGACAAGGCGACGAAGCCGCAGACAGTATGTGTAATACGGCAAGGCGAGGCAACGCCGTACAGGTTTAAATTTGCCACGATAAAACCGCTTTTGATTTTCAGACGGCCTCACAAGGAACATCACCATGAAACCGAATCAGCCGCAAACCATGCGGGACATGCTTAATCTTTATCTGGTCGCCGGTACGCAGGATTGCCGCCATCTGGGCGGCACGCCGCAGCAGAATCTGCTGTCGGTATTGGAACAGGCTTTGCGCAGCGGCATCACTTGTTACCAGTTGCGGGAAAAAGGTGCCGGTTCGCTGCAGGATAAGGCCTTGATTCAGCAACTGGCGGCGGAATGCCGGACATTGTGCCGTCAATACGGCGTACCGTTTGTGTTGAACAACGATGTCGAGGCCGCCATCGAATGGGGCGCAGACGGCGTGCATATCGGGCAGAAAGACATGCCGCTGGCGCAGGCGGCGGATTTATGCCGAGGCCGGCTGTTTATCGGCATTTCCAACAACAGTTTCGACAATATTCTCAACAGCCGCCAAATCAACCGTGCCGACTATTTCGCCTGCGGGCCGCTGTTTCCCACCCAATCCAAGCCCGATGCCGCAGCGCCGGTGGGTATTGATTTGGTGCGGCGCATCCGTGCCGCCGGAATTACTCAGCCGCTGGTCGCCATCGGCGGCATTAAAGCGGCACACGCCGCCGAAATCCGTGCCGCCGGTGCAGACGGCATCGCCGTGATTTCCGCCATCACGCAGGCGGAAGATGTGGCGGCGGCCGTGCGGGCGTTGTTGGCAAAATAGCGGAATGTTTCCGCTGCGGCGGTAAATTTTCTCCGAAAGGAATTCTGATGAAAAAATACGATATTGCGATTATCGGCGGCGGCCTGTTCGGGCGTATGGCGGCGTGGCGTTTGGCGCAGTCGGGTTGGAAAACCGTGTTGTACGAAGCATCGTCGCCGCTGGGCGAAAACAGTGCCGCCTACGTTGCCGCCGCCATGCTGGCACCTTTGGCGGAAGCCATCGATGCCACGCCGCTGGCAGTGTCGCTCGGTTATCAAAGCCTGACTTTATGGCAGCAGTATCTGGCACAAATCGGGCAACCCGTTTTTCATCAGCAAAACGGCAGCCTGATGGTGTGGCACACGCAGGACGAGCCGCTGGCGGAGCGTTTCAGACGGCATCTGCTGCGGGCGCACGACGGCGAAACGGTGTGGCAGGAATGGACGCAGCACGAGATTGCCGCACAAGAACCTCAACTGGCAGGACGTTTCCGCAAAGGCCTGTATTTGCCGCAGGAAGGGCAGTTGGACAACCGCCAAACGCTGGCGGCGCTGCTGGCGGCGGCGCAACAGGCAGGTGCCGAATGCCGTTTCGGTGAAGCCGCCGACCCCGAAACCGCTCGTGAGCAGGCGCAATGGGTGTTGGATTGTCGGGGTTTTGCCGCCAAAGAAACGTGGAATACCCGTTCGCAAAGCCGCCTGCGGGGGATTCGCGGCGAAGTGGCAAGGGTGTTTGCGCCGGAAGTGTCGCTCAACCGCCCCGTACGCCTGCTGCACCCCCGTTATCCGCTCTACATTTGCCCGAAAGAAAACCATGTGTTTGTAATCGGCGCAACCCAGCTTGAAAGCGAAGACGGCGGCGCAGTATCGGTACGCAGCAGCTTGGAGCTGTTTTCCGCCCTGTATGCCGTGTGTCCCGCATTCGGCGAGGCGAGAGTGCTGGAAACCGCCGTCGGCCTGCGCCCGACTCTGCAACACGAAAACCCCGAAATCCGCTGTCTTCCCGATACGCAGACCATCGAAATCAACGGCCTGTTCCGCCACGGCTTTATGATTGCCCCCGCTGTGTGCGAAACCCTGTTGCAGGGCATGA
The DNA here is from genome assembly GCF_028463985.1 of Neisseria lisongii. Taxonomy (NCBI): domain Bacteria; kingdom Pseudomonadati; phylum Pseudomonadota; class Betaproteobacteria; order Neisseriales; family Neisseriaceae; genus Neisseria; species Neisseria lisongii. Next base: position 1,159,762 of record NZ_CP116766.1, on the reverse strand, counting down.
ATAATCTTGCGGCAGGCAAGGCATTTTCAGACGGCATGAACAAAGAACGGCAGAGCATGGTTACGCAGATTTGAGGCCGTCTGAAAACCGCAGGTTTCGCTAAAACGAGCGAAGTGAGTTTCTGCGCAGCGAAAACACGGTTTGGCAGAAGATACTGAAAAGGAACACCATGAACATTATCGTAAACGGAAAACCCGCCCTGTTTGACGGCGGCAGTTTGCAGACCTTATTAACGCAGCAGGCGATGCAGCCGCCGTTTGCCGTGGCAGTCAATACCCGCTTTGTGCCGAAAAGCCGCTACGCCGAAACCCTGTTGCAAGAGGGCGATCAAGTGGAAATCGTGCGGCCGGTGGTCGGCGGTTGAAAGGAGGAAAAATGATGGACGGACTACATTTATATGGCGAACAGTTTGACGGCAGACTGCTGCTGGGAACGGCAGGCTACCCGACTTTGGACATTCTGCACCAAAGCGTGCAGGCGGCGAAACCGGCGATGATTACCGTTGCCCTGCGGCGGCAGGGCGCAATGGATGCCGCCCACGGCGAAGGTTTGTGGGCGCTGCTGCGCCAATGGCAGATACCGCTGTTGCCCAATACCGCCGGTTGTTTGAGCGTGCAGGAAGCCGTAACCACCGCCCAAATGGCACGGGAAGTGTTTGAAACCGACTGGATCAAGCTCGAATTAATCGGCGACGATGCTACTTTGCAGCCCGATGTGTTCCAACTGTGCGAAGCCGCCGAAATCCTGATTCGGGACGGCTTCAAAGTATTGCCGTATTGCACCGAAGACCTGATTGCCTGCCGCCGCCTGCTGGACGCAGGTTGCCAAGCCCTAATGCCGTGGGCGGCACCCATCGGCACAGGTTTGGGCGTGGTGCATGAGTATGCCCTGAAAGTATTGCGGGAACGCCTGCCCGATGTGCCGCTGTTGATTGATGCCGGTTTGGGATTGCCGTCGCACGCCGCCGCCGTGATGGAATGGGGCTACGACGGCGTATTACTCAACAGCGCCGTTTCCCGCAGCGGCAATCCGGTTTTGATGGCACAGGCATTTGCCCAAGCCACCGCCGCCGGTCGCACCGCCTTCGCCGCCGAACCGATGGTACCCAGTAGCCAAACCCGTGCCAGCACGCCGACAGTCGGCCAGCCGTTTTGGCACAGCGAGGATTATTGATTATTAAGGTTGGGATTGAATAAAGCCAAGCCGTCTGAAAATCGGTTTTCAGACGGCTTGGCTTTATTTTACAGATTGTCTTTCAGCCGTTTCAGGCACTGATTTTGCTTTTGCGGCACAAGAGGGTGATTAAGTCGGTAATCCGCTGTTTCATTTCACGGCGGTCCACGATTTGGTCGATTGCGCCTTTTTCCAGCAGGAATTCGGCACGCTGGAAGCCTTCGGGCAGGGTTTCGCGTACGGTTTGTTCGATTACACGAGGGCCGGCAAAGCCGATCAGGGCGTTGGGTTCGGCAAGGACAACGTCGCCCAAAAAGGCGAAGCTGGCAGAAACGCCGCCCATGGTCGGGTCGGTCAGCACGGAGATAAACGGCAGTTTTTTCTCAGACAGCAAATGCAGCGAGGCGCTGGTTTTGGTCATCTGCATCAGCGAATTCAGGCCTTCCTGCATACGGGCCCCGCCGGAAGCGGCCACGCAGATAAACGGGCAGTTGTCGGCGGCGGCTCGGCGTACGCCCTGTACGAAGCGTTCGCCGACAACCGAACCCATCGAGCCGCCGATAAAGCGGAATTCAAAGGCGGCGACAACAACGGGCAGGCCGTTTATCGTGCCTTTCATTACCACCAGTGCGTCATCTTCGCCGGTGGTTTTACGGGCGGCGCTCAGGCGGTCGGGGTATTTTTTGCTGTCTTTGAATTTCAGGATGTCGGTCGGTTTGATGTGGTTGCCGATGCGTTCGCCGGAGCCTTCGTCCAGCAGCAGGTTGAGGCGGTCTTGGGCGGTCAGCGGGTTGTGGTAGCTGCATTTGGGGCAGACCATATCGTTTTGCGCCAGCTCGGTTGAGTAGATGGTGGCGGCGCAGGAGGGGCATTTGTGCCACAGGCCGGCGGGTACGTTGGACGCACTGCCGCTGCTGTCTCGGTTTTTGATTTTCGGTGGGAGGATTTTGTCTAACCAGCTCATGAAGAACTCCTTAATCTGGGATTTTCAGACGGCCTTGTTCAGCTGATGGCGTCTTTTAATGTTTTTGCCAATGCACCGACGGCTTCGGCTTCGTTGCCGGCGTGGTTTTCGATTTCCTGCACCAAGCGGCTGCCGACGATAACGGCATCTGCCACTTGGCTGATGGCTTTGGCGCTTTCGGCATTGCTGATGCCGAAGCCGACGCCGATCGGTAAATCGGTATATTGACGTAAAAGCTCTATTTTACGGGAAACTGCTTCGGTATCCAAGCTGGCCGCACCGGTTACGCCTTTGAGGGAAACGTAATAGATGAAACCGCCCGCCATACCGGCGATGGTTTTGATGCGTTCTTCGGTGGTGGTCGGGGCAATCAGGAAAATGCAGTCGATATGGTGTGCTTTTAATTCGTTTTGCAGCGGGGCGATGGTTTCAATCGGGGAATCGACGGTCAAAACGCCGTCCACACCGGCTTTTGCGGCGGCTTCGGCAAATTCGGCATAGCCCATTTTGTGAACCGGATTGAGATAGCCCATCAAAACGACCGGCGTTTCGGTGTCGTGTTCCCGGAAAGTATGAACCGTATCCAATACATCGCGCAGGGAAACGCCGTTGGCCAAGGCACGTTCTACCGCACGCTGGATGGTCGGGCCGTCGGCCATCGGGTCGGAAAAGGGAATGCCCAGCTCCAGAATATCGGTGCCGTTTTTGACCAGACTGTGCATCAGTGCAACCGTAGTGTTCAGGTCGGGATCACCGGCGGTAATGTAGGAAATCAGGGCTTTTTTACCGTTCAGGTTTTGAAAAGTCTGCTGTATTCTGCTCATCTTTTTCTCGTTTTTGCATAACGGGCGGCGGTTTGCCGTCTGTCGGAAATTCAAAAATATGAAAGGTGTAATGAATTTACCATACAGGGCAAATCAGCACCGTATGGTAAATTGAATGATTTAGCTGTAAGTATAGCATTGACGTAGCGGAAATAGTCAGGCCGTCTGAAAAATTTTGTTTTCAGACGGCCTTGCAGCGGTTCACGATAGTGTGTTTTACCGTGAATGCTCGTCAGATTGATGCTCGATATAGTCCTGCGGTTTGCCGTTTGGGCGGGTTACCGTGTATTCGCCCTCGATAATATCATCATCCCGAGTGCCGCTGCGGGTTGTACGCTGCGTTTGAAACGGTGTCTGCTGCATGGCGGCAACCGGTTTGCCTTTAATCGGCAGCAGCAGAAGCAGGGCAATCACGGTAGAAATAAAGCCCGGACTCATCAGCAACACCGCCGCCAGCGCATAACGGATCGGCCACAGCATTTGGTAAAGCGAAATATTCTGACCGCTGCGCAGCGTTGCACCCGCCAGCAAAATGCCCGACAGGCCGGTGTGGCGCAACATCATCACACCGGCAGCAAAACTTGCCGCCATCAGCAAGAGCGTCAAACCGCCGCCGAGCCAGTCGGCAACCCAGACAATCGACATGATTTCAAAAAACAGCAGCACCAGAAAACCGATACCGAAAACTTGCATAATCCGTTCCTTATTATTAACAGGTACTATAAAATAAAGCCAAATCCGCCGACTGACAAGGCAAAAAAGTGTCAAAATCGGTAATTTCCACCCAAACCGGAGGCAAACAATATGGATACGCAACAATATATTCAAAAAATGCAGGATTTATACGGAGAATGGCAGAAACTGCTACCACACTTGGAAAAAAGCATCGCCGACTGGCAGCGCGGTGCAGAGATTATGAAACAGTTGGACGCATTTTACAGCTCGCCCGAATGGTTGGCACTGTACGAACGTGCCGATGAATTTACCATTGATTCGCAAGGAAATTACAGCGTTTTATCGGAAGATGCCGTGTGGAATGCTCTGACGGAGCAGCACAGTTTGCGTACCGAATTGCAGCAGATTTTAGACAATACGGAACACAATCCGCAGCAAAGCGAAGAGCCGCAGCAGGCCGTCTGAAAAGTGGTCTTTCCGTCGGCTCTTTGGTATCCTTATGCCCGATTGAACAGCAAGACGCATAAGGACACCGACCACATGATGAAATCCGCCCTGCAAAAAATCATCTGCACCCTGTTTGCCGCTACATTGGCCGCCTGTTCCGGCAGCCATGCACCGGGCAGCAAAGCCGTACCCGCCGGATATTATCGGGTTCAGGCAGGCGATACGCTCTACCGCATTGCCAAACGCTACGGCCAAAGCGTGCAGACCTTGGTGCAATGGAATCATTTGAGCGATGCCGCCAAAATCGAAGTCGGGCAGGTTTTGAAAGTGCAGAATGCCCGCAGCCATACCCCCGCCCATACCGCCAACACCAATACAGCAGCAGTTCGGCAGAAAATGCAATGGCCGGTGGACAACGGCGGCGACCATGTCGTTCAATCATATAACGGCAGCAGCAACAAAGGCATAGACATCATCGGCGTACGCGGGCAAAACGTCAAAGCCGCCGCCGACGGCAAAGTTTTATACGCAGGCGAGGGCGTAAGGGGCTACGGCAAACTGCTGCTCATCAGCCACAGCCCGTCGCTGATTACCGCCTACGCCCACAACGACAGCCTGCTGGTTGCCGAAAACCAAACCGTGCGGGCCGGACAAACCGTCGCTACCATGGGCAGCAGCGACAGCGATCGGGTCAAACTGCATTTTGAAGTGCGGGTAAACGGCAAAGCAGTCAATCCGATGCCGTATTTGCGGTGATACAGCGAAAATACTTAATTTTTCATACAACATCTGTCGTAGGCTGTGGTTAGCGAGGCACAAGCGCAACCCGGCAAAACTTTATGTTTCAAAGTGATTTAAATCAATGTAGGGTCGAGACCCAACCTAAACCCAAAAAGCAAGCCGTCTGAAAACCCAATTTTCAGACGGCTTCGTTTTATTTCAACAATATCGCTTGCAAGCGTTTCAGCTTTGCTGATCCAGCCAACGCTCGGCATCGAGTGCCGCTTGGCAGCCAGAGGCGGCGCTGGTGATGGCTTGGCGGTAGGTGTGGTCTTTTACGTCTCCGGCGGCCCAAATGCCTTCGATATTGGTTGCGCCGACATTGTCGCCGTTACCGCCTTTGGTAATCAGATAGCCGGTTTCGTCCATATCGAGCTGGCCTTTGAAAATATCGGTGTTCGGTTTGTGGCCGATGGCGATAAACACGCCTTTGACGGCAAGGTCTTCAACCGAGCCGTCGTTGTGTTGCAGGCGGGCGCCGGTTACGCCGCTGTCGTCGCCCAATACTTCGGACAATACAGCGTTGGTTTTCAAGATGATTTTGCCTTCATCAACACGCTGCATCAATTTATCGACCATGATTTTTTCGGCACGGAACGTGTCCCGGCGGTGAATCAGGGTAACGGTGTTGGCGATGTTCGCCAGATACAGTGCTTCTTCGACTGCGGTATTGCCGCCGCCGACCACGGCAACATCTTGCTGGCGGTAGAAAAAGCCGTCGCAGGTGGCGCAGGCGGATACGCCTTTGCCGGCAAAGGTTTCTTCACTCGGCAGCCCCAGATATTTGGCGGAAGCGCCGGTGGCGATAATCAGCGCATCGCAGGTATATTCGCCCATATCGCCGATGAGTTTGAACGGGCGCTGCTGCAGTTGGGCGGTGTGGATTTGGTCGAAAATCATTTCTGTACCGAAACGCTCGGCGTGGGCTTGGAAACGTGCCATCAGTTCGGGCCCCTGCACGCCGTCGGCATCGGCAGGCCAGTTGTCCACTTCGGTGGTGGTCATCAGCTGACCGCCTTGCTGGATACCGGTGATAATCACCGGATTGAGGTTGGCACGGGCGGCGTAAACGGCGGCGGTGTAACCCGCAGGGCCGGAACCTAAAATAATCAGTTTGTGATGGTTGCTCATAACAGCTTTCCTTTGTGGTGTTTGCTCATTTTCAGACGGCTATTGCGTATTCACGATATTGTACTGAAAAACGGCGTGATTGGGATAATGTTCAACTGCAAACCGACTGCGGCGGTTGCGGCCACTTTTCGGGGTTTTTTCCTACTGTCAGTAGCTGGCGCTCTGGTGTTCTACCGTTATAATTTGGAGATGATTGCAACCGAATCAAACGGAGGATTCAGATGAAAAAAAGTATTTTTGCCGTCTTGGTACTGATTTTGGCACAACCTGCGCTGGCGGAGCATACGGCGTTTTCCTGCGTAACCAACAGCGGTAAAACCTTGGCGGTGGTGGATGGCGGCAGCCATTACCGTTACAGCTACGGTTTTCCCGGCAAACCGGATTTGGTATTTACCAACAGCAAGAGGCAGGTTCAACCAATGTGCGGGAAATATGAGTGCGGCGTAACGCTGACCCATAAAGGCGTAGATTATAATATTGCCTATTGGGGTGAAGATTTGGGCGTTACCGTAACCAAAGGCGGCAAAACGCTTGCCAATGTTGCGTGCCGAAATAATCGTGCGCAGATTGCCAATTTTTAATCAATTCATTGTTTATTTCAGGCCGTCTGAAAACAGGTTTTCAGACGGCTTGTTTTACCCGTTTAACGGCGGCGGCCGAAACCGCTGCGGCGGATGGGGGTGTTGCGGCGGTAGTTGGGTTGGGTTGCCTGCGAAGGGCGGTAGTTCGGTTGGGCGGCGGCACGGTTTTGCGCAGGCAGGCTGCGGGTGTTGAGCTGCTGGCTGGTGCGGGCGTTCGGGCGTGCCGACTGGTAATAATTGTTGCGGGCTTGGCGGGCAACCTGAGTGTCTTGGTTCGGCGATTTCATGAATTTGTTGGCCAAGGCGTTGCCGATAAAGGCACCTGCGGCTGCGCCGACCAGACTTTGCAGAAGCCAGCTTCCGGTGGCTTGGTCGTAAATGTATTGCTGGCCGTCGCTACCGGTTACCGGTTGGCCGTTGTTGCCGTTTTTCTGTGCATCGGCGGGAATGGTTTCGGCAACGGCTTCGGGGGCGAGCTGATAAACGGTGTTGTCGGCCTGTTCGCCGGTTTGCTGTGCCAGTTGTTGTTGAAGCTGCTCGATTTGTTTTTGTTGTTGTTCCAGTTGCGCCAGCGTTTCGTCTTTGCAGGCGGCGAGGGCGAACGTGGATAATACGGTCAGGACAATGATTTTTTTCATATTTTTTCCGTGGGTAAAAATGGGACTGAATGGCCGCTGTTATGGCTGAAAGCGACCGTTGCCGTTGATATAGTGGCGGATTGCCGCTTTATCAAGGCGGCGGGTGTGCAAGTATGCCGTCTGAAAACCGGATTTTCAGACGGCATGGTTTTGCAGCGCTGTTTAGCCCAAGGCTTTGCGTGCGCCGGCAAACAGGCGGTACCAGCCGGAAAGCTCGTTCCAGCCTTCGGGCTTCCAGCTCATCTGGGCGGCACGGTACACCCGTTCCGGATGCGGCATCATAATGGTGATGCGGCCGTCGCAGTTGGTTACGCCGGCAATGCCCTGCGGCGAGCCGTTGGGGTTGAACGGATAAGTTTGGGTAACTTGGTTGGTGCCGTCCACATATTGCAGGGCGATATTCAAATCATCCGGCACATTGCCGCCTTTGAGGGCGAAATCGGCACGGCCTTCGCCGTGGCTGACCACCACCGGCAGGCTCGAACCTTGCATTTCCGCCAGAATCAGCGATGGCGATTTCGGCACATTGACCATGCTCAAACGGGCTTCAAACTGTTCGCTGATGTTGCGTTTGAACTTCGGCCACGCTTCTGCGCCCGGAATGATTTCGGCAAGGTTGCTGACCATTTGGCAACCGTTGCACACGCCCAAAGTGAGGGTGTTCGGGTTGGCAAAGAAGGCGGCAAACTGGTCGCGCAGGGCGGGGTGGAACAGAATCGATTTCGCCCAGCCTTCGCCCGCACCCAATACGTCGCCGTAGCTGAAACCGCCGCAGGCGGCGAGCATTTGGAAACTGTCGAGTTTGAAACGGCCGGCCATCAGGTCGCTCATGTGGACATCGTAGGCATCAAATCCGGCACGGGTAAACGCCGCCGCCATTTCAAGCTGGCCGTTTACGCCTTGTTCCCGCAATACGGCGATTTTCGGTTTCACGCCGCTGTTGATAAACGGAGCGGCGATGTCTTGATCGACATCGAAGGTCAAATCGGCAAACAGGGCGCTGCGTTTTTTGTCGGCGATTTGGGCAAATTCGCTGTCGGCGCAGTCGGGATTGTCGCGCAGTTTTTGAATGGCGTGGCTGGTGGATTGCCACACGCTCTGCATTTCAATGATGTTTTCCGCCAAGAAGTATTTGCCCGAACCGCTGCAGACGGCAAATTCGTCTTCCTTGCCGGTATTGGGTTTGCCGACGGTGTGCAGTGCTGCGTCCAAACCGTGTGCGGCAAAAGCGGCGGTAACGCTTGCCAAGTCCGCCTGACGGATTTGAATGGCGGCACCCAGTTCTTCGTTAAACAAAACACGGGACAGCAAATCTTTGCGTTCATGCAGTTCGGGATTGGCGGCGGCTGTGGCTTGGGTCAGGCTGTCGAGGTCTGCGAGAATGCCGATTCGAGCGGCAAAGGCCATTTCCGCCAGCGTGGCAAACAGGCCGCCGTCGCTGCGGTCGTGGTATGCCAAGAGTTTGTCTTCGGCAACCAGCTGCTGAATCACATCGTAAAACGCTTTCAGACGGCCTGCGTCGATGTCGGGGGCTGCACCGCCGGTTTGGTTGTACACCTGCGCCAGCGCCGAGCCGCCCATGCGGGCTTTGCCGAAGCTCAAATCGACAAGCAATAAAATGCTGTCTTCAACATTTTTCAGTTCCGGCGTAACGGTTTTGCGGACATCTTTCACCGGCGCAAAGGCGGAAATAATCAGGCTCAAAGGCGAAACAACGGATTTTTGTTCCCCTTGTTCCTGCCACACGGTTTTCATCGACAGGCTGTCTTTGCCCACCGGAATGCTTACGCCCAATGCCTGACAGGTTTGGGAAACGGCTTCAACGGTGCGGTAGAGTTTTTCGTCTTCGCCCGCCGTGCCGCAGGCGGCCATCCAGTTGGCGGAGAGTTTGATGTTGCCGATGTCGCCGATATTGACGGCGGCAATGTTGGTTAGGGCTTCGCCGATACACATGCGGCCGGAAGCCGGTGCGTCCGACAGGGCGAGGGCGGGTTTTTCGCCCATGCTCATCGCTTCGCCTTGGTGGGTGTTGAAACCCATCATGGTTACGGCGCAGTCGGCAACCGGCGTTTGGTAGCGGCCGACCATTTGGTCGCGGTGGGTCATGCCGCCCACGCTGCGGTCGCCGATGGTAATCAGGAAGTTTTTGGCGGCAACGGCGGGCAAACTCAATACTCGGTATGCCGCTTCTTTCAGGTCGATGTTTTCGGCATTGAAAACGTGGTTTTCAGACGGCTTCACGGTTTGGTCGCTGCGGGTGGTTTTCGGCGGTTTGCCGAGCAACACGTTCAGCGGCAAATCAACCGGACTGTTGTCGAACAAATCGTCCCGCACCTGCAGATGGCCGTCGTCGGTGGCGGTGCCGACTACGGCAAACGGACAGCGTTCCCGCTCGCAGATGGTGCGGAAGGTGTCTAAATCCTGTTCCAAAATTGCCAACACATAACGCTCTTGCGATTCGTTGCACCAGATTTGCAGCGGCGTAAGGCCGTGTTCTTCCAAAGGTACGGAACGCAGGGCGAATTTTGCACCCCGTCCGGCATCATTGACCAATTCGGGGAAAGCATTGGATAAACCGCCTGCACCCACGTCGTGAATCGAGATAATCGGGTTTTGATCGCCAAGCTGCCAGCAGCGGTCGATCACTTCCTGCGCACGGCGTTCGATTTCGGGGTTGCCCCGCTGCACGGAGTTGAAGTCGAGCGAAGCGTCGTTGGTGCCGGTATCCATTGAGGAAGCAGCGCCGCCGCCGAGACCAATCAGCATACCCGGACCACCGAGTTGGATTAACAATGCGCCTTCGGGGATTTCGTCTTTATGCGTCTGCTGCGCCTGAATATTGCCCAAGCCGCCGGCAATCATAATCGGCTTGTGGAAACCCCGCACTTGGCCGTCCACTTTTTCTTCAAAAGTGCGGAAATAGCCCAAGAGGTTGGGGCGGCCGAATTCGTTGTTGAACGCTGCGCCGCCAATCGGACCTTCAATCATAATATCCAGCGGCGAAGCAATGTGGTCGGGCTTGCCGTAAGGCTGTTCCCAAGGCTGTTGCAAATCGGGGATATTCAAATTGGAAACGGTAAAGCCGGTCAGACCTGCTTTCGGGCGGGAACCTTTGCCGGTCGCACCTTCATCACGGATTTCGCCGCCTGCACCCGTCGCCGCACCGGCAAACGGGGCGATGGCGGTCGGGTGGTTGTGGGTTTCCACTTTCATGATGATGTGCGTGTCTTCTTCGTGGAAGCGGTAGCCCTGGTTTTCTGCCGAATCGGGGTAGAAACGTTCGATTTTCGCCCCTTCGATTACCGAAGAATTGTCTTTATAGGCGACCACCGTGCCTTCCGGATGGGCGTTGTGGGTATCCCGAATCATGCCGAACAGCGATTTCGGCTGCTGTTCGCCGTTGAGGATAAAATCGGCATTGAAAATTTTATGGCGGCAATGTTCGCTGTTGGCTTGGGCAAACATCATCAGTTCGACATCGCTCGGATTGCGGTTCAGCGCCTGATAATTGGTTACCAGATAATCGATTTCGTCGGGTGAGAGCGCCAAACCCATGGCGGTGTTGGCTTGCTCTAAAGCTGCTTTGCCGCCGTTTAAAATGTCCACGCTGCCGAAGGTTTCCGGTTCGATATGGCGGAACAGTTGCGCTGCCGAATCCAAATCGGGCAAAACGCTTTCGGTCATGCGGTCGTGCAGCAGCGATGCCCATTGGCGGTATTGTTCGTTGTTCAGTTCGCCTTCAATCCAGACCGCCATGCCCCGTTCGATGCGTTCAATGCCTGCAATGCCGCAGTTTTCGGCGATGTTGGTGGCTTTGGATGCCCAAGGGGAAATAGTGCCGATGCGGGGGGTAATCAAAAACAAATGCAAGCCGTTGCGGGCTTTCGGCGTTTCATCAACACTTCGGGCATCCAATAAGGCTTGCAGTTTTTCTACGGTTTGCGGATTCAGCGGGTTCGGGCTGCTGACAAAATACCAGAATTCGCTTTTCGGCTGCGCCGGCGGCAAGCCCAGTGCGGCGGCTTTTTGCAGCAGTTTTTCAATGCGGAAATCAGACAGGGCGGTAACGCCGCGTAAGGGCAAAACAACAGACATGGATTCACTCTCAAATGCGGTTGGAAAAAACAGACGGGCGACAGACTCGGTGCTGCCGCTTCAAACCTGCGTATTATACGCTGTCGGGCAATATTTTGCTTGGCTATTTTTGTAAAAGTGTTGACAATCTTTGGGCGTTTTAACTGAACCGCTGCCTGCTTTGTCTGTTTTCGCTTCGCTAAAATTCGCCTTGCTCATTTTAGCTTCGCTGAAATTCGTTTCACTCATTTTCAGACGGCCTGAGCGTGGCGGTTTGTATGTTATACTGTTGGGCGATATTGTTTTGTATGGTGAATTTACTTATAGATTCAGAATGATGAAGGGAGTGTCGGAATGAAAAAAATCGAAGCCATTATCAAACCGTTTAAATTGGACGATGTGCGCGAGGCGCTGACTGAAATCGGCGTTACCGGCATGACCGTCAGCGAAGTGAAGGGTTTCGGCCGCCAGAAAGGGCATACCGAAATCTACCGCGGGGCGGAATATGCGGTGGACTTTCTGCCGAAAGTCAAGCTGGAGCTGGTGTTGGCGGACGATGCGGTCGAGCGTGCGGTGGAGGTGATTATGGATACGGCACGTTCGGGCAAAATCGGCGACGGTAAAATTTTTATTCTGCCGGTGGAAGAGGCCGTCCGTATCCGCACGGGTGAGCGTTCGGATGATGCGGTTTGACGAAATCTATTGATAAACGACAGCAGGCCGTCTGAAAATGAGTGTAGCGAGTTTTCAGACGGCCTATTTTTATTTGGCGGGGTGGCGGATTTCCCAACATTGGTGGATTTTTTTGTTGCGGAAATCGTCGGGAACGGAAAACTTGGAAATATCTTTCACGTTGAAGCGTTCGGACACGGCGTTTTCCAAAACGAAGCGGCGCAGGTTGTTGGAAAAATACATCAAACCGTCGGGAGCGAGCAGCTTCATTGCGCCTTCAATCAGGGTAAGCTGATCCCTCTGAATGTCGAGAATGTCGCTCATTTTTTTGCTGTTGGAAAAGCTCGGCGGATCCATCACGATCAGGTCAAACTGTTTGCCTTCGGCGGCGGCATCTTTCAGGTATTGGAACACGTCGGCACGCACAATTTTATGGCGTTCGGTGTCGATGCCGTTTAATTCGAAATTGCGTTTTGCCCAGTCGAGGTAGGTATTGGACAAATCCACGGTTTCGCTGCTGTCTGCGCCGCCGGTGGCGGCATAAACGCTGAAGCTGCCGGTGTAGGAAAACAGGTTTAAAAAGCGTTTGCCCGCTGCGGTTTCGCCGACTTTTTTGCGGGTGTTGCGGTGGTCGAGAAACAGGCCGGTGTCGAGGTATTTGTCGAGATTGACCCAGAAGCGGCGGCCGTTTTCGGCAATCGTGAAATCTTCGCCGTGCAGGCCGGTTTTTTCGTATTGGCTGCTGCCTTTTTGGCGTTGGCGGCGTTTGGTGTGGATGTGTGCTGCGGGAAAACCGGTAACGAATACAATGGCTTCGATAATCTGCTGCAGCCATGCTTCGTATTCGTCTTCCTGCATCAGCCAGCCGGTGTCGTATTCCTGCAAGTGGATTTGGTCGCCGTAGATATCGACGGCAAAGGGAAACTGGGGAATGTCGCGATCATAAATCCGCCACGCTTCGATTTGGTTGCGTTTTGCCCATTTCATCAGGTGTTTGATGTTTTTGCCCAAGCGGTTGGCAAAGGAAGTGATGTCGCTCATAAAAGTTCCGTGTTCTTGCCGCTGCGGTTTAGCTGAACAGAAATTCTGCTTTGCACATTTTAGCTTCGCTGAAATTCGTTTCACTCATTTTCAGACGGCATGGAATGAATAAAGGGCGTATTTTACTGTAATTTTCAAGATTCTGCTTGACCGCAGCAGGGCAAGTCTATATCATCCGCCTTTCATTTTGTTTTTATGAAGCCATCGTCTTCCAGCCTATAACCGCTTCTTTCGGCATCCGCTGTCCGAATGCCGCCGAAAACCGATTTTTCCGCAGGAAAAAGCGAAGCGAGTTTCTTCTGTTGCTTTGTTTCAAAGCGTAATTGTGCAGGTTGTTGTCGATGTTAACCACAAGCGAAAGCGCTTGCGACAGCCTGTAACGTTACATACATTCCGTTATCCAGCCACTGCTTCGGGCCACACGTATTTTTTAATACGGGTGAACAGCGTTGTTGTCTTGCCGTTTGGCAAACGATTGATTTTCAGCCCAAACGGCATTTCTCAGGATAAACCATGTCTATTAAATTTTCCGATTTAAACCTTGATAAAAACATTCTCTCGGCGCTGGTCAGCGCAGGCTATGAAACGCCGACCCCGATTCAGGCGCAGGCGGTTCCCCATGCGATGGCCGGACGGGACATTATGGCATCCGCTCAAACCGGTTCGGGCAAAACCGCAGCCTTTCTGCTGCCGACCCTGCAACGTTTGACCCGCCGCAGTGAAAAACCGGGCAAAGGTCCCCGTGCGCTGGTGTTGACACCGACCCGTGAGCTGGCGGCTCAGGTTGAGAAAAACGCTTCGGTTTACGCCCAAAATATGCGCTGGTTCCGCACTGTCAGCATTGTCGGCGGCGCATCGTTCGGCTATCAAACCCGAGCCTTGAGCAAACCGGTTGATTTGGTGGTTGCCACGCCGGGTCGTCTGATGGATTTGATGCAAAGCGGCAAAATCAATTTCGACCGCTTGGAAGTGCTGATTTTGGACGAAGCCGACCGTATGCTGGATATGGGCTTTATCGAAGACATCGAAACCATCGTTGCTGCCACGCCCGAAGACCGCCAAACCCTGCTGTTTTCCGCCACTTGGGACGGCGCAGTCGGCAAACTGGCACGCAAACTGACCCAAAATCCCGAAGTGGTCGAAGTCGAGCGTGTGGACGAACAGGGTAAAATCGAAGAACAGTTGCTGTATTGCGATGATATGCGCCATAAAAACCGCCTGCTCGACCATATTCTGCGCGATGCCGCCATCGACCAATGCGTGATTTTCACCTCCACCAAAGCCATGACCGAAGTCTTGGCGGACGATTTGTATGAAAAAGGCTTTGCCGCCCATTGTTTGCACGGCGATATGCCGCAAGGCTGGCGCAACCGCACGCTGATGGATCTGCGCAAAGGCCGCTGCAAAATTCTGGTTGCCACCGACGTTGCCGCCCGAGGCATTGATGTGCCGACCATTACCCATGTGATTAACTACGATTTGCCGAAACAGGCGGAAGACTACGTTCACCGCATCGGCCGTACCGGCCGTGCCGGCCGTACCGGTTTGGCGATGACGTTTGCCGAAGTCAATGAATACGTCAAAGTCCACAAAATCGAAAAATACATCGGCCGCAAACTCGAAGAAGTAACCATCGACGGCATGGAACCGACCCGCAAACGCAAACCGGCCGGCAAACCAAAAGGCAGGGGCGGCTGGGGTGCGAAAAGTTTTGCCGGCAGCAAAGAACGCTCGTTCGGCGACAAAAAACCGGCCCGAACCGGCGGCAAACCGAAAGAAGGCGGCTGGAGCGGCAAACCGAAAAGCGAAGGCTTCAAAAAAAGCAGCGACGGCCGCAAACGCTTCGGCAGCAGCTCGGGCAAAAGTTTCGCCAAAGCCGCCTATAAAGGCCGTTAAGCGGAAAATTCTGTAAACAGATAAAACCAAGCCGTCTGAAAATTCAATTTTCAGACGGCTTGGTTTTTTATAGTGAAATAATCGCAAAGCACGACAGCGTTAGCTTCGCCTTGCTGTACTGTTTGTACTGTCTTCGGCTTGCTGCTTGGTATGGCTTTGGGCTTATTCCACTATATTGCCAACGGTTACGCTGTTTTTAAAGCGGCGGCTTCTTGCGCCAGTTTGGTAATGCTTGCCCAATCACGGTTTTGCACGGCGGTTTTCGGGGTCAGCCATGAGCCGCCGACGCATAAGACGTTGGGCAGGGCGAGGTAGTCGGGGGCGGTGGCGGGGGTGATGCCGCCGGTGGGGCAGAAGCGGACATCGGCATACGGGCCGTACAGGGCTTTGAGCATGGCTTTGCCGCCGACTGCTTCGGCCGGGAACAGTTTCAGGGTGTCGATGCCGAATTCCAGTGCCAACTGGACTTCGCTCGGGGTGGCAACGCCGGGAATCAGCGGAATGCTGCTGTCGGCGGCGGCTTCGGCGAGTGTCGGGTGCAGGCCGGGGCTGATGGCGAAAACGGCACCGGCATCGGCAACGGCCTGTAATTGTTCGGGATTGATCACCGTGCCTGCGCCGACAATGGCATCCGGCACTTCTTTGGCAATCCGGCGGATGGCTTCCAAGCCGACAGGGGTGCGCAGCGTGATTTCCAGCGTGGGAATGCCGCCTTCGACCAGTGCGTGTGCCAAATCGACGGCGGTGTCGAGGTCGTGAATCGCCATGACGGGAATGACGGCACCGGCGCTGAGGATTTCTCTGGGAGTGAGTAGGGACATGGTGTTTTCCTGTTGGGATTGTTGGTGAGGCCGTCTGAAAATGTGATTTTATAGCGGATTAACTTAACTTTCGCTACGGCGTTGCTGCGCCTTGCCGTACTACTTGTACTGTCTGCGGCTTGCTGCCTTGTATCGAAAATTAATTAAATCCGCTATAGCTGCGCAGAAACACGCTGCACTTGTTTTCAGACGGCATAATGATTGTTCAGGCAAATTCGCCGCCGAAACTCATGGCACCGGTTTCGGCTTCGCTGGTGAGGCTGCGGAAATTGGCAAACAGTTCCCGACCGCAGCCTGCGCCGTTGGCGGTTAAATCAATACTTTCGGGCGTGCGTGCCGACCATTGGGCTTCGTCAAGCAACACATTGAGTTCGCCGCTGACGGAGTCGAAACGGATGATATCGCCGGTACGGATTTTGGCGATGTTGCCGCCCATGGAGGCTTCGGGCGTCATGTGAATGGCGGCGGGAACTTTGCCCGATGCACCCGACATCCGGCCGTCGGTCAGCAGGGCGACTTTGAAACCACGGTCCTGCAAAATGCCCAAAGGCGGCGTGAGTTTGTGCAATTCGGGCATACCGTTGGCACGGGGGCCTTGGTAGCGGACGACACAGACAAAATCCCGTTCGAGTTCGCCCCGATCGAAGGCTTCCAATACTTCCCGCTGGTCGTTGAACACGATGGCGGGCGCTTCGATAATGCGGCAGCCTTCCCGCACGGCGGATACTTTAATCACGCTGCGGCCGATGTTGCCTTTCATCAGGCGCAGGCCGCCGTCGGGTGAGAACGGGCGGTCGATTGTGCGCAGGATTTCATCATCGCCGCTGGTGTCGGGTGCGTCCCGCCATTCGAGTTTGCCGTCAATCAAAAACGGCTCTTGCGTGTAGTGGTGGATACCCCGGCCGACAACGGTATCGACATCATTGTGCAGCAGACCGGCTTTGAGCAGTTCCCGAATCACAAACGGCAGCCCGCCGGCGGCGGTGAAATGGTTGATGTCGGCTTTGCCGTTGGGGTACACCCGAATCAGCAGCGGCACAATGGCGGAAATTTCGTCAAAGTCGTCCCAGTTGAGAATCACGCCGGCGGTACGGGCCATGGCAATCAGGTGCATGGTGTGGTTGGTCGAGCCGCCGGTCGCCATCAGGCCGATTAAGGCATTGATAAACGATTTTTCGGTCAGCATTTCGCCCAGAGGTTTGATGTTGCCGCTGCGGATATTTTGCGCCAGATGAGCGGCAGCATGGCGGGTCAGCGCTTCACGCAGCTCGGTGTAGGGGTGGACGAAGGCGGCAGCAGGCAGATGCACGCCCATCATTTCCATCATCATCTGGTTGGAATTGGCCGTGCCGTAAAACGTGCAGGTGCCGGGGCTATGGTACGAACCCATTTCGCTTTCCAACAGCGCTTCACGGCCGACTTTGCCTTCGGCAAACAGTTGGCGGGTGCGGGCTTTTTCTTTGTTGCCGATGCCGCTGGACATCGGACCGGCGGGAACAAACACCGCCGGTAAATGGCCGAACGACAGCGCACCAATCATCAAGCCGGGAACAATTTTGTCGCACACACCCATAAACAGACCGCCGTCAAACATTTGGTGCGACAGACCGATGGCGGTACTCATCGCAATCACATCACGGGAAAACAGCGATAATTCCATACCGGCATAGCCCTGCGTAATGCCGTCGCACATCGCCGGCGTGCCGCCCGCCACTTGGGCGGTTGCACCGTGTTTCAGGGCTTCGTCTTTAATCCAGTCGGGGAAATCTTTAAACGGCTGGTGTGCCGAAACCATATCGTTGTAGGCGGTGATGATGCCCAGATTCGGCACATTTTCACGCAGCATTTCGATTTTGACGGTTTTGGGCATGGCGGCATAACCGTGTGCCAGATTGCTGCAACCCAAGCGGCTGCGTTCCACCTTTCCCTGCTGTTTGGCGGCACGGATTCGGTCTAAATAGCGTTGGCGGCTGTTTCGGCTGCGGTCGATAATGCGTTGGGTGATTTTGGCCAGCGTCGGGTGCAGTGGGGTGTCGGTCATGGCGGTTTGCTCCTTGTTTGGGAAACGACGGGCAGTCGGTTGGCGATAAGTTTTAATTGTCCGCTTATTATAATCCAAAATCTGTAATTTTGTTACAAAATAATCGGCAAATATAGTGAAACTTGATGTAAGCCAAATGTTGCCGTATGCAAAATTACGGAAATGAAAAAACTTTAAACTAAGTCAAATTATTTGCATCAAACCGGATAGACAAAATGTGTAGCCCTGTGTAGTATTACTACCGATTGCGCCGCCGGTGCGTGCCGAGTGCGCAGCGTTTTAAAAAATAATGGTTTAAATTGAAAGCGGTAGCAAAAAAAGCCGGTATCTGTTGCGGCGGCCGTTTTCAGACGGCCTCGCTGAAACGGCGGCAAAAACCGCAGGCGGGCGGATAAAAACCGGTTTCTCGATGAAAGATGAAACGATGAATACACAAACAGATTTTGATTTGGTGCTGTTCGGTGCGACCGGCGATTTGGCGATGCGCAAGCTGTTGCCCTGTCTGTATCAGGCGCACGTCGCCGGTCTGCTGCACCCGCAGGGCCGGATTCTCGGCGTGAGCCGCAGCGAGATGGATACGGCGGCATTTCGGGAAAAAATGGAAAGCCATGCCAAAATCCACATCAAACAGCATTTTTCCGAACAGGATTGGGCGGCGTTTTTGCAGCGTGTCGAATATCTGACGGTTGATGTAACCCGTGCAGAAGATTTCCGCAGTTTGGGCGAGGCGGTTCACGGCCGCAAAAATACCGACAATGTGGTGATTTATCTTTCGACCGCACCGAAATTCTTTGCCCAAGCCTGCGAAAATCTGGCAGCGGTGGGGCTGAATGCCGACCATGTGCGGGTGGTGTTGGAAAAACCGCTGGGTACGGATTTGGCCACTTCGCAGCAAATCAACGATGATGTGGCCCGTTTCTTTAAAGAAGAACAGATTTACCGTATCGACCATTATCTGGGCAAAGAAAGCCTGCAAAATCTGCTGGCGCTGCGGTTCGGCAATATTGTGTTCGAGCCGCTGTGGAACAACAAATATGTCAAAAGCGTGCAACTGACGATTGCCGAGCAGCTCGGCGTGGAAGAGCGGGGCGAGTTTTACGACATCACCGGTGCGTTGCGGGATATGGTGCAGAACCATTTGATGCAGATGCTGTGCATGACGGCGATGGAAGCACCGAAAAGTTTGGATGCCGATGATGTGCGCGATGAAAAAGTCAAAGTTATCAAAGCGCTGAAACCGCTGACGGTGGAATCGGTCAATGAAAATGTGGTGCGCGGGCAATATACCGCCGCCGGGGGCGTAAACGGCTATCTGCAGGAAAACAATGTTCCGGCCGACAGTTTCACCGAAACCTATGTCGCCATCAAAGCCGAAATCGACAACGAACGTTGGCGGGGTGTGCCGTTTTATCTGCGTACCGGCAAACGCATGGCGGGCAAAGTGGCGGAAATCGTGTTGAATTTCAAAGATTTGAATCAGAAGTTGTTTGAAAACAGCGTTGTTGCACCCAACCGCTTGGTAATCGAATTACAGCCGAATGAAACCGTGAGCCTGTATATGCAGGTGAAAACGCCGGGGGCGGGCAATCGGGTGGAACGTGTGCCGCTGGGGGTGGATTTGGGCAAAGCCGTTGCCGGACGGCGTGCCGAAGCCTACGAGCGGCTGCTGTTGGACGTGATTGACGGCAAACTGGCCTTGTTCAACCGCCGTGACGAACTGGAAGCGGCTTGGGAATATGTGATGCCGATTTTGGACAACTGGGCGCAAAACACCCAAGCGCCGCACGGCTACGCCGCCCATTCGTGGGGGCCGGAAGCCGCGCGCAGTCTGCTGGCGGCCAATGGCGACAAGTGGCACGAAGAACAATAACCCAACAATAACCCAATTCAGTTTTCATTCACAACAAAAACAGCTTTTCAGACGGCCTCAACAGTTATCGCCGAACTATCTGTTTCTATACGGGCAGCAATCGGGTGGTAATCAGACGACGCAATGCGGGCAAGCAATCAAATGGCTTGGCTTACGCCCGTTTTAGTATGGCAATCGGATGTTTTAGCGGAATATGCCGTCTGAAAACAGAAAGGAATACAAATGTTTATCTGGTGCGAACAGGATAATCCGGCGCAGGCGGCAGAAGCCTTGGCGCAGGCAGTTGCCGCAGCGCTGCAAACAGCCGTGGCGCAGCAGGGCAGCGCCGTGTTGGCGGTGTCGGGCGGACGCTCGCCGATTGCCTTTTTCGAGGCCTTGTCGCAAATCGATTTAGCGTGGGACAAGATCACCGTTGCTTTGGTGGACGAGCGGATTGTGCCGACTTGTCATGCCGACAGCAACAGCGGCTTGGTGCGCCGCCATCTGCTGCAAAACAAAGCCGCCGCCGCAACATGGTTGCCGATGGTGGACGATGCCGCCGATGAAACGCAGCTTGCCTCCGAATCGGCGCTGGCGTTTGCCCGCAGCTATTACCGTCAGCCCGATGTGCTGGTGCTGGGCATGGGTGCAGACGGGCATACGGCTTCGCTGTTTCCGCAAGCGCCGCAGCTTGCGGCAGGCATCGCCGCCGACTGCAGCGAAACGTTGATTCACACCACGCCGGTTACTGCACCGCACGAGCGCATCAGCATGACGCTGAACGCCATTGCCCAAACCCAATCCGTATTCCTCGCCATTCAGGGAGCGGACAAAAAAGCCGTTTTCGACCGTGCCGCCGCAGGCGATGCCGCCTATCCGATTGGTTTGGTTTTAAATCATACAGGAGTTGAATGCCATGTCTTCTACACAAACTGATTTGCAATCATGGCCGCGTCTGGTGGCGGACATCGGCGGCACCAATGCCCGTTTTGCGCTGGAAACTGCGCCGCAGCAGATTGAATCGGCAGAAGTCTTGCCGTGTCAGGATTTTGACACCGTAGTCGATGCCGCCAAAGAATACCTCAAACGCACCGGCAACCCGAAAGTGCGCCATGCCGCTTTTGCGATTGCCAACCCGATTTTGGGCGACTGGGTGCAGATGACCAACCACCACTGGGCGTTTTCGATTGAAACCACCCGTCAGGCACTGCGGCTGGAAACCTTGATTTTGCTGAACGACTTTACCGCACAGGCCTTGGCGGTAACCCAAACCGCCCCTGAAGATTTGGTGCAGATTGGCGGGCAAAAACCGGTGGCAGGTGCGCCCAAAGGCGTGATCGGTCCGGGTACAGGCTTGGGCGTGAGCGGTTTGGTGTCCAGCCCGGCAGGCTGGGTCGCTCTGGCGGGCGAGGGTGGGCATACCAGTTTTCCGCCGTTTGACGATATGGAAGTGTGGATTTGGCAATACGCCAAAAACAAATACGGCCATGTGTCGGCAGAACGCTTTTTGAGCGGCGCCGGTCTGAGCCTGATTTACGAAGCCTTGGCAGCAAGGGCAGAAGTCGTTCCCGCCTATCTGATGCCGTCTGAAATTACCGACAAAGCCCTGAGCGGCACGTCGCCGTTTTGCCGTCAGGCGTTGGATATTTTCTGCGCCATGCTGGGAACGGTGGCTTCCAACCTCGCCCTGACGCTGGGCGCACGCGGCGGCGTGTATCTGTGCGGCGGCATTATTCCGCGCGTGTTGGATTATTTCAAAACCTCACCGTTTCGCAGCCGTTTTGAAAACAAAGGCCGCTTTGAAGCCTATCTGGCCGCTGTGCCGGTGTACGTCGTGTTGAGCAAATTCCCCGGCATTGTCGGTGCCGCCGCCGCTTTGGACAACCATTTGCAGAATCAGGCAAAAAAAGCCTGAAACGTATTGTGATAAAAAATACAGATAAATGAAGCCCAAACCGGCAGCGTTCGGTTTGGGTTGTCATTGACGATAAAAAAGCAGGAGATACATTAATGTTAAGCAAAATCAGCGAATCATTGCCCGAGCTTTCCGGCGCAGAACGCAAAGTCGCCGAATGCACACTGGCTTCGCCCAAATGGTTTGTCCATGCCGCCGTGGCGGAAATCGCCGAACGTGCCGCCGTCAGCCAGCCGACCGTCATCCGTTTTTGCCGCAGCCTCGGCTATAAAGGCTTACCCGATTTCAAACTTGCCCTGTCCGCCAGCATCGGCCACGAAGGTATGCCTTATGTGCATGAAGAACTCAATGCCGACGACGATATGGACAACGTGGTCGAAAAAGTATTAGGCAACGCCGCCGCTTCCCTGCTGGGCGAGCGGCGCTACCTGAAAGAAGCCGAACTGGAAAACGCCATCGCCATGCTGATGCACGCCCGCCGTGTCGAGTTTTACGGTGTCGGCAATTCCGGCATCGTGGCGCAGGACGCACAGCATAAATTCTTCCGCTTCGGCATTTCCACCGTTGCCTATGTCGATACCCACACCCAACTGATGGCAGCTTCGGTATTGACCGAAAAAGACGTTTTGGTTGCCATTTCCAACACTGGCTCGTCCATCGAACTGCTTGATGCTGTGAGCATCGCCAAAGAAAACGGCGCTTCGGTGATTGCCGTAACCCGCAACAATTCCCCGCTGGCGCAGCTTGCCGACTGCGTATTGAGCGTTGCCACGCAGGAAAACGCCGAACTCTACACCCCGATGGTTTCCCGTCTGCTGCAACTGGCGGTCATCGACATTCTCGCCATCGGTCTGGCGCTGCGCTTGGGCAGCGAAGCCAGCCTGCAACTGCAAAAAAGCAAACGCAGCATCCACAACAAACACGTTTACCAGCAAGACAAACCGACCGCCTAGGCCGTCTGAAAAACGCAAAACCATGCCGTCTGAAAATGGGTTTAATCGTCAAACCCTGTTTTCAGACGGCATGGTTTATGGTTAATCTTAAAAAATTACGGTTGAACAGTTTGGCCGTTGATTTTTGCAGAAACCAATTTTAAATCGTAGCTTTTACCGTCGTCGCTGTAGGTAATCTGCGTCGGAATATTGTGAAATGCCGGTGCAAATGCGTAATTGACGGTATTGTCGCCTTGGCGGATGCGGTATCGGTTCACGTTCGTTGTGCCGCCGTTGAAGCGGTAGGCCGCATTACCGATTTGGCTGATGTTGCCGGCACGGTAGATTTTTTTGCCGTTGGTAATGCTCAGGTTGGCGGGGAGCTTGGCATCGTTGGCGGCAAGTTGCCAAGCCAGCGTGAATAAATCCATGCTGTTGCCGGACAAGGTTTCGGTGTGGCTGTCGCCGGTTTTGCCGTAAGTAATGCTGTTGCCGGAAAAACGGGCTTGGGCATAAACTTTGCCGCCCCGAATATCTTTGTAATACGCCGGTTTCAAGGTGTTTCCGGCAATCACGCCGCCTGATTCAAAGCGGATTTTATACAGCGGCACTTTGATGTCGGACACAATCCGGTAATTGTTGCCGCTGCGGGTGAAAGTCATGGTAGCGGGAATGCCGTAGCTCCCTGAATAACGCAATTCTGCGGATTGGGGCAACTCGGCGGCATAGGAAGCGAGCGGGAGAGCCGCCAGCAAAAGCGGCAGTAGAATCGGTTTCATAAATACTCTTTATCAGGTTGCAAACTGATGGAAATCACGGTTTTAACAATAAAACCGGATTTTGTCTATTTATTTTCTTGATCACGCCGAAACATCAGGCGCAAAAGCGGCTGTCGGCACTGATTTCATGGTTTGGGTTGATAACACGGTTGCCTTCGATTTTCAGACGGCCTGCGGCGAAGTCGGCGACGGCTTTGGGAAACAGGGTGTGTTCCACTTTTAAAACCCGTGCGGCGACGGTGTCGGCAGTGTCGCCGTCCAAAATCGGCACCACGCCTTGAGCGATAATCGGGCCGCAGTCCAATTCGGGGGTAACGAAGTGAATGGTGCAGCCGGCAATCCGGCAACCGGCGGCCAAGGCACGTTCGTGGGTGTGCAGTCCGGTAAACGAGGGCAGCAGGGAAGGGTGGATATTGATCAGGCGGTCTTGGTAATGCCGGCAGAATTCGGGGGTCAGAATCCGCATAAAGCCCGCTAAAACGACTAAATCGGGCTGATAAGCGTCGATTTTTTCCATCATGGCGGTGTCGAAGGCGAGGCGGGAATCGTAGTTTTTGTGGTTGATGCTGTCGGTGGCAATGCCTTTTTCAGCCGCCCATGCCAGACCGGCGGCGGTTTCGCTGTTGCTCAAAACGGCGGCAATGCGGACGTTGGGAATGGCGGCATTGACGATGGCCTGCATATTGCTTCCCCGTCCTGAAATCAGAATAACGATGTTTTTCATGGTGGTATTTTTCATTAACAGGTGTTCGGAAAAAAGTCGGTATGCCGTCTGAAAACGGGTAAGCCGATTTTAGCTTCGCAGAAACTCGCTTTGCGCGTTTTCAGACGGCTTGGGTTTGCTGTCAGCGTTTTTCCTGTTTGCGGATCAGGTAAACCGCCCACAGGGCGAAAATCAGGGTCGGCAAAATGCCCGCCAAAAACGGGGGAATGCCGTAGAGCTGGCTGGTAAAGCCGAACAACCGTCCAGCAAAGTGAAATGCCAGCCCGAGACAGATGCCGCCGAAGAGTTTCAGCCCCATATTGCCGTGGCGGGTGTTTTGCGGCGTGAAGGCAAAAGCCACCAGCGCCATCACCCATGCGGCAACGGGATACATGATTTTGCGCCAGAACGCAATTTGGTAGGCCTGCGTCTGCTGTTTGTTGCTTTCCAAATGGCGGATATACGTCCACAGCGCCGACACCGACATTTGGTCGGGCTTGACCAGCAAAACATCGAGCAGGGCGGCATCAAATGAAACCGGCCAGCGCACGGAATCTTCACGGGCGGCTGTAATCTGTTCGGCACCGATGGCGCTGCGGCTGACTTTGTTCAGTTGCCAGCTTCCGTCTGCATTGAGGGCGGCGGTTTCGGCGGCAAGGGCTTCGGTCAGTTGGTAATGTTCGTTGTGGCTCCAGATTTTAATGTCTGTCAGCGTGTGGTCGGGCAACATTTCCCGCACATTGATGATGTGGTTTTGCTCTTTCAGCCACAAGCCCGACGAGCCGGTACTGATTTTGCCGCTGATGGCGCTGCTTTTCATATTTTCGGCATAGCGGCTGGCTTTCGGTGCGGCCCATTCGCCCACGGCGACGGTGGCCAGTGCAAAAATCAGGCCGAATTGCGACAAAATGCCCAAAAGTTTTCGGGTACTCATGCCGCTGGCTTTGATAACGGTCAGTTCGCTTCCTGCGGCAAGCTGGCTGAGGGCAATCAGGCCGCCGATCAATACCGCCAGCGGCATTAATTCGTAGGCGTGCGCCGGTATGTTGAGCGCCAGATATTGCAGCATTTTGCCGCCGGTATAGCCGCCTTTGCCGACATCGCCCATTTCGTTGATGACTTCAAAAAAACTGTATAAAGCCAGAAAAGCGAGCAGGGCATACACCGCCATTACGGCCATTTGGCGGATAATGTACCGGTTAATCAGTTTCATCACAGACGACCTTTCGGAAACAGCGCCGCTTTCATTGCCTGCGTAAACGGCTGGGCGGGCATACTGCGTATGCGCAGCAGAACCAGTGCTGCGGCAAACATCAACAGGTGCATCGGCAACAGACCGAGCCAAAACGGAATCTTGCCGTCTTCAACCGCATTGCGCAGAAAGGTCAGCCCGTTTTGATAAACCAGAAACAGCCCGATGGCGATTAGAATATTGTAGGTGTGGCCGGTGCGGGGATTGAAATACGACAGCGGCACGGCAAGCATACTCAGCAGCAGTACGCTTATTGGTAGCGAAATCCGCCACATCAGTTCGGCCCTGTGCTGCGGGTCGCTGCTACCGATTAACTGCGCAGTCGGAATTGTACGGCGGTGGGCGATGGGGTCGATGAGCTTGGGCGTGGTGTTGATCATCAGGCTGAGGTGTTCGAATGAAACCTGATTATAGTCGGCTTGGCCGGGTGTGCCGCTGTAACGGTAGCCGTTGCGCAGTTCCAGAGTGCGGCGGTTGTCGTTCAAGGAAAAATTGCCGGAACGGGCAAACACGATATTGTCGTTGCCGTTTTCGTCTTGTTCCCGCAAAAACAGATTGCGCATTACGCCCGAATCGGTGTCAAACGTTTCCACAAAATAAACCCGCCCGTTACGTTTGCCCAAAGGCTGGAATTCGCCCGCTTCCACCAGCGACAATTCCTGTTTCTGCTTCAGAATTTCGGCGTATTCCCGGCTGCGCAATTCCGCCCACGGCATAATCCACAACTGCATCACGGCGGTGAGCAGGGCAAAGGGAACGGCAAACTGCATCACGGGGCGTATCCATTGTTTCAACGCCAAGCCGCAGGCAAGCCAGACCGACATTTCGCTGTCCCGCCAATAGCGGGTCAAAACGGTTAACGTACTGA
Organism: Neisseria lisongii; assembly: GCF_028463985.1. NCBI lineage: Bacteria > Pseudomonadati > Pseudomonadota > Betaproteobacteria > Neisseriales > Neisseriaceae > Neisseria > Neisseria lisongii. The sequence continues at coordinate 1,133,706 of NZ_CP116766.1, read as the reverse complement.
TAAACGCCGTCAGCACCAGCAGCAGCGGGGTCATGCCGACCACCCAGAAACCGACCAGCGCCAGCACGGCATCAACCGCCACCCGTCCGTCGGCGGCACGGCCGAGCAGGTTCACCGCCTGCGTGGACACCAACACCGCCAGCAGCACCACAAAAATGCCGACGGCGGTAAAAGACAGTTCTTTAATAAAATTTCGTTTGTATATCATATTGTTGGTATGTTTGTGGGGCGGATATCGGGGCTGCGGCGGCATGATGGGGGTTTTGACATATCCCGTCATGGAGTACAATCCCGACCAGTATTTCAGCAAAATATTTCAGTTTTCAGACGGCCATGCCGTCTGAAAATGCCGAAGCAACCGATTTCATCAGGAGAGTAAACGTGGAATTTAGCACAAAAGCCGAAAAATTGCAGCTTGAGCAGGTTCAGGCCGCCTTATTTATTTATCGGGAAAGCGAGCAGCCGGAAAACGAAACGGCGCAATTAATCGCTGCTTCGCTGGAAGACGGGCAGAATTTTGCCGAAACCAAAATCCTCATCGGCGGCCGGTTGCAGCCGGTTGCCGTATGCCGTCTGAAAAACACCGAACGGGAAACGCTCAACCGTGCCGCCGCCGAAGCCGCCAAATGGGCGAAAAACCAAAGCGAAGCAGCAGTGGATTTGTCGGCATTCAATGCCGACGAAGCCGCCGCCGTTGCCGAAGCCTTCGCCGCAGCTTTCGGCAATGCCGCTTATTGTTTCGAGCGTTACAAAAAAGACCGCAAACCGGCAAAACTGACGCAGGCAGCGTTTTTCAGCAGCCACGCCGCCGAAGTTGCCGCCGCCCTGAGCGTTGCTGAAGCGCAAGTGTTCGGCCAAAGCCTGTGCCGGGATTTGGGCAATGCCGCGCCCAACGAATGCACGCCGGCATTTTTGGCGCAAACGGCCAAAGCCGAAGCCGAAAAATTGGGTGCAGGCGTAAAAATCCTTGATAAAGACTATATTCAGAAAAATATGGGTTCGTTTTGGTCGGTTGCCAAAGGCAGCGTGCAAGAGCCGTATTTAATCGAACTTTCCTACTTCGGTGCGGCCGATAAAAACGAAGCGCCGGTGGTGTTGGTCGGTAAAGGCATCACGTTTGACACCGGCGGCATTTCGCTCAAACCCGGTCTGAATATGGACGAAATGAAATTCGATATGTGCGGTGCCGCCACCGTGATCGGCACATTCTGCGCAGCGGTGAAACTCAAATTGCCGCTAAACCTGATTGCCGTTGTCGCCACCTGCGAAAACATGCCTTCCGGCAGCGCCAGCAAACCGGGCGATGTCGTAACCAGCATGAAAGGGCTGACCATCGAAGTCCTCAATACCGATGCCGAAGGCCGCCTGATTTTGTGCGACGCACTCACCTATGCCGAGCAGTTCAAACCCCAAGCCGTGATTGACGTGGCGACCCTGACCGGTGCCTGCATTGTTGCCTTAGGACACGATGTCAGCGGCGTAATGGGCAACAATCAGGAATTGATTAACCGCCTGCTGGCAGCGTCCAAAACCGTGGACGACAAAGCATGGCAGCTTCCGCTGTTCGACACCTACAAAGAACAGCTCAAATCCAACTTCGCCGACTTGCCGAATATCGGCACGCCCGGCGCAGGCACGATTACCGCCGGCGTATTCCTGTCGCATTTCACCGAAGATTATCCGTGGGCGCACCTCGACATCGCCGGTACGGCATGGAAATCCGGCGGCGAAAAAGGCGCAACCGGCCGCCCCGTGCCGCTGCTGCTGAACTATCTGCGTAACCTGTAATCCGCAGCATAGCAAGGCCGTCTGAAAATACGTTTTGCCTGTTTTAGCGAAAGTCGTGGTTTTATTAGTTGGAACACTAAATTTTCTGATAACCGTTAGAAGATGATTGGTGGCAACAATTTTGGCTACTCTATACACAGTTCCCCGTCCCGCTGGCGGGAAGGGGTTAGGGGAAGGGTGGCTCGCTGCGGTGTCATATTTTTTGATGATGCTACTTTAGCTGCGCAGAAACTCGTTTCACTTATTTTCAGACGGCCTCAACGTTTTTCCCGCCCGCTGTTTTTTGCCTGATGGCAGGAAAGGGCGGGGCATTTATTATGGAATTGCCCTGATGCCCAAAGCCACGTTTTACACCCATGTCGCCGATGCCGACAGCTTCACTTGCCGCCTGACCGCCCGTGCCGCACAGGCAGGCGGACGGGTTTTGGTTTGGTCGGATTCCGCCGAGCAAATTGAACAGCTCGACCAAGCCCTGTGGCACTATGAAGCCGAAAGTTTTCTGGCACACGAAATCTGGCAGCCGGATACCCCGATGCCGTCTGAAACCGCCGTATTGCTCGCTTCCGGCAACACCTTGCCCGCCATACCCGCCGACACCACCGTTTTAAACCTTTCGGCAGACTTCTGGAGCAGCGCCCCGACCATACCCGAACGCACGCTCGAAATCATCGGCAGCGGCTTGGAAGAGCTTGCCGATGCCCGCCAACGTTTCCAAGCCTACCGCCGTCAAGGTGTGGTTACCGAACACCACAATATGAACGGCAAAGCCTGAATTCACTTTAAAACAGTACGGCGTTGTCTCACCTAGCCGTATTATTTATACTGTCTTCGGCTCGCCGCCTTGTTCTCTTTTAAAGTGAATCAGCATATAGACAAACTTTACATTTTTGCCGCTATTTTTTCAGAACCCCCGCTTCATTTGGCGGCAAACTGGGCTATAATGCCGTTTTCCCTGTTATCCAAAGAAGAGCAAACATGAAAAAAGCATTCCAATATACCGCCTTCGCATTGGCCGCCGCCCTCGCACTCACCGCTTGCGATAAAAAAGACAGCGCCGCCGCACCGGCCGCCGCTTCTGCAGCGTCAGGCGCAGACAGCCTCGAATCCATCGGTACGCCGGCACAACAAGCCAGCTACGCCATGGGCGTGGACATCGGCCGCTCACTCAAACAGATGAAAGAACAAGGCACGGAAGTTGATCTCAAAGTCTTCAACGAAGCCCTGCAAACCGTGTATGACGGCAAAGAACCGAAAATGAACGAAATGCAGGCGCAGGAAGTGATGATGAAATTCCTCGCCGAGCAACAGCAAAAAGCCCAAGAACGCCACGCAGAAACCGCCAAAGCCAACCTTGAAAAAGGCGAAGCCTTCCTGAAAGAAAATGCTGCTAAAGAAGGCGTAAAAACCACCGCTTCAGGCCTGCAATACCAAATTAAAACCGAAGGCACAGGCAAAAAACCGGGTGCCAAAGATGCCGTAGCCGTAGAATACGAAGGCCGCCTGATTGACGGCACCGTATTCGACAGCAGCAAAGAACACGGCCCGGCCACTTTCGCCGTCGGCCAAGTTATCCCCGGCTGGACCGAAGCCCTGCAACTCTTGAAAGAAGGCAGCGAAGCCACTCTGTATATTCCCGCCAAACTCGCCTACGGTGAACAAGGTGCCGGCGAAAAAATCGGCCCGAACGCCACCTTGGTGTTTGACGTAAAACTGCTGAAAGTCGGCACGCCTGAAGAAATGGCCGCCGATCCGGTAAAAGTCGAAGTGCAAAAAGTGAAATAAACTGAGATTGAACCACACAAAGCCGTCTGAAAAGCAATTTTCAGACGGCTTTGTTTTGTAGAAATAGCGGACAGAATCAATCGGGAAGTTTAATATCGTGAATCAAATTTAGATCATTACAGCGTTGCCTCGCCTAGGGCTGTCTTTAGTTCGCCTTTAAAATTGAATTCACTATTAAGCAAGGGTGATGAGGCTGGAATGTTCGTGATCGGTAGGGAAGTTTTTGCAGTGTATATGGTTGAAAGTTAAGTACGCATTGGTCGGGATTTGTGTTGATGCCGTCTGAAAAACAGTTTTTCAGACGGCATGGTTTGATATTCGGCCTTCCCCGTTTTCAGACGGCCTTTTTGCGGCGGCAGAGGCGGTAGAGCGCCATAACGTAGCCGGAAAGGCTGTAGCCGAGGAAAAACAGGAACAATACCAGCGAAGGTTTCCAAGTAATCAGCAGCAGAATCAATACCGTCAACACCATGCCCATAAAGGGAACTTTGCGGTGGATATTGATTTCTTTAAAACTCCAAAACGGGATTTGGACAATCATGGAAATGCCGGCAAACAGGGTAATGCCCAATGCCCACCAATGTACGCCGGTAAAACGCTCGACGCTGTGATTAACCCAAATCAAGCCGACAATCAGGGCGGCGGCGGTAGGGCTGGGAACGCCGATAAACCAGCGTTTGTCCACTTTGCCGATTAAAGTGTTGAACAGTGCCAGCCGCAGGGCGGCGCAGGCGCAGTAGATAAAGGCAACGGAATAGCCGATTTTGCCGAATTGCCAAAGCTGCCATTTGTAGGCAATCAGGGCGGGCGCAACACCGAAGCTGACCATGTCGGCAAGACTGTCGAGCTGTTCGCCAAAGGCACTTTGGCTGTTGGTCATACGGGCAACCCTGCCGTCCATACCGTCGAGCAGCATGGAAATAAACACGGCGATGGCGGCGGTTTCGTAACGGCCGTGCATGGATTGGGTGATGGCGTAGAATGCGGAAAACAGGGCGGCAATAGTAAAGGAATTGGGCAGCAGGTAAATGCTGTTTTGCCGCAGAGAATTGCGCGGCGGGGTGGGATTTTGGGTGTTTTCCATATCGTTTTTGGGGAAGATCTTGGGGAAAGAAGCTGTATTATAGTGGAATTTCTGATGAAGTACTATGGCGGGGCATTTTCAGACGGCTTTAACCGGTGTGGCAAGTGTTATAGTTGTGCTGCTACTGAAAATACATTTGCTGGTGATATGGCAACGAAGATAAGAAACCGATGATATTGGTTCACCTTATTATTATGTTGTCTATATGGTTTTCGGTTTCATTATCTTGTCCTGATTTTTATTGTGTTACTCAATACTATTTTCGGTTTGTCTCACGATAGATAAATCTAATCTACAATCAATGCTGTCTGAAAACGGCTTGACGGGGATTACAGGGGCAGTTGCGGCAGGCTGCGGGCGAGGTTGAGGCTGTCGGTGATGATGTTGCCGCAGGTTTGGGCGGGTTGTTCGGTTTCAATGATCAGCAAATCGGCGGGGCGGCGGTTGTGCAGGCTCATGTGGATTTCGGCGGCTTGGAAGGGTAGGTTGTGGGCTTTGGCGAAGGCTTGGGCGCGGCGGTTGGCGGTTTTGAGCATGGGGGTGAGGGTGATGTCGAGGTGAAAGCGGCGCACGCCTAAGACGAGGATACGGGCGGCGAAGAAGTCGGCTTCTTCGGTGAAGATGTTGGGGCTGGCTTGGTTGAAGTCGTGGCGGGAGGCGGCAATCAGGGTGGCAACGGTGCGGATTTGCGGCAGCATGGCTTCGCTGATTAAGGCGTGGGAAACACGGCTTGGGGTTTGGCTGTGGCCGAAGGCGTGGGCGTTGCCATCGGTCAGTAGGTGGATTTTGTGTAAGGTTTGGGTTTTTACGGCGGGTTGAATGGTTTGGGTCATCACGGTGCTGCTCCTCAATTTCGTTTTCTGTGGTTTCGGGCAGCGGGTTGATGGATACAAAAAAGGCCGCCCGTTTGGTTGTCGGCGGCGCTGTTTGCGTATCGTGTTGCTTGCTGTTCAGACAAACGCAAAGAAGTACCGCACGGTTGTGTGGTACCAATAGTAGTAAGCGTTTGTACGGATAGCGGTATTCATGGGAAATGGGGTTGTTGCGGTGTTAATATTTGCTTATTCTAAAACAAAAATTCGAGTAATTTCAATATCCATTTGGCAAAAGCGGCCAACATTTCTATAAGTTGTTGTAAACCTTCCAATTTATTTTGCCTTTGTGGTGGGTGAAAATGGTCTTTTGGATTATTTCACTATATTATAGCGTTGAAAAATGCTCTTTTCCAGATTAAGAGGCGGGGCGATGTTTACGGGCAAGCCGTCTGAAAACCGAAAAAGCGGGTTTTCAGACGGCTTTGTTTGGATTGTGAAAATCAGTAAACGTCCCGTTGGTAGCGTTTGTCTTCACGCAGGTCGTTGAGGTAGTCGGCGGCATCTTCCGGATCGAGTTTGCCTTGTCGGGCGATAACATCGAGCAGGGCTTCTTCTACGTCTTTCGCCATTTTGGCGGCATCGCCGCAAACGTAGATGTGTGCGCCTTGTTGCAGCCATGCCCATAATTCGGCGGCGTTTTCACGGATTTTGTGCTGAACATAGACTTTTTCGTTACCTTGGCGGCTCCATGCTAAATCGGCTCGGGTGAGCAGGCCGGTTTTGTGGAACTGTTGCCATTCGGTTTGGTAGAGGAAGTCGTCGGTAAAGCGGCGGTTGCCGAAAATCAGCCAGTTTTTGCCGCTGTCGCCGTTGGCATCCCGCTGCTGCATAAACGAGCGGAAGGGGGCAACGCCGGTGCCGGCTCCGATCATGATAATCGGGGTGTTGCCGTCGGTGGGTAGGCGGAAGTGGGGATTGGGTTCGATAAAGACGTTGAGTGTGTCGCCTTCGCTCAAGCGTTCGCCGAGGAAGCCGGAGGCTGCGCCGGTTCGGGTTTTGCCGTCTTGTTCAAAACGTACAACGCCGACGGTTAAATGAACTTCTTCGCCGACTTCGTCTTGCGAAGAGGCAATGGAATACAGGCGCGGGGTTTGGGCGCGGAAAAGGTCCGCCAGACTTTGTGCGTCTAAGGCTTTGGGGTAAGCGGCAAGGGTGGCGATTGGCGGGTTTTCGGCGAGATAATCTACCAAACGGTTGCTGTCTGCGCCGATTTCCTGCAATTCGGTTGCGGCGGCAAGTTCGGCGTATTTTTGGACAAGATTGGGGGTGTTTTGGGTAATGTCCAAATATTGGCGCAAGGCCGTCTGAATATCGGTTTCGCTGCCGTCGCCGAGGCGGACGGTTTCCGTGCCGTTTAAGTGGTTGAGCTGCAGGATTTCGGCAACCAAATCTTCATCATTGAGCGGCCATACGCCCAAGGCATCGCCTGCCTGATAGCGGATACCCGAACCGCTGAGGTCGATTTCGATGTGTTCGACATCTTTATCTGCGTCCCGTGAGGTGATTTTCTGGCGCAGCGACAGGCTGGCGGCAAAAGGTTGGCTGCGGGTGTAAACAGTACCGCTGTTTTCGGTTGCGGCGGCTGTTGGAGCAGCGACTGCGGTGTTTTGTGCGGCAAGGGTGCTGACGGCGGTAACTGCCTGTTCAACCCAAGTATCGGCGGCGGCTTGGAAATCCAAATCGCACACGCCGTTTTCCAGCAGGCGGGTTGCGCCCAATTCTGCCATGCGGCGGTCGAAGTCTTTGCCTGCCTGACAAAAGTTCGGATAGGAAGAATCGCCCAAACCCAAAACCGCAAAGCTCAGTTTGCCTAAATCCGGTGCTTTTTTGCCGAATAAAAACTGATACAGCGGCACGGCTTCTTCCGGCGGTTCGCCTTCGCCTTGGGTGGAAGTAACCAGCAGGACAATATCTTCATTCGGCAAGGATTTGCTCTTGAAATCGCCCACGCCGCTCAAACGGGCATTCAAGCCGGCTGCGGCAAGTTTGGCGTGCAGCGTTTCGGCGACACGGCGGGCATTGCCGGTTTGCGAGGCGGATAATACGGTGATTTGGCGTGCCGGAGCGGGTGCGGCGGCTGCTGCAACGGCGGCGGTAGCGTCTGCGCCCTGACTTTGCGCCCAGCAATAGCCGGAGAGCCATGCCAGTTGGGTGGGAGAAAGGGCGGAGAGTTGCGCCGAGAGTTCGGCAGGCAGCGGATTGGCTGGGTTCATGTCTTTCCTTAATATTGATTGGTCGTGCCGCAACAAATATATCGTGAATTCACTTTAAAAGTATTACAGCGTTGGCTCGCCCGGCTCAAAGAGAACGGTTTTTGTAACCGGATGAAACAACAATCCGGACAAAACCTGTCCCGTACTACTTGTATTGTCTTCGGCTCGCCGCCTTGTACCACTTTGAAAGTGAATCCACTATAGTGGGCAAAGTTTATCATCTTGGCGGCTACTTTAAACAGGCCGTCTGAAAAAAGGAAAGAATGGATTGTTTTAATTTAATGCGTTTTTGTTATATTGCGCAGGAGGTGGGGATAGGCGGGAAAGATAAATGGAAAAACACGGTCAAACATTGCTGCTTAACCGTGTTTTTTGATTTGGCTCCCCGAGCTGGGCTCGAACCAGCGACCTGCGGATTAACAGTCCGTCGCTCTACCGACTGAGCTATCAGGGAATAGGTGTGCATTATAGCGGCTGAAAAAAATCTGTCAATGATTGTGCTGGAAAATTTTCTGGTTTTTCGACAACTCTATGAATTAAAAAAGAAGATTTTTTCCGAATGCTGCCGGTTTTAATATTGGGCGCTGATCAGGCGGCCGTTTTGGAACACCTGCTGCTGCATGACTGCGCCGTTGTAGGCGTAGCGGGTCAGCGAACCGTTGTCGGGCGTGGCGTTGAAATTCATCAACTGATTGCGGCTGATGGTGTAAGGATCGGTGCGTTTCCGGCCCTGATCGCCGTAAAAGTCCTGCACGATGTATTCGTCGCCCCGTTTGCTGATTAACTGGCGGTAAAAGCCGCCTTTTACCGCTGCGTTGGACGGCGTGCCGTGAACATCGAAATAGGCGATGATTTCGTTGGCGGCGGGGGCGGTTTGGCTGTTACTGCCCAGTGCGGTTTTGCCCGGGCTGAGGCTGACGGGGATATTGAGCGATGTTCCCAAACCCAGATGGCTGCCGATATTGGTGCCTAAGCCGATGCCGACCGACATGCCCGGTGTACCGGCGGTGCAGGCGGTAAGGGCGGCCAGCAGAGGGAGGAGGGCGGTTTTTTTCATGGTGTGTCCTTAGTGAAAAGATTTTTGAAACGGAATTTGCCGCACAGTATATCGGGTTTGCTTGTGGAACTGTGTTATAGTTGGTAAATTTGTGGTAGCCGGTATGTGTTGTGAATCCACTATAGTTCATTCACTATATCAGAGATTGGGCGGCAATAAGAATAATGAGGAATATTGAATCATGAAAACCTTAAAATTTACCAAAATGCACGGTTTGGGCAACGACTTTATGGTGGTTGATGCCGTGAATCAGGATTTCGACCCGCAACAGGCACCGCTGGCGGCGTGGGCGGATCGTTTTCGGGGTGTGGGCTTCGATCAGTTGCTGGTGGTGGAAAAACCGTCGTCGCCCGATGTGGATTTCCGTTATCGGATTTTTAATGCCGACGGCAGTGAAGTTGAGCAATGCGGCAACGGCGCACGCTGTTTCGTCCGTTTTGTGGCGGATAAGGGGCTGACGCAGAAAAAAGCGATTCGGGTGGAAACCGCCGGCGGCGTGATTGTGCCGGAACTGAAAGACAACGGTTTGGTTACGGTCAATATGGGCAAACCGAAGTTCAGGCCGTCTGAAATTCCGTTTGTGCCGCTGGCAGATGAAAACGATGAGGCGCTGACTTATACGGTACGCACGCAGCGGGGCGATGTGCAGGCGGCGTGTGTCAATATGGGCAATCCGCATACGGTGCTGGTGGTGGAGGATACGGCTGCAGCAGATGTGGAAAGATTGGGTGCAGAAATCGAGCCGCATAGTCAGTTTCCCGCCAAAGTCAATGTCGGCTTTATGCAGGTGGTAAACCGGCGGGCAATCCGTTTGCGGGTGTATGAGCGGGGCGTGGGCGAAACGCAGGCCTGCGGCACGGGCGCTTGTGCGGCGGTGGTGGCAGGTGTGCGTTTGGGTCTGCTTGATGCGGGCGAGGCGGTGGAAGTGTCGCTTCCGGGCGGCGTGTTGTCGATTGCGTGGCAGCCGCAGGCCGATGTGTTGATGACCGGCCCGGCGGAAACGGTGTTTGAAGGCGAGTTGCGGTATTGATGATGTGGAGTGTGGATTTTATTGCGGCGGTGGTGTATTTCGCAGCGGCGCTGCTGTGGATTTTTCGGGCGGGTTATCTGCAATGGTTTTGGTGCAGCGTAGCGTTGTGGCTGGCGGCCGGCATTTTGGGCAGCCATTTGTTGCCGGGCATGTGGGGCGTGGGACACGCAGGGCCGCTGTTTGTGCCGCACTTATATCTGACACTTGGCAGCGTGTTTTTCTTTGTGAACTGGAAACGGGTTGCCAAAGGCCGTTTTGCTTATGACAGCGCCACCAAATCGGGCGAATATCTGGGGCTGTTTGCCGTATCGAATCTGTTGATGACGCTGTCGGCGGCATTGACCGGCTGGCTGGCGTGGCACAGCCCGGTATGGCCGTTTTTCTTTCCTGCATGGCTGGAATTTTATGCCTTGCAGCCGCTGTATTGGCTGGCAATACAGAGCGTGTTGGCGGCGGTATTTTATGTCCACCGCCAAACGATTATGCGCCAACCGCTGTCGCAGTTCAGCGGCAAACAGCTTTTTGCCGGATATTTGATGGTGTGGCTGATTCAGTGTTGGCAGATTTTGGCGTTGGCGGCGGCAAGAGGCTAACCAAACCAAAAGTTATAACCTAAGAAACATTTAATATTGGTTTTTCAGACGGCCTTATTTTATGATACAGGCCATACTTGGATTTAATCAGGAGTCGAATCATGAAGATTGCAAACAGCATTACCGATTTAATCGGCAACACCCCGTTGGTCAAACTCAACCGTCTGACTGAAGGCTTGGAAGCGCAAGTCGCTGTTAAGCTGGAGTTTTTCAACCCGGGCAGCAGCGTGAAAGACCGTATCGCCGAGGCGATGATCGACGAAGCCGAAAAAGCCGGCAAAATCAATAAAAACACCGTGATTGTGGAAGCCACCAGCGGCAACACCGGTATCGGTTTGGCGATGGTGTGTGCCGCCCGCGGCTACAAGCTGGCGATTACCATGCCTGAAAGCATGAGTAAAGAGCGCCGTATGCTGCTGCGTGCATTCGGTGCCGAGCTGATTCTGACACCGGCCGCCGAAGGCATGGGCGGAGCGATTGCCAAAGCCCAATCTTTGGTGGACGAACATCCTGAAACCTATTTCATGCCCCGTCAGTTTGACAACGGTGCCAACCCTGAAATCCACCGCAAAACCACAGCCGAAGAAATCTGGAACGATACCGACGGCAAAGTCGATGTATTCGTAGCAGGTGTCGGCACCGGAGGTACGATTACCGGCGTGGGCGAAGTGTTGAAACAGCACAATCCGGCGGTCAAAGTTGTCGCAGTCGAGCCGGAAGCATCGCCGGTATTGAGCGGCGGCGAAAAAGGCCCGCACCCGATTCAGGGTATCGGCGCAGGCTTCGTACCGAGCGTATTGAATACCACCGTTTATGACGAAATCGTTAAAGTTTCCGGCGAAGCCGCTTTTGAAACCGCCCGTGCCATGGCGGAAAAAGAAGGTATTCTGGTCGGCATTTCTTCAGGTGCAGCCGTATGGAGCGCCCTGCAGTTGGCGAAAAAACCGGAATACGCAGGCAAACTGATTGTGGTGCTGATTCCGTCTTACGGCGAGCGTTACCTTTCTACGCCGCTGTTTGCCGACTTGGCATAAACGTTTGAAACATCAATCATGCCGTCTGAAAATCACGTTTTCAGACGGCATGTTTTTTCAGCATATAACAAAATTATCTTTGATGATAACCAACCATTATTTCCGATTTTTAGACGGCATCGGTAGAGTAATAGATAAATATAGACCATGCCGTCTGAAAATCCATAACACAGACCAAACCATTTAGGAGCATTCATCAATGACCGCTGCCGATCCCCGTGCCAAACTGCCCGATGCGCCTTTGGCGGACAACGAACGCCTGAAAGACCAAAGCCATTATCTGAAAGGCACGATTCGAGAAGATTTGAAAGACCCGCTGACCGGCGGTTTCAACGGCGACAATTTCCAGCTGATCCGTTTTCACGGCATGTATGAGCAGGACAATCGGGACATCCGTGCCGAACGCAATGCGCAAAAACTCGACAATCTGAAAAACGTGATGCTGCGCTGCCGCTTGCCCGGCGGCATCATCACGCCGCAGCAATGGTTGGGGATTGACCGTTTCGCCACCGAAAACACGCTCTACGGCTCAATCCGCCTGACCAACCGCCAAACCTTCCAGTTTCACGGCGTATTGAAAGACAACATCAAACCCATGCACCAATGGCTCAACGCCTTGGGGCTGGATTCCATCGCCACCGCTGGCGACGTAAACCGCAATGTATTGTGTACCAGCAATCCCGTAGAAAGCAGCCTGCACCGAGAAGCCTACGAATGGGCGAAAAAAATCAGCGAACATTTGCTGCCGAAAACCCGTGCCTACGCCGAAATCTGGCTGGACGGCGAGAAACTGCATTCCACCGAAGACTTGGTCGAAACGCCGCTGCCCGAAGCCGTGAAAAGCGGCGATGCCACCGAGCCGGTGCTGGGCAAAGCCTATTTGCCCCGCAAATTCAAAACCACAGTGGTGATTCCGCCGCACAACGATGTCGATTTGCACGCCAACGATTTGAACTTTGTCGCCATTGAAGAGCAGGGCAAGTTGGTCGGTTTTAATGTATTGGTCGGCGGCGGCCTGTCGATGGAACACGGCAACCGCAAAACCTACCCGAATACCGCCAAAGAATTCGGCTTTGTTGGTTTGGACAAAGTATTGGACTGCGCCGCCGCCGTGGTTTCCGTGCAGCGGGACTGGGGCAACCGCAGCGACCGCAAAAACGCCAAAACCCGCTACACCATCGAACGTGTCGGCTTGGACGTGTTTATCGACGAAGTGGAAAACCGCATGGGTTGCCGCTTCGAGCCGGTGCGTCCGTATCAGTTTACCGGACGGGGCGACCGTATCGGCTGGGTGCAGGGAGAAGAAGGCTTGTGGCACTTAACCCTGTTTGTCGAAAACGGCCGCCTGCTCGACAAACCGGGCAAACCGCTGAAAACCGGCGTACGCAAAATCGCCGAAATCCATCAGGGCGATTTCCGCTTAACCGCCAACCAAAACCTGATTGTCGCCGGTGTACCCGAAGCGCAGAAAGCCGAAATCGAACGCATCGCCCGGGAACACGGCTTAATCAGCGACAGCGTAACCCGCCAACGGGAAAACAGCATGGCCTGCGTGGCTTTGCCGACCTGTCCGCTGGCCATGGCGGAAGCCGAACGTTTCTTGCCGACCTTCTCCGACCGCATTGATGAAATCATGGCGGCAAACGGCCTGCAGGACGAATATCTTGTGCTGCGGGTCAATGGTTGCCCGAACGGCTGCGGCCGCAGTATGCTTTCCGAAATCGGCTTGGTGGGCAAAGCAGTCGGCCGCTACAACCTGTATGCGGGCGGCAACCGCCAAGGCACACGCATTCCCCGCCTGTTTAAAGAAAACATTACCGAACCGGAAATTCTGGACATCATCAGCGGATGGATTGCACGCTGGGCGGCGGAACGTGAAGCAGACGAAGGCTTCGGCGATTTCGCCGTACGCAGCGGCATTGTTGCCGCAGTAGAAAATCCGCCGCAGGATTTCTGGGCGTAAGGCCGTCTGAAAAACGTTGCGCAGGATATGGTAAAACGGCATAGGATACGTTCCTATGCCGTTTTTTTACGGGATTTCCCGTCCTGCTGACGGGAAGGGTGGTTTACCGATTTACAGTGTTTCCCTGTTGTTTTGCCATATTGTTACCCCCGAAACGGGATTTCTTTCCATTCGCCCAAGGCTAAGCCCAAATCAAACAGATTGATATGCCCGATGGCAACCCGCACCAAACGCAGACAGGGATAACCGGCTTTGGCGCTCATACGCCGCACTTGGCGGTTTTTCCCCTCAGAAATCTTAATTTCCGCCCAAAAATCCGGTACGGTTTGGCGTACCCGAATCGGCGGCTGACGGGGCCATAATTGCCCGATTTCCGCATCTGACAACAGCCGTACTTTTGCCGGACGGGTAACGAAATCGCCCAAGTCCACACCACGCCGCAGCAAGTCCAGTTTGGCTTCGTCCGGGCTGCCCTCGAGTTGCACCCAATAGGTTTTTTCCAACTTGAATTTCGGATGGCTGATTCTGGCTTGAAGACCGCCGTTGTCCGTCAGCAACACCAAGCCCTCACTGTCGGTGTCGAGCCGTCCGGCGGGGTAAAAACCGGGGCGGTCGAGATAATCTTTCAGCGTGGCGTGTTTCTCGTGCGGCGAAAACTGGCAAATCACGCCATAAGGTTTGTTTAATACGATGACGGTATTCATTTTCAGACGGCCTCAATCAGCAAACAGCCGTGATTGTAACAGCAGCCGCCCGATTGCGCCAAATTCAGTATCAGCGGATTAGCGGAATTTAATTTTCCGTAAATTCATTATTTTAGACGAAGCCTTTATTCCAGCGCTTGACAGAGGGTGAATGCAAAGGTATAGTTGCGACTTCCTTAGGAGTAATGGCTGAGAGGCTGAAGGCACTTCCCTGCTAAGGAAGCATGTGGGGTCAACCTGCATCGAGGGTTCGAATCCCTCTTACTCCGCCAATTTAAAGAAAAACCCACTGATTTTTCAGTGGGTTTTTCTTTTTGGTTTTACTGGTATGCCATTTTACACAGGTTTTAATCAGTAAGTATTGGACTTATTTGGCTAATTTGGTTGTGATGGATATTGGTAAAGTAAAAGCCGGTTATCCGGTCTTTCATTCTGCGGACGATACCGTTTGCATTGGGAACATTTATATCTTTGCCTGCCGTTTTTACGGCCGTTTTTGACTAGGGTATTTTTGAGGCAAAAGGGACATTTTTTGTATTCATTGGTAAAAAAACGCTGAAAGTACCATAATCCGGCGCTTTCAGCGATTTTTATTATACCAAATGTCCATTAGTCCTTAATTTAAACAAATTTGAAAATAAGGGTATTATTAAATGTGAAAATTGTGGTGTTCAGACCATCCCTGCAACAAAATCAACCGCAGGAAAAACCCATTCTAAAATTGAGCGTCATGTAGATCACATTAAAGCGAAATCAAAAGGTGGAAGCGGGACACTAAATAATGGGCAAGTGCTATGCCGAGATTGTAATTTAAAGAAAGGAAATAAATAGTGCTTTTTGATATATACATTATATTCTATGATTTAGAAGGTAATTTAGCCGAAGAAAAAGTATCTGCCTTATTATTAAATGACGGGAACTACATGGTTAAAGATATTCCTCTCTTTACCCCCAATTTAGCTTTAGACGATATTATAGCGGTAGAAACAGATGAAAAATTATATTTTGACAAATTAGTTTCCTCATCAGGTAATTCAACAATAAATATTGTATTTTTTGATGAAAAAATAGACATAATTGTACAAAAAATACGAAATATGGGAGGGGAAATTAGATACTGGAATAATAAATATATTTCTATAAATATCCCAGCAAATATATCATATTATCCCATAAAAAACTTTCTAAACCATTTAGAAGAAAATCACTGTTTAAGTTATAGAGAGGCTTGTTTGGCAAATAATAGTTTGCATGAAATTCATTAAGCAAGCGTAGGGTGGGCAACTTATTGCCCACCTAATCGGTGGCAACAATTACGACAAACGTTAAGACAGCGCCGATTACAGCCAAAGTAAAGTCAATGCTGACCATGCTTCCGTTAGCAAGCGTAGCTGTTTAACACAATCCTAATTTTCAGGCTGCCTGAAAATCATTCCAAATGTCCATTAGTCCGAATTTGCTGCAGACGGAGCATCTGTATCTTTGTCTGCCTTTTCTACGGCCGTATTTGATGAGGGTGTTTTGACTGCAAAACGGGTATTTTTTACGAACATTTGAAATGTCCGTATGGTAAGGCTTTCAGCAGTTTTTACCAACCTAAATGTCCATTAAGCCAAAAACCATTATAAAATCATATGAAATCAAAATACTGCGTGGGCAACGAGTTGCCCACCCTACGCTCGCTTTATTGGTGCTCCAAAGTCTGTTAATAAGTTACTTGAAAATAAACAGTTCAAGAATGGGATTGATAAAGCAATGCGATATTTGGGAGAAAAATGATGCTTAAGACTAATGATATATTTTTTGAATTTATATCTAAGACATGGATTAAATATAAATATATAGATGATGCTCTTTCTCCTTTATTACAAAAAGGATTGGTAGAGGTTGGAAATTTACTATTACTTTCGGAGTTTAATGACTCTAGAGTGATTCCTGCTGAGTCTTTGTTTGATGATATAGATAAAGAAGTATTTATAAATAATTTCCACTCGGATGATTATCTAAATTCATTTCAAATAGAAGAACACTGGATTAATATGATTTTATTTTGTAAAAATTTAAAAAACTATTTACCTGAAAATAGGAGTTATTTTGTATATATGATATTGAGTCAAACAGAATATGGAGTTAATTTTAAAATGTATAAAGATAGAGGAATTGAATATTTATCTGAAAATATAGATAAATATCAACAAGGGATTATACAGTTTAAATTTTAGTAGAGTTGTAAGCAAGCTGCGTCCTGCATCAAATGCCTATTCAAGTTGTAGCAAGCCGTAACCTGCATAAAACCCAAAATCCACAGCAAGCGTAGGGTGGGCAACTTATTGCCCACCTAATCAGGGGGCGGTAATCAGACAGACGAAAGCCCGACTAATTACACCTCTAACTTTAACAAATATGCCCAATCCAACACCTACCTTAAACATCATCTCCCCAAAACTTTTCCCTGATAAAGCATGGAACGAAAGCGAAGTATTGGGGGCAATCACATGGCTGTGGTATCAATCACCTGTTCATTGTCAGGTCGATATTGCCGAGATGCTGGCCTATGTGCTGCCGGTATTAAAAAACGGCCAGTTCGCATTGTTCAGTATGGGTGCGCAACCCATCGGCTACATCTCTTGGGCATATTTTGACGAAGTGGCTGAAGTGCATTATTTACAATCAGACCATTATTTACGCAATAACAGTGATTGGAACTGCGGAGATAATATTTGGATCATCCAATGGTTTGCCCCTTTGGGCCACAGTCATCAAATGCGCTACTGCTGCCCAAAATGTGATTATCGGACGTGGCTATACCACTCCCCGCATTTTGGCGGCACCGCAGGATTTGAACAGCGGTTAACTGACGCTAACCGTTTTTCCCGGTTACCTGAAAAACATTGAAATCGATTTATCCGACAGCGGGCATACTCATGCAGAGCGTATTGCCGCATTTCGGAATGAGTTTCCCATGCGTTAAGAGATGTTTTGTTTACTTATATTGATGCCGTCTGAAAATCGATTTTCAGACGGCATTGTTTTTTGTTGGGTATCAGCGGCGGGTGGTACTGTAGCGGTTTTCCAAACGCAGGAATACCCAGCCGAGGAAAGTCGTCATCAGCAGATAAATCAGGGCGACGGTGTAGAGCGGTTCTTCATACACCGAATAGCGGCCGGAAATGGTGTTCTGCACATACGCCAGTTCGGCAACGGCGATGGTGGAGAGCAGGGAGCTGTCTTTCAAAAGCGTGATAAATTCACTGGCCAGCGGCGGCAGCATACGGCGCAGCGCCTGCGGCATAATCACATAACGCATGGCCTGTGTGTAGCTCAAGCCCAAAGAGCGGGCGGCTTCCATTTGGCCTCGGTCGATAGACTGGATACCGGCACGGAAAATTTCGCAGATATAGGCACCGGAGTTGGCAATCAGCGCCAATCCGCCAGCAATCAGCGGGCCGTAGGAGCGGCGGATTTCGATGGCGGCATCGCCGTTAATCAGTACACCATCGCTGGGGTGGACAAAAAACGGAAACCAGACAAACGACCAAATCACAATCTGTACAAATAACGGCGTACCTCGGAACAGGGTAACGTAGAGCAGCGAAAATTTACGCAGCACCCACGCTAAGGCGCGCATCAGCGGGCCGCTTTTTTCCAAATGCAGCAGGCGGGCCAAAGCCAGCAGCAGACCCAAAACCGAGCCACCCAGCGTGGCAACGACGGTCAGGCCCAGCGTGGTGAGTGCGCCGTAGAAAAACATCCAGCGGTATTCATAAATAATGTCAAAACGAAAATCCATATTCCGCCCTTGTCGGTGAGTCGCCGCCCGATGGATACGGGCGGCGGATAAAAAGAATCAAACCGTGTATTTTACAAGAAAAAACCTATCTTGAACGGGATTTACTGAAATTTTTTTCGGAAAGGCCGTCTGAAAAGCTGTTTTTTCAAGAAAATAAGCCAAACGGCAGCTTTGCGGCGGAAATTGACCCGTGTGTGAAAAAAGCGGATAATCGCCGTCAAATCAAACACGTTTTCAGACGGCCTTGTGAGCAGCCAAGGCCGTCTGAAATTATTGTATGGAAGAACAGACGATTTATGAAAGCACCTGAATTATTATTACCGGCCGGCGGTTTGGAGCGTATGCGTGCGGCTTATGATTATGGCGCCGATGCGGTGTATGCGGGCAGCCCCCGTTATTCCTTGCGGGCGCGCAATAATGAGTTTGCCAAATTGGACGTACTGGCTCAGGGCATTAAAGAAGCACACGAGCGCAATAAGAAATTCTTTTTGACGGTCAATACCTTGCCGCATAATTCCAAGCTGAAAACTTTTGTTTCAGATATGGAACCGCTGATTGCGATGCAGCCTGATGCGCTGATTATGGCCGATCCGGGGCTGATTATGGTGGTGCGGGAAAAATGGCCGGATATGCCGATTCATCTGTCGGTGCAGGCCAATACTACCAATTATTGGGGTGTGAAATTCTGGCAGAATATCGGCGTAGAACGGATTATTCTGTCGCGCGAACTGAGCATGGATGAAATTGCCGAAATCCGTCAGGAATGCCCCGATATCGAGCTGGAAGTGTTTATCCACGGGGCGTTGTGCATCGCCTATTCCGGCCGTTGCCTGCTTTCCGGCTATTTCAACCATCGAGACCCGAATCAGGGAACGTGTACCAATTCCTGTCGTTGGGATTACAAAGTCCACAATGCCGAAGACAGCGATGCGGGCGATGCGCAACTCTTGCAAGGCTTTCATTTTGAGAAAGCGCAGGAAGAAGCCAATCAGAATTTTGAAGGGATTAACGGGCAGAAACGCCATCCGTATGCCGACAAAGTGTTCCTGATCGAAGAGAGCAACCGCCCCGGCGAAATGATGCCGATTATGGAAGACGAACACGGCACTTATATCATGAATTCCAAAGACTTGAGGGGCATTGAAGTGGTGGACAAACTCGCCCGCATCGGCGTGGACAGTCTGAAAGTCGAAGGCCGCACCAAATCGCTGTATTACGTCGCCCGCGTCGCCCAGTCTTACCGCAAAGCGATTGACGATGCCGTGGCCGGCCGGCCGTTTGACGTATCGCTGTTGAGCGAACTGGAAGGCTTGGCCAACCGGGGCTATACGTCCGGCTTTTTGGAGCGCCACCAAACCCAAGATTACCAAAACTACCTCAGCGGCCATTCTCTGGCGAAACAGAGCCAGTATGTCGGCCATGTATTGGAAATCGACGAACAGGGCTGGGCGACCGTGGAAGTGAAAAACCGTTTTGCCGTCGGCGACCGTTTGGAAGTGATTCACCCAAACGGCAACCAAGAAATCACGCTGGAGCAGATTATCCGTAAAG
This sequence comes from Neisseria lisongii, assembly GCF_028463985.1. Lineage (NCBI taxonomy): Bacteria > Pseudomonadati > Pseudomonadota > Betaproteobacteria > Neisseriales > Neisseriaceae > Neisseria > Neisseria lisongii. The sequence goes on along the minus strand of NZ_CP116766.1, from coordinate 1,114,242 downwards.
GCGAAGCGGTGGACGTTGCACCGGGCAACGGCATTCAGGTCAAAATCCCGAATATGCAGGGCAAAGAAAAAGCGCTGCTGGCGAGAATTATGAATCCTTGATTTTCAGACGGCTTGAGGCCGTCTGAAAACTGATGTTTTACGCAACATGATTGACACCGTTTCGCATTTGCGCTAATATCGCCCACTAGGATTTTCATGCCGATTTGATACAGCTTGCGGGCATAAACAGCTAAAGCGTTTGAATTTTTATTCCTACCTTTTCCGGCCCGCTGTGTTTCGCATCGGGCTTTGTTGTATTTGGATAGATTATGATTATTTTGGACAATGTTTCCAAACGATTCCAAACCCGGGACAAGGGTTGGTTTACAGCGGTCGAGCCGACCCGTTTGGAGATTAAAGAAGGCGAAATTTTCGGCCTGATGGGTTATTCCGGTGCCGGTAAATCCACGCTGCTGCGGCTGATTAACCTGCTGGAGCGGCCCGACAGCGGTCGTGTATTGGTCGGCGGGCGGGATTTGACCGCCATGAGCGCCGCCGATTTGCGCCAAGAGCGGCAAAACATCGGCATGGTGTTCCAACAGTTTAATCTGTTGAGCAACCGTACCGTTGCCGACAACGTTGCCTTTCCGCTAGAAATTGCCGGCTGGCCGTCTGAAAAAATAAAAAACCGAGTGGCCGAATGTCTGGAAATTGTCGGCTTGAGCGAACGGGCGCAGCATTATCCGGCGCAGCTTTCCGGCGGACAAAAACAACGGGTCGGCATTGCCCGTGCGCTGGCATCCAATCCGCAGGTGATTTTGGCGGACGAACCGACTTCGGCGCTCGACCCCGCCACCACCCGCAGCGTGTTGGCATGTTTGGAAGACATCAACAAACGTTTTAATGTAACCATCGTGATTGTTACCCACGAAATGAGCGTGATCCGCAGATTGTGCGACCGTGCCGCCCTGCTCGACAAAGGGCGGCTGCTGGAAGTGGTGGAAGTCAATAATAATCAAATCCATGCCCGTTCCGAAATTGGGCAGGAACTGATTCGGGAGGATTGAAATGGCTGATTTGACTTTTGCTCAGGCCGTTGCCACCATCAGCGGCATGAAAAGCGAGATTCTGCAGGCATTGGGCGAAACCTTTATCATGGTCGGCCTGTCCACCGTGTTTGCCGTGGTATTCGGCACACTGCTGGGCGTATTGCTGTTTGTAACCGCCGACCGGCAACTGCACAGCAACCGGACGCTGAATTTTATTTTGGACAATCTGGTCAATCTGATTCGGGCGTTTCCGTTTGTGATTTTGATGATTGCCCTGATTCCCGCTACACGGGCAATTATCGGCACCACCATCGGCCCGGTTGCCGCTTCGCTGGTGTTGAGCGTATCGGGGCTGTTTTATTTTGCCCGACTGGTCGAACAAAACCTGCGCGAAGTGCCGCGCGGCGTGATTGAAGCCGCCACCAGCATGGGCGCATCGCCGATGACGATTATCCGCAAAGTCTTATTGAACGAAGCACGGGCAGGCATGGTTTCCAGCATTACCGTGCTGGCCATCGGGCTGCTGTCGTACAGTGCCGCTGCGGGCATGATCGGCGGCGGCGGCTTGGGCGATTTGGCCATCCGCTACGGCTACTACCGCTACCAAACCGAAGTCATCATCTTCATCGTCGCCATTTTGGTGCTGATGGTGGTGCTGATACAGACTACCGGCAACTGGCTTGCCCGAAAAGTCGATAAACGTTGATAAAACAGCCGTTTATTTATAAAATGGCGAAATTGCCGATGAGCGGCAAACGTTTTATTTTCATACAGCAAAATTGTAGATTAGAGGCCGTCTGAAAACAGACGTTTTCAGACGGCCTTAAAACTGTTTCAAACCCGTTTTTTTACATCTTAATATCAGGAGTGAAATCATGCAGTTGAATACTTTGTTCAAAACCTTTTCCGCAGCGGCGCTGACTTTGGCGCTGGCCGCCTGCGGCGGCGAAAAAGCCGCTGAAAACACCGCCGCTTCTGCTGCTTCCGCAGCCGATCAGGGCGCTAAAAAAGAAATCGTATTCGGTACGACCGTTGGCGATTTCGGCGATATGGTCAAAGACCAAATCCAACCGGCTCTGGAGAAAAAAGGCTATACCGTCAAACTGGTTGAGTTTACCGACTACGTGCGTCCGAATCTGGCGCTGGCCGAGGGCGAGTTGGACATCAACATCTTCCAACACAAACCGTATCTGGACGACTTCAAAAAAGAACACAAACTCGACATCGTAGAAGCCTTCCAAGTTCCGACCGCACCGCTGGGCCTGTATCCGGGCAAACTGACATCATTGGACGAAGTAAAAGACGGCAGCAGCGTTTCAGCGCCGAACGACCCGTCCAACTTCGCCCGTGCCTTGGTGATGTTTAACGACTTAGGCTGGCTGAAACTGAAAGAAGGCGTTAATCCGCTGACCGCCTCTAAAAACGACATCGCAGAAAATCCGAAAAACCTGAACATTGTCGAATTGGAAGCCGCACAATTACCCCGCAGCCGTGCCGACGTTGATTTTGCCATCGTCAACGGCAACTACGCCATGAGCAGCGGCATGAAACTGACCGAAACCCTGTTCCAAGAACCGAGCTTCGCCTATGTAAACTGGGCAGCCGTGAAAACCGCCGACAAAGACAGCCAATGGCTGAAAGATGTGGAAGAAGCCTACAATTCCGAAGAATTCAAAGCCTACGCCCACCAACGCTTTGCAGGCTACAAATATCCCGCAGCATGGGGTGAAAACGCCGCCGTCGGCGCACAGGCCGAAGCTGCTTCAACAGCTTCCGCCGCCAAATAAACGCTGGTCCGTTTGACAATAAAGCCGTCTGAAAATCAAGTTTTCAGACGGCTTTACTCAATTTAAAGTACCACAAAATACACCCAAAGAGTCAGCAGTGCAATACACAGGATATTCAGCAATATGCCGACATTCATCATTTCACGCTGCTGGATTAAACCTGTGCCGAAAACGATGGCATTTGGCGGTGTGGCAACCGGAAGCATAAAGGCGCATGAAGCTCCGATGCCGATTACGAACACCAAAACTTCTTCCGGCAGCCCCATTTGTGCCGAAATACTGGCAAAAATCGGAATCAGCAGCGCAGCCGAAGCGGTATTGCTGGTAAATTCAGTGAGAAAGATGATGAAGGCTGCAACCGCTAAAATAATGATGAACGGATGGGTATGGGTAAACAGGTCGGCAACTTGTTGCCCCAGTGCCAAAGATGCGCCGGATGATTGCAGCAGCGAACTCAGGCTGATGCCGCCGCCGAACAGCAGCAATACGCCCCAGTCGGTGTTGCGGGCGACTTCCCGCCAGCGTGCCAGCCCTAAAACAACTACGGCTACGGCGGTAATCATGGAAATAACGGTATCAGGGTGGGCGATGCCGAATACGGCTTTGATTTTACCGCTGAAAATCCATGCGGCGGCGGTGGCGATAAAAACAATGAGCGCTAAAACACGATGCAGCGTCCACGGAATGTCCTCTTCTTGAACTTGAACTTTTTCGCCGAAATTCGGTTTTAAAATAACGTAGAGCGACAGCAACATCAGGGGCAGAATCAGTATCATCATCGGCAGCCCGACTTTCAGCCAGCTGCTGAAGTCTAAATTTAGGGCTTTGGCGGCAATCATATTCGGTGTCGAGCCGACAATCGTTCCCAAACCGCCGATACTGGAGCAATAGGCAACGCCCAATAAAACAAATACATAGGTTTTACGCTCTTTTTCTTTATCCAAATGATCCATCATGCCGATGGCCAAGGGCAGCATCATGGCGGTGGTGGCGGTATTCATAATCCACATGGATAAAAACGAGGTTGCCAAAAACAGCATTAAAATGGCGGTTTTCATGTTGCCGCGCGATAAACGCAGCAGACTGACGGCAATTTTTCGATCCAATCGCTGCATGTGAAGTGCAGTCGCCAAGGCAAAACCGCCGAAAAAAAACGTAAATAATCGGGTCGGAAAAACCGGACATGGCTTTTTTAATATCGGTATCGGGAAAGCCCAATACGGCAGCCAAAATAGGAACCATCAAAGCGGTAACGGTAATATGCACGGCTTCGGTCAGCCATAAAATCCCGATAAAGATTAAAACGGCAATCCCTTTGTTGGCCTGCGTATCATAGGGCAGAACATGGTATAGTTAAAACACTGAATTTTCTGTACAAGCCAGTAAGCTAATGCCTCCTGCACTTTGTTCCCCGTCCCGTTGGCGGGAAGGGGTTAGGGGAAGGGTGGCTCGCTGAGGTGTCATATTTTTTAGGTTAATTTACTATAGATTCCAAAGCAGAACAGAGCCGCCAGCAATGTGGTCAGCAAGCCTTTGAAATCAGTGATTGGCGCTTGAGCGCTGGGTAATACCGTGTTTTCCGGCAAAGCGGAAGTGTTGTGTTGCTTGGTTTCCATATTTTTACCTTTGTTTATTTAATGATTATTAACGGAGCGGTCTGTCTGGGATAAGAGACGTTGTATTGAAAAATACGGCATATCATATTTCGGACAGACCACTATCAGATTGCCGCTTCGTCGTCGGCATTTTGATTCAGTATAGATTGGCTTGAGTTTGATGTAAATCAAATATTTAATAGGGATATAATAAAAGCTCTGTTTTAAAGACATGAAGGCCGTCTGAAAATCAGGTTTTCAGACGGCCTTGTGCTGATTAATCCAATAAAAATCCCCTTAAACTTTAGCAGTTTAAGGGGATTGTTTTTTAAACGTTAAACGTTTACTTTTTCTGCTACATCATTGTATGAGGCGATTTCATTGAAGTTCATGTAGCGGTAGATTTTATCGCCGTTTTCGTCAATGATGCCGATATTGGCCTGATATTCTTCCACGGTCGGGATTTTGCCCAGTTTCGAGCAAATCGCAGCCAGTTCTGCAGAACCCAAGAACACGTTGGTGTTTTTACCCAAGCGGTTCGGGAAGTTGCGGGTGGAAGTGGACATCACGGTTGCGCCTTCGCGTACTTGTGCTTGGTTACCCATACACAGCGAGCAGCCCGGCATTTCCATGCGTGCGCCGGCGCGACCCAATACGCCGTAGTGGCCTTCGTCTGAAAGCTGTTTGGCATCCATTTTGGTCGGCGGGGCAATCCACAGGCGAACCGGAGTATCGGTTTTGCCTTCCAGCAGTTTGGAAGCGGCACGGAAGTGGCCGATGTTGGTCATACATGAGCCGATAAACACTTCGTCAATCACGGTGCCGGATTTTTCAGACATAAAGCATACGTCGTCCGGATCGTTCGGGCAGGCGATGATTGGTTCTTTGATATCGTCCATATTGATTTCGATGACGGCAGCGTATTCGGCATCTTTGTCGGCTTCCAACAGTTGCGGATCGGCCAGCCATTTTTCCATGGCTTTGATGCGGCGCTCAAGGGTGCGCGGATCTTTGTAGCCGTCGGCAATCATGTTTTTCATCAAAACAATGTTGGAGGTCATGTATTCGATAATCGGCTCTTTGTTGAGCTTCACGGTACAGCCGGCAGCAGAGCGTTCGGCGGAAGCATCGGTCAGCTCGAATGCCTGCTCGACTTTCAGATCAGGCAGGCCTTCGATTTCCAGAATACGGCCGGAGAAGATGTTTTTCTTACCGGCTTTGGCAACGGTCAGCAAGCCTTGTTTGATAGCGTAGAGCGGAATGGCGTTTACCAAGTCGCGCAGGGTTACGCCCGGTTGCAGTTTGCCGCTGAAGCGGACCAACACAGATTCAGGCATATCCAGCGGCATTACGCCGGTAGCGGCGGCAAAGGCCACCAAACCTGAACCGGCCGGGAAGGAAATACCGATTGGGAAGCGGGTGTGCGAGTCGCCGCCGGTGCCGACAGTATCAGGCAGCAGCAGGCGGTTGAGCCATGAGTGGATCACGCCGTCGCCCGGACGCAGCGATACGCCGCCACGGGTGGAAATAAATTCAGGCAGTTCTTTATGGGTTTTCACGTCCACCGGTTTCGGATAGGCGGCGGTGTGGCAGAATGACTGCATTACCATGTCGGCGGAGAAGCCCAAGCAAGCCAAGTCTTTCAACTCGTCGCGGGTCATCGGGCCGGTGGTGTCTTGAGAGCCGACAGTTGTCATGCGTGGTTCGCAGTAAGTGCCGGGGCGTACGCCTTGGCCTTCGGGCAAGCCGCAGGCACGGCCGACCATTTTTTGCGCCAGCGAGAAGCCTGCTTTGCTTTCGGCTGGGGCTTGAGGCAGACGGAATTTGTCGGAAGCGGGCAGACCCAGTGCTTCACGGGCTTTGGCAGTCAAGCCGCGACCGATAATCAGGTTAATCCGGCCGCCTGCTTGCACTTCGTCCAGCAAAACTTGTGATTTCAGGGCAAATTCGGCAACGGTTTCGCCGTTTTTCACGATTTTGCCTTCATAAGGCAGGATATCGACCACATCGCCCATTTTCAGTGCGGATACATCGACTTCAATCGGCAATGCGCCTGAGTCTTCTTGGGTATTGAAGAAAATCGGTGCGATTTTGCCGCCCAAACATACGCCGCCGAAGCGTTTGTTCGGTACAAACGGAATGTCTTCGCCGGTGTGCCAGATTACAGAGTTGGTGGCAGATTTGCGTGAAGAGCCAGTACCAACTACGTCGCCGACGTAGGCAACAGGGTGGCCTTTGGCTTTCAATTCTTCCAGCAGTTTGATCGGGCCGACTTCGCCCGGTTTGTCGGGACTAATGCCGTCGCGCGGGTTTTTCAGCATGGCTAAGGCATGCAGCGGAATATCCGGACGACTCCATGCGTCCGGCGCAGGCGACAGATCGTCAGTATTGGTTTCGCCGTCCACTTTGAAGACGGTTACGGTAATTTTTTCAGGAACGGCGCTGCGTGAAGTGAACCATTCGGCATCGGCCCAAGACTGCAAAACTTCTTTTGCGTGGGCATTGCCTTTGTCGGCTTTTTCCTGAACATCATGGAAAGAGTCGAACATCAAAAGCGTGTGTTTCAGGCCTTTGGCGGCAATCGGTGCCAGTTTGTCGTTGTCCAGCAGCTCAATCAGCGGGTGGATATTATAACCACCGAGCATAGTGCCGAGCAGTTCGGTTGCGTATTCGGGGGAAATCAGCGGGCTGGCAACGCTGCCTTCGGCAACGGCGGCCAAAAACGAGGCTTTGACTTTTGCTGCATCGTCCACACCCGGCGGTACACGGTTTGCCAGCAGATCAACAAGAAATTCGCCTTCGCCGGCCGGCGGGTTTTTCAGCAATTCAACCAGATCGGCGGTTTGCTGTGCGTCTAGGGCGAGGGCGGGGATACCGAGGGCTGCACGTTCGGCAGCAGCTTTGCGATAGGCTTCTAACATCTCTTTGTTCCTTTTATCGGTCATGTTTTTCTTCTGAGGAAATGCAAATAGTTTGCATTTATAGATTGTGAACAATCCTCGCCTTTATCATAGACTAAAACGGAAGAAATGAAAACTGTCTTGTTGTCGGGTGTAGTAAATATTTTTTCTATGTGGATTTTTATCGCTGCTACAGGCCGTCTGAAAATCTGTATTGCCGGTTTTCAGACGGCTTGCATGGTATGGGTTATCAGCGTTTCAATGATATTGAAAAAATCGGGCAACGGTAGAATACCGTTGCCCGATGGTTGTGATAATCAGCCTGTGGCGGTTAATGATCGGAGGCTTGGGAAGCACCGATACCGGTCATAGAGCGGACATATTGGCTTTCAAAACCGGCTTTGTCCTCTTTGCCTCGGGCGGATTTGTCCAGCACCGATACCAACCAGCTGATGATAAACGCTGCAGGAATACTGAAAATCGCAGGGTTGGCGTATGGGAAGATGGCGTGTTCGTGACCCAATACTTTCACCCAAACGGTCGGACCCAGTACAATCAGGCCGACAGCCAAAATCAGGCCGGTAAAGCCGCCGACAACGGCACCTCGTGTGGTCAGACCTTTCCAGAACATCGACAGCATCAGAATCGGGAAGTTGGCGGAAGCGGCGATGGAAAATGCCAAGCCGACCATAAAGGCAACGTTTTGTTTTTCAAACATCACGCCGAACAATACCGCCAATACGCCCAATGCCAAGGTAGTGGCTTTGGAAACCCGCATTTCTTCGTGTTGCGTGGCTTTGCCTTTGCGGATAACCGAAGAGTAAATATCGTGGCTCACTGCTGATGCGCCTGACAATGCCAGTCCGGCAACCACCGCCAAGATGGTGGCAAAGGCAACGGCGGAAATAAAGCCTAAGAACAGGTTGCCGCCGAGGGCTTCAGACAGGTGGATTGCCGCCATATTGGTGCCGCCGATCATTTCAAACACGGTTTTGCCTTCTTTGACCATTTGTGTGAAGAAGTGCGGATTGTCTTTGGTAACGAAGATAATCGCACCGAAACCGATCACAAAAGTCAGCAGGTAGAAGTAACCGATAAAGCCGGTGGCAACAAATACCGATTTGCGGGCTTCTTTGGCATCGGGTACGGTAAAGAAACGCATCAGGATATGCGGCAAACCGGCGGTACCGAACATCAGTGCCAAGCCCAGCGAGAGGGCATCAATCGGATTTTGTACCAATGAGCCGGGTCCGAGAATGTCCACGCCTTTTTCGTGAATGTCCACTGCTTGCCGGAACATGGTTTCAGGACTAAAACCGGCGTTTTTCAGAATCACGAACGCCATAAAGCTGGCACCGGAAAGCAGCATCACTGCTTTGATAATCTGTACCCAAGTGGTAGCGAGCATACCGCCGAACAAAACGTAGCACACCATCAAGAAGCCGACCAACACCACGGCGTAGATATAATCCATGCCGAACAAAAGCTGAATCAGTTTGCCTGCGCCCACCATTTGCGCAATCAGGTAGAAAATCACCACCAAAATCGAGCCGGAAGCGGCAAACAGGCGCACGGGTGTTTGCTGCAGGCGGTAGGCGGCAACATCGGAAAAGGTAAATTTACCCAAGTTGCGCAGCCGCTCGGCAATCAGAAACAGCACAATCGGCCAGCCGACCAAAAAGCCGGTGGAATAAATCAAACCGTCGTAGCCGTTGGAAAACACCATTGCCGAAATGCCGAGGAACGAGGCGGCAGACATATAGTCGCCCGCAATCGCCAAACCGTTTTGGAAACCGGAAATGCCGCCGCCGGCGGTGTAGTAGTCTTTGGTGGATTTGTTTTTCTTGGATGCCCACACGGTGATGCCCAGCGTAAAGCCGACAAACAGGAAAAACATCACAATGGCGGGGATATTCAGCGGCTGTTTGGTTACTTCGCCGCTGATGGCGTCAGCATATGCCCAGCCGTGGGCAGCGAAGAGTGAGAGTGCGGCAAACCATTTGGTTTTATTCATGATGATTCTCCTGTACAGCTTGAACAACGTCCTGCGTCATTTTGTCGAATTTGCCGTTGGCGATTTTGACGTAAATACCGGTGGTGATAAATGAAAAAACAATCACAAAAATACCGGCGTAAATGCCCCAAGTGGTAATGCCCTCCGGCGAAACCGGAATTTTCAAAAGTTCGGGCGAGCTACCGATAATCCAGATGTAAACAACATACATGAAAAAAATTACCGCCGAAAAACCCCAGCCCAGCAGGGCTTTTTGGCGTGCCATTTTTTGAAATTCCCGATGGTGCAGAATATTGCGCAGAGTTTGTTGATCCATATCTTTCTCCTTTTTGTATTGGAAACAATAGGCAGCTTTTATGCCGACTTGGTACTATTTAAAAGCCGTCTGAAAACGAATGCCAATCTTATTTTCAGATGAAAGCCATCAGTTTTGCTGATGGAGGCAGACAAACTTTTTGATTTGGCGGGGATATTTTTCTTGGTGGTTTGGGAAAAATATGTTAAAAAAGGTTTATGACACGAAAAAAACAACAGAGAAAAAGAGGAAAATATGGATACCAACCAGTTAAAATCGTTTGTTGCCGTTGCCCATCAGGGCAATTTAACGCAGGCTTCTGAGCGTCTGTGCCTGTCGCAGCCGGCAGTGTCGGCGCAGATCAAAGCCTTGGAGGGCGAATTGGGCGTTGCCCTGTTTACCCGCACCAGCAGCGGCATGGTGCTGACCCGTGCGGGGGAAACGCTGTTGCCCGAAGTGGAAGTCTTTTTGCGGCACAAACATAAATTGGAACATTTTGCCAAAACACTGGCGGAAAACTATGCCGAAGAAATCAAGCTGGGGCTGATTCATCCGGTGGATTCCGACAAACTCGCCGCCGTAACCGCCATGATCGACCGCACTGCGCCGAAAACGCAACTGCATATCCAATACGGCATGAGCGGCGAAATTTTGAGCAGGATTCAGCATAAAACCCTGCACGGTGGCTTTTTTCTCGGCTATCCCGAACAGCGGGGCATTCACGCCTTATTTTTGCAGGATATTGCCTACTCGCTGATTTGCCCGCAGCAGGAATACGACACCATCCAGCAGAATTTGCCGTTGACGCTGGAAAACTATATCTGGATTGAAATGTCGGGCGTGTCCGGCAGCAACAAGCATCTGCAAAAATTCTGGCGTGCCAACCGCTTGTCGCCGAAACGGCAGATTTGGTGCGATTATCCGCAAACCATCATTGATTTGGTCGCCAACGGTATCGGCGTGGCGATGGTGCCGAGCAATAAGGCGGAAACGGCGATTGGCGAAGGGCGGCCGATTGCGGTGATTGAAAAATACCGCCAAACCATGCCGCTGCATTTTATTTATGCCCACGAATGCGAAGACCACCCCGGTTTGCAGCTTTTGAAACAGTGCGTGGAAACGATTTGGCAGATCGGGTAGGGAATCGAGTATTCTCAATAACCGATAAAGATTGAGGCCGTCTGAAAACTTGGTTTTCAGACGGCTTTGTTTTATCAAAAAACAAATTTATTTCAATCATTTGCTGACTTATAACAAAATCATCTTTCCACCAAACAAATCATTCTTTCTGTTTTTCAGACGGCCTTGTTAAAGTGGCGGCCATATTATTCTGCGGTAAGGATTATGCGATTACTCAAAACCCCCAGCGTTTTGCCCGGCTTCAATATCAGTTTGGGCATTACCGTATTGTGCCTTTCGCTTTTGGTGGTGTTGCCGTTTGCGATGATGGCAGCGAAGGCCGGCGAAATCGGCTGGACGGCGTTTTGGCAGACGATTGGCGAGCCGAACGTTTTGGCGGCGGTGTGGCTGAGTTTGAAAATGTCGTTTTACGCCATGCTGACCAATATCGTGTTCGGCACATTGGTGGCGTGGGTGTTGGTGCGTTACGATTTCCCCGGCAAAAGTCTGGTCAATGCTTTGGTCGATTTGCCGTTTGCGTTGCCGACCGCCGTTACCGGCATTGCCCTGACCACGCTTTATGCGCCCAACGGCTGGATCGGCAGCCTGTTTGCCCCGTTCGACATCAAAATCGCCTTTACTCCGATTGGGATTTGGATTGCCTTGGTGGTGGTGAGCTTGCCGTTTATCGTGCGGGCAGTGCAGCCGGTATTGGAAGAGCTTTCCAGTGAATACGAAGAAGCCGCCGCCACGCTCGGTGCAAACCGCCTGACGACCTTCCGCCGCGTGCTGCTTCCCGAAATCACGCCGGCTTTGCTGACCGGCGCAGGTATGATGTTTGCCCGAGCCACCGGCGAATACGGTTCGGTGATTTTCATCGCCGGCAATATTCCGATGGTGTCGGAAATCCTACCATTGATTATTACCGGCAAACTGGAACAGTTTGATGTGCAGGGCGCATCGGCGGTGGCTCTGTTTATGCTGATGATTTCGTTTGCGATTTTGCTGCTGATGAACATTGTTCAATGGCAGTTGAGCAAGCGGGCGGGCGCAAAAGCCTGATGCCGTCTGAAAATGCAAGTTTGGCGGTCGGAAGCGGCAAAGCCCGTTTTCAGACGGCCTCTGAATGAAAGAAACCGAATCGTGATGAAAAAGCATACTCCAAACCCCAATCTGAGCGAACCGGGCTGGCTGCGGTTTTCGCTGATTGCGCTGGCCTTGGCCTTTTTGCTGCTGATGCTGGTGGTGCCGCTGGTGGCGGTTTTTTACGAAGCACTCAAAGGCGGCTGGGATTTATACATCCAAGCCTTGAGCGACAACGAAGCATGGTCGGCCATCAAGCTGACGTTGCTGACGGCGGCAATCGTTGTGCCGATTAATGCCGCACTCGGTGTGGCGATGGCATGGCTCTTGACCCGTTTTGATTTTCGGGGCAAACAGCTGCTCACCACTTTGCTGGACTTGCCGTTTTCCGTATCGCCGGTGGTGGCAGGGCTGATGTTTGTCTTGCTGTTCGGCGCACATACCGCCTTGGGCGGCTGGCTGGAAGCGCAGGGCGTGCAGATTATTTTTGCCATTCCGGGGATTGTGTTGGCGACGCTGTTTGTTACCTTTCCGTTTGTGGCGCGCGAGCTGATTCCGTTGATGCAGGCGCAGGGCGACAGTGAAGAGCAGGCGGCGCTGATTTTGGGCGCAAGCGGCTGGCAGATGTTTTGGCGGGTTACTTTGCCCAACATCAAATGGGCGCTGCTCTACGGCGTGATTCTGACCAATGCACGGGCAATGGGCGAATTTGGTGCCGTGAGTGTAGTGTCCGGCCATATTCGGGGCGAAACCAATACCATTCCGCTGTTGGTCGAGATTTTCTACAACGAATACAACTTTACCGGCGCATTTGCCTTGTCCGGCGTGTTGGCACTGTTGGCGCTGGCTACCCTCGCCGTACAAAACCTGATTACCGCAATCCAAGAGAAAAAACTGGCGGCGGCCGAAAGGAACGCATCATGAGCATTACCATTAAAAACCTCAACAAACATTTCGGCAGTTTTCATGCCTTGAAAAACATTCAGTTAAACGTTCCCAGCGGAAAACTGGTTTCCCTGCTCGGCCCGTCCGGCTGCGGCAAAACCACGCTGCTGCGGATTATCGTCGGTTTGGAAAATGCCGACGAAGGGCAGATTCTGTTTGACGGACAAGACGTTACCCATAAACATGTCCGAGAACGAAAAGTCGGTTTTGTGTTCCAGCATTACGCCCTGTTCCGCCATATGAACGTGTTTGACAACATCGCCTTCGGTCTGACCGTATTGCCCAAAGCCGAGCGGCCGTCTAAGGAAAAAATCCGTGCCAAAGTGGAAGAATTGCTCAAATTGGTGCAGCTTTCCCATCTTGCCAACGCCTATCCGCACCAACTTTCCGGCGGCCAGCGCCAACGCATCGCCTTGGCAAGAGCCTTGGCTGTCGAACCCAAACTACTGCTTTTGGACGAACCGTTCGGCGCATTGGATGCCAAAGTCCGCAAAGAGTTGCGCACATGGCTGCGGGACATCCACCACAACCTCGGCGTAACCAGCATTCTCGTTACCCACGATCAAGAAGAGGCCTTGGAAGTATCCGATGAAATCGTGGTGATGAACCACGGCAAAATCGAACAGACCGGCACCGCAGAAACCATTTACCGCCGCCCCGAAAACGCATTCGTTACCGAATTTTTGGGCGAAACCGACGCTTTTGAAGGCCGCATCGAAAAAGGTGAATGGCATTACGGCGGATACCGCTGGCCGCTCGATACGCAATACAAATGGCAGGAGCAAACCGCCACCGGCTACATCCGCCCGCACGAATGGCAACTTGCCGAAGCAGGGCAGACGGCAATGATTGACGCACCCGTGCAGAAAATCCATGCCGTCGGCGCACTGACCCATTTGGTGCTGCAACACGGCAAACAAGAGGTGCATATCAGCTTGGCAAGCAGTGATGCCGCCAAATTGAATTTAACCGTCGGCAGCACGCTGGCTTTAGTGCCGAAACAGATTTATATTTTTTCGCAAAACGAGTTGATTGATTACGCCATTTAAGATTAATAATGAGGAGAGAAGAAAACGGGCTGCTCGGGAAGGCAGCCTGTTTTCTATTATGATCAATGATGCCGTCTGAAAACCTGATTTTCAGACGGCATGCTTATTTTGTTGAACCAATCAAGAAGCCAACACCCGTTGGAACAGAATATCGTTTTCCAAACGGATGTGGTCGCTCAAATCATTAACCATTTCTTCCGCCAGCTGATACAGGCGTTGCCAGCTTCGGCAGGCGTTTTCGGGGGCTTGGAAGTTGTCGGTCAAGGCTTTCAGGCGGTCGATGGCCTGCTGGTGGTCGTCGTGTTCGTGCATCATCACGCTGATCGGCATGGCCGCACCTTTGCCGATGCCCTGTTTGACCATTGGAAACAGCATCCGTTCTTCCTTCATCATATGCGACAGCAGTTCCGCCTGCATTTCGGCAAGCAAACCGGCCACTTCGGCAGGGAAACTACCGGCATGAACGGTGGCAACTTTTTCCGCCAGCGGCACCAATTCTTCAAACTGATTGCGGTGAACCTGATGATAACGTTGCAGAATATGGTCGATGGTAGCGTCAAACGAAGCATGTTCCCAAGTGCTTAAATCAGTCATGGCGTGTTCCTTTTAAAAGATTGATATTTTATGAATGTTATAAACAGCAAGAATACGCCTGTTTTGAGATTTTGTACAGTCTGAAAAACAAGCAAAACGGGAAGGGCGGATTGTTTGCGGTTTTGGCTTTGTTGAAATTTACAAGCCCTGTTTTCAGACGGCCTGATGGTAGGGCTGCAAGGCATATTGAGTGGAATGTTACTATATAACATATTGATATTATAATTAATTTTGACAATCGGGCAAGATAGGAGAATAATGGATTACACAGTGAATTAAATTTAAATCAGGACGAGGCAATAAAGCCTCAGACGGTATGAGCAATACAGCAAGGCGAGATAACGCTGTACCGGTTTAAATTTAATTTACTGTATCTACTTTCACCACCCTGCTGAGGAGAGCATTATGAAAGCAATGGTTTATTACGGCGCTAACGATATCCGTTTTGAAGAAAAACCCAAAGCGCAGATTATCGAGCCTGGCGATGCGGTTGTCCGCATGATTAAAACCACCATTTGCGGTACGGACTTGGGCATTTGGAAAGGCAAAAATCCCGAAGTGGCGGCTGGGCGGATTTTAGGGCATGAGGGCATCGGGATTGTCGAAGAAGTCGGCAGTGCCGTGAAAAACATCAAAAAAGGCGACAAAGTTATTGTTTCCTGCGTGTCCAAATGCTGTTCGTGCGATTACTGTAAAGAGCAGATGTATTCCCACTGTCGCAACGGCGGCTGGATTTTGGGCTATATGATTGACGGTACGCAGGCGGAATATGTCCGCACGCCTTATGCCGACAACAGCCTGATTGTGTTGCCGGAAAATGTGAACGAAGAAGTGGCGCTGCTGCTGTCTGACGCTTTGCCGACCGCCCACGAAATCGGTGTACAATACGGCGATGTCCGCCCGGGCGATACCGTATTCATCGCCGGTGCCGGTCCTGTGGGTATGTCGGTGCTGCTGGCGGCGCAGTTATACAGCCCGTCCGCTATTATCGTATGCGATATGGACGAAAACCGTTTGAAACTGGCTAAAGAACTGGGTGCAACCCATACGGTAAATCCGATTTCGGACAATGTGGCTGAAAAAGTATTTGAAATTGCCGGTAAAGACGGCGTAGATGTCGCCATCGAAGCAGTCGGCGTACCTGCGACTTGGGATGTTTGCCAAGATGTGGTTAAAGCGGGCGGTAATATTGCGGTGGTCGGCGTTCACGGTACAAAAGTAGATTTTAATCTGGAAAAATTATGGATTAAAAATCTGAAAATTACCACCGGTCTGGTCAACAGCAATACCACCGAAATGCTGATGCGGGCGATTGCCACCAGCAGCGTTGATTACACCAAAATGATGACCCATCATTTCAAATTCAGCGAATTGGAACAGGCTTACGATGTTTTCAAACACGCCGCCGAACATAATGCCATGAAAGTGGTGTTGGCGTTTGAGTGAGCTGTCTGCTGATTAAAAAACACCCGAACCGTTTGGTTCGGGTGTTTTATTTCAAACAAGCAGCAACATTAATGGGCATCGCAGCCGCAGCTTTCGCCATGCTCCCCGCTGCAGCCGGAAACGGCTTCCTGCCATGCTTCGTCGTCGCCGTCGAATTCTTCTACTTCGTCAAATTCGCCGTTTTCAATCATGGCGGCCAATTCTTCCAGAGATTCTGCGCCCTCTACCCAAAAACAGGGAATATCCGGCGGGGTATCGGCGGCCAGCAGTGCGGCTTTGCCGTTGTGCCAGGCAAGCCAATAGCCGTTAGCGGTGTGGACAAATACGGATTCGGGATCAATGGTTTCGCCTTGCGTGCCGATTAGCATACGTTCGGCGATTTCCGGTTGGAAAGGCAACAGTTTCATGGGGATTCCTTTTAAATTTGGTCAAGTGGATTGTCGGTTTGTAATTCAGCGAAACAAAAAGTGCATGGCTTATTCATGCACTTTGGTTGTGTATCAGCTTCCGGTTAATTTCAACTGTTGGCCGGGGCTGAGGGTGTGGGCATTTTTGTTCAATCTGCGGATATCGTTGGCATCGATATTGAAGCGGCGTGCCACGCTGTCGATGGTGTCGCCTTTGCGCACGATATAAGACACGTTTTGAATGCGGCCGCTGCTTTGTGCTGCGGTCAGGTTGAGCAGTTGGCCTTTGCGGATATTGTTGCCTTTGATGTCGTTGGCAATAATCAGATCGGCAACGCTCAAATTATATCGTTGGGCAATGTTGAACAAAGTATCGCCTTCTTCCACCCGATGCGTTCCGGCCGGAGTCGGTGAAGCGTTGCTGCGGGCGATTTTGGTTTCGGTGCGTTTCTGCGTTTTGGCTCGGTTTTCCGCCAGTTTGGCGGCTCGTGCCTGTGCCGCCGCTTCTGCATTTTCAGCTTGGACAATGGCGGCTTTTACCGATTCGGAAGCATTCAGCCGCAGTGTGGAATCTTCTACCAGCGCCATCATCGGATCAACGGCTTCCCCGTTTTCAGACGGCCTCTCGGCAACGGTTGGGGTGATAACGGTTTCGGCAACGGTTTGTACCGGCTCATTGCGGACAACGGTTACAGTAGTAATATCGGGGTTGGTTGCCGCCGTTTGGGTTGCGGCAACGGTTTGGGCAATCACCGTTTCTGTAATGACCGGCGGTTGAACAACTGTTGCAGCCTTAACCGGCTCGACAGAAGCGGTTTGGCGGACAAAATCAGTAGTTTGCGTGGCGGGTTCGCTGCGGCTGACAAAGTTGATTTGGGTAGCCGGTGCGGCTTTTACCGGCATGGCGGCCATTGTCGGCATATCGGATTGATAAGTATCCGGCGAGTTGTCGATGTCGATAAAGTTTTGCGGAGTCGGGTTGCTCAGGCTGTTTTTGGCAACCAGAATGCTGCGGCCGGCGGAAAGGGTGTTGCTGCTGATGCCGTTCAAGCGTTTGAGTTCGGCAATGCTCATGCCGGTTTCGGCGGCAATCGAACTCAGGCTGGTGTTGCTGAACGGGGTGTAAATATCCCACGACAGCAGCCCGCCCGGATCGGCGTTGCGGTAGTTACGCTCGAAAGTGGCAACGGCTTCGGTCGGCAACAGCAGTTTGCGGTTGGCTTTAGGGATAAATACCGGCGCATTGAAACCGGGGTTCAGTGCCAAAAATTCGCTTTCGCTGATATTGGCCAGCCGTGCGATGGCGGCTTGGTCTATCGGTTTGTCGAGATGGACGGTTTGGAAATAGGGGCGGTTGACGATGTCGCTGATATTAAGTCCGAACGATTGCGGATTGGCAACAATATTTCGTACAGCCAAAAGTTTTGGCACATAATTGCGGGTTTCGTTCGGCATTCGCAGGTTTTCATAAGTCGGTTCCAAGCCTTGCGCACGTGCGCGATTGACGGCGCGTCCGACATTGCCTTCGCCCCAGTTGTATGCCGCCAGCGCCAGCGACCAGTCGCCGAACAGGCCGTGCAGATATTGCAGATAGTTTAATGCGGCATCGGTGGCGGCGTAAACGTCGTGGCGGCCGTCATACAGGGCGGTGCGTTCCAAGCCGTAGTGGCGGCCGGTGGCGGGCATAAACTGCCACAGGCCGGAAGCGCCGACGTGGGATTTGGCTTTGGTGACGAAGGCGCTTTCGATAAACGGAAGCAGGGCGATTTCCGCCGGCATATTGCGTTTTTTCACTTCGTTGGCAATATGGAAGAGATACGGTTTGCTGCGGTTGATGGTGCGGTCGAAATAGCTGCGGTTGGCGGTGAACTTGCTTTCGTGGCGGCGCACCAGTTCGGAATTGACTTCGCCGATGCGGAAATTCTGCCGCAATGAAGCCCACAGGCTGCCGCTGCCGAAGGTTTGGGCTTTTGCCTGCTGGAGGAGGGAGGCATTGAGCTGCATCACTGCCATACCGATTTGGTCGGGTGTGGGCGCTGCCTTGACGTGGGCGGCGCTGAGGACGGTCAGCCCCGATAAAACAGATACGAGGGTTTTTAATTTCGTCATAATTCAAGTAAATAGAAGATAGAATTTTTCACGTTTGATGGTACTGGCTGCGGTTTGCGCCGTCAAGAAAACGGGGCGGAATTTACCCTTGGTGTGGTTTTCTTGATGGAATGTTTACCGAATTGTCGGGGCATGGTTTCGGCGGGCGTGAGGCCGTCTGAAAAACGCCATCCGGTTTTCAGACGGCCTTGGCGGCTGACAAGTGTTGCATAATCTTATATATTGGGTATCGTGGTAAATTTAAACCGGTACTTTGTCTGCGGCTTTAGCGTCTTGTCCTGATTTAAATTTGCCGCAATATACTTTGCCGGAGGGAAGATGGAAACTTGGTTTGAAACAACGGCGGTCGGGCGTTATACGGCGCAGAAGGAGCGGGCTTTTTTTGCGCCTTATCTCAACGGCGGCAAAGATTGCACCGTGCGTTTGGGTGCGGCTTGGCTGAGGCCGTCTGAAAATGTGGTTTGCGTGCCGGAAGACGTGGCGATGGCGGCCGAGCTGCCCGCATTTGCGCTGCAGTCTTTGGATTGCCTGCTGCTGCCGCATACGCATGAATACAGTTCCCACCCGCTGCAAACGCTGCGTGCTGCCGCCGATATGTTGAAACACGGCGGTCGTTTGGTGCTGACGGGGTTTAATCCGCATTCGCTGTGGCGGTGGCGGCCGCGGTTTGACGGCACTGACCTGCCTTTGCGCCGACATTGCCTGCCGTTGCCGGAATTGAGCAATGAAATGAAACGCTTGGGATTCGACATGGAATACGGTAAATTTATGGTGTATATTCCGCCTGTCGCTTCGCCGAAAGCCATCAACCGTTGGCAATTTATGGAAAAAGCGGGCGACCGCTGGTGGCCGCAGGCGGCGGCGGTGTACGGTTTGGTGTGGGTGAAACGCTTCGCCGGCGTGCATCCTTTGGGCGACAGGGAAACGCTGCCCGATACGCTGCCGGTGGCGCTGGGTTTGGCAAAGTGCGGCGGTATGGAATGCACCGAAGAGAAGAAATATGGTTGAGTTCCGTCAAACGGTTTGGAACATATAGCGGTGCAGTAATATTTGGAAAGTAAAAATCATTATGCCTGAATTACCTGAAGTGGAAACCACGCGGCGGGGGATTGCGCCGCATATCGAGCATAAACAAGTAGCCGATGTGATTGTCCGCCAGTGCAAACTGCGCTGGCCGGTTTGTGAGGATTTGGCGGCGGTGTTGGCGGGGCAAACGGTGAAAGCCTGCCGTCGGCGTGCCAAATATCTGCTGATTGAATTGGAAACAGGGCTGCTGCTGATTCATTTGGGCATGTCGGGAAGCCTGCGGGTTTTTTCAGACGGCTGTGTGCCGCCGCCGGGCAAGCATGATCATGTGGATATTGTGTTTTCAGACGGCGTTACCCTGCGTTACCGTGATCCGAGGAAATTCGGGGCGGTGGTGTGGTATGAAGGGGCGGAGGAACATCATCCGCTGCTGGAAAAATTAGGCCCCGAGCCGCTGGGTGATGAATTTGACGCTGCGTATCTGTATGGCCGTCTGAAAACGCTCAAACGGGCGGTGAAAGCGGTGTTGATGGACAACAATATCGTGGTCGGCGTGGGCAATATTTATGCCAACGAAAGCCTGTTTCGGGCGGGAATTTCGCCGAAACGGGCGGCCAATCGGGTAACGAAAAAAGAAGCGGCGTTGCTGGTGGCGGAAATCCGTGCGGTGTTGCAGCGGGCGATTGAAACCGGCGGGAGTACGCTGCGGGATTTTGTCGATAGCGAGGGCAACAGCGGCTATTTCCAGCAGGAATATAATGTGTACGGTAGAAGCGGCGAACCTTGCCGACAATGCGGTACGCCGGTTGAAAAAACGGTTATCGGACAGCGGGGGACGTTTTATTGTCCGTCGTGTCAAAAATAAGATTTTATTCCATCATAAATAAAAGATTTGGCTGAGAAAACATTAAAATGTCAGAAAAAATTGCTTTATGCGGCCGTTTCAGACGGCTTTGCCGCCTGTCGGTGTGGCTGTGGCGCACGTTTTGTTCACTCCGTAAGTTGGACGGTAGTCGGGAAGCCGCCAATCAGGCGGTGATGGATTTGGGCAAGGGCGCATTGGCGGCTTTGGATATTGAGTTGGAAATCGGCACGCCGCCGCAACGTCCGCTGGGCGGTGCGCTGGTGGTGGCAAACCATGTGTCGTGGCTGGATATTTTTGCGATGAGTGCGGTGTATCCGAGCAGTTTTATCGCCAAACAGGAAATCAGCAAATGGCCGCTGCTGGGCAAAATGGGCAAGCAGGCGGGGACGGTGTTTATCAACCGCAATTCCCGCAGGGACATCGAGCCGATTAATCAGGCGATTGCGGCGGCATTGAAAGAGGGTAAAAACGTGAGTTTTTTCCCTGAAGCGAGAACGTCGTCGGGACGGGATATTCTGCCGTTTAAGGCGGCGCTGTTTCAGTCGGCCATCGATACCGATGCGCCGATTCAGGCGGTTACGCTGCGGTATTATGACGAAGCGGGGCGGCGGACGGATATTCCGTCTTATGCCGATGTAAACCTGCCGACTTCGCTGAATCGGATTGTCGCCATGAAGAAAATCCGTATCCGTTTGGATTTCGAGCCGCTGCTGAGGCCGTCTGAATTTCCTGATTGCGACCGCTTCGGCTTGAAAGACAAAGCAGAGGCGGCCATCGGCAAGCGGGTGGCGGAAGATGCGGCAAAGTTTGAGCAGGTTTGAAAATATTTGAAAACGTTTTGACCGGCAAGATAAAGTAAATCCACTATATTTTTGTTGCCGGTAAAAATAAACAATGATGACTTGATTATTTTTCAGACGGCATCATATAGCCCGAACAGGGCCGCTTGCCCGTTGATGTGATGATTGTTTGGTGTGTCGTTTGATTGGCTTAGGCAATTAAATACATTTGAACAATAAATTATGAAAATCACTGATATGAATGTACAATACGCATTCATGACTTCCCTTAGTTTTATCCATCAACCTTTTACAAGGAGTTTGAAATGGCATTGCAAGATATGACCGGTAAAAAAGTACCTAGCGTTGTTTTCCACACCCGCGTTGGCGATTCATGGAAAGACGTGAGCACTGAAGATTTGTTCGCAGGCAAAAAAGTAATCGTATTCTCTCTGCCCGGCGCATTTACCCCGACTTGTTCTTCTTCTCACCTGCCACGCTACAACGAGCTGGCTGCTGCGTTTAAAGAAAACGGTATCGACGCTATCTACTGCGTATCTGTAAACGATACTTTCGTGATGAACGCTTGGGCTGCCGACGAAGAGTCTGACAATATCTACATGATTCCGGACGGTAACTGTGAATTTACCGAAGGCATGGGCATGTTGGTTGACAAAAACGATCTGGGCTTCGGTAAACGCTCTTGGCGCTACTCTATGGTCGTAAATGACGGCGTAGTAGAAAAAATGTTCATCGAGCCTGAAGAGCCGGGCGATCCGTTCAAAGTATCTGATGCAGACACCATGCTGAAATACATCGCTCCGGATTGGAAAGCTCAAGAATCTATCGCCATCTTCACCAAACCAGGCTGCTCTTTCTGTGCGAAAGCCAAAGAAGCCCTGAAAGCCAAAGGCTTGGCATACGAAGAAATCGTATTGGGTAAAGACGCTACTGTAACTTCAGTACGTGCGATTACCGGCAAAGTAACTGCGCCTCAAGTATTCGTTGGCGGCCAATACATCGGCGGTAGCGAAGAGTTGGAAGCCTACTTGGCCAAATAATCCGGCTGATTGATTCGGGAAGCGGCTTTCGGGCTGCTTTCCTGAATTTCCGGCAAAAATCGGAGTTATTCAGGTAATCCGTGTTGCGTATGCGCCGTATTACCTGAGTAACTCTGTTTACTAATAATTGTTTGATATTTAAAACAGATTAAGGACAGAATATGAAAAAAATCCAAGCAGATGTCGTTGTAATCGGCGGCGGTACTGCCGGTATGGGCGCTTTCCGCAATGCCCGCCTGCACACAGACAATGTTTATCTGATTGAAAGCCATGTTTTCGGCACCACCTGCGCCCGTGTCGGCTGTATGCCTTCCAAGCTGCTGATTGCTGCCGCCGAAGCACGCCATCATGCGCTGCATACCGATCCGTTCGGCGTACATTTGGACAAAAACAGCATCAGCGTCAACGGTAAAGAAGTGATGAACCGTGTAAAATCCGAGCGAGACCGTTTTGTCGGCTTTGTGGTGGAAGACGTGGAAGCATGGCCGTCTGAAAAACGCATTATGGGTGCGGCAAAATTCATTGACGAACACACCGTCCAAATCGACGACCATACCCAAATCACCGCTAAAACATTTGTGATTGCCACCGGTTCCCGTCCGGTTATCCTGCCGCAATGGCAAGGCTTGGGCGACAAACTGATTATTAACGACGATGTCTTCTCTTGGGACGATCTGCCGCAAAGCGTTGCCGTATTCGGCCCCGGCGTTATCGGTTTGGAACTCGGTCAGGCGCTGAACCGCTTGGGTGTGAAAGTCGAAATTTTCGGCTTGGGCGGCTTTATGGGCGGCATTACCGACCCTGTGGTGCTGGAAGAAGCCAAAACCGTATTCGGCGAAGAATTGGCGCTGCATTTGGATGCCAAAACCGAAGTCAAACTCAATAGCGACGGCAAAGTCGAAGTACATTGGGAACAAAACGGCGAAAGCGGCGTATTTGCCGCCGACTATCTGCTCGCCGCTGTCGGCCGCCGTCCGAATGTGGACAACATCGGCTTGGAAAACCTGAATATCGACGTGGACGCACGGGGCGTGCCGGTTGCCGATCCGCTGACCATGCAGACCAGCATTCCGCATATCTTTATCGCAGGCGATGCTTCCAACCAACTGCCGCTGCTGCATGAGGCTTCCGACCAAGGCAAAATCGCAGGCGACAATGCCGGCCGTTACCCGAATATCCAAGGCGGTTTGCGCCGCAGCAGCATCGGCGTGGTATTTACCAACCCGCAAATCGCTTCCGTGGGTCTGCGTTTTGCCCAACTGCAAACCCGTTATCAGGAAAACGAATACGTTACCGGCGAAGTATCGTTCCGCAATCAGGGCCGCAGCCGTGTTATGCTGGTGAACAAAGGCCATATGCGGGTCTATGCCGAAAAAGCCACCGGCCTGTTTTTGGGCGCAGAAATTTTCGGCCCGGCTGCCGAACATTTGGCACACCTGCTGGCATGGGCGCACCAAATGAAGATGACCGTTCCACAAATGCTGGATATGCCGTTCTACCATCCGGTTATCGAAGAAGGTCTGCGCACCGCCTTGCGTGATGTGGCTGCCAAATTGTAATCTTCGCTGACTGATGGAATCACAAAAATCCGGTTTGCTGGTGCAAGCCGGATTTTTATATTTCATAACAGGCCGTCTGAAAATGCACTTTCCTCGTTTTTCAGACGGCCTTGTGATTGATAAAAAAACAGTCTATTCCGTTGTATCCACGTCAATAAACTTCCATTCGCCGCTTTGCAGGTTTTGCGTGTCCCAAGTCCCGAAATGGCTGCGGTGAAGCTGTTCGACACGGTTGCCGGCGGCGGCAATCATGCGTTTAACCTGATGATATTTGCCTTCAGTAATCGTCAGTTCCAAAATATGCGGTTCGCTCAAAACGGCATCCGCAGCAGCGACGGTTTCATTCTCATCGTGCAGCAGAACCCCGTTTTTCAGCGTTTCGCATAATTGATTGTCGGCGGCATGTTTCAAAGTAACACGGTAGCGTTTGGCGACCTTGTGTTTCGGCGAAGTCATACGGTGGTTGAACTGGCCGTCGTTGGTAATCAGCAATACGCCCGTGGTGTCGGCATCCAGCCTGCCGACTGCCTGCATATTGATTTGCCGCATATGATCGGGAAACAGGCTGAATACGCTGGGATAATCCCTCGGTTTGTGTGAAGTTTCATAATCGGATGGCTTGTTGAGCAGGATATAGAAATAGGGTAGCGGCACCACCACGACATCTTCGCCGTCGATGGTCAGACTTTGGACATTATCAGGTTGCACCGTATCTTTGGCTTGATTGCAGATTATGCCGTTGACAGCCACGCAGTCGTTATCAATCAGCCACTGGCACTGCTTGCGGCTGCCGATACCTTGTGCCTGTAAATATTTAAGCAGTTGCATAGTCGGATAAAACAGTCGGAATAAAGCAGGAATTGTAAGCGGAAACCGGATTTGCTGCAAAGACTGAAATTAAGGCCGTCTAAAAATGAACAAAGTAAATTTCTGCGCAGCCAAAAACAGCAAAAAAAACGCCCCTTTGGAAAAAGGGGACGCAAAAGGAACACAAACCACTACCAAAACTGTTTACAAAGCATACGCTCCTGAATGAAATTGATGGGCTGCCGGATAAAGCGCCTTAACCAAATCATTGGGCGACAGCGACAAATCCTTAGTGCCGGTGGTGAGCCGGCCATGTTGGGGAATCACTTCCAACAGACAGGCATCAGCGGCTTTCAACATCTCTTTTGTATGCCGCATCCGTCTTTGCAGAGCAGACATAATGCGGCGGTACAGCGAATCTTTTTGGTGCAGCGGGCGGGTTTGCCCCACCCAGCTCAAACGGGCTTGTAAGCGCTCGTCTTCAATCAGCAGAATCCCGGTGTCGTTTTCTCCGGCGGGCGTACACGGCAACCAAACATAATAACGGCCGTTTAACGTAATATACGCAGCATCGTGTACTTCGCACTCATCACAGAAACGGGTAGCCAGCAGGGAATAAGTCGTTTGCTGGTGCAGCCTCAGAATATCGAGAGCAACCTGCTTGAAAATATTTTCCGGCATATCGTCTCCCTTCGTTTCTGTGTGTCGTTTGCTGATGTGGTGCATTATGGCCGATAATTTGAAAAAATACAAATGATAATTGTTATTATTTAATATAAAATTTCTAAACTTATGATTTTAATAGTAATTAAATTTTAAAATTTTTTGATTTGTTTTGAATTTTGAGAAAATAGCAGAGTTTTGCTGTGATTGATGACTGTTTTGGTATTGCTTTGGGATTTATTCACTTTATATTTAGTCTCAATAGGCCGTCTGAAAATCGGATTTCGCAGTATCGAAACTTGATTTTCAGACGGCCTGTTTGCTGTTGTACTTTACGCTTTCTCCGTAGCCGCTTTGCTTTGCAGGGTTTTCAATACTTGTTTGACAGTGCGGATTCGGGTGTCGATGTTCTCCATTTCGGCACTGAAACGCAGTTTGTCGGCACCGGCGAGGCGGTATTGTTTGTCGGTCTGAATCAGCATAATGAGGTCGGCCGGATCAATGCGGTTTTGGCTGCCGAAGGTCAGGGTAAGGGCTTCGGCGGTGGCATCAATGGCGGTGATGCCGAGGGCTTTGGCCTGAATCCGCAGATGGTGGCTTTCGAGCAGGGTGGTTACGGCTTGGGCGGGTAGGCCGAAACGATCGACCAATTCTTCGTGTACGGCGTGAATCTGTTGTGGTGTTTCGCAGGTGGCGAGCCGTTTGTAGAGTACCAAGCGTTCGTGAATATCGGGGCAATAGTCTTCGGGAAGCAGTGCTGGGCTGTGCAGTTTGATTTCGGTGGTTACGCCCAAAGGAGCATCTAAATCGGGCTGGCGGCCTTTTTTCAAGTCTCGGACTGCCTGTTTGAGCATTTCGGTGTAGAGCGTGAAGCCGACCTGTATCATTTCGCCGCTCTGACCCTCGCCGAGAATTTCGCCTGCGCCCCGGATTTCCAAATCCTGCATGGCAAGGGTGAAGCCCGAACCCAATTCGTCGGCTTCGGCGACGGCATCCAAGCGTTTTTGGGCATCTTTGCTGATGTATTCGGGGGTGAGCAGGTAGGCGTATGCCTGATGGTGGCTGCGGCCGACCCGCCCGCGCAGTTGGTGGAGCTGGGCAATGCCGAATTTGTCGGCACGGTTGATGATGATGGTGTTGGCGTTGGGAATGTCGATACCGGTTTCGATGATGGTGGAACAGAGTAAGACGTTAAACCGCTGCTGTAGAAAATCCCGCATCACTTGTTCCAGCTCACGTTCCCGAAGCTGGCCGTGCGCCACGCCGATACGGGCTTCGGGAAGCAGGGTTTCGAGGCGTTCCCGCATATTTTCAATGGTTTCCACTTCATTGTGCAGGAAAAATACTTGTCCGCCGCGCTTGAGTTCACGCAATACGGCTTCGCGCACGCTGCCTTCGCTGAAGGGTTTGGCAAAGGTTTTCACCGACAGGCGGCGGCTTGGGGCGGTGGCAATCAGCGAGAAATCCCGCAGGCCTTCCAAGGCCATGCTCAGGGTGCGGGGAATCGGCGTGGCGGTCATGGTGAGGATATCGACATTGGCACGCAGGCGTTTGAGCTGTTCTTTTTGGCGTACGCCGAAACGGTGTTCTTCGTCAATAATTACTAAGCCTAAGTTTTTAAAGTGAATATCGTCCTGAACCAGTTTGTGGGTGCCAATCACGATATCGACCGTGCCGTCTGCCATGCCGGCGAGTGCAGCTTTGGTTTCTTTGCTGCTGTTGAAGCGGGACAGGGCGGCAACTTTGACCGGAAAATCGGCGAAGCGGTCGGCAAACTGTTGGGCGTGCTGCTCGACCAGAAGCGTGGTCGGTGCCAACACGGCGACCTGTCTGCCGCCCATCACGGCGACAAATGCTGCCCGCAGGGCGACTTCGGTTTTGCCGAAGCCGACATCGCCGCAAATCAGGCGGTCCATCGGTTTGGACTGCGTCAAATCTTTGATGGTGGCGGCAATCGCTGCTGCCTGATCTTCGGTTTCTTCATAGCCGAAACCGGCGGCAAATGCCTGATAGTCCAATTCGTTTAATTCGAACTGATGTCCGCTTTGGGCGGCACGTTGGGCGTAAAGGTTGAGCAGTTCGGCGGCGGTGTCCCGGGCTTTTTCGGCGGCTTTGCGTTTGGCTTTGTTCCATGCTGCCGTGCCTAATTTGTGCAGCTGCACATTTTCATGAGCCTGCCCCGAATAGCGGCTGATTAAGTGCAGGCTTGCCACCGGTACATAAAGCTGGGCTTCGCCGGCGTATTCGAGCAGCATCATTTCGGCGGTTTCGCCGCCCAAATCCATGGTGGTCAGCCCCATATAGCGGCCGATACCGTGTTCTTCGTGTACCACCGGATCGCCGATGTTGATTTCCGCCAAATCCCGCAACAGGCCGTCTGAAACCGCTGAATGTTTGCGGCGGCGGTGGTTTTTGGCACGGGCGACATATTGGTAAAGGTCGGATTCGGTAATGACGGCGAGGTTTTGTTCGGGAAGTTGGAAGCCGTGAGCCAGTGGCGCAACGGTCAGCATCAGCTTGTCGTGTGCCGACAAAAAGCCCTGCCAGTCGCCGACGGTTTTCGGTTTGATGCCGTTTTGCTGCATAAAGCCGAGCATGGTTTCACGCCGTCCCAAACTTTCGGCACACAATAAAACCCGCCCGTCAAAGGCCGTCTGAAAATCCAATAATGCCTGCAAGGGCTGCTCGGCTTGGCGGTTGACAGCGACATCGGGTAGGGTGTGATCGTTGCCGGATACATCGGGCCACACCTGAGGATAGTTTTTCAGACGGCCTGCAAACTGGTCGGAAGTGAGATATAAATGCTGTGGAAGCAAAGGCGGGTAGGTTTCGTCGCCCTGCGCCATTTGATAACGGGTTTTGACATCGCCCTGAAAACGGGCGGCTTCGGCGTGAACGTCGCCCAAACAGACCACCAGCGCTTCATCGCCGATATAGTCAAACAGCGTATCCAAGCCGTTTTCAAAAAACAGCGGCAAATAATATTCCACGCCCGCCCCGAAATGCCCGTTGCTGACCGCCCGATAAACAGTGGCGGCGTTGTAGTCGCCGCTGACCGTTTCCCGAAAACGGCTACGGAAGATTTTCTGTGCTTCCGAATCGGTCGGAAATTCGTGGGCGGGCAACAGACGGATTTCCGAAACCGGCGCAACCGTGCGCTGCGAATCGGGGTCGAAAATCTTAATGCTGTCGATTTCATCGTCAAACAAATCCAAGCGGTAAGGCACATCGCTACCCATCGGAAACAGATCGATAATACCGCCCCTGACGGCAAATTCGCCGCCCGCTACTACGTTGGACACATATTGGTATCCCGCCGCCGCCAAATCGCTTTTCAGTTTGCCCAGATCCAAACGCTGGCCGCTTTTGAGCCAGAATGTCCGTCCGCCCAAAAAAGCCGCCGGAGCAAGCTTCTGCATGGCGGTTGCCACCGGCACAAACACAATATCCGCCGATCGGCTTTTGATTTGCCACAAAGCCGCCAAGCGGTCGGACACCAAATCCTGATGCGGCGAAAAACGCTCGTAAGGCAGCGTTTCCCAGTCCGGCAGAAACACCGCCGTATCATGCGGCCGGAAAAAATGCCACGCCGTTTGCAGCCGCAAAGCCTGTTCGGCATCCTGCGTCAGCACCACTTTCAGCGTTTTCGGCGGCAGGCTGCGTGCCAGCGCCAAAGGCAGCGAACCGGTGGAAAGATTGAGCCAGCGGGCTTTTTCGCCTGCTTTGGGAAGCGGATAGTTCATCATCGGGAATCGGAATGCGGTCAAACGGAAAGAGGGAATTTTAACAGATTATGGCGCAAGGGAAGGCGGTTTATGCTGTTTGTCAAACAGGTTTTTATGGCGGCATTCAATATCGCAAAATACGCAAAAATGAAGCATATATTTTGCTGAAACCGTTTACGGGGCGGCAGATGTTTACGGTTAAGGCCGTCTGAAAATGCCGTTTTGCAGGAAAAAGCATTTTCAGACGGCCTTAGCGGTTCAGCGGGAGCGGGTAAGCGAGCCTAAAGAAGCCGACAGGCTCTGCGCCAGTTTTTTCAGCCCTGAAACCAGTTGGCTGCGGTTGGTTTCATTGACTTCCCGCTCAATCAGGCTGACGGCGATGCCGTAACCGGCACGGCCGGAATAGTCGGTTACCGCCACGCCGAAGCAGTGCATCCCCAGCCGCAGTTGGCCGTTGTCCACCGCATAACCTTGGCGGCGGACGGTTTCCAGTTCGGCAAACAGTTCTTCATGGTTGCGGACGCTGGTTTCGGTATAGGGCGGCGGCAGCTCGGGCAGCAGTTGCAGGATTTCGTCCTGCGGCAGCGTGCTGAGCATCACTTTGCCGGTGGCGGTAAATACGGCGGGCAGCTGCATACCCATGCGGAACTCAAAGCCCAGCGGTGCCTGCTGGCTGTTGCGGCAGGCGAGATACACCACTTGGTTGCCGCTCAAGGCACTCAGGGTCAGAGTGTAGGAATCCAGTTCGGGAATCCTGCTGATGGCCGTCTGAAAATCATTGACAATATTCTGTTGCGCCAAAAAACCGTTGGCCCAATACATTGTGTGTGCGCCCAAAACAAAATGGCGTTCGTCGGTTTTGCGGATTAAATCGGTCTGCAAAAGCTGCATCAGCAGGCCGTGTACGCTGCTGCGGGGCAGAGCCAGCTGCTTGGCGATGTCGGCACCGCTCAAGGGCGAACCGGCCTGCGTCAGCAAATTTAAAATACGGATGGCACGTTCGAGTGCGGGGGCGGTGGTTGCAGTTTTCATATTTACATTTTAAACAGTTGACAAGCCGCTGTCAGGCATTTTAAGATAAATTCATTATTTTGAACACTTGTTCGATATACTGAACAAATGTGGCGTGCGGAAGCAGTGTTCCGCCAAACCCGACCAACCCCCAAGTCTGCAAGGATAACGACAATGAATTCATTAGAGAAACTGAGAAACGCCCTGCCTAACGGCGCAGCCGTGATGTGCGACTGGTTTGCGGAATCTGCACAAAATGCAGTGATCAAAACCACCGACGGACGGGAATTTACCGATTTTGCCGGCGGTATCGGCGTGCTGAATACCGGCCATATGCACCCGAAAGTGGTGGCGGCGGTAGAAGCGCAGTTGAAAAAATTCAGCCACACCGCTTTCCAAGTTGTGCCTTACGGCAGCTATGTCGAACTGGCAGAACGGATTAACGCTTTGGTACCGATTAGCGGCAAAGTGAAAAGCCAATTCTTTTCCAGCGGCGCAGAAGCCGTAGAAAACGCCGTAAAAATCGCCCGTGCCTATACCAAACGGGACGGCATTATCGCCTTCGGCGGCGCATTCCACGGCCGTACACTGATGACGTTGGCGCTAACCGGCAAAGTGCAGCCTTATGCCGCCGATTTCGGCGCAATGCCGACCGGCGTGTACCATGCGCTGTATCCTTCCAAAACCCAAGATGTCAGCGTTGAAGAAGCGCTGAAAAGTATTAAACGCATTTTCAAAAGCGATATTGCACCGACCGATGTTGCCGCCATTATTCTTGAGCCGGTACAGGGCGAAGGCGGTTTCAATGTTTGTCCTCCGGAATTTATGCGTGCGCTGCGTGCAATTTGTGACGAACACGGCATTGTGCTGATTGCCGACGAAGTGCAGTCCGGCTTTGCCCGCACCGGCAAACTGTTTGCAATGGAACATTACGACGTTCAGGCAGACATTATGACCATGGCGAAAAGTATGGCCGGCGGCTTCGTGTTGAGTGGCGTGTCGGGCCGTGCAGAAATTATGGACGCACCACGTCCGGGCGGTTTGGGCGGTACTTATGCCGGTAACCCGCTGGGTGTTGCGGCATCGCTGGCAGTATTGGACGTAATTGAAGAAGAAAAACTGCTGCAACGTTCGCAACAGTTGGGCGAACGCCTGACCACCTTCCTGAAAGGTCTGAATGCACCGGAAATCAGCGATATCCGCGGTTTGGGTTCGATGGTGGCCGTGGAATTCGGTGATGACGAAAATCCGCGCACCGAATTTGCCGCCAAAGTGAAAAACTATGCAATGGCCAACAATCTGCTGCTGCTTACCTGCGGCGTACACGGCAACGTTATCCGCTTCCTGTATCCGCTGACGATTGAAGACGAACGCTTCGACCGTGCCTTGGAAATCATCAAACAAGGCGTGGAAGCCGCCCGAAGCTGATTTCAGGCAGGCAGTCCGTATTTTCAGACGGCCTCAAGCAATGAAAGGCCGTCTGAAAACCACATTCTTTCAATAAGATGCAGTGCAGTTGGAAACGATATGCAGAACGTACAGTATTTATTAAACCACCCCGATGTTTCGCTGACTCCGCTTTCAGACGGCATCGCCGTGAATAATCCGGCAACCGGCGAAATTTTGGCTTATGTGCGCAAAACCTCGGTTGATGAGTTAAACCAAAAAATCGGCCAAGCGGAAGCAGCGCAGCAGCAATGGCGGCAGAAAACCGCTTTGGAACGAGCCGATATTTTGTGGGCGTGGTATCGTGCTATTCACGAACACAAAGAAAATCTTGCCCGCCTGATGACGATGGAGCAGGGCAAAAGCCTGACCGAATCCCGCGGCGAAATGGATTATGCCGCCAGCTTTATCCGCTGGTTTGCCGAAGAAGCCCGCCGCATCGATGGCGATATTCTGACTTCGGTTAAGCCGACGCAGAAATTATTGGTTATCAAACAGCCGGTCGGCGTAACCGCCGCCATCACACCGTGGAATTTCCCGGCGGCGATGATTACCCGCAAAGCCGCCCCCGCATTGGCGGCAGGTTGCGCCATGTTGGTCAAACCCGCTTCGCAAACGCCGCTGACCGCCTATGCTTTGGCGAATTTGGCGTATCAGGCAGGCGTGCCGCAGGATTTGATGCCGATTGTCAGCGGCAAAGCGGCGCAAATCAGCGAAACCTTTGCCCACAATCCGATTGTCCGCAAAATCAGCTTTACTGGTTCGACCGAAGTCGGCGCAGAAATTTTCCGCCAATCTTCAGGTCAAATCAAAAAACTGAGCTTGGAATTGGGCGGCAATGCACCGTTTATCGTGTTTGACGATGCGGATTTGGACAAAGCGGCAGAAGGCTTGCTGGCAAGCAAATTCCGCAACAGCGGTCAAACCTGCGTCTGCACCAACCGTGTGTATGCCCATGCGGCGGTTTACGATGATTTTTGCGCCAAAGTTGCCGAAAAAGCGGCGCAACTGAAACTGGGCAACGGCTTGGAAAACGGCGTACAGCAAGGCCCGCTGATTGACGAAAAAGCCGTGGCAAAAGTCGAGCAGCACATTGCCGATGCTTTGGGCAAAGGCGCAAGCTGTCTGACCGGCGGCAAACGCAGCGATTTGGGCGGTTCGTTTTTCGAGCCGACCGTATTGAAAAACGTTACCTCTGAAATGGCAGTGGCGAAAGAAGAAACCTTCGGCCCGCTGTGTCCGGTGTTCCGTTTTGAAGATGAAGCGGATGTGGTACGCCAAGCCAACGATACCGAATTCGGTCTGGCAGCGTATTTCTTCACCGCAGATACCGCCCGTCAATGGCGTGTCGGCGAAGCCTTAGAATACGGCATGGTCGGCGTAAACACAGGCTTAATCAGCAATGAAGCGGCTCCGTTCGGCGGCATTAAGTCCAGCGGTTTGGGTCGTGAAGGCAGCCGTTACGGCATCGAAGAATATTTGGAAATCAAATATATGTGTGTCGATGTCGGTTGATGTTGCCTGATGGTCGGGCAGTTTGCTCAAACAGGTTGCCCGACTTCTATTATCAATTCACTTTGGTGGATAAACAAAGTGAGGCCGTCTGAAAACGGCATTTTGTAAACTGAAATCTATTGTGGGCATTCGGGTGATTCGGAAAACAATAAACCAGACCCGAAAGCACAGTTTTTTAATGAAAGATATCAGCAAGTCTAAGGGAGATACAGATGTCTGATGTTCTGAAAGCTGAAAAGATTACCTTTACCGAAGGAGTGGCGATGATTATCGGCACCAATATCGGTGCGGGGATTTTGTCGGTGTCGTATGCGGCACGCAAAGCGGGTTATTTACCGCTGCTGTTCTGGCTGGTGGTGGTCGGCGTGATTACCACGATTACCATGCTTTATGTCGCCGAAGCCACGCTGCGTACCCGCCAACACGAGCAGTTGAGCGGTTTGGCCAAACGCTATGTCGGCAAATGGGGTTCGTGGCTGATGTTTGCTTCGGTAACGGTCAATGCGCTGGGCGCACTGGTTGCCTACATGGGCGGCAGCGGCAGGCTGATGAATTCCCTGTTCGGTATCGATAAAGGCTTGGGCAGCATTCTGTTTTTTATTCCGGCAGCGCTGGTGTTGGGCTTGGGTCTGAAAGCCTTAGGCCGCAGCGAAAAAGTGATTACTGCATTGATGGTGGCAATGCTGCTGGTGTTGGTGGGCGCAACGCTGCTGTTCCCGCAAACCAATTTCGAACATTTACTGGACGGCAGTTGGGCATATATGGTGCCGGTGTTCAATCTGGTGGTGTTTATCTATTGCGCACAATATATCGTGCCTGAAATGGCGCGCGGCTTGGCGCACAAGCCCGAACAGTTGCCCAAAGCGATTATTACCGGCATGACCTGTACGTTTGTCTTGATTGCCTTGGTGCCGCTGTCGGTGATTTCGCTCAACGGCTTGGACAATATTACCGAAGTCGCCACCATCGCATGGGGACAGGCTTTGGGCAGTTGGGCATTTTTCACCGCCAACGGTTTTGCCCTGTTTGCCATGCTGACTTCCTACTGGGGTATCGGCGGCAGCTTCCTGACCAATATCGCCGACCGCTTCAGCTTGCCGGTAGACGACAATAAAAAAGCCCGTTTCCTTGCCGTAGCGATTGTTTCTTTGCCGCCTTTCGTGCTGGCGTACAGCGGCATGGTGGGATTTGTGGATGCACTGTATTTTGCCGGCGTATTCAGCGGCGTGGTGTTGAGCATCGTTCCGTTTCTGATTATCAAAGGCGCACGGGCAAACGGTGAAATCCAACCGCAATGGCGTTGCCCCGACTGGATGCTGTCGCCGCTGGTGTATTGCCTGATTTTCCTGCTGTATTCCGCCAGCGCCGTGTATGCGGTTGCCGCCAAACTGAACATGTTGCCGGCAGGCTGGTAATGCAAAATCCCGTTTTCAGACGGCCTCATTCAGGTGAATTTTGCATAAAAATATAAAATGTTGATTTTAAACGATTAAAAAATCATCAAATCGGTTGCTAAAAAACGTATTGTTAGATAGTATAAAAACTCAAAATGATTATTTGTTCACATATTATCTTTTAATATCAAATAGATAATTATTTTATTTGCAGAAATATAAGTCTAATTTTTCCAACCCTTTTGTATGCGAGGAGAGAACCATGCAAAAATTAAAACATTTCATCAATGGCGAATATGTAGAACCTAAAGGTTCGGAATATTTCGACCTGATCAGTCCGGTAACCGGCGAAGCCTATGCGCAATCGCCGATCGGCACCGATGCCGATGTGGAAGCTGCTTATGCCGCCGCCGCCACCGCATTCCAAGAATGGAAACGCTCTACGCCGTCTATGCGCCAAAAAGCCCTGCTGGCATTGGCCGATGCGATTGAAGCCAACGGCGACAAACTGGTTGAAGTGCAAAGTCGTGAAACCGGTCAGATTAAGAGCCTGATTGCCAGCGAAGAAGTAGCGACTTCCGCCGACCAAATCCGCTTTTTGGCAGGTGCAGCACGCTGCTTGGAAGGCAAATCCACCGGCGAATATCTGGCAGGCACCACTTCCAGCATCCGCCGCGAGCCTTTGGGCGTAGTGGGTCAGGTAACACCGTGGAACTATCCGCTGATGATGGCGGTTTGGAAAATTGCACCGGCACTGGCTGCGGGCAATACTGTGATTCTGAAACCGAGCGACACCACTCCGCAAAGCACACTGCTGCTGGCCGAGTTGGCTGCACCGCTGTTCCCGAAAGGCGCAATCAACGTCCTGCTGGGTAAAGCCGATACCGGCAGCAAAATCGTTTCATTGCCGGGCGTAGCGATGGTATCGATTACCGGCTCTGTGCGTGCCGGTATCCAAGTGGCGAAAACTGCTTCCGAACATCTGGCGCGTCCGCACTTGGAACTGGGCGGTAAAGCGCCGGTTGTGGTGTTTGCCGATGCCAATTTGGAACGTGCCGCCGAGCATATCGCCATTACCGGCTTCTTCAATGCCGGTCAAGACTGTACCGCCGCTTCCCGTGTTTTGGTTGAGGCCAGCGTGTACGACAAATTTGTCGAACTGATGGTCGAACAGGCGAAAAATACCAAATTCGGTTCGCCTGACGATGAAGACGCACTCTACGGCGCATTGAACAACCAAAACCAACTGGAACGTGTATCCGGCTTCTTCGACCGTTTGCCGTCTTACGCCAAAGTAGAAACCGGCGGCAAACGTGCCGACCGTCCGGGCTTCTATTTCGAGCCGACCATTATTACCGGCCTGAAACAGGAAGACGAAGCCATTCAGACCGAAGTGTTCGGCCCGGTGATTACCATTCAGAAATTTGAAAACGACGACGAAGCGCTGGCAATGGCCAACGGCGTGGATTACGGTTTGGCATCAAGCGTATGGACCGCCGACCATTCCCGTGCGCAACGCTTCAGCCGCGAATTGGATTTCGGTACCGTGTGGATCAACACCCATATCCCATTGACCGGCGAAATGCCGCACGGCGGTTTCAAAATGTCGGGCTACGGCAAAGACCTGTCGCTCTACGCTTTGGAAGAATACACCCGTATCAAACATGTGATGAGCAATCACGAATTATAAATAGAGGAGAAAAACCATGTCTTACGAAACTTTGATCCGTAACTACATGCAGGCTTGGAACGACCATAACCCGCAAGCCGCAGGTGAGTTTTTGGCTGAAGACGTTACCTTTTACGATGCCAGCATCGGCACACCGCTGGAAGGTCGTACCAACGTGCGGGACAACGGTATCGCCCTGTTTATCGGCGCTGTACCCGATGTAAAATGGGAAATGACCAGTCCGCCGATTGTCGGCCCGGACGGCATTGCCTACCAATGGCGTTTTTCCGGCACCAATACCGGTGCATGGGACGAAAACACACCGGCTACCGGCAAAGCCTTTGCGTTTGAAGGTGCAACCTTTATCCGCATCAAAGACGGTAAAATCGCTTACCAAGGCGACTATTACGACGCTCTGAATTTCCACAAACAACTGGGCTGGCTGTAATACCGCCGCTCTCTGACTGCGGATAACAGCAGTCAGCAGACGGAAACGGTCTGATGTGAGGTCAACATCAGACCGTTTTTTTGCAAGGCCGTCTGAAAACTTACGGTTTTCAGACGGCCTGATTTCAATCCGGTTGGTGTCCGGCAAATTTTCCGTATAATAATGAACCATATCTTGACCGAATCTGAAAGGAGCGAAAGTGAAAACTGTTCATCTCAAACATATCGAATTGGGCGCAGGTGTGCCGAAAATTGCTGTGCCGCTGGTGGCGAAAGATTCAGACGGCCTGTTGCAGGCGGTGGCGGCGGTGCGGCAGGTTGGAGCGGATATTGTTGAATTTCGGGCAGACTTTCTGGAAAACGCAGGCAATGTCGATTTTGTGCTGGCACAAACGGCGCTGGTGCGGGAAGCCTTACCGGATACGCCGCTGCTGTTTACCTTCCGGCGGTCGGCAGAGGGCGGCAGTTTCCCGTGCAGCGACAGCGATTATTTTGCCCTGTTGCAGCGGGTTGCCGTATCGGGTTTGATTGATATGCTGGATATTGAGTTGTTTGCCGGGAAAGCGGGTGTACAGCAGACGATTGCAGCGGCGAAAGCAGTAGGGGTGGCGGTATTGCTGTGCAACCATGATTTTCAGGCAACGCCGCCGCAACCGGAAATCACAGGCCGTCTGAAAAGCATGGCGGAACTTGGGGCGGACGTGTGCAAAATTGCGGTGATGCCGCAATCGGCAGACGATGTGCTGACGCTGCTGGCGGCTACGGCGGAAGCCCGTAAAGCGATAGATTGCCCGATTGTTACCATGTCTATGGGCAAACTGGGCGCAATCAGCCGTTTGGCAGGGCAGACTTTCGGTTCGGCGATGACGTTCGGCACAGCAGGGCAGGAATCAGCGCCGGGGCAGATTCCTGCGGATAAACTGCGGGAAATTTTGGCAGCGTTATCGCTCGGTTGAAACACCTTCCCTAAGCACCAATCAGGCGGCGTGTCTGCTTTTGCGGCGGGCGCGCCAGATTTCGATAACGGCAGGCAATACGGAAAGCACGATAATGGCGAGCATCACCAAGCTCAGATTGTTTTTGACAAACGGGATATTGGCGAAAAAATAGCCGCCGTAAGCAAACAGCACAACCCATAAGACAGCGCCGATGATGTTGTAGCGGATAAAGGCGGCATACGGCATATTGCCCATGCCGGCGACAAACGGGGCAAAGGTGCGGACAATCGGCACAAAGCGGGCAATAATGATGGTTTTGCCGCCGTGTTTTGCGTAAAACGCATGAGTTTTGTCCAAATAGCTGCAGCGGAAAATTTTAGAATCAGGATTGGCAAACAGCTTGGTGCCGAAATATTTGCCGATGATGAAATTGACCGCATCGCCGAGAATAGCAGCGATAATCAGCAGCAGCACCATCAGATGAATATCGACCGCCCCCACCGCCGCAATGCCGCCTGCGGCAAACAGCAGCGAATCGCCCGGCAGAAACGGCGTGGCAACCAGACCGGTTTCGCAGAAAATAATCAGAAACAGAATGGCATACAGCCAAACGCCGTATTGCAGCGATAATTCGGTCAGGTGGACATCGATATGAAGGATAAAGTCAATCAGGCTGGCGATCATGATGAATTCCGGCAAAGAGATTTGAGGGGTAGCTTGGATGTAAGCCGTCTGAAAACGGTGTTTTTATTTTATATCCCGCTTTCGGATAAGCAGTCGGACAACAGAAAAAAGCCATTCTACCATTTATCGGTTGATTTTTTCTTTTTTCCTGCACCGGTGCTTCAAAACCGTTTGCAGCAAAATATAGTGGAATAATCTTAAAGCACTCCGGCGTTGGCTTTGCCCGGCTCAAAGTTTTATAACCGGATGAAACGGCCATCCGGACAAAACCTGTCTTGTATTACGATTACCCATACTGTCTTCGGTTTGCAGCCTTGTATTGCTTTGGGGTTATTTCACGATATCTTCAATATTGAAAATCAAACCAATATGCAGCGGTGAGGCCGTCTGAAAATGCCGTTTGCCCTTGATAGCGGCGGCGGAAACAACGTAAAATAGCCGCTTATCCCAAACCCAAACAAAGACCTACGCGCGTGAATCAGCTTATTTTGGATTTTGACACCCACGACTACCCGAGTTTCGATAAATTTTTGGGAACGTCCAATGCCGAACTGGTGTATGTGCTGCAGCGGCAGTACAGCCAGTTTCTCTATGTTTGGGGCGAAGAGGGTTCGGGCAAAAGCCATCTGCTGCAGGCGTGGGTGGCGCAGGCGCTGGACGCAGGCAAAGCGGCGGTGTATGTCGATGCTGCTGCGATGCCGTTTACCGAAGCCGCATTTGATGCCGAATACATTGCCATCGACCAAGTTGAGCGGCTCGATCATGAAGAACAGGCGCTGCTGTTTGCCATTTTCAACCGCTTCCGCAACAGCGGCAAAGGCTGCTTGCTGCTCAGTTCCGAATTTACCCCGCAGCAGCTGATTATCCGTGAAGATTTGCGCACCCGCATGGCGTATTGTCTGGTGTATGAAGTCAAGCCGCTGACCGATCAGGAAAAAATTGATGCGCTGGTCAGCATGGCGGCAGCCAAACAAGTCGGTATTGATGCCGAAATCTTCGAATATCTGCTCAAACACTGGCGGCGGGATATGGACAGCTTGGTCAAAATGCTCGATACCCTTGACGACTATGCCGTGATGATCGGCAAACGCATGACCTTGCCGCTCTTGCGCCAGCTTTTGAAACAACAGGAAACCGCATGAAAAACCTAGCTATTTTCGATTTGGACAATACCCTGATCAATACCGATTCCGACCACTCATGGCCGCAATATCTGATGAAAAAAGGTTTGGTCGATGTTGCCTACACTGAAGCGCAAAATGAAAAATTCTATCGGGATTACCAAAACGGCTGCTTGAACATCGATGAATTTCTCAAATTCCATTTAGCGCCGCTCACCCGTTACAGCATGGAAGAGCTGGCGGATATGCACCAAGAATTTATGGCGGAATTTATCACCCCGCACATTATGCCCATGCAGCAAATGCTGGTAGAGAGCCACCGTAACGCAGGTGATGAATTGCTGGTGATTTCGTCCACCAACGAATTTATCATCACCCCGATTTGCCGCTTTTTCGGCATTGACAACGTGATTGGTACGCAGTTGGAAATCGGTGCCGACAACCGCTATACCGGCAACTATATCGGCACACCGAGCCTGAAAGAGGGCAAAATTACCCGCTTAAACGAATGGCTGGCAGCCAGAGGCGAAACCTTGGCAAGCTATGAAAAAGTCTATTTTTACAGCGATTCCAAAAACGATTTACCGCTGCTGTGCCATGTTAATGAACCGGTTGCCGTCAATCCCGATGCGGAATTAGAAAAAGAGGCATTAGCAAAAGGCTGGCCGGTATTGAATTTCAAATAAATAAGGCCGTCTGAAAACAGGCGTTTCCTATTTTCAGACGGCATGAGTTTGGCTGTGATTTTTTAGATTAATTCGCCATAGTGAATTAACAACCGGAAAAAGAGAACGGGGCATAGGTTGGTCTGGCCTCAACATACTAAATTACCTTGAAACAAAGGTTCTGTTGGGTTACGCTCGTACCTCGCTAACCACAACTTACGCACGGCGTTGTAACACTTTTTCAGTTAA
Organism: Neisseria lisongii; assembly: GCF_028463985.1. Classification (NCBI taxonomy): domain Bacteria; kingdom Pseudomonadati; phylum Pseudomonadota; class Betaproteobacteria; order Neisseriales; family Neisseriaceae; genus Neisseria; species Neisseria lisongii. Next base: position 1,074,245 of record NZ_CP116766.1, on the reverse strand, counting down.
TTCACGATATAAATAATACCAAAGGCCGTCTGAAAATCTACTTTTCAGACGGCCTTTGTTACTGAAAATATGCAATCAAATCAAACTCTTTGAGTGGTCAGCGGCGCAGTCAGTTTTTGCCACTGGCTGCTTTCATAGTTTAAAGCATCATCAATCAGCGGGTGCTGCTTGAGCCATTCGGCACTGATTTTCAGGGTAAAACCTTTGCCCGATTCGTGGCGCAACTGTGTTTGTTCGGGCAGCGCCAGCGGCAGGCGGGCCCGGCAGAACAGGGCGGCGAGACGCAGCGATAAAACGGCGTACCACAAGATATCGTTGTTGCCGATGATGTCGTTCATTTTTTTGGTGTCGCCCCGATGACCCAAGACCAAATGTGCCAGCGTGGTTTGTTCCTTGCGGGAAAAGCCCGGCATATCGGCGTTTTCCAAAATATAGGCTGAATGTTTGTGGTAGCCGGTGTGGGCGATGTCCACGCCGATTTCGTGCAGCCGTGCCGCCCAGTTGATTAATTGCTTCCATTTATTGGCTTCCTGAACCGGCACTTTGCGTGCCAGACACAGGCTTTCCATAAAGATTTGGGCAGTGTTGGCGACACGTTCCGCCTGATTGGTGCTGACGTGGTAGCGTTTTTGAAATTCGGCAACGGTCTGATCCCGCATGTCTTCGTTGAGATTGCGGCCGATTAAGTCGTAAAATACACCGTCCCGCAGGGCGGCTTCGGTTACCATCATTTTTTTGATGCCGAGTTCTTCAAATGCCGCCATCATCACCGCCAAACCGCCGGCAAATACTTCGATACGTTCGGCTTTCAGGTCGGTAAATTTGGCTTTTTTAACCGAACCGGCATCGATAATCCGTTCCGCCAGTTTTTTCATGCCGTCTAAAGTGATGTCGGCATCTTGCGGATACTCGGCGGCCAAAACGTCCCGAATCGATTTTGCCGAACCGGAGGTGCCGACCGCCAAATCCCAACCGGCTTCTTTCATCTGTTTGGCAATGCGCTGGATTTCGTTGCGGGCGGCGGATACGGCGGCGCTGAAGTCTTTGTTGCCGATTTTGTTTTGGAAAAAACGCATGCTGTAGGTTACGCAGCCCAGCGGCAGGCTTTCGGTGTGGCTGGGTTTCAGTTCCGAGCCGATGACAAATTCGGTCGAACCGCCGCCGATGTCGATTACCAGCATTTGTTCGCCTTTTGGCGGCAGGGTGTGGACCACGCCGGTGTAAATCAGACGGGCTTCTTCCCGACCGGCAATCACGTCAATCGGAAAGCCCAGCGCTGCTTCGGCTTTGGGGATAAACTGGGCGATGTTTTTTGCCACACGGAACGTGTTGGTGGCGACCACCCGTACTTGTTCGGGGTGAAAACCGTGCAGTCTTTCGCCGAAACGGGCGAGGCATTCGATGGCACGAAGCTGTGATTCTTCGCTGAGGATTTTCTGTTCGTCCAAACCGGCGGCGAAACGCACCATTTGTTTGAACGAGTCGATAACTTTTAATTGCCCGTTGTTGTTTTCGCAAATCTGCAGGCGGAAACTGTTTGAACCCAAATCAACGGAAGCCAAAACGTTGGCGGGACGTGTTGTCATAATCAAAACCGGAATCGTCAAAAAATAAATGTTATCTTACTATGTTGCGGGAAGCGCCGCATCAAGAAAATGTGTTGATTATAGTGCATTTGCTTTAAAACCGAGGCCGTCTGAAAATGGGAAAATCCGTTATGTTGCCGAAACCATCCGCTCCGAAACAACCCGAACGCCGATTGCTGCTGGCGGCCTGTGCCTGTCTGCTGTTGCCGAAAACCGTTGCTGCGGCGCAACGAGAGGAAACGCTGGCGGACGATGTGGCTTCGTTGATGAGAAGTTCGATAGACAATATCAATCCGGCGAGGCTGGTGTTTGACGATGAGGCGGAAGGCCGCCGCTGGTTGGCGGAAATGTCGGCGAGGCTGGCGCATTTTGTGCCGGACGAGGGCGAACGTATCCGCCTTTTGACCCATGCTCAATACGAGTCGGCACGGGCGGGTTTGGATACGCAGATGGTGTTGGGCTTGATTGAGGTGGAAAGTCGCTTTCGGCAATATGCGATCAGTCCGGTCGGGGCAAAGGGCTTGATGCAGGTGATGCCGTTTTGGCAGCGGTATATCGGCCGACCGTCGCACAATCTGTTTGATGTCCGTACCAATCTGCGTTACGGCTGCACCATTTTGCGGCATTACCGCAACATCGAAAACGGCAATCTGATACGGGCGTTGGCACGCTACAACGGCAGCTTGGGCAGCAATCAGTATCCGAATGCGGTGTTGTCGGCGTGGCGCAGGCGTTGGCAGTGGCCGGCGTAAGCTCAGAAAGCCGCACCGAAGCGCAGCGAATCCTGTATAATTGCGACTATCACTGACTTTGAATTTCAGACGGCCTGTTTGAGCCATAGTAACCAATTTATCCGTCGCCTTGTCCTGATTTAAATTTGTTACCGGCTATCTATCATCAGGCCGTCTGAAAAACCGTTTATGGCAAAAAATAACCGCATACAGATGTTTCCGCACGAATGGCGTGCCAGTACCACTTTATCGGGCGTATATGCCCTGCGTATGCTCGGCATGTTTTTGGTGTTGCCGGTATTGGCAGTTTATGCCACCGGTTTGCCCGGGGCGGAAAACAATAAGGCGCTGATCGGTTTGGCAATGGGCGTGTACGGCTTGACGCAGGCGCTGCTGCAGTTGCCGCTGGGCATGGCTTCCGACAGATTCGGCCGCAAAAAAGTGATTTATTTCGGGCTGATTGTGTTTGCCGCAGGCAGCTTTTTAGCCGCCGCCGCTGATTCTCTGGCCATGCTGGTGATTGCCCGTGCCTTGCAGGGTGCGGGGGCAGTGAGTGCGGCGGTTACTGCGTTGCTGGCGGATTTGACCCGCAACGAAGTGCGTACCCGGGCCATGTCGATGATTGGTTTGAGTATCGGGCTGACTTTTTCCGTTAGTTTGGTGGCAGCACCGGTGATGGCGGATTGGATTGGCGTAAATGGATTGTTTGCCCTGACCGGCGTATTGACCTTAATCAGCATTGCCGTGGTTGCATGGCTGACCCCGAATCCGCAAGATTCCAAACTGCATGAAGATGCGCAGGCGCAACCGGCACGGATGCGGGAAGTGTTGAAAGACCGCCAACTGCTGCGTTTAGATTTGGGCATTTTTATCCTGCACGCTTCACAAATGGCACTGTTTACCGCCTTGCCGTTTGCCATGAACCAGCTCGGTTTGGAAAAAATCCAACATTGGAAAGTCTATTTGCCCGCCACCATTACCGGTTTGGTGGTGATGGTGCCGCTGATTATCATCGGCGAAACCCGCAATAAATTGAAACAGGTGTTTGTGTCCGGCATTGTCTGCATTGCTCTGGCACAAATCGGGCTGCTGTTCGGGCTGGATTCGGTGTGGCTGATTACCGCTTATTTAACGGTGTATTTTATCGGTTTCAACGTTTTGGAAGCCAGCTTGCCGTCTATGGTGTCGAAAATCGCCCCGTCCGACTTGAAAGGTACGGCCATGGGCGTGTATAACACCATGCAGTCGGTCGGGCTGTTTGCCGGCGGTATCTGCGGCGGCATATTGTTCCAGCATTACGGATTTAACGGCGTTTTTGCCTTTTGCAGCAGTTTGATGCTGCTGTGGCTGATCGTTGCCGTGTGCGCACCGGCCCCCAAACCGGTGAAAAACCTGATGTATCCCGTGCCGCCGCAGTGGGCGGGGCGTGCGGACGCATTATATCGGGCCTTGTCGGCGGTTGCAGGCATAGAAAGCATTGCCTTCAGCCAAGACAGGCAGACTGTGTATATCAAGGCGCTGCAAAAAGGATTCGACCTCGCCGCCGCCGAAAAAATCATTTCAGGAGATTGATGATGTCAGTAAACAAAGTAATCCTAATCGGCCGCTTGGGGCGTGATCCGGAAGTGCGCTATATGCCCAACGGCGAAGCCGTGTGCAACTTTAGCGTTGCCACCAGCGAAACATGGAACGACCGCAACGGCCAGCGTCAGGAACGCACCGAATGGCACAACATTACCATGTACCGCCGCTTGGCAGAAATTGCCGGACAATATCTGAAAAAAGGCAGCCAAGTTTACCTCGAAGGCCGTATCCAAAGCCGCAAATACCAAGGTAAAGACGGTATCGAACGCACCGCCTACGACATCATCGCCGCTGAAATGAAAATGCTCGGCGGCCGCAACGACAGCGGCAGCAGCACCAACTACGACGACGGTTACGACCACGGCGGCTACCAGCAAAACCAAGGCTCATACCAAAATCAAGCGCCGCAGCAAAATTACGGCAACCAAGCCGCCCAATCCTACTCCGCCGAACCGCCCGCCGCACCTGCGCGCCGCGTACCGCAGGCAGCACCTGCTGCACCGGTGGAAGACATTGACGACGATATTCCGTTCTGATCAGGTTGGGAAAAATGATGTTCATGCCGTATTCAGTCTTTTCAATGAAAGGCTGAATACGGTATTTGTTTGGGTGCATTTCATTGTTCGGGATACACAACAGGCCGTCTGAAAACGGGGTTCTGCGTTGCGGCAAAACCTGTTTTCAGACGGCCTGTTTCCGTCAAATCATGTAGTTAGGGCAGCAGTTGCGGCGCTGCGCCTTTTTCGACAACGTCTTGGGTTACCAACACTTTGTTTACATCTTGCAAATCAGGCAGTTGGTACATGGTATCCAGCAGGCTGCGTTCGACGATGGAGCGCAGGCCGCGGGCGCCGGTTTTGCGTTCCAAGGCTTGTTTGGCAATCGAACGCAGAGCATCTTGTTCGACTTCCAGCTCTACGTCTTCCATGGCAAACAGGGCTTGGTATTGCTTGATTAAGGCGTTTTTCGGTTCGGTCAGAATATTGACTAAGGCATCTTCGTCCAATTCCGCCAAGGTGGCAATCACCGGCAGGCGGCCGATGAGTTCGGGAATCAGGCCGAATTTGATTAAGTCTTCCGGCTCGACGCTTTCAAAGAGTTCGGAAATATCGGAATTTTCGTCTTTGCTGTGTACCGATGCGCCGAAGCCGATACCGCCTTTTTCAGTACGCTGGCGGATAACTTTTTCCAAACCGGCAAATGCGCCGCCGCAGATAAAGAGGATATTGGTGGTATCGACGTTGATAAATTCCTGATTCGGATTGCGGCGGCCGCCTTGAGGTGGAACGCTGGCAACCGTGCCTTCAATCAGTTTCAGCAGCGCCTGTTGCACGCCTTCGCCGGACACATCCCGAGTGATGGACGGATTGTCGCTTTTACGGGAGATTTTGTCGATTTCGTCAATATAGACAATACCCCGTTGGGCTTTTTCGACATCAAAATCGCATTTGCCCAAAAGTTTGGTGATGATTTGTTCGACATCTTCGCCGACATAGCCCGCTTCGGTCAGGGTGGTGGCATCGGCCATCACAAACGGCACGTCCAGCTTGCGTGCCAATGATTGCGCCAGTAAGGTTTTGCCCGAACCGGTCGGGCCGATCAGCAGAATATTGGATTTGGAAAGCTCGACTGTGCCGTCTGCTTTCGGGTGGCGCAGGCGTTTGTAGTGGTTGTACACGGCAACCGCCAAGGCTTTTTTGGCCTGTTCTTGGCCGATAACGTGATCGTTGAGGTTGGCAACGATTTCAGACGGCGTCGGCAGTTTGGCAGACAAACCTTCATTGCCGCTTTCGGAAAGCGGTTGTTCATCATCGTCGGCACTTTGCAGGATGGTGCCGCAGGTTTCGATACATTCGTTGCAGATAAAGGCATTTTCGCCTTCAATCAGGTTTTGTACTTCGTGTTCGGATTTGCCGCAAAACGAGCAGTGGCGTTTTTCTTCTGACATAATGGCTGAATTCTTTTGAATAGGGGGATAAAAGGGCGGCGGCAGAGCGCAGCGCCGACAAAATCGGTTTAGTATAATGACTATTGGCCGGTTTATCAAATTTCCGCACCAAGTGTTGCAATCGTGGCGGAAAAAACGGTTTGAAGCGGCGAAAGTTGCAAACAAACGCAAAATTGCCGTTTTCGGCTTTACATTTCAGGCAAATGCTTCCAAAATTAAGCGTTTAAAGTTTCGGATACAGTGAAATAAGCAATGCCGCATGGCTTTGCCGTTTGTTTCACTATCGGCAAAACGCTGCGGCGCAGGCTGCGGATTTGCCGTTGAGCCGCCGTTTTATGAATCATAGAAACGGTGTATTTTCAGATATTTGGAATAGATTACATGATGTTTTTGAATAAATTGGGCAGAAAATTGGGTTGTGTTTGTTTGGGCGGTATGCTGGCGGTGTCGCCGGTTGCAGCCTTGGCAGACAACAATATTGATGTGCTGGGTCAGTTTTTGGAACAGAATTTCCCGACCCAGCAAGACCCTTTGGCCATTTTGAACAACAGCAATGCTCAGGCGGATTTTGTCGAAGCGCAGGCAGCGATTGCCGGCCCGCTGCTCTCTTCGCAGTCGGCGCTGATTGTGAATAACAAAACCGGCGAAGTTCTGTATCAGAAAAACGCCAACCGTGTGATGCCGATTGCCTCGATTTCCAAACTGATGAGCGCCATGGTTACGCTGGATGCCGGTTTGGATATGAACGAGTTGGTAACGATTACCCCCGACGAAATCGACCGCCTGAAAGGCACGGGCAGCCGCCTGTCTATCGGCACCACGCTGACCCGGGGCGAGTTGCTGCATCTGAGCCTGATGAGCAGCGAAAACCGTGCCACCCATGCCTTGGGCCGCACTTATCCGGGCGGTATGTCGGCATTTGTGGCAGCGATGAATGCCAAGGCACAAAGTCTGGGCATGTATAACAGCCGCTTTTACGAACCGACCGGCTTGGACTTCCGCAATGTTTCCACTGCCCACGATTTGAACCGCATGGTTCAGGCGGCGAGCAATTATGCGAAAATCCGCAGCAATTCGACTTCAAATTACGGACAAGTCTATACTTCCGCCGGTAAAAAACAGGTTTACAAAAACTCCAATGCGCTGGTGCGCGAAGGCTCGTGGAACATCGAATTGCAAAAAACCGGCTATATCCGGGAAGCAGGGCGCTCGATGGTGGTGAAAGCCAAAGTGCAGAACCAGCCGATTACCATCGTATTGCTGAACTCGCCGACCTCAACCACCCGTGTCAACGATGCCCGCCGCATCGAATCTTGGATGTTGCAGAAACAGTCGTAACGGCAGAGAGGCCGTCTGAAAATTGATGTGGGCAAAAACTGCTTGGCTCATTTTTCAGACGGCCTTTGTTTGGATGAGCGTGGAATCATTTCAAAGCAATATAAGGCGGAGAGCCGCAGCCAACGCCGTAGGGTTTTGAGATAATTTCACAATCAATGCGTTATCGGGCCGATTCTGATATTTGAATCGGCCGCATTTTTTGATGGAAACATAACATTGAACACACGCAAACAGAATACGCTTCTTCTTTTATGTTCAACCATATCCCTCTTGGCGGGCTGTACCGCCGTGGCCGATTTGGCGGGCTACAACTCCGCCACCCTCAACGAACAATCCGCCAAGCAATACACCGCCATTTTGAATCAGGCGCAGAGCAGGCGGGTGCTGGATGTATCATCGCTGACCGCCCGACGCATTCAGAAAGTGTTTAACCGATTGGTGCCGTATGCCGACCAAGCCAACCGCACGCCGGTGCGCTTCAACTGGCAGATGAACGTTATCCGCAGCGACGAAATGAACGCATGGGCCATGCCGGGCGGCAAAATGGCGATGTACACCGGTATGGTCGAACGTTTGCAGATGACTGATGACGAAATCGCCGCCGTTATCGGCCACGAAATGACCCACGCCCTGTTGGAACACAGCAAACAGGCTTTGGGCGGACAGGTTTTGGCCGGAATCGGCGGCTCGATTTTAGCGGGCGCAACCGGTGTGGACGGCGGCTTGGTCGGTTTGGGTACGGATTTGCTGGCACACAAACCGTTTTCCCGCCATCAGGAAAGCGAAGCCGATGCCGGCGGCGTGCTGCTGATGGCAAGGGCAGGCTACAACCCGCAGGCGGCCATCAGCGTGTGGGAAAAAATGAATCGGGTACAGGGCAGCGACGGCGGTTTGGCGATTTTGTCCACCCACCCGACCAATCAGACACGGATAAACGCCATCCGCAAAATGTTGCCGCAAGTGATGCCGCTGTATGAACGCAGCAGGGCTTTGGGGCGGTGATATAGTGAATTTACTTTAAAATAACACAGTGTCGGCTCGCCTAGCCGTATTATTTATATGGTCTTCGGCTCGCCGCATTGTCCTCTTTTCTTTTAAAGTGAATTCACGATATTTGAAAATCGTACGGTTTCTTAAGTAGATTTACGATATTTCACGGCAACAGGCCGTCTGAAAATGCAATAGAGCGGTTTTCAGACGGCCTGTGGTGTATCGAAATGACGGATTACATCTGAATCGAACCGTCCACGGTAATGCTGATTTCTTCCGTACCCGGAGTCGGATTGTCGATTTCCCCGCCATCGGCAGAAGCGGCCAGCGGCACGGCTCGGACGGATTTGAAGGCGGCGGCGCTTTCGTATTGCACCGGCTGGCTGCCGATATGGCCTAAGTTGAGTTTGACGATTTTATAGCTGCTGTGGCCCAAAGTCTGCGCTAGCGTTTGCGCACGGTCTTTGAAACGCAGAATGGCGGCTTTGCTTACTTCGTCAATCACCGATTCACGTTTTTGTTTGGACACGCTGAACGAAGTGTATTGCAGGTTGGCATCGCTTTGCGCAGCGGCAATCAGGCGGTTGAGTGCATTGAAATCTTTGCTTTCCACTTTAAATTCAGCGACTTCTTCCCAGCCGGTTTGGGTACGTTTGCCGTTGCTGTATTGATAACGGGGCGTAGCGTGGCGGCTGATTAATTCGCTTTTAAACGGGCTGTTTTGCGCTTTTTTGCTGAAACTGTTGAACTTTTTGGTGAATTCGCTATTCACTGCTTCACGGTCTTTGCCTTCGGCACGCACTTGGAAACGGGCGGTCATGGTGTCCCGTGCCACTTCGATATTGGCGCTTTCGGAAAATTCGACCACATTGTAATTCAGCGGCTCGGCAACGGCGGGCAGGGCGGCGGCCAGCAGGCAGGCGGTTACGGCGTGTTTCAACATAAAAAAATCCTTTTGGATAATCATTAAACAGAAATTACTGTAGCATAATTTTGTGTAAAAAATATCATGCCGTCTGAAAAAATGCGGTTAATCCGCTTTTCAGACGGCATGATATGGTCAAACAGCGCAATGGTTCAGCCGAAAAAGCCCATTTTAACCTGAATCAGTTTTTCCAATTCACGCAGAATGCGGCGGCGGGAGACGAAGAAAATCACATGGTCGCCGTCTTGCAGCACGGTTTCGGTATGATGCCCCATAATCACCTCGTTTTCCCGAACCAGTGCGGCAAAGTGGCAACCGGCGGGCCATTGGACATCCATAATCCGCCTACCGACAATGGCGGAAGTGTGTTTGTCGCCGTGGACAATCACTTCGATGGCTTCCGCCGTACCCCGCCGCAGCGGATGGACGGCGACCACATCGCCCCGGCGGATATGGGCGAGAATCGAGCCGATGGTAATCAGGTGCGGCGACACGACGATGTCGATTTTGTTGCCTTCGAGCAAATCGACGTAGCTGGAACGATTGACGATGGTAATCACCCGTTTGGCACCGAGGTTTTTTGCCAGCAGGCTGGACATGATGTTGTTTTCATCATCGTTGGTGAGGGCGCAGTAAACGTCGATTTCGTCGATATATTCTTCGTTGAGCAGCGATTCATCGGTTGCCGAGCCTTGCAGCACCAGCGTGTTATCGAGGTTTTCCGCCAACCATTCTGCACGGCTGGATTTGAATTCGATGATTTTGATGTCGTATTGCGTTTCCAGACGTTTGGCCAAACGGTAGCCGATGTTGCCGCCGCCGGCAATCATAATGCGGCGGGTACGCTGTTCTTTGGGACGCAGTTCGCGCATGATAATCGGCACGTCGGCGGTGCTGGCGACAAAGCAGACTTCGTCGCCTTCGATGATAACGGTTTGCGGCGAGGGAACAATCAGGCGGTTGTTGCGGTAGATGGCGCAGATTTGACAGTCGGCATCTTCGGGCAAGTGGCGGATAATGTGGGAAATTTCCTGATTGACCAGCAAACCGCCCTGACGTGCCTGCACGATAATCATGCGCACACGGTCGTCGGCAAAACTCAATACCTGCAGGGCGCTGGTGTAGCTCAATAATCCGGCGAGCTGCTCGGTTACCAACTGCTCGGGACTGATGGTTTCGGTAAGGTTGAAAATGCTCAGGGTGTTGTCGGCTTCTTCACGGTCGGGAAGCAGGTATTCGAGGTATTCGGACGAACGCACCCGGGCAATGCGGGCGGGAATGTTGAACAGGTCGGCGGCGATTTTGCAGGCAACGATATTGGTTTCGTCGCTGCGGGTCAGCGCCAGCAATAAATCGGCATCGGCTGCGCCCGCCTGCTCCAATACAAACGGCGAAGCACCGTTGCCGTGTATGGTCTGCACATCGAGATGGCTGCCCAGATGGTGCAGCGCTTTTTCGTCAATATCGATGATGGTTACGTCGTTGCTTGGTAGGGTGGCGAGGTTTTGCGCAATGGTCGAACCGACTTGGCCACTGCCCAGAATCAGAATTTTCACGGTAATCGGAATGGGGAAATGGGAATGCCGTGATTATAGCAGAAAGGCCGTCTGAAAATGCGTTTTGCCTAACGGCAAAGCATTTTTCAGACGGCCTCTTGATATGGGTTGCAGATGGACAGTGTTACCAATAACCCAATACTTTCCACCACAACACGCCGATGGTGCCGAATACCAGCAGTTCGAGTATGCTCATGGCAAAACCGGCTTTCCACCATTCGCCCATGCCGACATAGTTTGAGCCGTAAATCACGGGCGAAGAGCCGGAGGCGTAATGGGTCAGCGACATCATAATGCCGGAAGCGGCGGCCATAATCAGGGCAAACAGCATCGGCGGCGCGCCCAAGGCAATGCCTGCGCCGTAGAATGCGCCGAACATGGCGGTAACGTGTGCCGTGCCGCTGGCAAACACATAGTGCGAATAGAGATACGCCAGCACCAGCAGGGCGCAGCCGCTAATCCAGTTCAAGCCGAGATGGGCAATGCCGCTTTGCATGGCATCCGACAGCCAGGTAATCAGCCCCAGTTTGTTTAAAAAGTTTGCCATCATCACCAAGGCGGCAAACCACACGATGGTGTCCCATGCGCCTTTTTCTTTCAGCGCATCTTCCCAAGTCAGCACGCCGGTGAGCAGGCACAGGCTCAGACCGAGGAAAGTGGTGGCAGTGGCATCGATTTTGATGCCGAACAGCATATCCGGTACACCCGCCCACAGCAGCAGCAAAATCAGAAAAATGCCGAGCATGATTTTTTCATCACGCTTCATCGCACCCATTTCCTGCAGTTTGGACTTGGCAAAAGTGGTGGCATCGGGCGTGTGCTTGATTTCGGGCGGATACATAAAATACAGCGCCAGCGGCATCAGCAGCATGGCAATCAGGCCGGGAACAACCATCGCCGCAAACCAAGTTCCCCAGCTCAGATGAATTTCGGAATCGGTGGCTTTGGCAACCAAATCGACCACCAGCGGATTGGGTGCGGTAGCGGTTACGAAAATGCAGCAGGTGATGATGTTGGCGTGATAATTTACCAGCGCCAGATACTTGCCGATTTTGTTTTCCGTACCCTGTTCCGGATCAGAGCCGAAACTCAGGGCAATGGAACGCATAATCGGGTGAACAATGGCACCACCGCGCGCCGTATTGCTCGGCGTTACCGGCCCGATCAGCAAATCGGCAAATGCCAGACTGTAACCCACGCCCAGCGTACGTTTGCCGAATACCGAAATCAGCAGATAGCCGATGCGCATACCCAAACCGGTTTTCAGCAATCCCCGTGAAATCATAATGGCGATACCGATCATCCAAATCAGCGAATGATTGAGGCTGCTCAAAGCATCTTTTACCGCTTGGGCGGCGGGATTTTTTACCGGTTCGCCGTCAATCAGTTCGGGAACGGTTACGCCGGTCAGCGCCACCAGCGTAATCGCCAGCACCGCCATCGCCCCAATCGGCATGGCTTTGCCGATAATGCCGGCAATGATACCGACAAACAGCGCCAGCAAGTGCCACGCCTGCGGCGACACACCTTCCGGTACCGGAACGACAAACCAAATCAGCAGCGCCAGCAGCAGAGACACAGCCGCAGGAACAGGTTTGAAACCCATTTTAAACTCCTAATCGTATTGAATGTGAATGCGTAAAAATAAGCTGATTTTCAGACGGCATGGTCAAGGTTAAGGCCGTCTGAAAATCGGGTTCGGCTAGGGTGAGCCCACTTTAAAAGGATAACGGCATTGGCTTGTCTAGCCTTGCTATTCAGTGAACCCACTATATCCCGTTTCCGCCGGCAAGCCGTATTCTTCGGGGAAGGTGCGCAGCGAACTTTGCAAAACCGTAACCGCCCCATCAATCAGACCGCAGCGGCCGCTTCGGGGTAATAGTTGGCACAAACTTTGCAGGGCGCTCAAATCGTCGTCGGTGCCGATGCCGGTATCGACACGGTTGAGCAGGCGGGAAAGCTGGAACGTGCCGCCTTTGCACGGCGGGCATTGGCCGCAGGAATTGGCGGCGAAAAATTCCACATATTCCGCCACTTTGCGCACCACGCTCGTGCCTTCGGAAATCACAATCATCGCCCCCGTGCCGAGACTGGACTTGCGTTCGCGTACCGACACAAAATCCAGCGGCACATCCAAATCTTTGGCGGTTAAAAGCGTGTTTGACGGGCCGCCGGTAAACACGGCTTTAAAGGTGCGGCCTTCGAGCATTCCGCCGCCGTGGTCGAAAATCAGTGATTGTAGGGTGGTGCCCATCGGCAATTCGTACAACCCCGGATTTAATACATCGCCGGAGAGCGAATAAAGTTTTGTGCCGCAGGCATCGCCCAAGCCCAAATCCCGATACCACGCCGCACCTTTGGCGAGAATTTGCGGAATATTGGCAAAAGTTTCGGTGTTGTTGATTAAGGTCGGTTCACCGTTGACACCGCTTTCGGCGGGAAACGGCGGCTTGCGGCGGGGAAACGGAAAACCGCCTTCCAGCCACGAAATCACCGCCGTTTCTTCGCCGCCGATATAGCGGCCGGACGTTTCGACCAGTTGCAGTTCCAAAGGTTTGCCCAAATAGTTTTCGATGCGGATAAACAGATCGCTGTGTTGCCACTGCTCGATAGCGGGTTTGAGGGCGGCAACCGATTCGGTTTGGTGCGGATTGACATACAGCACCGCTTTGTTGGCACGACAGGCAACGGCGGCAATCAACACGCCTTCGATCACTTGGTGCGGCGTTTTTTCCAGCAGCACACGGTCTTTAAACGTACCCGGCTCGTCTTCGTTGGCATTGCAGACCACATATTTGTCGCCGTGTCTGCTCTCGGCGGCAACGGCGGCCTCCCATTTGCGCCAAGTCGGGAAACCGGCACCGCCCATGCCGCAGAGACCGGCATCCTGCAGTTTGGCAACAATGTTTTCAGGTTCGGCAAGCGCCGCCAGCAGGCCTTCGCCTCCGCCGACTTTGCGCCATGCCGCCAAGTCGGCACCGACCATACGGGACGGGTGCAATAAATTTTGATTGGCTTGATTCATGATTGCTGCTCCTGCAAACCGGCGTGTTCTCGTAAATCGAATTTGCCGTAGTTCGGATATAAAACGGGGGCTTTAACTTCGGAAACCAGTCCGGCACGGGTCATTTCCCGCTGCAGATTGTGGACGTGTCCGACTCCGCCGCGTACTTTTTTCAGCGGCAGCCCCGAAGTGGCCGCCGCCGCACCGGCCCGGCGGCCGAAGCTGATGATGTCGAGCAGGGCATTGCCCATCAGACGGTTGCGGCCGTGAATGCCGCCAGTAACTTCTCCGGCGCAATACAAACCTTCCACGCAGCTTTCGCCGTTGCCGTCGATTTCGATACCGCCGTTTTGATAGTGCAGCGTCGGATGAATCATGACCGGTTCTTCAGCCGGATTAACGCCGCATTTGTGGGCAATATGGCCCAAAGTGACCAAACGGTTCAACACATCGGGATCACCGGCAATCAGGCGGGGCGTATCGAGGAAAACGCCGACCTGACCGTCCCACACCACGCCCCGGCCTTCCCGGCACTCCCGCAAAATGGCAGCGGCAACCACATCCCGGGGCAGCAGTTCATCGACAAAACGTTCGCCCAAGCCATTAACCAGCTTGGTGCCGGCCGAGCGTACTGCTTCGGAAATCAGCGCACCCGCCAAATGCGGCGGGTGGGCAACGCCGGTGGGGTGGTATTGGAAGGAATCCATGTCTTTGAGTTTGGCACCGATACGGTAGGCCATGACCAAACCGTCGGCAGTCGCACCGTAGTGGTTGGAGGTGGCGAACCCCTGCAAATGCAGGCGGCCGCTTCCGCCGGTGGCCAATACCACCGATTTGGCGTGTACCAAAATCAGACGGCGTTTTTCCAAATCGTACAAAATCGCCCCCACGCAGCGGCCGTGTTCGTCCGACAGCAATTCAATGGCGGGGTGGCGGTTGAGCTGGGTGATGTTTTCGTCCAATTCCACCGCTTCACGCAAGACCCGCATCATTTCCAAACCGGTAAAGTCCCGATAGCTCAAAATACGGGGAACGGTCGTACCGCCGGCGCGCTTGCGGCTCAGATGGCCATTGTTGTTTTCGCCTTTCGCCAAATCAAACGTCATGCCCAGCCCGATTAACCAGCGGATGGCGGCGGGGGCATCGGTTACCATTTGCGCCACCAAATGCTTGTTGGCGGCATGGTGTCCGCCTTTGAACGTGTCTTCAAAATGCTGCTGCAGGCTGTCGTCTGCGCCGATCGCCGCCTGAATGCCGCCTTCCGCCATAACGGTATTGCTGTCGCCGATCCGCAGCTTGTTGGCCATGATGACCCGTGCGCCGGCTTCGGTGGCGGATAAAGCCGCCGCTGCGCCCGCACCGCCGCCGCCGATAACCAATACATCGGTATTGAGGTGTTCGGCACCCGACAAATCGTAATCGTTGATTAAAGGTTGGCTGATTAACAGTTTTGCCAATTCAGGATGGCAGTAGTCGCCCGCATTCGGGCCGATGGGCAGTTTGATGCGTGCGCCGTCCTGATAGTCGGGGTGGAAACGGCGCAGCAGCTCGTCTTGCGGCGGCAGGTCTTCTCGCATCGTCAGGTCGGACGAACGCAGATTGGCCAGTGCCGTCTGATAATCAATACCGGTAATGTGTTCGCTCATGATGCAAGTTCCCCGTCAAATTCAACTTTCATTTTGCCGCTGTCGATTTCCCGCAAGCGGCGCATTAAATCCACCGGCCGCAGCGTGCGTGCTGCTTTCATGCGGCGGGCAAACAGGCCCAAATGGTTGGGGCGGATGTGCTCTGGGCAGGAAAGGGTGCAGAGATTGCACATCACGCATTGGTCGAAGGTGTCGGCAGCTGCACCGAAATCGCCCGCCACCACCTGCGCCACGCCGTTTTCTACTTCCAAACCTTTCGGACAGGCACGGTTGCAGCCGCCGCAATGGCGGCAGTGTTCTGCTTCGGGAAAGGCTTTTTGGGTGTCTTCCAGCCAGTTCCAGCCGTCGCCGATGGCAGTGATGTCGTAATATTGGATGTGTTCGGGGATAAAGTAGTCGATAAAGCTGACCTGCATACCTTGTTCGACTTTGGTTTCGCAGGCAAGCGCCGTGCGTACTTCACGTTCGCCTTCTTTGCGGATCATGCAGCGGCACGAACCGCACACGCCCTGACCCATGCAGCCGACGTTGGCTGTGATGGCATTGTCGGCATGGGCGTAGGCCTGAATGATGGAAGCATCGGGTGAAGCGTGGACTTCATGCCCGTTGATGGTCAGCGTCAGCAGAGAATTGCTCATGGTGGTTTGTTCCTGAGTTGGGATATTGTGATTTCACGATAAATAAAAACTTAGGCCATTTATTTGTATTTTTATTACATTTAAAACCGCAAACAGGAAGATATTTTGCCCGCGTAACGGATTATGTGCCTAATTTGTAGTTTTAGTACAAAATAATTCTAACAGAAAACTGCTGCAGTTTTTACCGTTGAAATGTTCTGTAAACTCTGGCTGAAAGATGAAGACAGGCCGTCTGAAAACCGTAGTTTTATTCAGTTAATAATTTGTTTTTAAATAATTAAATTTTGATTAAGATGAAAAGAAAAGTAAGCCGACAAATTAAAGAAAATATATTCTTATTTTGATTTTCAGACGGCCTTGCGGCTAGGTATCTGTATCTAATGGATAAAAAAAGCGGAATTGAAAAAGCGGATTTTTGTTATTAAATTTCAAAAAAATCGCTCAGACTTGATTTTAATCAAAAGGTAAGTGTAGAAAGATGACAGGTTCAGTCGATAGGGTTCACTTTGAAACAGTACGGCATTAGCCCGCCTTGTTCTCTTTTCGACAAAGTTTTGCAAAAAAAGCCGCAATCGGCAGCAGATTAAATTTATCCATTATGAAAAATTGAGTAGAATGGGGGCTGTAGCGTAAACTTCCGATGAAGTCCGGCTATCGCTGAAATGGTTATTGCGCCAACATTTTATTGTGCAGATGACGTATGATAGATACCGCTGCGGCAATAACGGATTTCGGCTTTTCCGCCGACCGTCTGCAAAAGAGGCCGTCTGAAAACGATGATTTTGAACAAACCGCAAGAGGAAACAACATGACGATGAACAGCAAACCGGCATTGGAAACGGCGTTGAACCACCGTTCTATCCGCAAATTTACCCAACAGCCCATCGAAGCCGAGGTTTTGCAGCAGGTATTGACGGCAGGGCAGATGGCTTCGACTTCCAGCTTTCTGCAAAGCGTCAGCGTGATTCGGGTAACCGATATGGAAAAACGCCGCCGACTGCGTGAAATTTGTGCCGGAAATGTGCCGAACGGCCATCATTATGTGGAAAACTGCGCCGAATTTCTGGTGTTTTGCATGGATAGCGCCCGCCATCACCATTATGCGCCCGAAGCGCAGACCGACTGGATTGAAGTTTTGCTGACCGGTGCGGTGGATACTGCCCTGTTTGCCCAAAATGTGCT
The DNA here is from genome assembly GCF_028463985.1 of Neisseria lisongii. Classification (NCBI taxonomy): domain Bacteria; kingdom Pseudomonadati; phylum Pseudomonadota; class Betaproteobacteria; order Neisseriales; family Neisseriaceae; genus Neisseria; species Neisseria lisongii. The sequence goes on along the minus strand of NZ_CP116766.1, from coordinate 1,057,117 downwards.
GCTCACCGCCGAATCGCTCGGCTTGGGCGGCGTGTATATCGGCGGTATCCGCAACGATATTCAGGCGGTCAGCGAATTGCTGGCGATTCCGCCGCACGTCGTACCGGTGGTCGGCATGTGTCTGGGTTATCCCGACCATCACCCGAACCAGCGTCCCCGCTTGCCGCTGTCGGCCATTTTATCGGAAAACACGTATCAGCTTGCCGACGGGGAAACGCTGGCGGCGTATAATCAGACAGTGCATGAATACTACCAAACCCGCAAACTGGATTTGACCTGGCAGCAGCAGATTCAAAGCTCATTGTATGCCGAGCTGCGGCCGGAATTGTTGGCTTATCTACAAAAACAAGGTTTTGCAAAACGCTGAACCGACTTTCAAAAGGAACGCAAAATGACGATTATCAAGCAAGAGGATTTCATCCGCAGCATTTGCGATGCTTTCCAGTTTATCAGCTATTACCACCCCAAAGACTATATCGACGCACTCTATAAAGCGTGGCAGAAAGAGGAAAATCCGGCAGCCAAAGATGCGATGACGCAGATTTTGGTAAACAGCCGCATGTGTGCCGAAGGCCACCGCCCGATTTGCCAAGATACCGGCATTGCCACTGTGTTTTTGAAAGTCGGCATGAATGTGCAGTGGGACAGCGAGATGAGCGTGGAAGAAATGGTGAACGAGGGTGTGCGCCGTGCCTACACTTGGGAAGGCAATACCCTGCGTGCTTCCGTGTTGGCTGACCCTGCGGGCAAACGTCAAAACACCAAAGACAACACGCCTGCGGTGATTCACATGAGCATTGTGCCGGGCGATAAAGTTGAAGTAACCTGCGCTGCAAAAGGCGGTGGTTCGGAGAATAAATCCAAACTCGCCATGCTCAATCCGTCCGACAACATTGTCGATTGGGTATTGAAAACTGTGCCGACCATGGGTGCGGGCTGGTGTCCGCCGGGTATTTTGGGCATCGGTATCGGCGGTACGCCGGAAAAAGCGGCGCTGCTGGCCAAAGAATCGCTGATGAGCCATATCGACATTCACGAATTGCAGGAAAAAGCCGCTTCCGGTGCCGAATTAAGCACAGTTGAAGCCCTGCGTTTGGAATTGTTTGAAAAAGTCAACGCCTTGGGTATCGGTGCGCAGGGTTTGGGCGGCTTAACCACCGTGTTGGACGTAAAAATCCTCGATTATCCGACCCATGCCGCTTCCAAACCGGTTGCCATGATTCCCAACTGCGCCGCCACCCGCCACGTTGAATTTGAATTGGACGGTTCAGGCCCTGTTGAACTGACCCCGCCGAGCGTGGAAGACTGGCCCGATTTGACCTACAGCCCCGACAACGGCAAACGTGTCGATGTCGATAATCTGACCAAAGAAGAAGTGGCCACATGGAAAACCGGCGACGTGTTGCTGCTCAACGGTAAAATCCTCACCGGTCGCGACGCCGCCCACAAACGCTTGGTAGATATGCTGAATAAAGGCGAAGAATTGCCCGTCGATTTTACCAACCGCCTGATTTACTATGTCGGTCCGGTTGATCCGGTGGGTGACGAAGTCGTCGGCCCGGCCGGCCCGACCACCGCCACCCGTATGGACAAATTCACCCGCCAAATGCTGGAACAAACCGGCCTGTTGGGCATGATCGGCAAATCCGAACGGGGCGCAGCCACTTGCGAAGCCATTGCCGACAACAAAGCCGTGTATCTGATGGCGGTCGGCGGCGCAGCCTATCTGGTTGCCAAAGCCATTAAATCGTCCAAAGTTTTGGCATTCCCCGAATTGGGCATGGAAGCGATTTACGAATTTGAAGTCAAAGACATGCCGGTAACTGTGGCGGTGGACAGCAACGGCGAATCGATTCACGCCAAAGCACCGAAACAGTGGCAGGCAAAAATCGGCATTATTCCGGTATCCGCCTGATAAACCGCTTTTTTGACTAAACCGAGGCCGTCTGAAAATGCCGTTTACGCTTTTCAGACGGCTTTTGTCTGCTTAGAGTGAATGCCCGATAAACCGATTTCATGCGAATTTACGCAATATTGATATTTTTTAGCAGAATTTCCGCCTATACTCGCCTTTGCATTTTATTCCCACTCGGAGCAAGAGCATGAATAACTTTCAAGAGCCGCATTTTTCCCGTCCGGAAGACTATATCCCCAAATTTCGTCAAAAACGGCTGGACGAACCCGGTTTCCTGCGCAAGCTGGCACGCTTTGCCGGACGGCTCGGCGCACCGGTCTTGCAGCAGCTTTGTGCCTTGTATTATATGTGGAAATCGCCGTTTACCCCGTCTCGGGCAAAAATGATTATTGTCGGCGCACTGGTGTATTTTCTCAGCCCGATAGATGCCATTCCCGACCTGCTCGGTCCGCTCGGTTTCAGCGACGACATCGCCGTGATCGGCTTGGTATATAGTCAAATGAAAGCCTATCTGACCGACGATATTCGGGAACAGGCAAGGCAGGCAGTGGCAAGGCTGCTGTCGTAAGGAAACATCAAACAAGCCGTCTGAAAACGCTGTTTTCAGACGGCTTGTTTTGTTCCGATTATTCTTAAATGTGTGCCAATCTCGGATTATTCTCACGGGGAATTGGGCGGGGCTGGCCGTTGTCGTCAATCGCCACAAAGGCAAACACGGCTTCGGTAACTTTTTCCAGCGGCAAATCGGGTTGCTGATTGGTAAACGGTTTGACCCATACTTCGACTTTCAGCTGCATAGAAGTATTGCCGACTTTCAAACAATGGGCATACACATTCACAATATGCCCGACTTTTACCGGCCGCAGAAACACCATTTCCTGCACGGCAACGGTTACGATCCGGCCTTGGGCGATTTCCGCCGCCAGCATACCGCCGCCCAAATCCATCTGCGACATAATCCAGCCGCCGAAAATATCGAGGTTGGTATTGGTATCTTTCGGGCGTGCCACGGTGCGCAGCATCAGTTCGCCGGTCGGTTTGGCTGTGGTCGTCATTTTTCTACTCTTATCTTAATGGTGTGTCGATGCTTGGATTCTACCGTTAATCAAGCCGTCTGAAAACGGGTTTATACTGAAAATCATTTGCGGCAGAGATTCATTTTCAGGTAGGATTGGCGGCAGTATTGGCAATTACAAAACAGGGAGAAACCATGTATCCGATTCAGGAACCCTTACGCAGCGGCCGGCTGCAAGTGTCCGCTATCCATCAGATTTATTGGGAAGAATCAGGCAATCCGCAGGGCTTGCCGGTAATTTTTCTACACGGCGGGCCGGGTGCAGGGGCTTCGCCCGCCTGTCGGGGCTTTTTCAATCCCGATGTTTACCGAATCATCATTATCGACCAGCGGGGTTGCGGCCGTTCGTTGCCGTATGCCTGCGCCGAAGACAATACCACTTGGGATTTGGTGGCGGACATCGAACAAGTCCGCACCATGTTGGGTATTGAAAAATGGCTGGTGTTCGGCGGATCGTGGGGCAGCACGCTGTCGTTGGCTTATGCACAAAGCCACCCCGAACGGGTGGCAGGATTGGTGTTGCGGGGGATTTTCCTGTGCAGGCCGTCTGAAATGGCGTGGCTCAACGAAGAGGGCGGCGCAAGCCGGATTTATCCGGCGCAATGGCAGAACTTTATCGCACCGGTTGCACCGGAACAACGCAGCGCCTTGATTGCAGCGTATCACGAAATGCTGTTTGCCGAAGATGAAAACGTCTGTTTGAAAGCAGCCAAAGCATGGGCAGATTGGGAAAGCTATCTGGTGCGTTTTGAACCGCAGCCGGTGGACGAAGACCCGCAGGCTTCACTGGCCATCGCCCGTTTGGAAAACCATTATTTCGTCAATGAAGGCTGGCTGCAAGGCGAGCGGGCAATTTTGGCCAATATCGACAAAATCCGCCATATCCCGACCATTATCTGTCAAGGCCGCTACGACATCTGCACACCGACCCAAAGCGCATGGGAATTGAGCCAAGCCTTTCCGGAAGCCGATTTGCGGATTACCCAAGCCGGACATTCCGCATTCGATCCGCCACTAGCGGCAGCTTTGGTTCAGGCTGCGGACGAAATGGTGGAAAAAGCAGATTGGTAAGGGAAGGCTGGTGAGAGTTTTCTGTTTTTATACACAGGCGTGCAGTCAGAATATGGCTGCTAGGCAACAAGTTGCACCATCCGCACACTGTTCCATGTTCCCGCCGGCGGAAACAGGCTGGGGGAAGAGTGGCTTGCTGGGTTGCGATATTTTTTGATAATCCACTATATACACAAAAATCAGGAAGAAGATGTGAACAGCTTGTGGAAAAGCTGATTATCGGTTTGAACGGAAAAGATAAATCGGTATCGATGAAAAAATAGACAGTGGTTTGTTGTGGGGAAAATATTAAACAAAGCCGTCTGAAAACCATGTTTAAACCATGTTTTCAGACGGCCTTATTTACTTTCAAACCCGATTAAGCCTGTTTGTTCCAACGCTCGATGGATTCGTGAATCACTTTTTTGGCTTCTTCTACATCGCCCCAAGATTCGACTTTGGTGGTGCCGGCTTTTTTCAGGTCTTTGTAGTGGTTGAAGTGGAATTCGATTTGTTTGATCAGTTGTTGCGGCAAATCGGCGAGGGTTTTGTAGGCGTTGCCGTTGTTGCGGTCGTCGGCGGGTACGCAGACGATTTTGTCGTCCACTTCGCCGTCATCGACAAATTTCATCACGCCGATTACCCGTGCTTCTAAGAATACGCCGGTGGCCAGCGGTTGTTCGGTAATCAGCAATACGTCTAATTCGTCGCCGTCTTCGTCCAAGGTTTGCGGGATAAAGCCGTAGTTGGTCGGTTTGGCGAAAATGGCCGGTTCGACACGGTCGAGTTGGAAGGCGGCCAGTTTGCGGTTCCATTCGATTTTGTGGTTGCTGCCGCAAGGGATTTCGTTCACAACGTTGATAATGCCTTCTTCGACGTTGCCCGGAGTGAGAATCTGATTAAAGTCTGCCATGATGGTTATCCTTGATTGGGCTGCACAGGCGCAGCGCTTAAATTGCATGAAACATAAAACGCTAAGTATAGCAGCGATAAGGCCGTCTGAAAATCAAGGTGGCGAATTTTCAGACGGCCTCGCCTGCGGCCTGTCGGCGCAGCAGCTTGAGAATGGCTGTTTTGTTAGACGGTGAAAACACTTTTTCGGCGGCTTCTGCGGCGGTAAACCAAGCGTAGGCGGTGTGTTCCTGCGGGTTGAGCGTAACCGGCGTTTGGCGGTCGATGCGGGCGGAGAAAATGTGTTCCCGATTTTCAAATACGCCCGGCGGATAGCGGTGCCGCCAGTGGTGGTAGATTTCGTACACGCTGCTTTCGTGCCAGTCGTGCAACTGGTTTTCGTCCAGCGCAATGCCGGTTTCTTCCCAAACTTCGCGGCGGGCGGTTTGGGCAACGGTTTCGCCGGGTTCGAGGCTTCCGGTTACCGATTGCCAAAAACCGGCGGGCTTGGTGCGTTCGATTAACAGAATGTTGCCGTTGCCGTCGTGCAGGACAACTAAGGCGGAAACGGGATATTTCAGCGGTTTGTCCATCAGTTTTCCTGTTCGGGGTCGTCAAAACGGCGGTCGGAACGGGTATCCCGTTTGATTTCGGCGGCCGCACGGCTGATGGCGGTGTCGTCGGGCGCTCGTTCTTCCTGCAAAATCCGCACTTCCCGCTGCGGATACGGAAACTCGATGTGGTTTTCGTTAAAGCGTTTCCAAATATCCAGCAGAATATTGGAAAATAGTCCGGCAAAGCCGTTTTCGGGGTCGGTTACCCAAAAGCCCAGCCGCAAATCGACACCGTTTTCGCCGAAATTGGTGAGATAGGCTTTGGGTGCAGGATCGTTTTGCACCCGTTCCTGCGCCTGCGCCGCTTCGACCATAATCTGCATGGCCAGCGTCAAATCGGTGTGGTAGGCGACTTGAATATCCAGACTTTGCCACAGCGATTTGGCGGTGTAGGATTCGTTAATTACGGTGGACGTGATGAAGGTTTCGTTCGGAATCAGCGCCTCGCCGCCTTTGCTGCTGCGCAATACCACAAATCGGGCGGTAATTTTGGTTACATAACCGGTGAAATTATTGACCGTCAGCCGGTCGCCGGGGCGGATGGAGCGGTCGCCCAGAATAATAAAACCCGAAATGTAGTTGCTGGCGACTTTTTGCAGACCGAAACCGATGCCGACACCGAGTGCGCCGCCGAATACCGACAATACGGTCAAATCAATCCCGATCAGCGGCAGGGCAACCAATACCGCCACCACCACCAGCAGCGCCTTGATGATTTTGGACATCATAATCCGCAGGTTGATGTCCATATGGTTGTTTTTCATCAGCCAGTTTTCGGTTTGGCGTGCCAACCACATGGCAAATGTAACCACCAGTGCAATCCACATCAGGCCGGTGAGGATCATATACAGGCTCAAGCTGGCCGAACCCATGGTCAGCTTGGTGTTTTTCAGCGTGTCCAGCAGCAAATCATCGATGCCGGAAACCCAAATCAGAAAGCAGACCCACAACATCCCCGCCAAAAAGCGTTCCAGCCAGTCGGTGGTTTTGTGCGGCGGCAGGGCGGCATGAACCAGCGCCAGCAGCAGGCGGATTAAAATCATCCAGCGGGCCGCCATAATCAGCAGCCGCAGCCACACCGAATGCAGCTCGAGCAGATTCCAAATATAGAGCGAAGCCACCGAAGCAAACAGCATCATCACCGGCCACAGCAGCCGGTTGCCGATATGGCGCAGCCCGCCGTGCGGCTTGCCGGCGGCATTGCGGCGGATAAGGTATTCCGATAAAAAATAAGTGGCGGCCATCAGCAACAGCGTTACCGCCGCTTCTACCCAGCCGATGGGCTGATCGAAGCTGCGTTCCAAAAGGTGGGCGGCAAAAGTATCGCGGGCAAACAGATTGGCGAGGAAATGACCGGCTGTGTGCGTATCAAATACGGTCGGCATAATGGTTCTCCGGATTGGGAACGTTGTCGGATAAGGGCGGATTTTATCATTTCCCGCGTCTGACGAAACAGATATTTCCGCTGCGGGCAAACTCAAGTTGCGGCGTTTCCTTCTATTTCACAAAATGAGTTGGAAAACGAAATACTTCCTTAGCAAAGCATTTTTCAGTATTGCCCAAATTCCGATTGGTATATTTTCAGACGGCCTCATCAGCCGCCGATTTAAAAAACGGCTTGTATTTAAACAGACTGTCGGCTATAATACGGCGTTTTGCAACCTTGCCTTTTGCTTTTCGCATGGCAGAAGGCTGTTTATTTAATCCATAAGGAGATAACATGCGTCATTACGAGATCGTGTTTATCGTTCATCCTGATCAAAGCGAGCAAGTGCCTGCAATGGTTGAACGTTACAAAACCATGATTACCGAAGCCAACGGTAAAATCCACCGCTTGGAAGACTGGGGCCGCCGCCAACTGGCTTACCCGATCAACAAAATCCACAAAGCACACTATGTTTTGATGAACATCGAAACCACCCCTGAAGTGGTTGAAGAGCTGGAAACTGCATTCCGCTTCAATGATGCCGTATTGCGTCATCTGACCATCAAAACCAAACACGCTGTAACCGAAGCCTCTCCGATGCTGGGCGGCGAAAAAGCAAAAAACCTGCTTAACGGTGCGGCTGAAGAAGTTGCAGCAGCCGAATAAGATTGAATAATCTCTTATCGCTTACCGCACAAATTGCCAAAGCAGGCAGTTTGCGATACACGCCTGCAGGTATTCCGGTTTTGGATTTGATGTTGGAACACGAATCTTGGCAGGAAGAAAACGGACAGAAATGTCTGGTCAAATTTGAAATTCCGGCAAGGCTGTTGGGTAAGCAGGCTGAACAATGGCAGTATCGGCAGCAGATAATGGTCGAAGTGGAAGGCTTTTTAGCACAACGCAGCCAACGCTTCCCCCGCCCGATATTGCGGATACAGAACATTAAAGAATATAAAGGTTAAACGACAATGGCTCGTCAATCATTCAAACGCAGAAAATTCTGCCGTTTTACGGCTGAAAAAATCCAAGAAGTTGATTACAAACAAGTTGATTTGTTGAAAGACTTCATCTCTGAAAACGGCAAAATCATTCCTGCCCGCATTACCGGCACCAAAGCACACTACCAACGTCAGTTGGCAGTTGCCGTAAAACGTGCCCGTTTCCTGGCTCTGTTGCCTTACACCGACCAACACAAATAATTGGAGCTTAAATCATGCAAATTATTCTGTTAGAAAAAATCGGCGGTTTGGGTAATCTGGGCGACATCGTAACCGTGAAAAACGGCTACGCCCGTAACTTCCTGATTCCGTCAGGCAAAGCAAAACGTGCTACCGAAGCCAACATGAAAGAATTCGAAGCACGTCGTGCCGAATTGGAAGCCAAACAAGCCGAAATTCTGGCTGATGCGCAAGCACGTCAAGCCAAATTGGACGGACAAACCGTTACCATCGCACAAAAAGCCGGTGTGGACGGCCGTCTGTTCGGTTCGGTTACCAATGCCGACATCGCCGAAGCCATCGTTGCTTCAGGCATCCAAGCTGCCAAAGCCAACGTACGTCTGCCAAACGGCCCGCTGAAAGCCGTTGGCGAATACGAAGTGGAAGTGGCGCTGCACACTGATGCCGTAGCGAAAATTACCGTTGCTGTGGTTGCTGCAGCCGAGTAATCAGCGTTATCTTTAATCATGCCTGTATGTAATGTCGAATTCAGACGGCCTGATTAACGCATTTGTCGGACTGAATCCTGTGTGATACAGGATTCAGTCCTTTTCCTTTATCGGCCTTGCCGACTGCGGTTCATACCAGCGGCATGGTGTCAGACCACATCTTTTGGAAAATCCCATGAAAAAACTACTGATTCTGGCTGCGGCGGCATTGGCTGCCTGCAGCACCCAGCAGCCGCCTGCGGCAAACAACAATCTGCCCCAAGCTCCGGCAGCGCAGAAGACGGGCGGCATACAGAAACCGGCATTTGATGCCGCCGCTGAATCGGTTGCCAGCAGCGGCTTTCCGGCCAATACCAATGTGCAGAACTTTATCCGTTACCAAACCGCCCAAAAACGCTTCAGTGCCGAAGAGTTGAACCATTTTTTCGATAATGCGGTGTATAAAGGCAATATCATCAACATCATGTACCGCCCGGCGACTTCCCGCCCGTGGTACGAATTTGAAAAAGGCAATTCGGGTGCGGCAAAATTCAACGGCGGCCGCCAGTTTTATGCCGCCAACCGTGCGGTGATTGACGACGTGGCGCAGCGCTACGGCGTACCGGCAGGGCTGATTGTCGCCATTATCGGCATCGAAACCAATTACGGCAAAAATACCGGCAGCTTCCGTGTCAGCGACGCTTTGGCGACTTTGGGCTTCGATTATCCCCGCCGTGCCGATTTTTTCCAAGACGAATTGGGCGAGTTGCTGCAAATGGCGAAAGAAGAGCAGCGAGATGTGTTCAGTTTCAAAGGCAGCTATGCCGGCGCGATGGGTATGCCGCAGTTTATGCCGTCCAGCTTCCGCAAATGGGCAGTCGATTATGACGGCGACGGCCACCGCGATATTTGGAACAATATCGGCGACGTGGCCGCTTCGGTGGCAAACTATATGAAACAGCACGGCTGGCAGAGCGGCGGCAAAATGATTGTGCCGGTCAAACTCAATCCAACGCCGCATTTACAGGCCATTATTGACGAAAAAACCGCCTTAACCCGCACCGTGGCCGACTTCAAAGCCTTGGGCGTTGTGCCGCAGGAAGCCGTGGCCGACAGCGAAAAAGCCGTGTTATACCGTTTGGAAACAGCACCGAATGTGTATGAATATTATTTGGGTCTGAACAATTTTTACAGCGTTTGGAAATACAACAACAGCCGTATGTATGTAACCGCCGTACGCAATATCGCCAATGCCGTGGCCGGTAGCGGTTTGTAAGCCCTGTGTTGTCAAAAGCCGCCGCTATATTGTGGCGGCTTTTTTATGTGGAAAACAGCGGGCGAAATATCGGTAAGGGGAAAACGGTGGTAAAATGCCCCATTCGTGCCGGGTGGGGAAATATGGAACGAAAGTTAAATTAATCTGCTATCCTGAATTCTTTATATTTCCGCCCAAGGCCGTCTGAAAATCTATTTACCCGTGTTGGCGAAACCTGCGGTTTTAGCTGCGCTGAGTCGCTTCGCCCATTTTAGAGAAACCTACGGTTTTAGCTGCGCTGAAATCCGCTTCGCCCATTTTCAGACGGCCTGTCGCCGCATCGTTACCGATTTGTAGGAAAAATTATGGCTTATCAAGTGCTTGCCCGTAAGTGGCGTCCGAAAAATTTTGCCGATTTGGTCGGTCAGGAACACGTTGTCAAAGCGTTGCGCAATGCTTTGGACGAAGGACGGCTGCACCATGCCTATCTACTGACCGGTACACGGGGTGTCGGCAAAACCACGATTGCCCGCATTCTGGCAAAAAGTCTGAATTGCCTCCACGCCGAACACGGCGAACCTTGCGGCGTGTGCGAGAGCTGCACCCAGATTGATGCCGGGCGTTATGTGGATTTGCTGGAAATCGATGCCGCTTCCAATACCGGTATCGACAATATCCGCGAAGTGCTGGAAAACGCCCAATATGCGCCGACTTCCGGCAAATACAAAATCTATATTATCGACGAAGTGCATATGCTGTCGAAAAGCGCTTTCAACGCCATGCTGAAAACGCTGGAAGAGCCGCCGGAGCATGTCAAATTTATTCTGGCCACCACCGATCCGCACAAAGTGCCGATTACCGTGTTGAGCCGCTGTCTGCAATTTGTGTTGCGCAATATGACCACACAGCAGGTAGCGGCACATCTGGCGCATGTGTTGGACTGCGAACAGATTGCCTACGAACCGGCGGCATTGCAGATTTTGGGTCGGGCAGCGGCAGGTTCGATGCGGGACGCTTTGAGCCTGTTGGATCAGGCGATTGCCATGGGTGCCGGTTCGGTGGCCGAACAAGATGTCCGCCAGATGATTGGCGCAGTCGATAAGCGTTATCTGTATGAATTATTGCAGGGCGTGGTGGCGCAAAACGGCGAAATGCTGCTGGCAAAAGCGCAGGAAATGGCGGCACGTTCCATTGGATTCGACAGCGCATTAAACGAATTGGCGATGCTGCTGCAGCGGTTGGCGATGATACAGCTGATACCGACCGCCTTGGCGAAAGACGACCCCGAACACGATATTCTGCACTCGCTGGCGCAAGCCATGAGCGGCGAGCAAATCCAGCTTTACTACCAATGCGTGATTCACGGCAAGCAGGATTTGGGATTAGCCCCTGACGAATATGCCGGTTTTGTGATGACCCTGCTGCGTATGCTGGCATTTGCACCGTTTGCCGCTCAAAATCATCAGGCAGACGGACATATCGAGCAGCTTCAGGAGGCCGTTCCGGCAAAAAAGCCTGATATTGCGGCCAATACGCCTGCTGAAACGCCGCAGGCCGAGCCGCTTGCCGAAACACCCCAGCATGTGCCGGATATTGCCGCACCGATTGTTCCGCCGCCTGTAAACGTTGCAACAGCAAACGAAGCGCCGCCGAATGCGGCAGAAGAAGACGATGTGCCGCCGTGGGAAGAAATCCCGCCGCCGGAATATCCCATGCCGTCTGAAAACCGTAGGTTTCACCAAAACGGGCATCATCACGTTCAGCCCGAAGAAACACCGCCCGTTGCCCCTGTCGAAACGCCTGAAGAAGCTGCAGAAATACACGGCGACGAAGAAGACGAACCTGATTTTGTTGCCTATCCCGATTTCAAACCGGAAAACTGGGCGGCGATTGTCAAACGCTTTGCCCGCCGTTTCGGAGCGGCGCAAATGCCGGCGCAGCACGCCGCATGGATACGCTATGACGAAGCGGCACAACTGATGGTTTTGGCATTGGCTACCGATGCCCGAGCCACCGTTTCCAAAGACCATCTGGACAAAATCCGCAACGTCTTGTCCGAAGCCTACCGCTTGCCGCTGAAGCTGCAAACCGAACCGTGGCAGGACGGAGAGAACTGGGAAACCCCGCATATGCGTAGTCGCCGTCTGCAGCAGGAAGGCCGGGCGCAGGCGCAGGCTTTACTGGAAGCCGACCCCGCCGCCCGACAGATTTTGCAGATTTTTGAAGCAGACTGGCAGCCCGATTCCCTGATTCTGCATGCCGCTCAGGAATAGGCCGTCTGAAAAGAGCAATATCCGCCAAACACAATATTTGGCGGTTGTCCCATTAACCTAACTACTCAACACTTTTATCCCATCAAAACAGGAGTAAACCATGTTCGGAAAAGCCGGATTAGGCGGCCTGATGAAACAGGCCCAACAAATGCAGGAAAACATGAAAAAGGCACAGGCCAAATTGGCCGAAACCGAAGTTCAAGGCGAAGCAGGCAACGGCTTGGTCAAAGTAACTATGACCTGTTCGCACGTCGTACGCAGCCTGAACATCAGCGAAGATTTGATTAAAGAAGCCGCCGACGATAAAGAAATGCTGGAAGACTTGGTATTGGCCGCTTTTAACGATGCCGCCGCCAAAGCCGAAGACACCAGCAGCAAAACCATGGGCGCATTTACCCAAGGTTTACCGGCGGGCGTAGCGGATTTTTTCCGTTAAATTATAGTGGGTTCATTCAAAAGAAGACAAGGCGGCGAGCCGCAAACAGTACAGGTAGTACAGCAAGGCGAGCCAGCGCCGTAGTCTTTTGAAGTGAACCCACTATAAAACCCGATTGGCGTATTCCGCCGTAAAATAAGCCGTCTGAAAATCAGTTTTCAGACGGCTTATTTTTCAGTTTTGCTTCAATCTTCCGTCAAAATCAAAAACGGATTGGCACCGCTGCGCTCGAAACCGGCTTCGCCGACGGCGATGTCCAAGCCGAGGGTGGCGAGGTCGTCGGCGATGGGGTCGGCGTATTGCTGTTTATCCCGGCGGTAGAGTTTGCGGTAGGTGTGGCAGGATTTGCAGCTCTCGGCGTGAGCGGCGGTGTAGGCATCGGGCAGGTCGGGCGTGTCGCCGCCTTCGATATGTTGCAGACGGACGTTGCCGCCGTCGCCGCAGGTCGGGCATTTGGCACGCAGGGCGTTCCAGCGGCTGTTGCACAGCGGGCAATACATATAGCGTAACCCGCTCAAGTCGCTCTGAATCAAGACCACGCTTCCGACGGCGGGTGTGCCGCAGCAGGGGCAGTGGGTGCGTTCTTCGGTAACGGCTACATCGTCTTCGCCCACCTGCGCCGCCCATGCCGTCCACACGATTTGCAGCGCCGCCTGTATCCAGATTTCGGCAGCGGGGCGGCAGGTGCCGTCGAATACTTCGCCCGCCAGCCGGCGGATTTCAGACGGCTTCAGGTTTTGCAGTGTGGAGATTTCCTGCAATACGGCGGCGGTTTGGATATGCGGTTGCGCTTTGTTTAAAAGGGCATACACGATTTCGGCAAAGACTTCGGGCAAATGTTCCGCCTGTGCTTTGGGCAAGATACCGTTAACGGTGTTTTCAGGCAGCGGCAGTGAGAAGTTTTGACTGACGGCGTGTTGCGCATCGCACACGGCGGCAAGCACCAGCAGATAATCTTTCCAATCGCTGCGTTCCTGCTCGGCCAATTCTTTGAAGCGGACGGCACGGTTGGCGAATACGTTTTGTTCGGGGGCAAGCCGAAACGGGGTGTGAAACAGGCCTTTGGGGGTGGTTGTGGTGTTCATAAATATCTTTTTGATTTTATAGTGAAATACTCTCAAAGTACTACAGCGTTGGCTTCGCCTTGCCGTACTATTTGTACTGTCTCCGGCTTGCCGCCTGGTATTGCTTTGGACTTATTTCACTATATAGTGAAATATATCGAAAATGTGTTTTCAGCTTTGCTGAAAGCCATTTTCAGACGGCCTCGATAAACTGCGGGTGGGTGTACACAGTGAATTTGTTTGCTCTGGCAAAGCCGATTAAGGTTATGCCGGCGTTTTCCGCCAAGCGGACCGCCAAGGCGGTGGGGGCGGAAACGGCGACGATGCAGCCGATGCCGGCGGCGGCGGCTTTGGCGACCATTTCGTAGCTGGCACGGCTGGAAATCAGGGCAAAACCCTGTTGCCAGTTCCAAGCCTTGCCGCTTCCGCAGCCGATCAGCTTGTCTAAGGCATTGTGGCGGCCGACATCTTCAAATGCGGCGAGGATTTTGCCTCCGGAAACCCAAGCGGCGGCGTGAACCGAACCCGCCTGTTCCCGCAATGGCTGGTGGCGGTCGAATTCTAACAAGGTCGTCTGAATATCGATGGGGTTCAATGTGCCGCAGCGGGTAACGGTTTGAGCTGCGGGGCGGACGGCGGCCAAACTGTCGATGCCGCACAATCCGCAGCCGGTGCGTCCGCTCAAATGGCGGCGGCGCTCTTTCAAAGCGGCAAAACGGGCGGCGGCGATTTCCAAGCGCACTTCGATGCCGTCGCAAACGCTGTGTACTTCAATATCGTAAATTTCGCTGCTGCGGGCCACAATGCCCTCGCTCAGGCTAAATCCCCGTGCCAGCTGCGGCAAGTCCTGCGGCGTGGCCATCAACACTACATGGCTGATGCCGTTGTAAACCAAGGCCACCGGCGTTTCTTCCGCCAGAATGTCCTGATCCTGCTGCATATTTTGGGCGCTGACACGGAAAACCATGCGGCTGTGAAGAGGATTGTCCATAGTGTTGATGCCGTCTGAAAATGTAGATTGACTAAATTAAGCCAAACGGATTGTACAAAATAAAGCCTGATTATACGCCAAACAAGGTTCGGCGGCAGGCGGCGATTTGCTGCAGTCGGGCTTGGTCGATTTTTTGGGCAATCTGCTGCGGTTTGCCCTCCGCTTGGCATTGTGCCGCAATCGCCGCTGCGTCGATTCGGTTGGCGGCGGCAAGCAGGGCCAGCCATTGTTCCCGCTGCGGATAGGCGGCATGTTCGAAATTCAGACGGCCTCGGGCATCGGCAACGCAGACATTTAAGGCCGTCTGAAAACGCTCGGGGCGGCGCAGGGCATCGGTTTGCTGCAATATTTTCAAAACGGTTGATGATTTCAGCTGTTCGAGTGAATGCAGCCGGATATGCCAGCGGCAGACCAGTTCGGCAAGCTCGGCGCAGGCCTTGGGCGTTTTCAGACGGCTGTTTACAGCACGCACCGGCTCAATGCCGTTGAGGTCGTGGCCGTGATGTTTGGGCAGGATTTCAGACGGCGTGCGCGCCTTGCCCAAGTCGTGCAGTAGGGCGGCGTAGCGTTCGGGCAGGCTCAAACCCATATCGGCGGCACATTGCAGCGTCATCAGCGTGTGGATGCCGCAGTCGATTTCGGGGTGGTAGTCGGCCCGCTGCGGCACGCCGAACAGGGCATCGATTTCGGGCAGCAAAACACGCAGTGCGCCGCATTCCCTCAAGATTTCAATCATATAGCGGGGGCGACGTTCCATCAGGCCTTTTGCCAGTTCTTGCCAAACCCGTTCTGCCACCAGCGCATCGGCTTCGCCTGCTGCTACCATCTGTTTCATCAAATCCATGGTTTCGCCGGCAACGGTAAAACCGTAGCGGGCGGCAAAGCGTGCCAGCCTAAGGATACGCACGGGGTCTTCGGCGAAAGCGGGGGAAACGTGGCGCAAAATGCCGTTTGCCAAATCCTGCTGTCCGCCGAAAGGGTCGATGATGTTGCCGTGTTCGTCTTGCGCCATCGCATTGATGGTCAAGTCCCGCCGCATTAAATCCTGTTCCAAAGTAACTTCTTCTCCGGCGTGGAAACTGAAACCGGTGTAGCCTTTGGCGGTTTTGCGTTCGGTGCGGGCCAAGGCGTATTCCTCACCGCTTTCGGGATGCAGGAAAACGGGAAAATCTTTGCCCACCGGCCGGAAACCGTGTGCGACCATGGTGGCGGCGTTGCTGCCGACCACCACCCAGTCCCGATCGCAAACGGGTAGGTTTAACAGGCTGTCGCGGACTGCGCCGCCGACCAGATAAATATTCATGTTGTTCACGCTATTCGTCCTGCTGCAAAGCGGCAAAAGCGGCTTTCATGGTCGGATTTTTGCGAACCAGTTTTTTTACCGTCAAATCGGCGGCTTTATTGTTGGCCAGCCGCAGATTGTTTTCCGAAGACAGCAGGGCTTCTTTGGTTTTTTGCAGGTGGGTGATGGTTTTGTCGATTTCGTCAATCGCCGTTTGAAACTTGCGGCTGGCCAGCTCGTAATTGCGGGCAAAGCCCTCTTTAAAGGCGTTCAAATCTTCTTCAAAATGCGTGATGTCGATATTCTGCGCCCGCATTTGCGCCACTTCCTGCTTGTATTGCAGCGAATTGAGGGCGGCGTTGCGCAGCAGCGAAATCATCGGGATAAAAAACTGCGGGCGGATAACGTACATTTTCGGATAGGCAAACGAAACGTCCACAATGCCGCCGTTATACAGTTCGCTCTCGCTCTCAAGCAGCGACACCAACACCGCATATTCGCAGGATTTTTCCCGCCGGTCTTTGTCCAGTTCTTTGAAAAAATGCTCGTTTTTCTTTTTGCTGGCGGTTTCGTCGCCCTCGTTTTTCATTTCAAACATAATCGAAATGATTTCGTTGCCGTGTTCGTCGCATTCCCGATAAATATAGTCGCCCTTGCTGCCAGAAGCGGCATCGTTGTCCTTGCCGAACTTGGCCTGCGGAAAAGCGGTGGTGCGGATACGGTTGAACTCGGTTTCGCAATGCTGCTCAAGGCTTTCGCCGATCATTTTGGTGGACTGGCGGGCTTTGAAGTCTTTATAAAACGCAATCGTTTCTTCTTTCTGCTTCAATTCCTGAGCGTATTTTTCATGCAGGGTTTTCTGTGCCAGCTCGCTTTCCTTGGTTTGCAGCAGCAACTCGGACTTCAGCGCTTCCAGTTGGCGTTCTTTCTCGGCAACCGCTTTGGTTACCGCCAATTCCTGTTCCGCCGCCTTGCCGCTTTCCAAAGCACCTGCACGGGCTTTCCATTGCGCAATTTCCGCCTCACGCTCGGCAAGCTGCATTTTCAGACGGCCTTCGGCCTGCGCCAACGCCAGTTGCCGCTCTTGGGCGGATTGGCCAATTTGGTGCTGCAGCTCGGCGATGCGGCGTTCTTTGTCGGCCAGACTGTGCTGCAGTTCTTGACGGGTTTCAGAAAGCGCCAACGCCTTTTCACTGGCAAAATGCGCCTGCGCCTCTTGGAGGCGGTGGTGGATTTCGGTCTGAAATTCCTGATTGCGCACCTGCTGGACAATGTCGGCATAGCTCGCTTCATTAACGGTAAAGGCGGTGTGGCAATGAGGGCATTTGATTTCGTGCATGATTCGGCACTCGGGCATGAATAATGGGGAAATTTTAACAGAAAAGGAAAAGGCCGTCTGAAAATCGGTTTGGCGGAGAAGAAATCTGCTGCACTCGTTTTCAGACGGCCTTTGATGTTGAGATTTGGCTGTATCAGCTGCAGGTGGTCTGTCCGATGTCTAGATGTTGTGTGTGAAACGGATTCAGGCTGCTGCGGTGGCCGATGCTGATAATCATGCTGTCGGGGTGTTTTGCCCGCATTAGCTGATAGAGCAAGGCTTCGGTCGGTTCGTCTAGGGCGGAGGTGGTTTCGTCAAACAGGAAGACTTTGGCCGGGGTCAGTAAGCTGCGGCAAAAGGCGATTCGTTGTAATTCGCCGGGAGAGAGTTTTTGCTGCCAGTCGTCGTGCCGGTCGAGTTTGTCGATTAAATGTTCCAAACGGCATTGCCGCAGCGTATCGGTCAAGGCGGGGTGTTGTTCACAGATATTCGGGTAGCAGATAGCGTGGCGCAGGCTGCCTTGCGGCATATACGGGCGTTGGGGAACGAATAAGATTTCGCTGTGCGGCGGGATGTAGAGCGTACCGGTGCAGCCGAACGGCCACAGTCCTGCCATGGCCCGCAGCAGGGAGGTTTTGCCGCAGCCGGATGGGCCTTTGATTAGCAGTGAACTGCCGGTTTTGAGTTCGGTGCTGATATTGCTGATGAGGATTTCGCCGTTGTTGCGGTAGAGGGTAACATTGTGCAGGCGCAGGCCGTCTGAAATGGGGCGGATGTTGAGTTTTCGGGGTTCGTGCGGCGTTTCGGTGCGGCGTAAAAAACCGTGCAGCCGTTCTAAGCGGGCGCGGTAGGCGGTGAATGATTCGTAAAACATGCGGAAAAACGACAGGGCTTTTTGCAGTCGGGCAAAGGCTTGAACGGTTTGCTGCACGTCGCCGATTTTAATCTGTCCGGCAAACAGGCGGGGGGCTTGCAGGATAATCGGTAACAGTTGGATAGCGTTGCTGAACATGTCGTTAAAGCCGCTCAAGCCGACGCTTTGGCGGGCAATCCGCCAGCGGTTGCGGACGATGTCGCTGAAACGGGCGTTCAGTTGCTGCTGTTCATGCTGTTCGCCGCCGTAAAATGCGATGCTTTCGGCATGGTCTCGCAGGCGGATGAGGGAATAGCGGTAATCGCCGTTGAGTTTTTCGTTTTCATAATTGAAGCGGATTAAGGGATTGCCGATCCACATGGCGATAAAAGTTGCCAAAATCACGAAAATAAAGACAAACCAGACCATGCCGTGCGGAATGTTCACGCCGAACATGGTCAAAATGCCTGCCAGCCCCCATAAGACAAAGGCAAATTCCAGCGATGATACGACTGAGTTGAGCATACCTCGGATAAATTCAATCGTGGATTTGATAAAGTCTTGGGCATCTTGCTGGATACGCTGATCGATATTGTCCGGCTCGTGGCGCAGCATGTGCAGGCGGTAATAGTTTTTTTGCGCCAGCCAGCGTTCGACCAATACGCTGTTGAGCCGTTGCGACCATTTGATGGCAAAACTCTGATCGAGAAAATCGTTGATTACGCCGTTAAACGTGCGCAGCAGCACTACGCCGGCATTCATGGCGGCAAACTGCCAAAAGGCTTGGAGATTCAAGTCCTGCATCGAGCTGTATAAACCGTTGGACATAAACGTACTCAACACGTTCAGGCGTACTTCGGTCAGCAGCAATACCGTCATGCCGATGATGGCGAATCCGATTTTCAGACGGCCTTTGGGTGTCAGACACAAGCCGCTCAAATAGGCAAACTCTTTGCCGAAGCGGGTTTTGGAAACCAAAAACAGGATTACGGCGGCGGTAAGGCACACGCCTGCCAAAGTTTGCAGCAGCCATAAAGGTGTGCCGTAAAGCTCGATTTGCCATTTTTGCATAAGGTGTTTCAGCGTTTATCAAAAAGAGGGAATATTACACAAAACCAAACAGGCCGTCTGAAAATGAAATCAAAATAAAATGCAACCGCATCGGATTTTGAAAGACGGAAAATCGGTTATACAGATTAAATGTTATAAAATTAACTATCTATAAAGATATTGTAAAATAATGGAATTGGCGTTTTGTGATTTAAATTCATGGAAAGATTTGTTTTTTATTTCATGAAATCATTTGTAAAATACAGTGTTGTATTTTTATAACAATTCTTCGGCGAGAGAATCATTATTATTCATATTTTCAAACAGGCCGTATCATATCAAAGTATAATTATTCTTGAAATCATTTCGCTGGTTTCAAGAAAAAGCACATCATGCCGTCTGAAAACAGGATTTTCAGACGGCATGATGATCATACAGCGTGGCGCAGCCGCCCTGTATGGCAAAAATAGTGAATCAGAATAAGAAAGGCATTGCGCCGGTTTGCCCTGCATTTTTCTTATTCGATTTCACGATAATAATTTCAGTTATATTTACAGAGACCAAAAATCATGAACAAAAAATTAGCGCTTATCCCGCTGCTGCTGGCGGGTGCATACGGCTATGCTTCCGAACAGACAGATGTTTCGGCAAACAATCCGGTTGAGTTGCAACAGGTTGAAGTGAAAGGCAATGCCAAAATCCGCCATGCGGCCAAATCCTATTCCATCGCCAGCGACGGCGACCTGCGCGACCGTGTCAATCTGGGCGTATTGGGCAAAGCCAACGCCTTTACTGCGCCGGTTACGGTGGTGAATTATGATGAAAAAGTCATCAACAACACCGAAGCCCGCACGTTGGTGGACGTAGTGGCGAAAAAAGATGCTTCCACTTGGCAATTCGGCGGCGAAAGCAATACCCTGACCGGCCTGTATTTCCGTGGTTTTCAGTTGGATGCCCGCCAATTCAGCGTGAACGGTTTGTCGGGAATGTACGGCACACAAGGTACTTCCAGCGTCCAAGTCGGTTCGGCACAACTGATTAAAGGTGCAAGTACTGCCGTAAACGGTATGGACCCTGAAGGTGCGGTATCGGGTTCGCTCAATATCGAAACCAAAAAAGCGGCCGACAGTGGCAACCGCAAAATCGGTTTGGGCTGGTTCAGCAACAACCGTGCGCAAGGCACATTTGATTTGGGCGAACGTTTCGGCGAAGACAAACAGTTCGGCGTGCGGGTAAACGGCAAACTGCGCCACGGCGATACGCCTCGGGACGGTTACAGCGAAGACAATAAAGAATTTGCCCTGAATACCGATTATCGGGGCGAAAAACTGCGGGTGCAGTTTGATTCGATTTATGCCAAACGCAAAGCCAACGGCGGCCGCGCCCGTATTCAGGATATTCAAAACCTGAACGGACGTTTGTTTGACGCACCGGACAATCAAACCAATCTCTTGCCTGAATGGAACTGGCAAAACACCAAAGGCCAGACCAATATGCTGACCTTTGAATACGATACCGACTACGATTTCCAAGTCAGCGGCGGTATCGGCTACAACAAATCCAACTATACCGGCACGCTGATTGCGCCGACCGCATGTTTAAATGCAAGTAGCACTTGTACTGCTACGCAGAATACCGCAGCAAACGGTCGAACCGTTACCCCACGCAATTATGATTACAGCACCGGCACGACCCGTTTGACCGACCAATATTTCCGCACTTTAAGCATGAATCTGGCGGCTCGGGGCGAGTTTGAAACAGGGCCGGTAAGCCATAACTGGAGCGCAGCCTTTGACCGTGTAAACCGCAAACGGGCAACTTTCCAAGGTGCGGCGGCAAGCAGTTCCGGACTGACTGTCGATACCCGTCGGGATATTGCCGAGCAACTGGTCAATATGGGTTCTGATTACAGTCGGGATTGGAACGCTGCGCCGACTTTGAATGCCGAAGTCAAAGTAAACAGCTTGGCATTGTCTGACACTTTGGGTTTCGCCGACAATAAATACCGCCTGACTTTGGGCGGACGTTTCCAAGCGGTTGAATACACCGATAAACAGAAATCGCAAAGCGGCGATGCTAAACGCTTCAGCCCGATGGCAATGGCGGCATGGGTGCCGACCCCCGATTTGGTGGTGTACAGCAATTATATGGAAGATTTAGAACCGGCCAGCATTAAAACCGATGAATCCGGTGAAACTACCATGGCAAAACCCCGTGTCAGCAAACAGTTTGAAATCGGTGTGCGTAAAAACTGGGGCGATTTCGTAACCACGCTTAATGCGTTCCAAATCAAACGTCCGGGTTACTGGCGGGGACAGACCAACAACAGCGGCAATCTGGTTTATGGAAATAACACTGACTTTGCCAAATATCAGCAAACAGGCGGCGCGGCCGGCGACGAGCAGGGTATGGAACGCAACCGGGGTATTGAGTTTAATACCTATGCCAATTTGTTGGGCAACACCTTGCGCCCGAGTCTCGGCGTGATGTATCTGCAATCCAAAGTGAAAAACTACCCGAATTCCCGAGACATGCTGGTGAATGGCGTGCAGGTTGCCAATCCCCGTGTGGTAGCGAAGGCCGGTGTGGAATGGGATACCCCGTTTGTTAAAGGTCTGACTGTAAACGGTAATATCCAACATTTCGGCAAATCCTACCAAGATACGCAGAAACAGTATGCCTTCCCGTCTTACACACTGGTTGATGTCGGCGCACGCTACAAAACCAAACTGGGCAAAAACGCCCTGACCGTCAGCGGATCGGTAGAAAACCTGTTCAATAAAAACTACTGGCAAGTACAGCGCGGCCAATACGACCGCAGCTTCGCCGTATTGGGCATGCCCCGCACGGTTTGGCTGAAAGCCGAATTGGATTTCTGATGTTTTGAGTAGTTGATTTAAAACCATGCCGTCTGAAAATCGGGTTTTCAGACGGCATGGTTTTAGGTAGATGTGAATAAAATAAGAAAAAGGTTGGGTGAGATAAGTGATTTCACTATTACCTTTTGGGCGTGTTTGTGAAAACTTTTATTATCAACAGGGCTAAAGAGAATTTACGCTATATTGCCATCATCGATTTGATGCCGTCTGAAAAGAAACTTTGCCTCCAAGATGAAAGTTTTTCCTGTTCGGATACGAAAAATCTCATGTAGGTTCAAGGTCGGGCGGCAGTGGCTCTGTGTTACAATATTGTCAACAATTTTAGCGTAGTACTTTGGTTTTTTCTGCTGCTTGAACCGGTTTTTTAGAAATAACCGGCTGAATTTAGATTGATTATTATCTGAAATGTGCAAATATCGTCTGTTTCCTAATAACAAATTTAAACCGGTAAAGCATTATTTTTCCTTGTTCTGATTTAAATTTAATCCACTGTATTTTCCACTTAAACTGAGGTTTTTATGAAATTTTTGAATCGTGAAGCAACGGTTGCACCGGCGGGGTTCAACCGTTGGCTGGTGCCGCCGGCGGCGCTGGCGGTGCATTTGTCTATCGGGCAGATTTATGCTTATTCGGTATTCAATGCGCCCTTGACCAAAGTGATCGGCATCAGCGAATCGGCACCTGATGATTGGCAGTTGGCGACCGTGGGCTGGATTTTCAGCATTGCGTTGGCGGTATTGGGCGCATCCGCCGCCCTGTTCGGCACTTGGATGGAACGTGTCGGCCCGCGCAAGGCGATGTTTGTTGCCGCCTGCTGCTTCAGTTTGGGCTTTTTTGTGTCGGCACTCGGTGTCAGCCTGCATAATTTGCCGCTGCTGTATTTGGGCAACGGCGTGATCGGCGGCATCGGTTTGGGCTTGGGCTATATCGGGCCGGTATCGACATTGATGAAATGGTTTCCCGACAAACCGGGCATGGCCACCGGCTTGGCGATTATGGGATTCGGCGGCGGCGCGATGCTAGCCTCGCCCCTATCGGTGATGCTGATGAACACTTTTTCCGGCGCTGCTTCGGTGGGCGTGGCGGAAACGTTTATGGTGTTGGGCGTGCTGTATTTTGTGTTGATGATGTTTGGCGCATTCACCATCAGAGTACCGGCCGAAGGGTGGAAGCCTGAAGGTTATGTTGCGCCGAAGCAGACGGGCAAGCTGGTCAGCAGCAATCATGTGAATGTGTCGCAGGCAATGAAAACGCCGCAGTTTTGGCTGCTGTTTTGGGTGTTGTGTCTCAACGTTACCGCCGGTATCGGCGTGTTGGGGCAGGCTTCGGTGATGATTCAGGAACTGTTTTCTTCCGCTTCGGTGGGTGAAGCGGCGGCGGTGAGTGCCGGTGCGGCGGCAGGATTTGTCAGCCTGTTGAGTCTGTTTAATATGGGCGGACGCTTTTTGTGGTCGAGCGTGTCCGACAAAATCGGCCGCAAAAATACCTACACCGCCTTTTTTGTATTGGGTTCGCTGCTGTATTTTGCCGTACCGAGCATTGGTGCAGGCGGCAACAAAACCCTGTTTGTCATCGGATTTTGCGTGATTATTTCGATGTATGGCGGCGGTTTTGCAGCAATCCCCGCCTATCTGAAAGACCTGTTCGGCACTTATCAGGTCGGCGCCATTCACGGCCGCATTCTGCTGGCATGGTCAACCGCCGCCGTTATCGGGCCGGTACTGGTCAATTATATCCGCCAAAGCCAAATCGACAGCGGCGTACCCGCAGCGCAGGCATACAGCGTAACCATGTATATTATGGCCGGGCTGCTGCTAGCGGGTTTGTTGTGCAACCTGCTGGTGCGTGCCGTGCATGAAAAACACCATGAACGGGACATCAAAACCGCCGCCCACAGCGGCAACCCCGACGATGAAACCGCCATTTCCGATGCCTACCTGCTCGGCGAAAGCGTGTCGCACGGCGGCGCAGCCGTCTGGTGGCGCTGGGCATTGGTCGGCATTCCGCTGCTTTACGGCGTGGTGATGGTGTTTGTTAAGGCGTTGGATTTGTTCCGCTGACGGTATAGCGGATTAACTTAACTTTCGCTACTGCGTTGCTGCGCCTTGCCGTACTACTTGTACTGTCTGCGGCTTGCTGCCTTGTATCGAAAATTAATTAAATCCGCTATATAATTAATCACAACAGGCCGTCTGAAAATCGGATTTCGCAGTATCGAAACCTGATTTTCAGACGGCCTGTTTGGTCTTGATATGATGAATTAATTGAATTTTCGGCACATTCTAAATTCGCTCAACCCATTATTCCTATTCAAGCGGGAGCGGGAATATAGTGGATTCACTTTAAAAGTAGTACAAGGCGGCGAGCCGAAGACAGTACAGGTAGTACGGCTAGGTGAGCCAACTCTGTAATACTTTTAAAGTGAATTCACGATAGGCACAATAACGATAGAAATGGTTAATAAATTCAGTTTTTCAAGTTGAGCGATACACTACGCTTGTTTTCAGACGGCATAGATGTAATATTAACAAACTCAGTGTATGTTGAGGCATATAGTAAATTCACTTTAAAAGTATCACAACGAAAACCACCTTTTCCCGATTTTAGCGAAACCTACGGTTTTAGCTGCACAGAAACTCGTTCCCCTCGTTTTAAACGGCATTCATGTATAGTGGATTCACTTTAAAAGTAGTACAAGGCGGCGAGCCGCAGACAGTACAGGTAGTACGGCTAGGTGAGCTAACGCTGTAATACTTTTAAAGTGAATTCACGATAGAATTTAAAGAACACGGGCATGCTTAGGCAAGCACGCTACACGCTTCCCCGTCCCGCTGGTGAGAAGAGATTAGGGGAAGGGGGGGGGGCTGTGATGTCATATTCTCCCTCGATATTTTATGCCAATAGAAAAAGAGCAGCTGTAAAGCTGCTCTTTTTGTGTTTGAAAATATGTTGATTACTCAACTATTTTCAAAGGATTACCATTCAAAATTCACGCCAACATTGTAAGCAGCAGCGCTACCGCTGGTGCTGAATGCCACGCCTGCTTTGGCAGCAAGGTTTTCATTGAAACGGTAGCCGCTACCGATGGCCAATGCAGTTTCAGATTTGAAACCACCCACAGCAGCAGTCAGGTTAGCTTTGCCAACTTGGTATGGTTGGAACAGACCGTTCAGCGCAGCGGTGCTGGCCAAACCACGTTTCATGTCTTTGTTCAAATTTTTGATGTCTTGCGTATTGCGATCGATTGCAGCTCTGTTGGCAGCGATACCAGCAGTATTAGCAGCGATGCCGGCTGTGTTGCGAGTGATAGAAACAGTGTTAGCGTCGATAGCAGCTTTGTTCTCAGCTACGCCAGCGGCATTAGTAGCGATAGCAGCTTTGTTAGCAGCTACACCGGCGGTGTTTTTATTGGTAGCAATAGCATTAGTGTTGATGTTAATGGCATTAGCTTCAATAGCGGCTTTGTTGGCAGTGATATTATCTGCATTGGCAGCTACACCGGCAGTGTTTTTATTGGTAGCAATAGCATTAGCAGTAATGTTAATGGTATTAGCTTCAATAGCGGCTTTGTTGGCAGTGATATTATCTGCATTGGCTTCAATAGCTGCAGTGTGGAATTGGTCAACTAACTCATGGATAGAACCAGGGTAGTTGAGTGTATCCAAAGTTGGTTTTTCAGCAGTTAAGTTGTTCGTGTTAGGAACAGCTGCAACAGGGACAACAGCAGTATTGGTTTTTGGATTCAAAACAGGATTTTTAGCGATAATTTTAGTGTCGCCTTTTGCGATTTCTGCTTTCAGGTTGTCGATATTCAGAGTTGGTTTATCAAGACTCAGAACAGGTTTTTCAGCTGCAATTGCCGGTTTCAGGGCATCGACATCCAAAGTTGGTTTATCTTCATTCACAAGAGGCAAATTCAAAGGATTATCTATTACGGACGGTGCTTCACTTGGAACAGCAGCAACAGTCAGAGTGGCAGCATGGGTAGTTGGATCGATAACGACTTTTTTGGAATTACTTTAAGGCCTGGGAGGGCAGTAGCGTTGTCTAACGCAGAAGTATCCACTGTTGGCAATTTAACATATGGGACATCAAAGCCAATAATTGCTTTTGTCTTTGTCTCAGCCGGTGGAGCGGTAAGTACGATGGTATTTGGGGCCGAAGTGGTAGTACCATCAAGAGGAGCAGCATTTTCGGCAAAAGCGTTGTTTGCGCACAAGGCGGCAATAACAACGGATAAAGTGGTTTTAGCAGTTGTAATTTTCATCGTTGAAAGGCCTTTTCAAAAAATTAATTATCAAGTGCTGACTTGACCCGTCAGCCTGTTAAAAAAATTTACAGTGTCAAATCAAGTTAACCAGTCATGTAGATTTGGGTGTGAAAACTGATTTTGAGTGTAAATTTTCAATGATTATATAGTCCGGTTTGTTACGTTTTTTTTTTTTTTTTTTTTTTTTTTTTTTTTTTTTTTGCGAAAAATTTTGTAAATAAATAATAAAATAATGTTAACATCGAAAGTGCTAAATTATGTCGGGATAACTGATTTTTGAGTATGTATTCTAAATTTGCTTTGTATGTCATCAGTTTATGTAAGGTTGTCGTGCTACCTGAGATGAATTTATAGTTGGAATAACCTTAGGTGCTACAGTTTGGCTTTAGTTAGGCTCAAGTGTGTAAGCTGGAGAATGGGTGCGGTTGCTCGGTTATGTGGATTGTAGGTTATTGACTTGCGCAGAAAATTCAGTATTTTAACGATAGTTATATCGATTGGCATGATTGGATAGATTGTTTATTAATACATAAACATTTGGTTTTTCTAAAAAAATACGTTGCGAATTTGGTGAAATGGCGATGACGGCGGCGGGAAATATGTGATATAAACACGCATGCCGTCTGAAAACGGTGTTTGGGTAAACGGGCTGTGTTGCCGCTTGGGAAACTCGGCCCGGTGATGTGTTTTAATTTGCTGTATTTGGATAAGCGGCAATCGATATAATGATGCGGCATGCAGTGTGCAGTTGCTTTGTATCGGAAAATCTTGAACCGCTATATAATAGCGGCCGATTATTCAAATAAGGTTAAAGAATGAGCGATAGAGAAAATCTTTTTGTGCCGCCGGCTTTCGGCAATCACAGCCCTTTGAGCTGGTATCAGGCGGCGGCGCAGCAGCCGGGCTTTATCAGCGATAAGGCTCAGGAAATGGCGATTGAATATCTGGATCGGTTGTGGACCGAATTGATGATGTTTAAACGCAAGCGCAACCGTTTTTTAGGGCGCAGCCTGCGTTCGCCGCAAGTGCCTAAAGGGCTGTATTTTTACGGCGGTGTCGGCAGGGGCAAGAGTTTTTTGATGGATGCTTTTTTCGGCTGTTTGCCGTATAAACGCAAACGCCGGGTGCATTTTCATGCGTTTATGGCGGAAATCCACGAGCGGCTGAAAGGCTTGAAAAGCGAGGCCAATCCGCTGAAGGCGGTGGCGGCGGAAATTGCGAAGGAAACACGGGTTTTGTGTTTCGATGAATTTCACGTCAGCGATATTGCCGATGCGATGATTTTGGGGCGTTTGCTGGAAAATCTGTTGGGCGAGGGCTTGGTATTGGTGGCCACTTCCAATTATGCACCGTCCGAACTTTACCCGCAGGGGCAGAACCGCAGCAGTTTTTTGCCGACGATTGCGCTGATTGAGTCGAGTTTGACGGTGTTGAATGTGGACGGCGGCGAGGATTACCGCCTGCGTACGCTCAAGCCTGCGGAAATCTTTTTTGTGCCGAATAATCAGGAAAACGAGCAGAAGCTGGAAGAACTGTTCTGCGAAATGTCGGGTTTGGCAGAGCTCAATCCGGGCATCAGCGTGATTCATGGTCGGGATATTCCGCACAAGGCGAAAGCGGATCATGCGATATGGTTTGATTTCCGTGCTTTGTGTTTCGGCCCGAGATCGCAGGCGGATTATCTGTATCTGGCAGAACATTATGAAATTGTGTTTGTGTCGGGTTTGGAACGCTTAACGCCGCAGGAAAAAGCAGAAGCCCGCCGTTTGACTTGGCTGATTGACGTTTTATACGATTTCAGAGTGAAATTGTGTGCAACGGGCGAGGTAGCGGTGGACGATATTTATATCGAAGGCGATTTTGCCGAAGAATTTACCCGTACCGCCAGCCGTATGACCGAAATGCAGTCGGAAGCCTATTTGGCGCAGCCGCACCTGACTTTGAGCAAGGCGAAAGCATAAAGCGTGCGGCCGGCAGCGCCGGTTGCCTGTTTCAATCATTGTGAAAATGCCTTGTTTTCCGGTGCGGCACAAGTTTGCCCTATCTGGAAAACAAATGCGTTTCGCTATAAAATGGCGGTTTCCGCCTTGAATAACTGTCTTGGAAAACAAGATATAATAATCAACCACTTAATATAAAGGAAAGAAAATGGCTATTGAACGTACCATTTCTATTGTTAAACCTGATGCGGTTGCGAAAAACGTGATTGGTAAAATTTACAGCCGTTTTGAGGACAACGGTCTGCGCATCGTGGCAGCCAAGATGAAACATCTGAGCAAACGTGAAGCGCAGGATTTTTACGCCGTGCATAAAGAGCGTCCGTTTTTCGGCGAACTGGTGGAATTTATGACCAGTGGTCCGGTGATGATTCAGGTGTTGGAAGGCGAAAACGCCGTTGCCAAAAACCGTGAATTGATGGGTGCAACCAATCCGGCTGAAGCGGCAGCCGGTACCATCCGTGCCGACTTTGCCAACTCTTTGGGTGAAAACGCCGTACACGGTTCGGACAGCTTGGAAAACGCAGCCATCGAAATCGCTTATTTCTTCAGCCAAAGCGAAATCTGTTCCCGCTAAAACCGGCAAACAGGCCGTCTGAAAAGCGGAAAGTCCGTATTCCGCCGATACTCAGGCAGCCGAAAACCTGTATCCGCAGCCGCTCTTGGGCTTGCGGATACAGGTTTTCGGGTTTTCTCTTTTCAGACGGCATTTTCAGACGGCCTTCAATAAAATAAGGTCTTGTATTGATATGCAGGGTTTTATTTTATTGAACGGCAAAATTAACCATAAACGGCAGATGATTGCCGGCTTAAACCTACTAAGAATACATGAAAACCAATCTACTGAATTTTGATTTAAACGGCCTGACCGAACATTTTGCCCGAATGGGCGAAAAACCGTTCCGTGCCAAACAGGTTATGCGTTGGATGCACCAAGGTGCGGCGGCGGATTTTGATGAGATGACGGATTTGGCAAAATCGCTGCGCCAAAAACTCAACGAACAGGCAGTGGTCGGCGTGCCGGAATTAATGACGGCGCAGCAGTCGTCAGACGGTACACGCAAATGGCTGCTCGATGTCGGAACGGGTAATGGCGTGGAAACGGTCTTTATCCCCGAAGCCGAACGGGGAACGCTGTGTATTTCCTCTCAGGTCGGCTGTGCTTTGGAATGCACGTTTTGCTCGACCGGCCGCCAAGG
Organism: Neisseria lisongii; assembly: GCF_028463985.1. Classification (NCBI taxonomy): domain Bacteria; kingdom Pseudomonadati; phylum Pseudomonadota; class Betaproteobacteria; order Neisseriales; family Neisseriaceae; genus Neisseria; species Neisseria lisongii. Next base: position 1,027,631 of record NZ_CP116766.1, on the reverse strand, counting down.
CTTCAACCGCAATCTGACGGCAGCTGAAATCATCGGCCAACTGTGGTGGGCGAATAAGGCCATGGGCGTTACCCCGAAAAACGAGCGGGTGATTTCCAATGTGGTGATGATGGGCATGGGCGAGCCGCTGGCGAACTTTGACAATGTGGTAACGGCGCTTAATATTATGCTTGACGACCACGGCTACGGCTTGAGCCGCCGTCGGGTAACGGTTTCCACTTCGGGCATGGTGCCACAGATGGACAGGCTGCGTGATGCCGTGCCGGTGGCGTTGGCAGTGTCGCTGCATGCTTCTAACGACCAAGTGCGTGATGAAATTGTGCCGCTGAACAAAAAATATCCGCTGAAAGAACTGATGGCGGCGTGTCAGCGTTATCTGGTGAAAGCGCCGAGAGATTTCATCACGTTTGAATATGTGATGCTGGACGGCATCAACGACAAAGCCCAACATGCACGGGAATTGATTGAACTGGTTAAAGATGTGCCGTGCAAATTCAACCTGATTCCGTTTAACCCGTTTCCCAATTCGGGCTACGAACGTTCCAGCAACGAAAATATCAGAGTATTCAGAGATATTCTGCAACAGGCAGGGTTTGTGGTTACGGTGCGCAAAACACGGGGCGACGATATTGATGCCGCCTGTGGCCAACTGGCGGGGCAGGTGCAGGACAAAACCCGCCGCCAGCAGAAATGGCAGCAGATTATTGTGGAACAGAAAGGCAGTTGATGAAAGGCGGAAAGTGGTTGTGGGCAGTGTTGCTGCTGGCAGGTTGTGCCGCCATGTCGGGCGTGAACGTATCCGAACGTGATGCCCGTATGGCGGACATCAAAACCCGTTTGGCGTTGGCGTATATGAATGCCGGCGATTACCGAAATGCCACCGACAACATCGAAGCCGCCGTCCGTTTCGACCGCAACAGCAGCACCGCATGGCTGGTGCGGGCTCAAATTTATCAGTATCTCAATCTCAACAATAAAGCGCAGGAAAGTTTCGATCGTGCGTTGGCGTTGCAGCCGAACAGTGCTGAAATCAATAATAATTACGGCTGGTTTGTCTGCAACAGTCTGAACCGCCCTGAAGCGGCATTACCTCATTTTAATAAAGCACTTGCCGATCCGACTTATCCTACGCCGCATATTGCGTATCTCAACAAAGGTATTTGCAGCGGTCGCATGGGGCTGGCGGCAGAAGCAGAACAGGCTTTGAAACAGGCATTGGCGCTGCGGCCGGATTTCGCAGCGGCGCAAGCGGCATTGCTGCAAATTCAGACGGCCTCGGAACATGGTGCAGAACGCAAATAAACCGGACACACCCATCATCAAAACCACAGCGGAAACAGTGTATTCCGCAGGCTTAGGACAAATCAAATGAAAACCATTCAGCGGCGAGAAACCCATCAAGTAAGCATAGACCATATCGTTGTCGGCTCGGCAGCGCCGGTGGTGGTGCAGTCGATGACCAATACCGATACTGCAAATGCCGCCGCCACTGCGCAACAGATCAAAGAATTAAGCGATGCCGGTTCGGAAATGGTGCGGATTACGGTAAACAGCCCCGAAGCGGCATCAAAAGTAGCGGAAATCCGCCAGCGTTTGGACGATATGGGCTATACCACGCCGTTGATCGGCGATTTCCATTTCAACGGCGAACGCCTGCTGGCAGAATTTCCCGAATGCGGCAAAGCGCTGGCGAAATACCGGATTAACCCGGGCAATGTCGGCAAAGGTGCAAAAGGCGATGAAAAATTTGCCTTTATGATCCGCACAGCGGCCGAAAACAATAAAGCCGTGCGTATCGGCGTAAACTGGGGATCGCTGGATCAGAGCCTAGCCAAACGCATGATGGATGTCAATTTGGCTTCCGCTGCACCCAAGTCGCCCGATGAAGTGATGAAAGAAGCGCTGATTGTGTCGGCGCTGGAATCGGCACAAAAAGCCGTAGATTTGGGCTTGCCGGAAAACAAAATCATTTTGTCGTGCAAAGTCAGCGCCGTTCAGGATTTGATTCAGGTTTATCGGGAACTGGGCAGCCGTTGCCGCTATCCGCTGCATTTGGGTTTGACCGAAGCGGGCATGGGCAGCAAAGGCATTGTCGCTTCCACCGCTGCGCTGTCGGTATTGCTGCAGGAAGGCATCGGCGACACCATCCGCATTTCGCTCACGCCCGAACCGGGCAGCCCGCGTACGCAGGAAGTGGTGGTCGGTCAGGAAATTCTGCAAACCATGGGATTGCGTTCGTTTACCCCGATGGTAACCGCCTGTCCGGGCTGCGGCCGCACCACCAGCACAGTGTTCCAAGAGTTGGCAAGAGATGTGCAAAACTATCTGCGCCAAAAAATGCCGGTATGGCGCAATATTTACCCCGGCGTAGAATCGCTGAACGTGGCAGTGATGGGCTGCGTGGTCAACGGACCGGGTGAGAGCAAACTGGCGGACATCGGCATCAGCTTGCCGGGTACAGGCGAAACGCCGGTTGCGCCGGTTTATGTGGACGGCGAACGCAAAGTAACCCTGAAAGGCGACCATATCGCCGCCGAGTTTTTACAGATTGTCGAAGATTATGTGAAAACCAATTACGGCGAAAACGGAGCCAAACGCCAAAACCGCATGATTCCGATTCAGCCGCTGTAAAACGACAGAGGCCGTCTGAAAACGGGTATATATAGTGAATTCACTTTAAAAGTATTATAACGCCGCAAGCTACCTTTTCCCGATTTTAGCGAAACCTACGGTTTTAGCTGCGCAGAAACTCATTGTATGAGTTTTAGCTTCGCAGAAACTCGCTTCGCTCATTTTGGCGAAACCTACGGTTTTCAGACGGCATTCCTGTGGAATTTAAAGAACACGTGTATGCTTAGGCAAGCACGCTACACCCGATTCCCCGTCCCGCTGGCGGGAAGGGGCTAGGGGAAGGGTGGCTTACTTGAGTTGTAAAACGTTTTTGGTTAATGTGCTATAGCAAACTCACAATAGCGAATTTTCAGAGCAGTCGGAATCGCCGTCTGCTTGGCTTGGCTGGCAGATTTGCGGTAAGATAGCGGCTTGATGCCTACCGCTTTTCAGACGGCCTGCAGCAACCCCAAGGCCGTCTGAAAACCGTTTGATTTCCGTATTTTATTTTTAAAACAGACCGCCGCCGCAAAGCGGCATACCGATTACTGATACAGACAGAAACGACTATGAAAACCTCCGAACTGCGTCAAAAATTCCTGAAATATTTCGAACAACACCAACACCAAATCGTCCGCTCGTCTTCGCTGGTGCCGCACGACGACCCGACCCTGCTGTTTACCAATGCCGGTATGAACCAGTTTAAAGATGTGTTCTTAGGCTTTGACAAACGCCCGTACAACCGTGCCACCACCGCCCAAAAATGCGTGCGTGCCGGCGGTAAACACAACGACTTGGAAAACGTTGGCTACACCGCCCGCCATCATACCTTTTTTGAGATGATGGGCAATTTCTCGTTCGGCGACTATTTCAAACGTGATGCCATCCACTTCGCATGGGGTTTTCTGACCGGCAAAGAATGGCTCAATTTGCCGAAAGAAAAACTGCTGGCAACGGTTTACGCCGAAGACGATGAAGCCTACAACATCTGGCTCAACGAAATCGGTATGCCCGCCGACAGAATCGTCCGTATCGGCGACAACAAAGGCGGCCGTTATGCGTCCGACAACTTCTGGCAGATGGGCGACACCGGCCCCTGTGGCCCGTGTTCCGAAATTTTCTACGATCACGGTGAAGAAATCTGGGGCGGCATTCCCGGCAGCCCGGAAGAAGACGGCGACCGCTGGATTGAAATTTGGAACTGCGTATTCATGCAATACAATCGGGACGAACAGGGCAACATGAATCCGTTGCCGAAACCGTCTGTCGATACCGGCATGGGTTTGGAGCGCATGGCGGCCGTAATGCAGGGCGTACACAGCAACTACGAAATCGACCTGTTCCAAGGCCTGCTCAAAGCCGTGGCACGGGAAACCGGCGCTGCATTCAGCATGGACGAGCCGAGCCTGAAAGTGATTGCCGACCATATCCGTTCCTGCTCGTTCCTGATTGCCGACGGCGTATTGCCGGGCAATGAAGGCCGGGGTTATGTATTGCGCCGCATTATCCGCCGTGCCGTGCGCCACGGTTACAAACTCGGTCAAAACCAGCCGTTTTTCCACAAACTGGTGCCGGATTTGGTGAAAGAAATGGGCGATGCCTATCCTGAACTGAAAGAAAAACAGGCGCAAATCGAAGAAGCCCTGAAAAACGAAGAAAGCCGCTTTGCCCAAACTTTGGAAACCGGCATGGCTTTACTGGAAAACGCTTTGGCAAAAGACAGCAAAAAACTTGACGGCGAAATCATCTTCAAACTTTACGACACCTACGGTTTTCCATACGACTTAACCGCCGATATTTGCCGGGAACGCAACATCGAATTGGATGAAGCAGGCTTCGAGCGGGAAATGGAAGCACAGCGCAACCGCGCCCGTGCCGCCCAAAGTTTCAAAGCCAATACCCAGTTGGGATACGAAGGCAAAGACACTGAATTTAAAGGCTATACCGAACGCCAAACCGAGGCTTCCGTATTGGCGCTCTATAAAGACGGCGAAGCGGTAAACGAGTTGGCAGAAGGAGAAAGCGGCGCAGTGGTGATTGATTTCACACCGTTTTACGCCGAATCGGGCGGCCAAATCGGTGATGTCGGCTATATTTTTGCCGGAGAAAACCGCTTTGAAGTGCGTGATACGCAGAAAATCAAAGCCGCCGTATTCGGCCAGTTCGGTGTGCAGGTTGCAGGTCGTCTGAAAGTCGGCGATGCCATTACCGCCAAAATCGACAACGATATCCGCAATGCCAATATGCGCAACCACAGCGCCACCCACTTGATGCACAAAGCCCTGCGCGATGTATTGGGCAGCCATGTCGAGCAGAAAGGCTCGCTGGTTACCGCCGAATCGACCCGTTTCGATATTTCCCACCCGCAGGCGGTAACTGCTGAAGAAATCGCCGAAGTGGAACGTCGTGTCAATGAAGCGATTCTGGCAAACGTGGCCGTGGAAGCCGCCATTATGAGCATGGAAGATGCCCAAAAAACCGGCGCAATGATGCTGTTCGGCGAAAAATACGGCGACGAAGTGCGTGTCTTGAAAATGGGTGATTTTTCAACCGAATTATGCGGCGGTACTCACGTTTCCCGCACCGGCGACATCGGTCTGTTCAAAATCATTTCCGAAGGCGGCATTGCCGCAGGCGTGCGCCGTGTCGAAGCGATTACCGGCCTGAACGCCTTGAAATGGGCGCAAAACCAAGAGCGTTTGATTAAAGACGTGATCGGCGAAGTCAAAGCGCAAACCGAAAAAGACGTGTTGGCGAAAATCCAAGCCAATGCCGCCCAAAGCAAAGCCTTGGAAAAAGATTTGGCAAAAGCCAAAGCCGAATTGGCGGTTTATGCCGGTGCCAAACTGCTGGAAAACGCCAAAGACTTGGGTGCAGCCAAACTGGTTGCCGCCCAAATCGAAGCCGATGCAGGCGCATTGCGTGAAATCGTAACCGATTTAACCGGAAAATCCGACCAAGCCGTGGTTTTGCTGGCAGCGGTAAACGGCGAAAAAGTATCGTTGTGCGCCGGTGTATCCAAACCGCTGATGGCAAAAGTCAAAGCGGGCGATTTGGTGAAATTTGCCGCAGAACAGATCGGCGGCAAAGGCGGCGGCCGTCCGGATTTGGCGCAGGCTGGCGGCAGCGATGCGGCGAAATTGCCGCAAATGCTCGCTTCGATTGAAGCCTGGGTTGCCGCTTTGATTTAAAAACCTTGCTTGATGCCGTCTGAAAATCGGGAAACAGCGTGTTGCGAAGCGCAGTGTTCTCCGGTTTTCAGACGGCATTTTTCCCGATTGAAAGATGAATATCCCGCTAATCACCACTCTGCTGCTGTCGCTGAAAATTGCGGCAACGGCCACGCTGCTCAATACGCTGCTGGCGGTGGCGGCGGGATTTGCGTTTGCCCGTTGCCGGTTTTGGGGGCGCTCGCTGCTGGATACGCTGCTGACCTTGCCGATGGTGTTACCGCCGACGGTGCTGGGCTATTATCTGTTGGTGGCGTTCGGGCGCAACAGTGCTTTGGGGCGCTGGCTGGAACAGAGTTTCGGCATTCATCTGATTTTTACTTGGCAGGGTGCAGTGTTGGCGGCGGTGGCGGTAACGTTTCCGCTGATTTTCAAACCGGCACGGGCGGCTTTTGAAGAAGTCGATCCGCAGTTGGAACAGGCGGCAAAAGTGTTGGGCTTGAGCCGCTGCGCCGTTTTTTTCCGGATCAGCCTGCCTCTGGCGTGGCGGGGGATTTTGTCGGGCATTTTGCTGGCGTTTGCCCGTGCTTTGGGCGAATTCGGTGCTACGCTGATGATTGCCGGCAGCATTCCGGGCGAAACGCAGACGCTGTCGATTGCGATTTACGAAGCCGTGCAGGCGGGCGATGAAGCCTTGGCAAATGCACTGGTGGCGGCTGTATCGCTGCTGTGTATTGCGGTGCTGCTGGCGGCGGGGCGTTTGATGAGGATACGGAGTCGGGAGCGGTAAATGCGGTTTGATATTGTGCTGCAGAAAAAACAGGGGGCATTCGGGCTGAATGTCCGTTTGCAGTCGGATACCGCCCGACTGGCGGTGGTCGGGCGTTCCGGTTCGGGAAAAAGCCTGCTGCTGCAGCTGTTGGCAGGATTGTTGCAGCCCGACGGCGGTCATATCCGTTTTAACGGAGAAACTTGGTTTGACGCTCAAACCGATGTGGCGGCACGCCGCCGCAGAGTGGGGCTGCTGTTTCAGAATTACGCCCTGTTTCCCCATTTGACGGTGGCGCAGAATATCGATTTCGGCTGTGTGCAATCGTGGCGCAATCCGGCAAAAAGGCCGTCTGAAAAAGCGCAACACTGGCTGTCGCTGCTGCAGCTTGAAGCGGTTGCCCATCTGTATCCGCACCAAATTTCGGGCGGGCAGCAGCAGCGTACGGCTTTGGCACGCACCTTGATTGTCGAGCCGCAATTATTGCTGTTGGACGAGCCGTTTTCCGCTTTGGATGCCGATTTGCGGCAGGCCATGCGTGCCGAAGTATTGCAAATACAGCAGCGCAGCGGCGTGCCGATGATGGTGGTTACGCATGATGCGGAAGATGCGGCGGTGCTGGCGGAAGAAGTGTGGCAGATGGAAAACGGTGTATTACATAAAACAGGTTTTGTGCCGCTCTGAAACGGTGGATTTTCAGACGGCCTGTTGTGAAAAATATCTGAAATATTTGGCGGTTTCGCTCAAATTAAACAATAAAAGGAATGATGATGAACCCGAAAACAATCGCCGTGATCGGTGCGATGGAACAGGAAATCGAATTGCTGCGCAGCCGCTTGGAAGCGCCGCAGCGGTATACGTTCGGCGTGTTTGAAGCCTACGAAGGCGGCTTTGGCGGCAAGCGGATGATTTTGGTGAAAAGCGGCATCGGCAAGGTTAATGCAGCGGTGGCGACAGCGTGGGTGGTGCAGCAGTTTGCGCCCGAATGCGTGATTAATACCGGCAGCGCCGGCGGCATTGGTGCCGGTTTGAAAGTCGGCGATGTGGTGATTGGTCATGAAGTGGCGCACCACGATGTCGATGTAACCGCTTTCGGCTATCAGTGGGGGCAAGTGCCGGGTCTGCCTGCGGCTTACCGCAGCGATGAGGCGCTGATGGTGGCGGCAACGCAGGCTGCGGCGGCGTTTGAAGGGGCTGCGGTAACGGCGGGCATGATTGTCAGCGGCGATCAGTTTGTTCACAGCAGCGAAGGCGTGGCAGCGATTCGGGCGCATTTTCCCGAAGTGAAAGCAGTGGAAATGGAGGCAGCGGCGATTGCCCAAACCTGCCATCAGTTGGACGTGCCGTTTGTGGTGGTGCGTGCGGTTTCCGATTCGGCGGACGAAAAAGCGGATATCAGTTTTGAGGAATTTCTGAAAACCGCTGCGGTGTCTTCCGCCGATATGGTTACGGCACTGGCGGCGAAACTGTAACTGCGTCCGGACATAAAGAAAATCATGCAAAAACAGTAAATTTCCGCTAAAATAGCGAGCTGTTCAAACCTATTCGGAAGAGGCCGTCTGAAACTCGCTTTGTTTTTTCAGACGGCCTTTTCAAACATTCAACCTGTTACAACGACAATAAGATGAAAAATATCCGAAATTTCTCCATCATTGCCCACATCGACCACGGTAAATCCACGCTGGCCGACCGCTTCATTCAATACTGCGGCGGCTTGGAGCTGCGCGAAATGAGCACGCAGGTGCTGGATTCCATGGATATTGAAAAAGAGCGGGGGATTACCATCAAAGCCCAAACCGCTGCGCTCAACTATAAAGCCAGAGACGGCCAAACTTATCAGCTCAATCTCATCGATACCCCCGGACACGTCGATTTTTCCTACGAAGTTTCCCGTTCGCTGTCTGCCTGCGAAGGTGCGCTGCTGGTGGTGGACGCTTCCCAAGGCGTGGAAGCGCAAACCGTTGCCAACTGCTATACCGCCATTGATTTGGGGGTGGAAGTGGTGCCGGTATTGAATAAAATCGACCTGCCGGCCGCCGATCCCGAGCGTGTCGAACAGGAAATCGAAGACATTATCGGCATTGACGCTGTGGGTGCAGTGCAGTGTTCCGCCAAAAGCGGTCTCGGTGTGGAAGATGTTTTGGAAGAAATCATCGCCAAAATCCCTGCGCCCGAAGGCGATGAAGATGCGCCGCTGCAGGCGATGATTATCGACTCGTGGTTTGACAATTATGTCGGCGTGGTGATGTTGATTCGGGTGAAAGAAGGCCGTCTGAAACTGAAAGACAAAGTTCAGTTTATGAGTACCAAAGCCGAAACCCAAGTCGAGCAGTTGGGCGTGTTTACCCCGAAATCGGTGCAGAAACAGGAATTGAAAGCCGGTGAAGTGGGCTTTCTGATTACCGGCATTAAAGAATTGGGTTCGGCGAAAGTCGGCGACACCATCACGCTGGCGGCACGGCCTGCCGACAAACCGCTGCCCGGTTTCCAAGAAGTGCAAAGTCAGGTATTTGCCGGTCTTTATCCCGTGGAAAGCCACGACTACGAAGCCCTGCGGGACGCTTTGGAAAAACTCCAGCTCAACGATGCTTCGCTGAAATTCGAGCCGGAAGTATCGCAGGCGTTGGGGTTCGGTTTCCGCTGCGGTTTCTTGGGCTTGCTGCACTTGGAAATCGTGCAGGAGCGTTTGGAACGCGAATTCGATATGGATTTGATTACCACAGCGCCGACCGTGGTTTACGAAGTCGTTTTGAAAAACGGCGAAACCATCGAAGTGGAAAATCCGTCCAAACTGCCCGACATCGGCAGCATTGAAACCATTTTAGAGCCGATTATCACCGCCACCATTCTGGTGCCGCAGGAATATGTCGGCAACGTGATGACGCTGTGCAACCAAAAACGGGGCGTGCAGGTCAATATGCAGTATATGGGTCGCCAAGTAATGCTGACCTACGATTTGCCGATGAACGAAGTGGTGATGGACTTTTTCGACAAACTCAAATCCACTTCCCGAGGCTACGCTTCTTTGGATTACCAGTTTAAAGAATTCCAACCGTCTGATTTGATCAAACTCGATATCATGGTAAACGGCGAAAAAGTGGACGCATTAAGCCTGATTGTCCACCGCCAAAGCGCCGTTCACCGAGGTCGGGAACTGGCTTCCAAAATGCGCGAACTGATTCCCCGCCAGATGTTCGATATTGCCGTGCAGGCGGCCATCGGCAGCCAGATTATCGCCCGTGAAAACGTCAAAGCCCTGCGCAAAAACGTTTTGGCGAAATGTTACGGCGGCGATATTACCCGTAAGAAAAAACTGTTGGAAAAACAAAAAGCCGGCAAACGCCGCATGAAACAGGTGGGTAATGTGGAAATTCCGCAAAGTGCATTCTTGGCGATTTTGCAGGTGAGCGATAAATAAGGCAAAGTCTGAGAGCAGCATTTTCAGACGGCCTTAAAGCGGGAAAACATGGAAACCAATGTCGAAAAAACCGAACGCCTGATCCGTGAAATCAACTTAATCCATGCCCAATATTCGCAGGATTATTTTGAAACCGGCAAGGTGGAAAAAATCAATCTCAGCCATACGCTGCACAAAGTGTCGGTGGCACATATTTTGTCTTACCGGCTGAATCTGCATGAGGCGGTAAACGATTATCTGGCGTTTGCCGATATTCGGGGCATTGATTTTTTCTACCGTGTCAAAACCGGCGAAAGTATCGAAGACAAAATCCGCCGCTATCTGGCGAGGGAAAACCAATATCCGGTGAATAATATTTTGAACGATATTTTCGGCGCACGGGTGATTTTGCCCTCGCCGGATATTGCGGAAATATTAAACCGCTTGGATGGCTGGAAAACGCAATACGGTTTGAAAAACTGGTATCTGCGCGATGTCTGCGGCTATATCGGTATCCATGTTTACTTTAAAAATGCCAGCAATTTTTACTATCCGTGGGAATTGCAGATTTGGGACGAAAAAGATGCTGCGGAAAATATCCGCAACCATATTGCGTACAAACGGAATTTTGTGCAGCAGTATGCAGTGCAGCAGCAAACCAAATAACGCTTATGCCGTTTCCTGTTTTCAGACGGCCTAACGATTGACAAGAGGTGATAACACATGAGTTCTAAACTATTACTGGCTGCGGTTGCCGCCATCATCATCGGCGTGGTGCTGTATGTGAAAAGCAGCAAAGAGCGCGGCGAAAACGGGCAATGGAGCAACGGCCTGCAATGGGCGTATCTGCTGGTATTGGCGGGCTTGTTCGGGCTGCTTTCATCATTTATGAGCTTTACCGCCGTGCTGCTGATTTTTGTGGCAGTCTCCGGCGTATTGTGGCTGCTGCACAAAGGCCGTCTGAAAAACGCTCCCGACCATCGCGATCCGAATCCTTTGAGCGATTATATGAGCGGCTTTTTTCCGATTATTCTGCTGGTGTTTGTCGTGCGGGCATTTGTGGTCGAGCCGTTTCAAATTCCGTCCAGTTCGATGCGGCCGGGGCTGGTGGTCGGCGATTTTATTTTGGTCAATAAATTTTCCTACGGGATCCGTACGCCGATTATTAATAACGTATTGATTGAAACCGGCAAAGTCGGGCGGGGCGATGTGGCGGTGTTCAACTATCCGGAAAATCCCGACATCAACTACATCAAACGGGTGATCGGTTTGCCGGGCGATACGGTGGAATATCGGAATAAAGTTTTGACGATTAACGGCGAAACCGTTGCCGAACAGCCGGAAGGAAGTTTGAGTTATGCCGAAAATACCCAGCGTTACGGCGTGGTGGACATCGTAACCGAATCTTATCGGGAACAGATCGGCGGACACAGTTTCCAAGTGCTGAAAATGGACGAATTGCCGAGCTTTATTCCGCAAAATGTACGCAATACCTTCCCGTATCGTGAACATTGCCAATACGAGCCGGACGGTTCGGCATTTACCTGTAAAGTACCGCAAGGGCATTATTTCATGATGGGCGACAATCGGGACAACAGCGAAGATTCCCGCTATTGGGGATTTGTGGACGACAAATTCATTGTCGGAAAAGCCTTTTTTATCTGGATGAACTTCGGCGATTTGAGCCGAATCGGCAGCAAAATCCACTAATTCAGGGTTTAAATAATAAAAAAATCAGGGGAGGCCGTCTGAAAACGCCGTTGTGTCGTTTTCAGACGGCCTTTATCACACAAACGCTTGGAGCAAACATGGCTTTTTTTATGAAAATCGAATGGGCTACGGTATTTTTAGTGCTGCACACCTCGGCGGCGTTGATGTGTATGCTGCGGGTATTGTATAAACAGAAAAATATCGGCTCGACTTTTGCATGGCTGATTATCCTGTTTCTGTTTCCCCTGTTCGGCACGGTGGCGTATCTGTTGATTGGCGAACCCCGTTTGGGAACGGCACGGGCCAAACGCAGCGGCGAGATGAGCCGTTTTTATCAAAGTTTCGGCACAACCTATCTGTCGGGTATGTACGGACACGCAAGAGAAACCTTGCCGCCGACTTATCGGGGTATCAGCAGGGCGGCGGAAAGTGCCACCGGTTTGGGCGCAACCGCCCACAACGCCATGCGGCTGCTTTCCACAACCGACGATATTATCGAAACCATGCTGGCGGACATCCGTTCCGCCGAATATTCCTGCATGTTGGTGTTTTACATTATCGAACCGAAAGGACGGATTGAAACGCTGCTTCAAGCCGTGGCCGAAGCCGCACAGCGGGGCGTGGACTGCAGCATTTTGGCAGACGCAGTAGGCAGCCGCAGCTTTTTCGACAGCACTTGGTATGCAAAGTTGAAACAGGCGGGCGTACAGATTGACGAATCGTTGCCGGTGGGGCTGCTGCGCACGCTGTTTACCCGTACTGATTTGCGCAACCACCGCAAGATTTTGATTGTGGACGGAAAAATCGGTTATACCGGCAGCTTTAATCTGGTCGATCCCAAATTTTTCAAGAAAAATTCCGGTGTCGGCGAATGGGTGGATGTGATGATGCGCTGCACCGGCCCGATGGTATTGGAAATGGCAGCGGTATTTTTTGCTGATGTGGCGGTGGAAAACGATGATAAGCTGCACGGCATTCAGGATTATCTGCGCAAAAACGAAGAGCGGATTGCCGCCATGTTGCCCGATAAAATGAAACAGGGCAGCATTACCGCCCAAGTGATTCCCTCTGCGCCCGCCCAAAACGACCATGTGATTTACGAAACCATTATCGCCGCCATTCATGCCGCCAACCGCCAAATTACCATTACCACACCGTATTTTGTGCCGGACGAACCGCTGCTGATGGCGCTGACCATGGCCGCCAAACGGGGCGTGGACGTTACCCTGATTTTGCCCGAGAAAGTCGATTCGCTGATGGTGCGCTATGCTTCCCGAGCCTACTATCCGCTGCTGCTCGAAGCCGGCGTACACCTGACCCTGTTCCACGGCGGCCTGCTGCACGCCAAAACCATGACGGTTGATGACGATTACGTGTTATTCGGCACAGTGAACATGGATATGCGCAGCTTTTTCCTTAATTTGGAAATCAGTTTGGCGGTTTATAATCAGGACATCAACCGCCAAGTGTACGCATTGCAGCAAAACTATCTTGCCGAAAGCCACTGCATTACCGTCAAAGGCTGGCAACAGCGTTCCAAATGGTGGATGCTGGTAGAAAACACCGTCCGCCTGATGAGTCCGCTGTTGTGATACCATTTAACCGAGGATAAAAGCCGTCTGAAAACCGCAGGTTTCGCTAAAACGAGCGAAGCAAGTTTCTGTGCAGCTAAAACCGCAGGTTTCTCCAAAACGAGCGAGACAGCTTTTTGCGAAGCCGTAATTCACCCGAAAACCCTATCAAAACCACTTTTAGCGAAAACACAATGTCTGTCGAACATTACGAAAATTTCCCCGTCGGCTCATGGGCCTTGCCCCGCCGCCTACGCCGCCCGATACACGCCATTTATGCCTTTGCCCGCACCGCAGACGATTGGGCGGACGAGGGCAACTTGAGCGACAGCCGCCGCTTGGAACAACTGGCCGCCCTGCGTGCCGAACTTGATCGGATTGCCGCAAAGCAAACCCCGCAAACCGAACTGATGCAGCGGCTCGAACGGGAAGCCGTCCGCCCGTTTCAAATGCCGCTCGAACCGTTTTACGATTTATTGTCGGCATTTTGCCAAGACATCGAAAAAAAACGCTACCAAAATTTCGGCGAATTGGTCGATTATTGCCGCCGTTCCGCCAATCCCGTCGGCAGAATGATGCTGCACCTCTACGGCTGCAACGACCCTTTGAGCATCGCCCAAAGCGACGGCATCTGTACCGCCCTGCAACTGATTAACTTTTGGCAAGACATTGCCGCCGACTGGCAAAAAGGGCGGATTTACCTGCCTTTAGACGATATGGAAAAATTCAAAGTCAGCGAAACACACATCGCCGAGGGCAACGCTGATTTCGCCTTCCGCCGTCTGATGGCCTACCAATGCAGCCGCACGTTCAAAATGCTGCAGGCCGGTTCGCCCTTGGGCAAAACCCTGAAAGGCCGAATCGGCTTCGAGCTGCGCATGATTATTATCGGCGGGCAACTGATTCTGCAAAAACTCGATGCCGCCCAATACGACGTATTCCACAACCGCCCGATATTGGACAAACGAGACCGTTTCATCATGCTCAAACGGGCATTTTTGAAAAAATAGCCCACGGAAGGCCGTCTGAAAATACACAGAAAAATAGAAGAAGATGTGAACAGCTTGTGGAAAAGCTGATTATCAGATTGAATTTTCGATAATAAATCGAGTTGATTAAGAAATGGGCAAGAACAAATTCAATATCTATAAAAATAATTAATTTCTACACTTTTTGATGCTAGTATGTGATCTTAAATATTATTTAAAATCAATATAAAATGGAGTTTTATATGAAAAAATTAGGCAAAATTTTCTTTTTAGCAGTTATGGGTTTAATATTTAACACGGCTTATGCGAATGATGGCCAGCTTGTTTTTTATTGTAAAACAAATACGGGGAAACAAATTTTTCTTACTAAATCAGATAATTATTATACCTATTCATTTGGAAGGAATTTAAAGTCTCCAGAAATTATATTAAGAAAAGCGCTAAATGAAGTTGAGGTGGAAGAGCATAGTGCCTATGGTGGCGTTGGTGGAACTTGGTATACTTTAAAAAATGGCACCTATACTTATGACATTTCTTTTGGTACATCTGATGATGGTAGAGATTTTGCTGGAGTGAGTGTTTATAATAAAGGCAATGAAATAGCTGATGTAAAGTGTAATTTAAATACGTTAAAGTTAGGATACTAATCTTAGGTACAGCAGCCGTAGGTTTGGGAAAATCGTATGCAGCAGAGTGATGTAACTTATTCTTGTTTGTTTTTTGGTTTAATGCACATTTAAGCCGTCTGAAAACATGGTTTTCAGACGGCCAGAGCTTATTTTTATTTGAAAAACTTACCGGAATATTTTTAATTTTTCTATTAACTTCATTAAGTTGAATATGATTTTCTCTGAATGGTTTTTATCTAACCATAAAAAAAGCTGCTCGAATGAGCAGCTTTTTTATATTTGGCGGAAGCGGTGAGATTCGAACTCACGGAGGGCTATCAACCCTCGACGGTTTTCAAGACCGTTGCATTAAACCGCTCTGCCACGCTTCCTGTTTAAGGATTTCAAGAATGGCGGAAGCGGTGAGATTCGAACTCACGGAGGGCTATCAACCCTCGACGGTTTTCAAGACCGTTGCATTAAACCGCTCTGCCACGCTTCCTTTTCTTGAAGCGTGTATATTAATCAAATTTTTCCCTTTTGCCAAGTCTGGCGGGAAGAAAAAGATTTAATTTTTTGTTTTTAATGCGATTGTTGTTCCCGGATAAAGACCCACTCTTGTTCGCTGGACGAAGCGGGGTGGAAAACGTAGCCTTCGCTGTCGAAGTTTTTCAGTTGTTCGGGATCGGTGATGCAGTGTTCGGCGGCGTAGCGCACCATTAAACCTCTGGCACGTTTGGCGTAGAAGCTGATGATTTTGAATTGGCCGTTTTTTTCGTCTTTGAAAACGGGGGTAATCAGGCGGGCGTTGAGGGCTTTGGTTTGTACGGATTTGAAGTATTCCTGCGAGGCAAGGTTAATCAGTATCCGGCTGTCGGCGGCTTCAAGTGTTTGGTTCAGCAGCTCGGTAATGCGGCCGCCCCAAAATTCGTACAGGTTTTTGCCTCGGCTGTTGGCAAACGGTGTACCCATTTCGAGGCGGTAGGGCTGGATTAAATCCAGCGGGCGCAATAAGCCGTAGAGACCGGAAAGCAGGCGGACGTGGTTTTGCAGGTAGTCGGTTTGCGTTGGGCTGAGGGTGGCGGCGTTTAGGCCTTCGTACACATCGCCGTTGAACATATATACGGCTTGTTTGGCGTTGTCGGGGGTAAACGGTAGCTGCCATGCGGCGTTGCGTTCGGCATTGAGCAGGGCGATTTTGTCGGAAACGTGCATCAGTTCGGCCAGTTGCTGCGGGGCAAGGCGGCTTAGTTGCTGCATCAGCAGTTCGGATTCCTGCAGCAAGTCGGCTTGGGTGTATTTTTTGATGGGAGCCGGGTCTGTTTCGTTGAGGTTTTTGGCGGGAGAAAGCACGAAAAGCATGATTTTCCTTTGTTGTTTGGGGAGGGGAACGGGAAAATTTTAGTAGGAAAGATGATGTGGGGCAAGTTTGAAAAATCAATGGCGGCGATTAAGTGCCGCCATTAATTGGAGGCCGTCTGAAAATGGGGATTGGCTGTGTTTCTTTTAGCTTTTAGTGAAACTTACAGTTTTAGCTTCGCAAAACCCGTTTCACTTGTTTTAGCTTTGCAGAAACTCACGCCGTTCGTTTTAGCTGCGCAGAAACTCGCTTCGCTCGTTTTCAGACGGCATGAATAGGTTAGCGGTAGAGTGAAACGATGGTTTCGGCGGCTTTGATGCAGCTGTTTACATCGGCAACCAAGGCAATGCGGACATAGCCTGCGCCGGGGTTGCCCTGTTCGGTTTCACGGGCGAGGAAGCGGCCGGGTAATACTTGAATGGCGGCTTGCTGCCATAGTTTTTTGGCAAATGCCAAGTCGTCGCCGTCGGGAATTTTCAGCCAGATGTAAAATGAAGCGTCGGGCATATCGACATCAAACACTTGTTTCAAAATCGGAATGACTTTGTCGAATTTTTCCTGATACAGGCGGCGGTTGGCGCTGACGTGTTCTTCATCGTTCCATGCCGCAATGCTGGCACGCTGCACGGGAATGCTCATGGCGCTGCCGTGGTAGGTGCGGTAGAGCAGGAAGTTTTTCAGCAAACCGGCATCGCCGGCAACGAAACCCGAACGCATACCGGGGACGTTGGAGCGTTTGGAAAGGCTGGTAAACATGACCAGATTTTGATAGCTGCGGCCGGATTGTGCTGCCGCCTGCAGACAGCCGATGGGTTTGTTGCCGTCAAAATAGATTTCGGAATAGCATTCGTCCGAGCCGATAATGAAGCCGTAGCGGTCTTGCAGGGCAAAGAGTTGCTGCCAGTCCTCAAGCTGCAACACGCTGCCGCTCGGATTGTTGGGCGAGCAGACCAATACCAAGCGGGTGCGTTGCCAAACATCTTCGGGAATGCTGTTCCAATCGGGGTTGAACGATGGGGCGGGACAGTTGGCGAAATGGATTTCGCCGCCGCCTAAAATGGTTGCCCCTTCGTAAATCTGGTAAAACGGGTTGGGGCTGACAACGACCGGCTTGAGGCCGTCTGAAACGGGGTTCAACACGGTTTGGATAAAGGAAAACAGGGCTTCCCGGCTACCCAAAACCGGCAAGATTTCGGTTTCGGGATTGACAGTTAAACCGTCGTAACGGCGTTTGAGCCAGTCGGCGCAGGCTTGGCGCAATTCGGGAAGACCTGCGGTCAGCGGATATTTTTCCAGTTCGGGCAAAGCAGCGGTCAGCGCATCGGTAACGACTTTGGGCGCAGGGTGTTTCGGTTCGCCGATATGCAGCGGCACGGCACTCATGCCTTCGGGCGCAGCCAGCCCCTGCATGGCTTCCCGCAAACGGGCAAAAGGATAGGGTTGGAGTTGGTTTAACAGGGTGTTCATAGGGAAATTCCGTTTGATGTCTGTAAGCAAAATATGGCGGTTATCTTAGCATTTTTTGATAGGGCGTTGTTGACAATTTGGTTTAATAAATAGATTAACCTAGGTATTCACCTATAGTTAAAACACCGAATTTTCTGTACAAATCGGCAAGTCAATGACAGTAGGAAATCAGAATATGTGGTAAGAAGTAAGTTGCGCTACCTGAACACTGTTCTCCGTCCTGCTAGCGGGGAGAGTGGTTCGCTGAGGCGTTATACTTTTAAAGTGAATTCACTATAGTGCGATAAGGCGAAGCCAATACTGTAGTGTAGTTTGGGATTATTTCACTATATTTATTATGCAGGCAATCGCTGTATGCCTTCGTTGCCGAGGTGTTGGGCTAATTCGGCAGCGGTGCCGTGTTTGCCCAGTTGGAAATCGGGGAGGATTTCTGCCAGTGGCTGCATGACGAAGCTGCGCAGGTGGGCGCGGGGGTGGGGGAGGGTCAGGTGCGGGTCGCTGCTTTGTCGGTGGGCGTAGTCGATGATGTCTAAATCCAGTGTGCGGGGAGCGTTGGCGAATGTGCGTTTTCTGCCGAATTCGGCTTCGATGCGGTTGAGCTCGGCGAGTAATTCGCTGTCTTCCAGTGTGGTTTGGACGGCACATACGGCGTTGATGAAGTCGGGTTGGTCGTCGTAGCCGACCGGTTTGCTCAGGTAGAGTGAGGAAATGTGTTCGACTTCGATTTGTGGATGGGCGGCAATGGCGGCGAGTGCGGCACGGATTTGCTGCTTGGGTTGCTGGAGGTTGCTGCCGAGTGCGATGATGGCGGTGTGTCGGGTATTCATGGGTTGTGAAACGGTTGGGCTGAAAATGCCGTACATAAAGACAGGGCTGATGTGCGGCGTTTTCAGACGGCATTAGAAATAGGGTTTTAAACGTGCGAAGGCAACGATGGTGATAACGCAGGCCATGGCGGTGAGGTAAAGTAGGTAGAATGCGCCGGAGCGGGGGCGGGTGCGCATCATTTTCATGCCCAATGCGATGTAGGCAAGCAGCAGGATGATTTTGCCTGCCAGCCATGGTGCGTTAAACGGGGTGAAGTGGGTGATTTTCATCAGCCACAGGCCGGTAAACAGCAGCATGGTGTCGTTGAGGTGGGGAAGGGCTTTCCAAATGCCGGCGAGGCTTTTGTCGGGGCGGCGTTGCAGCAGGAAAAAGCGGATGTTGAACAGTAAGATGCTTACTGCAACGAAAAACATATGGCTGTGTTTGACAATCAGGTATTGCATAGCGGTATTTTGGGGGTGGTTGTGAATGTGTTTCGGCTGTATAGCGAATTTACGCTATTGTACCTGAAACATTTATTTTTGATGAAACTTTATTTGTGCGGGTGCAAAACAAAATACCTTACTGCCTGAAAACAGTAAGGTATCGCTTGGTGGGCAATTATTCTGCAGCTGCCTGAACGGTTTCTACCTGCACCAGATTGGATGCGGCCGGGGCTTTGTTTTCGTGTTGCAGGCTTACGGCACGGGCGGGAACGATGGTGGAAATGGCGTGTTTGTAAACCATTTGCGTTACCGAGGTGTTGCGCAGCAATACAACGTATTGGTCGAAAGATTCGACTTGGCCTTGCAGTTTGATGCCGTTTACCAGATAGATGGAAACCGGCACATGCTCTTTACGCAGGGCGTTCAAAAAAGGATCTTGTAACATTTGTCCTTTAGCTGTCATGTTTTTTACTCCGTTATTATGATTTTAAGATGGCTTGTCTGAAATCAGCCGTTTTTGAATTGTAGCCTTGAATTTGGGTTTTACCAAGCGTTTCGGTGAAAAAAATCGCATTTTTTTGCGTTATGGCGGCATGTTTGTCTGTTTTCAGACGGCCTGTATGCTTAGTACCCTTGCCAAGGCCGTCTGAAAACGGGCTTGCTTTATTTGCTTTGCAGTTTTTTCACGCTCACTTTGGCTTTTTTCTTGAAGCGGCTTTTTTCTTCTTTGCGGCCTTCCCGTTTTTCGATGCGGTTGCTCAAGGATACACGGCGCAGCGGTTTTTTCTTCGGCTTTTCATCTTTGTTTTCATACGGATTTTCCGAAACATTGTATTGAATGCGCAGCGGTGTGCCTTGCAGGTTGAAGGCTTTGCGGAAGGTTTGCGTCAGATAGCGGGTGTAGCTGTCTGACACGGCGTGCAGCGAGTTGCCGTGTACCACAATTACCGGCGGATTCATGCCGCCTTGGTGGGCGTAACGCATTTTCGGGCGCACCAAGCCGGAGCGGGGCGGTTGCTGGCGTTCCAAGGCGCTTTGCAGCACACGGGTGATTTTCGGGGTCGGCATTTTAATCATGGCGGCGTTGTAGGCGGCCTGAATGCTTTCAAACAAACCGTCGATGCCACGCTCTTTAAGGGCGGAAATGAAATGGAATTTGGCAAAATCCAAGAAATAGAGTTTGCGGTTGATGTCCCGTTTGATTTGTTCTCGGCGCTCTTCGCTGATACCGTCCCATTTATTGACCGCCACCACCAAGGCTCGTCCGGCTTCTAAGGCGAAACCGGCGATGGTAGCGTCTTGGTCGGCGATGTCTTGCTGGGCATCCAAAACCAAGACGGCAACGTTGGCGGCTTCGACCGCCTGCATGGCTTTAATCACCGAGAATTTTTCTACCGCTTCATCGACTTTGCCCCGTCGGCGCACGCCGGCGGTGTCGATAATGGTAAACGGTTTGCCTTCCCGCTCGAAATCGATGTGAATACTGTCCCGGGTGGTGCCGGCCATATCGAAGGCAATCACCCGTTCTTCGCCCAACACGGCATTGACCAGCGTGGATTTGCCGACATTTGGGCGGCCGATAACGGCAAATACCGGATGTTTGGCGGTTTCTTCTTCATCTTCCGGCTCGGGGAACTG
Organism: Neisseria lisongii; assembly: GCF_028463985.1. Taxonomy (NCBI): domain Bacteria; kingdom Pseudomonadati; phylum Pseudomonadota; class Betaproteobacteria; order Neisseriales; family Neisseriaceae; genus Neisseria; species Neisseria lisongii. Next base: position 1,007,089 of record NZ_CP116766.1, on the reverse strand, counting down.
CTCTAAAATATCTTCCACAAGATAATACACGCCGTCGCCGTGTGCGCCGGAAATCACATAAGGCTCACCCAGCGCCAGTTCGTAAAATTCGGCTGCCAATACGGCGTGGTTGCCGCCTTCGCCTTTATTGACCGCCAGATACACCGGGCGGGGGCTTTGGCGCAGACGGTCGGCGATGATTTTGTCCTGCGGGGTCAGGCCGGTGCGGCCGTCCACCAGAAAGACAACGGCATCGGCTTCGTCCACAGCCTGCAGGGTCTGTTTGGCCATTTCGTGCAGAATGCCGCTGTCCACCACCGGCTCGAAACCGCCGGTATCAATCACCAGATAAGGTTTGCTGCCGACTTTGCCGTGGCCGTAATGGCGGTCCCGGGTCAGGCCGGGGAGGTCGTGTACCAAAGCGTCTTTGGTGCGGGTCAGGCGGTTGAACAGGGTGGATTTGCCGACATTCGGGCGGCCCACTAAGGCGATGGTTGGTTTCATTGTTTTCTTTCTATGGCGGCATTGATGATGTCAAACGGAATGCCGTTGTCGTTTCCTGCGCAGTGCAGGCAAAATATTATGTGGGTTTGGTTTATATCGTGAATATTCACTATAAATGACGATATCGGGTTGCGGCATTATGTCGGCCGGGCAACCCGATGGTGCTGTTTTTTTGTTGCGCTTTGCTGCAAACCGCACTGCTGTTTTCAGACGGCCTTATCAGTGGTCGAGGCCGTCTGAAAAGCGGGGTTTGCCGAGAAAAACGGCGGGCGGAACTTATTTTTGTGCGTCGATTTTCAGTTGCAGCAAATCACGGTTTACCGATTCTTTGGTCAGCAGATCCAAAGCCTGTTGGTAGGTTTTGGCGGCTTCGGCGGTGTTGCCTTGGGCGGCGTACACATCGCCTTTGGTTTCCAGCAGCAGCGGTTGGAAATCGCTTTCTACTTTGGTATTTAAGGCATTTAGTGCATCATCGTATTTTTTCTGCTGCAGGTAAACCACGGCCAAACGCTGCGCTGCCAATGCCTGTACCAGCGGCTCGTTTTGGTTTTTCAAAATCCATTGCAGATGGCCGGCGGCAATGTCTAAACGGCCTGCGTCAAACTCGGTGGCGGCTGCCATCAGGGTTGCCTGTGCCGCAGAAATGGTGTCTGCATAGTTTTCCTGCAGGTTTTTCAAATCGGCGTTGATGGCGTTGGGATCGGCCTTTTGCTGCGCTTTTTCAACCAAACCGACCAATACAGCGGCGGCTTCCTGATTTTTTTCCGCCTGATGGTTTTGGTACACGGTATAGCCCAGATAGGCGGCCGCTGCCAAAATCAGCACGGCGAAAATCCAGCGGCCGGTGCGTTTCCAAAAATATTTGAAATTGTCTAATTCCTGTTGTTCTTCGATATGGGCGGCCATTTATGCGTTCTTCCATTGTTGTAAAGTATGAATCAAATCGGCGGCGGCAACGGTCTGCTGCGGGTGTTTGCCCTGCATGTCTTTGAGCGTAACCGTTTGGGCGGCCAGTTCGTCCTGCGCCACAATCAGCACAAAACGTGCGCCGCTGTTGTCGGCTTTTTTCATTTGCGCTTTCAGACTTTGGTAGCCGGAATGCTGCAAGACGTTGAAACCGGCGGCACGCAGGGTTTGGGCGTATTTCATTGCCTGCAAATCGGCACCTTCGCTCTGATGGACGGTGTACACATCGGGGGCGGCATCAGCTTGGAGCGAACCGTATTCCGCCACCAGCAGCAACAGGCGTTCGATGCCCATGGCGAAACCGATGGAAGCGGCGGGTTTACCGCCCAATTCTTCAATCAGCCCGTCATAACGGCCGCCGCCGCACACGGTTGCCTGTGCGCCGAGTTTGTCGGTGGTCCATTCAAAAACGGTGTGGTTGTAATAATCCAAACCCCGTACCAAGCGTGGATTTTCCACATAGGCGATGTTCAAACCGCCGAGCATGGCTTTGAAACGTTGGTAATGCGCCAGTGATTCTTCGCCCAAATAGTCGGTCAGGCGGGGAGCGGCGTTGCAGATGTCCTGCAAATCGGGGTTTTTGCTGTCGAGCACCCGCAGCGGGTTGGTTTTCAGACGGCGTTTGCTGTCTTCGTCCAACTTCTCTTCGTGGCTGCTCAAATAGGCGACCAAGGCGGCACGGTGTGCGGCACGTTCTTCACGGTTGCCCAAGCTGTTGATTTCCAAGGTCAGATGTTCGGCAATGCCCAGTTTCTGCCACAAATCGGCGGACATAGCGACAATTTCGGCATCAATGTCGGGGCCTTCAAAGCCCAAGGCTTCGATGCCGACTTGGTGAAACTGGCGGTAGCGGCCTTTTTGCGGGCGTTCGCGGCGGAACATCGGCCCCATATACCACAGTTTTTGCGGATTATTGTAGAGCAGGTTGTGTTCGACCACGGCGCGCAGACAGGAAGCCGTGCCTTCCGGCCGCAGGCTGAGGCTTAAGGCATCGTTGGAATCGGAAAAAGTGTACATTTCTTTGCCGACTACATCGGTTTCTTCGCCGATAGAACGGACAAACAGACCGGTCTGCTCGACAATCGGTGTACGGATTTGCTGATAGCCGTAGGATTTTGTCCAGCGGGTAACGGTGTCTTCAAACGCCTGCCAAAAGGCGGCGGTGAGTTTGAAATCTTTCTGTTCGACAGGCAAAAGGTCGTTCATGCCTTTTACGGATTGGATTTTTTGTGCCATGTTGCAAAGGGTTTCATCAAAAATAGGGGGTAATTATAGCCGATTTTTACAGTTTGTTGGCGTGTTGTGAAATTCACGACAGCCGTTTTTCAGACGGCCTCTGCCAAGCGGCGGCATAACAGGGTAAAATGGCGGCCTGTATTGATTCGGAAAAAACGCCCATGAGCCGACCTTTAAGCCCTCTGCCCCTGTTGGACGGGGTCAAGCCCAGCTATCTGGTGCTGCCGCACGACAAACGTTTTTACGGTTTGCCACTGCTGGCGTTTTTATGCGAACGTTTTCCCTTTGTCGGCGAAGAAGGCTGGCGGCGGCGGCTGGAAAGCGGGTTTGTGGTGGACGAAGCGGGGCGGGCATTAAATGTGCAAACGCCGTTTGCAGCGGGGAAAACCGTGTTTTATTATCGGGAAATCAGCCGGAAGCATGAGCTACCGATTCCGTTTGCCGAAGAAATTCTGCATATTGATGAACATTTGATTGTGGTGGACAAACCGCATTTCCTGCCGGTAACGCCCAGCGGCCGTTTTTTGAGGGAAACGCTGCTGACCCGCCTGCGGCTGCGGCCGGAGCTGCAACATTTGAATGTGGCCGACATCACGCCGCTGCACCGTTTGGATAAAGACACCGCCGGCGTGATTTTACTGTCGCACCGCCCCGAATCCCGGCGGGATTATCAAACCATGTTCCAAAACAAAACCGTTACCAAAACCTACGAAGCCCTTGCGCCGACCCGTTTGGATTTAAATTATCCGCACCATATTTGCTCACGCATGGAGCGGGGAGAACAATTTTATCTGACGCAGGAAACGGCGGGCGAACCGAATGCGTTTACCACGGTAGATTTGCTGGAAAACCGCGGCGAATACAGCTTATACCGCCTGTATCCGCACACCGGCAAAAAACACCAGCTTCGGGTGCATATGCTCAGTTTGGGGATGCCGATTGTCAATGATGCGCTGTATCCCGAACCGCTGGCGGCGGGGTTGGAAGATTATGATAAGCCGTTAAAACTGCTGGCAAAAAGCATTGAATTTGACGATCCGATCAGCGGCGTACGCCGGCGGTTTGACAGCCGACGGAGCTTGTAGGTGCGGCTGTTTATCTTTGGGAAAGCAGTTTTCAGACGGCATCGGGGCTAGTAGAAAAACGCTAATTGTGCCATTATTGCGACATTGCCATTTATGTATAAACAGGTTGCATTATGCTGCTCTTTATCGATAACTACGACAGTTTTACCTACAACATTGTTCAATATTTTGCCGAATTGGGTCAGGAAGTGCTGGTGCGCTGCAATGACGATATTACTTTGGCGGAAATTGAAGCCCTGAACCCTGATTATCTGGTGATCGGGCCGGGGCCGTGTTCGCCGAAAGAGGCGGGCATTTCGGTGGCGGCCATGCAGCATTTTGCCGGCAAACTGCCGATTATGGGCGTGTGTTTGGGACATCAAACCATGGGTGAGGCATTCGGCGGCAAAGTGGTGCGGGCAAAAACGCTGATGCACGGCAAAGTGTCGCCGGTGCTGCATAACGGCACGGGCATGTTCCGCAATCTGCCCAATCCGGTGAACTGCACCCGCTACCACAGCTTGGCGGTCGAACGTGAATCGCTGCCGGAATGTCTGGAAGTGAGCGCATGGACGGAAGACGGCGAAATTATGGGCTTGCGCCATAAAACGTATGCGGTGGAGGGCGTGCAGTTCCACCCTGAGGCGCTGCTGACCGAACACGGCCATGAAATGCTGCGCAATTTTCTGGAAGAATTCAAACCGCAGCATTAAAAGATATTTGCAGGCCGTCTGAAAAACTGTTTTTTTGTTTCAGCTATATTTATTAAATAAGGGGAGATTTTTATGTCAAAACTTAAAATTCTTTTTATCACATTAGGTATTTTGGCAATGACGGCCTGTACAAGTACCAGAACTCTTGTGCAAGCCGATAACGCTGCTCCTACTCAGTATAACTATCAGATTGTTGATGAAGGTTCGCAACAAAATCCTGAGTTGAATGCGATCAATACGTATTTTGAGAGGGTTTTAGACAATCAGTTAAGAAGACATATTAACCAAGATCAGCCTGTAGATACGGAAATCAAATATAAGATTATTTATAACAAGGGAAATCGTGCGTTACGCTATTTTGTCGGCTTTGGTGCAGGCAAGGCAAGAGCTGATATCAAAGTCAAGGTTATCAGTACAAAAGCAGGTGAAAAGGGTAAAGTACTCGCTACATTTACGACACAAGCAACACTTTCTATTGGTGCATTTGGCGGCAATCCCAAAAATGTCGTGAAAAATGCTGCCCGAGATATTGCTGCCAAAATTGTGTTGGCGGATATTTTTCACTAAAGACGGTATAAAGCAATCGGACACATAAAGGAAGAAATCATGATTACGCCGCAACAGGCCATTGAGCGCCTGATCAGCAACAACGAGCTTTTTTACGATGAGATGACCGATTTGATGCGTCAGATTATGAGCGGGCAAGTGCCGCCCGAGCAAATTGCCGCCATTCTGACCGGTCTGCGGATTAAGGTGGAAACTGTTTCTGAAATTACTGCCGCCGCTTCGGTAATGCGTGAATTTTCGACCAAAGTGCCGCTGGATAATGCTGATGATGTGGTGGATATTGTCGGCACCGGCGGCGATGGGGCGAAAACTTTTAATGTTTCGACTGCTTCTATGTTTGTGGCGGCGGCGGCGGGGGCGAAAGTCGCCAAACACGGCGGCCGTTCGGTGTCGTCTTCCAGCGGGGCGGCGGACGTGATGGAGCAGATGGGCGTGGTTTTGAACCTGTCGCCGGAACAGGTGGCGCAGAGTATCCGCCAAACCGGTATCGGCTTTATGTTTGCCCAAAACCACCACAGCGCCATGCGCCATGTTGCGCCGGTGCGCCGCTCGCTCGGTTTCCGCAGTATTTTCAATATTCTCGGCCCGCTGACCAATCCGGCAAACGCTGCCAATCAGCTTTTGGGCGTGTTCCATATCGATTTGTGCGGCATTTTGTCGCGGGTATTGCAGCAGCTTGGTTCAAAACATGTTTTGGTGGTGTGCGGCGAGGGCGGTTTGGACGAAATCACGCTGACCGGCACAACCCGTGTGGCCGAACTGAAAGACGGTACAATCCGGGAATACGACATCAGCCCCGAAGATTTCGGTATTGAAATCCGCAACAATCTGGACGACATCAAAGTGGCCGACAGTCGGGAATCTTTATTGAAAATCGACGAAGTATTGAGCGGCAAACACGGTGCGGCCAGAGATATTGTCTTGCTGAACGCCGCCGCCGCACTTTATGCCGGTAATGTGGCCGAATCGCTGGCGGTGGGTGTGGAAGCTGCCCGTGAAGCGATTGATTCGGGCAAAGCAATGGCGAAAAAAGAAGCCTTTATCGCATTCAGCCGTCAGGCGGCATCATCATAAGGAGCGCATTATGTCTTACCATTTCACTTTGCCCTCAAGCAATGGCGGCGTATTCGATTCGGCGGCACATCTGCCGCTGGTGGTGTATTTTTATCCGAAAGACAATACGCCGGGTTGCACCACCGAAGGCTTGGATTTCAATGCCCGCCTCCCCGAATTTCAGGCTTTGGGCTATACCGTGGTCGGCATTTCACGAGACAGCGTGAAAACCCACCAAAATTTCTGCACCAAACAAGGCTTTCAGTTTGAGTTATTGAGCGATGCCGATGAAACCGTGTGCAAACTGTTTGACGTCATCAAGCTGAAAAAACTCTACGGCAAAGAGCATTTGGGTATCGAACGCAGTACATTTGTATTAAACGCCCAAGGTGAAATCGTGCATGAATGGCGCAAAGTCAAAGTAGCAGACCATGCGCAGGAAGTGCTGGAAACCCTGCGTGCCGAGGCCGTCTGAAAACCGCATGGACGATTTGACCGAGCGTCTGCTCGAACACCTGTGGCTGGAGCAGCGCCTGAGCGACAACACCCTGCAAAGTTACCGGCGGGACTTGGCGAAAATTTCGGCAAGGCTAGCTGAAAACGGTTTTGACTGGCTGAACGTTTCCGCCGCCGATTTGGCGGCGGCGGTGTATGCCGAGGGCGAAAAAAACAGCTCGCAGGCAAGGGCGCTTTCCGCCTGCAAACGGCTGTACGCATGGCTGGAAGTAAACGGCGGGCGGGAAGACAATCCGACCCGTTTTCTCAAAGCCCCGAAAAAGCCGCAGCAGCTTCCCAAGCTGATTACCGAAGCGCAAATCGACCGCCTGCTTGCCGCCCCCGATACCGAAACCGCCCACGGCCTGCGGGACAAAGCCCTGCTGGAAGTGATGTATGCCGCCGGTTTGCGGGTAACGGAGGCGGTCAAACTCAATTTGGCGCAGCTCGATTTGAACAAAGGTTGGCTGATGACTTTGGGCAAAGGCAACAAGCAGCGCATTGTGCCGCTGGGTGAAGAGGCGGTGTACTGGGTCGAACGTTATTACAGCGAAGCCCGCTCCAAGCTGCTTAAAGGTGCATTGTGCGATGAATTGTTTGTCAGCCAGAAACGCTGCGGCCTGAGCCGCCAACTGGCGTGGATGATTGTCAAACACTACGCCGAAGCCGCCGGTATCCAAACCGTCAGCCCGCACGGCCTGCGCCATGCCTTTGCCACTCATCTGGTCAATCACGGTGCCGACTTGCGTGTCGTCCAACTGCTGCTCGGCCATGCCGACATCAGCACCACGCAGATTTACACCCACGTCGCCAACCAACGCCTGCAATCGGTGGTGGACGTGCATCACCCGAGAAGCGGCAAGGCCGTCTGAAAATGTGGTTTTATAGCGGATTAACTTAACTTTCGCTACGGCGTTGCTGTGCCTTGCCGTACTACGTGTACTGTCTGCGGCTCGCCGCCTTGTACTACTTTTTAGTGAATTCACTATAGTTTCGCAGAAACCCGCTTTTCTCGTTTTGGCGAAACCGGACGGTGTATTCGTTTAGCTGTAATCGGTACGTGCGTCAATTCATTTCCAAAATCAATAAATATTCAAATTTCGCTAAAAAAATACAATGAATAATCCGGTTTTTACCGCTTGCAATGAAAACAGTTTTTATTTATATTTGTCAAAAATAAATAATACTTAATCTCATTTTTTGAGGTATGAACACAGGAGCACAGAAATGTTTGTATGTATCTGTAACGCCATTACTGACCGCGAAATCAAAGAAACCATTGCCGCCGGTGCCAGCACCATGGGCGAATTGCAGGACCAACTGGGCGTGGCCACCTGTTGCGGCTGCTGCAGCGAACTGGCCGCTTCGTTCCTGTCTGCAACCAATACCCAAACCGTAACATCAGGCATTACGGTACACGCTTAAGCCTGTCTGACTGCAAAATTCTTGAGGCCGTCTGAAAACCCGATTTTCAGACGGCCTCGGTATGTTCTGCTGCAAACCGGTTGTTTGCCGGTATCGAAAAATCAATCATTTGCTGCGGTTGATGATTAAATTGCAGAAATAAGTTGATGGTTATCAAATTTTTGACTATTCTTGACATATGTTTTAAATTTTTATCATACTGACGGTTTCCGTCAAAGGTAAAAAGACATTTGCCGACACTTGGTCGGCGCAGTGTTCGGGCAATTTCCGATAAGCCGGATTGCCGCATTGTTTGCAGATACACTTGGTTTGCAGCGTGCGGCGTGCGGATGCGGCGTTTGTCCGAGATTGATTGTTCAATAAGAAAAATAGGTGTGTTTATGAGTTCTTCAAACGGAACGCAAAAAGCATCGCTGTGGGCCGTGGGCCTGATGCTGTTTGCTTTGTTTTTCGGTGCCGGTAATCTGATTTTCCCGGCGCTGCTCGGCCAGCAGGCGGGTGAAAACTGGCTGTCTGCGATGTTCGGCTTTCTGCTTACCGGTGCCGGTTTGCCGCTGTTGGGCGTGATTGCCATCGGCTATTCCGGCTCTCGTGATGTGCAAATGCTGGCTTCACGGGTAACGCCGTGGTACGGCATTGCGTTTGCCGCTGCGCTGTATCTGGCCATCGGCCCGCTGTTTGCCACGCCCCGTACGGCGACGGTGTCGTTTGAAATCGGTGTCGTACCGTTTTTGGGCGAGGGCGATCATACGCTGGGGCTGGCGCTGTTCAGCGTGTTTTTCTTCGGCGTGTCTTACTGGCTGGCGCTGTCGCCGGGCAAACTGGTGGACCGTGTCGGCAAAGTGCTGACACCGGCGCTGCTGCTGACGATTGCAGCTTTGGTCGGCTATGCCGCCATGTATCCGATGGGCGATTTGCAGCCTGCGGTCGGCGATTTTGCCACCCAGCCGCTTTCAAAAGGTATTTTGGAGGGCTACGGCACAATGGATGCGCTGGCATCGCTGGTGTTTGCCATTATCGTGATTGATGCTGTGCGTGCCATGGGTGTGGACAACCGTGCCGAGCTGCTGCGTACCACCACCATTACCGGTACAATTGCTGCTGTGGCGCTGGCGGTGGTGTATCTTTTAATCGGCTATATGGGCGCAACCAGCGTGGCCGGTTTGGGTATGCAGGAAAACGGTGCCTTGGTGTTGTCGAAAACGGCGCAGCACTATTTCGGCTTCGGCGGCAATATCCTGCTGAGCGTGATTGTATTTTTGGCATGTCTGAGTACTTCGGTCGGCCTGATTACTTCTTGTGCCGAATACTTCAACCGCTTATGCCCGAAAATTTCCTATAAATCTTTTGTGGTACTGTTTACGCTGGTGTCCATGGGTTTTGCCAACAAAGGTCTGGCGGGCATTATCAGCTTCTCGATTCCGGTGCTGATGCTGCTTTACCCGCTGACAGTGGTGATTATTCTGCTGGCGTTTCTGCATAATTTCTTCAACGGAAGCCGCATTGTGTATGTCTGCACCATTTTCGCCACGCTGATTGTCGGCATTTTGGACGCATACAAAGCCGCTTTCGGCTTCAGCGATGAAACCGCTGCAATCATCAACAACGCCTTGCCGTTTTACAACCTCGGCTTGGGCTGGGCGATACCGGCGCTGGTCGGCTTCGTACTCGGCTGCGTGCTGAATGCAGCGCTGAAAAAGAAATAACCGCTGCTTATCCGGCTGAACAGGCCGTCTGAAAACCACTATGATACGGTTTTCAGACGGCCTGTTGTTATCTGAAAAAAATAAAGTGAGTCCGCTATCGTGAATTCAATTTAAAAGTATGGCAGCGTTGGCTCGCCCGGCTCAAAGAGAACGGTTTTTGTAACCGGATTAAACAACAATCCGGACAAAACCTGTCCCGTACTGGTTGTACGGTCTGCGGCTCGCCGACTTGTTCTACTGTTAAATTGAATCCACTATATATCCGCCGAATACAGTACAATACCCCCTTTCAGTTTAATCAACAGGAGAGGCGCACAAGCATGGCTTCTTTAGAAACTTGGATCGGCCTGCGCTATCTGCGGGCGAAAAAACGCAACGGATTTATGTCGTTTATCACTTTGGTTTCGATTGCCGGAATTGCCTTGGGCGTAACCGCCCTGATTGTGGTGTTGTCGGTGATGAACGGCTTTCAAAAAGAAATCCGAGGCCAGTTGTTGAATGTCGCCGCCCATGCCGAAATCGGCTATTTCGACAGCGGCGAGGGCGACTGGCAGAACTTGCGGCGTTTGGTGCAGGATAAAAAAGAAGTCTTGGGCAGCGCTCCGTTTATTACCGATCAGGCATTGCTGGCAAACGCAGGTGAAGTGCGTGGCGTGCAGATTCGGGGCATTTTGCCGTCTGAAGAAAAAAACGTGGTCGAATACGGCAACAATATGCCGGCCGGCAGCTTTGATGATTTGAAAGCGGGTGAATTCGATATTATCTTGGGCGAGGGTCTGGCGCAGGCACTGGACGCACAAGTCGGCGGCAAAGTAACGGTAATTACGCCCGAGGGCAACGTAACGCCCGCCGGTGTTGTGCCGAGGCTGAAACAGTTCAACGTGGTCGGCATCGTCAAAACCGGCGTGTTTGAAGTCGATAATGCCTTGGCGATGACCCATTTGGCCGATGCCCAAGTGCTGTACCGCATGGGCGAGGGCGTGAGCGGTTTGCGGCTGAAACTGGCGCACCCGCAGGAAGCGCCGGCATTTATCGCCAACCTGATTCCGAAAGCCGATCAGGAAAAAATCTGGGTGCGGGATTGGACGTTCAGCAACCGCAGCTATTTTGAAGCGGTGGAATTGGAAAAACGCATGATGTTTATCATTCTGCTGCTGATTATCGCCGTGGCCGCCTTTAATCTGGTGTCGTCATTGGTGATGGCGGTTACCGAAAAACAGGCCGATATCGCCATTTTGCGTACGCTGGGGCTACCGCCTTCCGGTGTGATGAAGATTTTTATGGTACAGGGCGCTTTTGCCGGATTTTTCGGCACGCTGGCGGGCGTGGTCTGCGGCGTATTGCTGGGCTGGAACATCGGCAAAATCGTTGCCTTTTTCGAAGGTTTGTTCGGCGTACATTTAATCAATTCGCAGATTTACTTTATCGATTACTTGCCAAGCGACGTGAATATGAAAGATGTGGCACTGATTGCCGCCATCTCGCTGCTGCTGGCGTTTGCCGCCACGCTGTATCCGAGCTGGCGCGCGGCAAAAACCCAACCTGCGGAGGCCTTGCGTTATGAATGATATTGTTTTGAAATGCGAACAGGTGCGCAAAGTCTATGCTGACGGTGCGTTAAATGTCGAAGTATTGCGCAGCTTGGATTTTGAAGTGGCGGCGGCGCAGAGTGTCAGCATTATCGGCTCGTCCGGCAGCGGCAAGTCCACGCTGCTGCATATTCTCGGCGGTTTGGACAAACCTTCGGAGGGCAGGGTGTTGCTGATGGGGCGGGATTTGGGCAGTCTGAACCAAAAACAGATCGGTCTGTTGCGCAACCAATATCTGGGTTTTGTGTATCAGTTTCATCATCTGCTACCCGAATTTTCCGCTTTGGAAAACGTGATGATGCCGCTGCTGATCGGTAAAAACAGCAAAGCCGAGGCCGAAGCAAGAGCAGCGGAAATGCTGGATAAAGTCGGTTTGAAACAGCGTATGCTGCACCGTCCGAGCGAGCTGTCCGGCGGCGAACGCCAGCGTGCGGCGATTGCCCGTGCCTTGGTAACCCGCCCCCGTTGCCTGCTTGCCGACGAGCCGACCGGCAACCTCGACCGCAAAAATGCGCAAAATATTCTGGATATGATGCTGGACTTGAAAACCGAGTTGGCAACCAGTCTGGTGGTCGTTACCCACGACGACGAACTGGCAGGGCGTTTCGACCGGGTGCTGACCATGCAGGACGGCGCATTGCGCAGCCGATAGTGAATGCACTTTAAAATAATGCGGCATGGTCTTGTTCCGCCTTGAAATTAAATTCATCATCAAATATAGGCAAGGCCGTCTGAAAATCCGCTTTTATAGCGGCTTTTATAGCGAATGAGTCAAACTGTTACAGCGTTGCCTCGCCTTGTCCTGATTTAACTCATTTACTATGTCCATTTTCAGACGGCCTTTCACCGTTACCCAAAAAAAGGCAAACCCAAAATGTTTTCTGTGGAATTAGAACAGGCAGCAGCACAGGCGGCAGATTGGCTGCTGCAACACCATTCGCCCGAACAGGCTAAGATTGCAGGGCCGTTTGTAGCACAGTTGTTCACCGCCTTGAGCCATGGCCATTCGTTTATCTGGCTCAACGATGAACAGGCCACTTTATTGGCGGCGCAAACCGATTTGGTCGGGCAGGACGGCAACACCCCTTTGATTTTAATCGGCAAACGCCTGTTTTTAGGCCGTTTGTGGCAGCTTGAACGGGATTTGGCGCAGGAAATCAAACGGCTGGCGCACAGCAAAATCAGCGTGGCAAACGAGCAGCAGACTGCAGCCAATCTCGCCGCATGGTTTCCCGATACCGACAGCAAAGGGCAGCGTGATGCAGCGGCATTGGCGCTGCTGCAAACCTTTATGCTGATTATCGGCGGCCCGGGAACGGGCAAAACCACCACCGTTGCCAAACTGCTGGGGCTGATTTGCAGCAACGCCGCCACCTTGCCGAAAATCGCCTTGGCCGCCCCGACCGGTAAAGCTGCGGCACATATGGCACGGGCGCTGCACAGTGCCTTGTCCCGCTTTGATTTGCCACCGGCAGTCGCACAACATTTGGCACAGTTGGAAGGGCAGACCGTCCACCGCCTTTTGAAACTGCGCCCGCCGCAAATGCAGCCGCAGTTTGACCGCCGCACGCCGTTGCCGGTCGATGTATTGGTGGTGGATGAGGCTTCTATGCTCGATGTGTCGCTGCTGTTGCAGCTGTTGCGTGCCTTGCCCGAAGGTTGTCGGGTCATTTTTCTCGGCGATGCCGACCAGCTTCCGTCTGTCGGTGTCGGTGCCGTGTTGGCGGCATTGTCGCAACCGACCGTATTGAATCGGGAAACCGCACAAAAACTAAGCCGCTACTTACCCGACTTCGCCTTTCCTGTAGCAGACAACCCGCCGCCCCTGTCCGCCAATATCGCCCGCCTGACTTTCAGTCACCGTTTCGGAGAAAACAGCGGTATCGGCTGCGTGGCAAGGGCTGTGGTAGCAGGCGATACTTCCGCTTCATGGGCGCAGTTTGCACATTTTCCAAACGAATTGGCGGCCGTATCGGGCGATGTCCGCACGCAGGTGCAGCAGTTTTACCGCAAACAGGAAGCCTTTTGGCAGGCAGTGGACAGCAACCATTTACCGCAGGCATTCAGCCGCATCGCCGATATTGTGATGCTGACCGCATGGCGGCAGGACGCAGAAACCTTTAATCAGGCATATACCGAATATCTGCGCCAACGCCGCCGGATTGAGGGCGACGGCACATGGTTTGCCGGACGGATTATCATGATTACCCGCAACCATTACAGCTTGGATTTGTTTAACGGCGACATCGGGCTGGTGTTGCCCGACAGCGAAGACACAGAAAACTTGGCAGCCTATTTCCCCGACGGCGACGGGTTCAAAAAAATCGCCATCAGCCGCCTACCCGACTGCGAATCCGCATTCGCCATGACAGTACACAAAAGCCAAGGCTCGGAATATCGGGAAGTCTGGCTGCTCCCGCCGAGCAGCGAAGCAGCCGAAAGCGAAGACATCACTTCAGGCTTGAACAACGCCTTGCTTTATACCGCCATTACCCGTGCCAGAGAACACTTTGTCTTTTGGGGCGGACAACCCGCATGGAACGAATCCGTAGGCAAAATCAAAAAACGCCAAACCGCATTGGATTACTTTATCCGGCGGCAGTTTAACGGCGAGGCCGTCTGAAAATCGGCTATGTATAGTGGATTCACTTTAAAAGTAGTACAAGGCGGCGAGCCGCAGACAGTACAGGTAGTACGGCAAGGCGAGCCAACGCTGTAATACTTTTAAAGTGAATTCACGATAGGCAATAATCACTTGAGATGAAGCAAAGGCCGTCTGAAAATCATGGTTTTCAGACGGCCTTTGCTTATCCCGCTGTTTATTGCCCCCGTAAAAACAAAGCGTCGAGTTCTTTCAGGGTGAGTTTGACCCAGGTCGGGCGGCCGTGGTTGCATTGGTTGCTGCGGGGGGTGCGTTCCATATCGCGCAGCAGGGCGTTCATTTCGGGGAGGGTCAGGCGGCGGCCGGCGCGTACGGAGCCGTGGCAGGAGAGGGTGGCCATGATTTGATTTTCCCGTTCGGCGATGGTTTGGCTGCTTCCGGTTTGTGCCAACTCGTGCAACACGTCTTTTGTCAGAGCGACGGGATCGGATTTGGCGAGCAGTTGGGGAACGCTGCGTACGGCGAGGGTGTTGCCGCCCAGATCGGAGAGTTCGAGGCCGAAGCGGGTCAGGGTTTCGCTGTGATCGGCAAGGGTGGCGCACTCTTGGTGGGAGGCGGTAAAGGTGGCGGGGAGCAGCAGGCGTTGGCTGCTGAGATTGCCTTGGGCGTGTTGGGTTTTCATTTTTTCGTAATTGACCCGTTCGGCGGCGGCGTGCATATCAATCAGCAGCAGGCTGTCTTCGGCTTGGGCAAGGATGTAGATACCGAGCAGTTGGGCGATGGCGAAACCCAGCGGCGGGGTTTCGGGCGGATTGTCGGGCGTATCGGCATTTGACAGGCTGTTTTCAGACGGCCTGTTTTGTGCGAATGCGGCGGGGAGGGTGTTATCGCTGGGTTTGAACAGTTCGGCATAGGTCTGCAGGGCAGCACGGCTTTCGTTGAGCGAGAGCGGACGTTGGGCGTTGCGGGCGTTTTGGTAAGGCATGGGGGTGGTTTTGCCGTTGCCTGATACGGCCGGAATGTTACCTGCGGAATGGTTGGTTTGGGAAGCGAAGTGCTGATCTGTTTGTCGGCCAAACCCACTTTGCTCATTTTCAGACGGCATATTCACGCCCATCATTTCGTGCAGAACGTTGCCCGCATTGCTGACGCTTTCGGTTAAGTCGGCACGGGTATCGGCAAGGGCTTTGTTGAGGGTGTGGAACACCAACTGATGCACCTGCTGGCTGTCCCGAAAGCGGATTTCGGTTTTGGTCGGGTGGACATTGACATCAACCGCTTCGGGCGGCAGCTCGAGAAAGAGGACAAACGCCGGTGTCAGGGCATTGTGCAAAACATCCCGATACGCCTGTTTGACGGCGTGCAGCATGATTTTGTCGCGCACAAAGCGGTGATTGACAAAGCAGAACTGTTTGTCGGTGCGGCCTTTGGCGAAAGTCGGTTTGGCGACTGCGCCATAGAGCCGCAGCGTGCCGTTGCCGCTGTCCACCGGCAATGAGGCCGTCTGAAAATCGTTGCCGACAATCGCCGCAATGCGTTCCTGCAGCGGCTGCGCCGGATAGTCGAACACGGTTTTACCGTCCCGTTTGAGCGAAAACGCAATTTGCGGGTGCGCCAGCGCCAAGCGTTCGAGCATGGTGGCACAGTGGGCGTATTCGGTGTTTTCGGATTTGAGAAACTTGCGGCGGGCGGGCGTGTTGAAAAACAGTTCGGCGATTTCCACGGTGGTGCCGACCGGATGGGCGGCAGCGCCGACTGCGCTGAGTTCGCCGTCCTGCGCTTTGATTTGTGCCGCATGGGCGGCATCCGCCTGACGGCTGGTCAGGGTCAGGCGGCTGACCGAGGCAATGCTCGCCAAACCTTCGCCGCGAAAACCCATGCTGGCAACGTGTTCCAAATCGTTCAGGGTTTTGATTTTGCTGGTGGCGTGACGGTGCAGCGCCAGCGGCAAATCATCGGCATGAATGCCGCTACCGTTGTCGCTGACCCGAATCAGCTTGATGCCGCCGCCGGAGAGTTCGACATCAATGCGGTCTGCACCGGCATCAATGCTGTTTTCGACAACTTCTTTGAGCGCATTGGCGGGGCGTTCTACCACTTCGCCGGCGGCAATTTGATTGACAAGGTGATCGGGCAGGGCGGCAATTCGGGACATTTCGGGTCGGCTTTCTTCGGATTGGAACGGGATAATGGACGATGTGGAAATACGGTTTGAGCTTCGCAGAAACTTGCTTTGCTCGTTTTAGCTTCGCAGAAACTCGCTTCACTCGTTTTAGCGAAACCTTCGGTTTTAGCTGCGCAGAAACTCGCTTCGCTCGTTTTAGCGAAACCTTCGGTTTTCAGACGGCCTTAATATAGCGGATTGACTATAAGCCCAGCGCATCGGCGTGAAACTCGATATGGGTGTCGATAAAGCTGGTGTGCAGAAAACCGTTGTTGCTGTAGCCTTGGCGTGTTTTCAGTAAAACCTGAAAACCGAGGCTGCGGGCGGTTTGGGTCAAATTTTGCGGCGACCAGAGCGGATAGTCGGGCTGTTCTTCGCTACCGTGGTCAATCAGTATCGGTAGTTTGCGGGCGGCGGGTAAATATTCCATGCAGGCGGCTGCGCCTTTGGGGGAAAAAACGGATACGGCGGCATAATCGGCGTGTTCCGACAATGCCAGTTGCAAAGCGGTATCGCCGCCGTTGCCGATACCGGCAATGCTGCACTCTTCGGCAATCGGAAAGGTTTGTTGCAGCAGCGGGTGCAGCGTGTTTAAGTTTTCGGCCTGTTTGCCTGCAAGCGTAACCAAAGCCATGCCCCATTGGGCGGCAAAACGCTGTGCGCCGCCGGTGCGGACAAAATCTTGATGTTCATCATCGGTCAGCCAATACAGCGCCGGTACACGATAGCCCTGAACCGCCTGCGGCGGCAAAAACAGCTCAAAACCGGTTGCCGTTGCGGGCAGTCGGTAAGACTGCTGCAAACCGTTGAACATTTTATGGCTGGCGGCGAGGACAATGGGCGGCGGCATGGGCGGCTTTCAATCAGAAAAGGCATGCTATTTTATAGCGGAAACGGTTTCTTTTCCATACAAAACGGCAAGTTGAGGCTTGCTGTCGGCGGCTTGTCGGGTTACCCACAAAGTCTGTGGATAAGTTTGTGGGTAAACCTTAGGAAAATGAAAAAAATTCTTTGCAGACAGTACGAACTTGTTTTTGATTAAAAAATAGTCAATAATAAATCATTAAAAATCAATAAGTTATTTTATTTTTGCTGATTTTGGTCAATGGGGAGACAAAATATTCAGGTAAAACAATGTAATGTGTTTTTGTGTACAAAAATTCATTGACAGCTTCCAAATCAGCATTTTTCGCAGGGAAAACCACGTTGTTCGGGCTGCGGTGGCGGAAACAGCCGACGGGTAAAATTCACGATACTAAAATGCCGTGTTTCCCTGTACAATAGGCGCTGATTTTAATATGAAGCTCAAATAAGATGAAAGCCAGTCAATTTTTTATTTCAACTTTGAAAGAAGCGCCTTCGGAAGCCTCGTTGGCGAGCCATAAGCTGATGCTGCGTGCCGGTCTGATTAAAGCCAATGCCGCCGGTCTGTACACATGGATGCCGATGGGGCTGCGTGTGTTGCGCAAAGTGGAAAACATCGTGCGTGAAGAAATGGGCAGGGCAGGCAGCGTAGAGTTGCTGATGCCGGTGGTGCAGCCCGCCGAATTGTGGCAGGAAAGCGGCCGCTGGGAATTTTACGGCAAAGAGCTGCTGCGTCTGAAAGACCGCAAAGATGCCGATTTCTGCATGGGTCCGACCTGCGAAGAAGTGATTACCGATATTGTCCGCAAGGAAATCAGCAGCTACAAGCAGTTGCCGAAGAATTTTTACCATATCCAAACCAAATTCCGCGACGAAATCCGCCCCCGTTTCGGCGTGATGCGGGCGCGTGAATTTGTGATGAAAGACGCTTATTCCTTCCATGCCGATTTTGAATCGCTGCAGGAAACCTACCGAGCCATGTATGATGCCTATTGCCGCATTTTCACCCGCTTGGGTCTGGATTTCCGTCCGGTGGCGGCGGATACCGGCAGCATCGGCGGCACGGGTTCGCATGAGTTCCAAGTGTTGGCGGAAAGCGGCGAAGACGTGATTGCCTACAGCGACACTTCGGATTATGCCGCCAATGTCGAATTGGCCGCTTCCTTGCCGTTGGCGGGCGAACGTGCCGCTGCGGCGCAAGAGTTGTCAAAAATCCACACGCCGAATGTGAAAACGATTGCGGAATTGGCAGAATTTTTGAATATTCCCGCCGAGAAAACGCTGAAATCGATTGTGGTCGAAGGTGAGGCGGAAGGTGAATTGGTGCTGCTGCTGCTGCGCGGTGATCACGAGTTTAACGACATCAAAGCCGAGAAACTGGCGGGCGTAAAATCACCGCTGACCATGGCTGCGCCGGAAGCGGTATCGGCGCAATTCGGTGCCAACGGCGGTTCGCTCGGTCCGGTCGGCTTCAAGGGCAAGGTTTACGCCGATTTTGCCGCCGAAAAAGGCGCAGACTGGGTTATCGGTGCCAATCAGGACGATTACCACTACACCGGCTTCAATTTCGGCAGAGATGCCGCCGAGCCGGAATTTGTCGATTTGCGCAACGTGGTCGAAGGCGACATCAGCCCTGATGGCCAAGGCCGTCTGAAATTGGCACGGGGCATCGAAGTCGGCCATGTGTTCCAACTGCGGGACAAATATTCCAAAGCCCTAAATGCCTCATTTTTGGACAACAACGGCAAATCGCAAATCATGGAAATGGGCTGCTACGGCATCGGCGTAACCCGTGTGGTGGCCGCCGCCATCGAACAGAACAACGATGAGCGGGGCATTATCTGGACCGAAGCCATGGCACCGTTTACCGTGGTGATTGTGCCGATGAACTACAAAAAATCCGCCGCCGTACAAGAAGCCGCTGATACACTCTACCAAACCCTGACCGCACAAGGCGTGGACGTATTGCTCGACGATCGGGACGAGCGTGCCGGCGTACTGCTCAACGATTCCGAGCTGCTGGGCATTCCGCACCGCATCGTTATCGGCGACCGTGGTCTGAAAGAAGGCAACGTAGAATACGCCTGCCGCCGCAGCGGCGAGCAGCAAACCGTTGCCCTTGCCGAAGTAGCGGAAAAAGTGGTAAAACTGCTGAACGTTTAATTTAAGCAGCAAAAAGGCCGTCTGAAAAGCGGAATCTCCGTTTTCAGACGGCCTTTGTTTTGTCGGAGCAATCAGCTGTTGCCGAACAGTGATTGAAACCATAACACAATGCTGTCCCAAATGCGGCCGAACCAGCCGGCTTCGGGGACGCTTTCGAGGGCGACGACGTTTTGTTCGGCGACGGTTTTGCCGTTTTGGACAATTTTGATTTTGCCCAGCACGCTGCCTTTTTCAATCGGTGCCAAAACAGGCTGTTCGGTTTCCAAAATCGGTTTGATGCTGCCGCCGGTGCTGTCGTGGGGGACGGTGATGTAGGCATCGTTTAAAAAGCCGATATTGACGGTGTTGCTGCTGCCTTTATAGACTTTGATTTGCGACAGGCTTTGTCCGGCGGGGTAGAGTTTGGCGGTGTCGAATGCCTGTAATGCCCAGTTGAGCAGTTTGCCGCTTTCGGCGGCACGTTCTTCGGTGGATTCTGCGCCGATTAATACGGATACAATCCGCCGCCCGTTGCGTTTGCTGGAAGCGGCGAGATGGTAGCCGCTGCTTTCGCTGTAACCGGTTTTCAGGCCGTCCACATTGGGGTCTCGAAACAGCAGCAGGTTGCGGTTGGGCTGTTCGATATGGTTGTATTTAAACGATTTAATGGAAAACAGTGGATAGTGTTGCGGAAAATCCCGAATCAGGGCGGCGGCGAGCAGCGATAAATCGGCGGCGCTGCTTTGATTGTCGTTGCCGATGCCGGTTGGATTGGCAAAACGGGTATGCACCATGCCGAGCCGTTGGGCGGTTTGGTTCATTTGGGCGACAAAAGTTTCTACCGAACCTTGGCCGACGGCTTCGGCAAGCGTCAGGGCGGCATCGTTGGCGGATTGGACAATCATGCCTTTGAGCAGGTCATCGACTGAGGCGGGCGTTTGCGGCGACAGAAACATACGGGAGCCGGCGGCGGCATGGCCTTGGGTGGAAACGGTGAGCTTCTGATCGGTTTTGAGTGCGCCGTTTTCCAATGACTGAAACACCAAATAGGCGGTCATCATTTTGACCAGCGAAGCCGGATTGACGGGTTTGTCGGCATCGGATTGCGCTAATACGGTGCCGCTTTGCAAGTCTTTCACCAAATATGCAGCGGCGCTGATTTGCGGCGGTGCGGCGGGATCGGTTATGGCGGGCGGCGCTTCTACGCTAACTTCTGCTGCGCTGTTCGGCGAAGCGGTCGGGGCGGCGGAAACGGCGGGCATCAATAAGCCGGAAATCAGCAGGCTGAGTAGGATTTTTTTCATCATGCGGGGGAATGTTCCGCTTTTTGGGGGCGGAAAAGATTAGAAACCAAAGTGAGGTATTATACCAACAAACGCTGTCTGCTAATATTTTTCTTGATTTCAGACGGCCTCGGGGGTATGGTTTTACCTTTCGGCTTTTTTCATGAGCTTCTGCTGCAGGCGTTTGCCTGTCTTACCGTCAAAATCATTGAAATAAAACAAGAATGGATTTTCGCACCATGAGCGCACCGCTTTCTTATTCCGATTACTTAATCCGCATTTTAACCGCCTCTGTGTACGATGTGGCCGTGGAAACCCCGTTGGAACAGGCTCGCAGCCTGTCAGGCCGTCTGAAAAACAATATTCTGCTCAAACGTGAAGACTTGCAGCCCGTGTTTTCCTTTAAAATCCGCGGTGCATACAACAAAATGGCAAAATTGCCGAAACATTTGCTCGATAAAGGCGTGATTGCCGCCAGCGCCGGCAACCATGCGCAGGGCGTGGCGCTGTCTGCGCAGCGTTTGGGTTGCCGTGCCGTGATTGTGATGCCGGAAACCACGCCGCAGATTAAAGTCGATGCGGTAAAAAACCGGGGCGGTGAAGTGGTACTCAAAGGCATTTCCTACAATGATGCCTATGATTATGCAATGGAATTGGCCTCGGCCGAAGGGCTGACCTATATCGCCCCGTTTGACGATCCTGATGTGATTGCCGGACAGGGAACGGTGGGCATGGAAATTGTCAGCCAACATGCCAACCCGATTGATGCCGTGTTCCTACCCATCGGCGGCGGTGGTTTGGCGGCGGGCGTGGCGGCGTTTATCAAACAAGTCCGCCCCGAAATCAAAGTATTCGGCGTGCAAACCCACGATTCATGCTGCATGAAGCAGTCGGTGGAACAGGGAAAAATCGTCCATCTGAAAGATGTCGGCCTGTTTTCAGACGGCACAGCGGTCAAAGTGGTCGGCGAAGAAACCTTCCGCCTGTGCCGTGATTTGCTCGACGGCATCATCACGGTCGATACCGATGCCATTTGCGGTGCCATCAAAGATATTTTTGACGACACCCGCAGCATTACCGAACCGGCAGGCGCATTGGCGCTGGCAGGTTTGAAGACCTATATTGCCGGACAAAAAGCCGAAAACCAAACCCTGATTGCCGTAACCAGCGGTGCCAATATGAATTTCCACCGTCTGCGCCACGTTTCCGAACGCAGCGAATTGGGTGAGGGCAACGAAGGCATTTTCGCCGTTACCATTCCCGAACGCCCCGGCAGCTTCCGCAAATTCATCAACTTAATCGGCAACCGCAACATCACCGAGTTCAACTACCGCTACGGCGACGACAGTCAGGCGCATATCTTTGTCGGTATGCAGACGGCCGGTTCGCAGGATTTGGCGGTGATTAGCGGCCAACTGACCGAAGCCGGATTGCCGAATGTGGATTTGACGCATGATGAAATTTCCAAAATCCATATCCGCTACATGGTCGGCGGCCGTACCGACAAAGTCGGCAACGAACGCCTAATCAGCTTCGAGTTTCCCGAACGTCCCGGCGCATTGGCACGCTTTTTGAACCATATGCAGAGCGACTGGAATATCACACTGTTCCACTACCGCAACCATGGTGCCGATTACGGCCGGATTCTGGTCGGCGTGGACGTGCCGCCGAAAGACAACGCCGCCTTCGCCGAGTTTTTGGACAGCTTGGGCTATATCTATCAGGAAGAAACCGACAATAAAGCATACCAACTGTTTTTGGCGTGATACAGGCCATGCCGTAAAGAGAGGCTGTAAGAATAAAACGATGCCGTCTGAAAATCCGGTTTTCAGACGGCATCGTTTTATCTTGTTAGGATTTGAACATTAAAACTCAATAAGCATCAGGGATATGTTTGAAATACAGCATCACCAGATACCACACCAAAGTGGCCAGCGAAGCGCCGAGCAAGACCCAAGCGCTGATTTGGGCAACTTCCCGTAATGCACGTTTCTGGCGGCGGCTGAAGAGGCGGCTGACCAGAAATGCAGCGAGTGCAAACAGGAAAAAAATGCGTAATAGTCGGCCGATCATGGTTTAATTTCCGTTTGGTTGGCGGTATGCCGTCTGAAAAGGCTTATTGCACGACCCGTTTCACACATTGCGCAGAAACTTGTGCGATTTTCTGATAATAGGGGTGGTCATCTTTATCGGTGTTCAAGCCCAAGTCAAGAATGGCTTTGAAAAACTCCGTTTCATCTGCATACATTTTTTTGGTTTCGTCATACAGGCAGCCGCACAAAGATTCGGCATTTTCCTGACCGGCGGCGGGCAGAATATTCAGACCTTCCTGAGCGCAGCTTGTTACAAACTCGTTGCGTATGGTGTGGTTATCCATATTGGCTGCTAATGTGCCGACCGCCTGATCTTTGATTTTGTCGCAGGCGGCAACGGCAAAACAAGCGGCAAGAAGCAGACAGAGTTTCTTCATTTTATTTCCTGATTGGTGGGAAAGATTGTGCGGAAAATACAGGGGAAAAGCGACATTTCAGCCATGCCATAGATTTCCCGTTTTGTTTCGCTATATAATACCGTTTTGCCGTATGGGTGGGAAGAGTTATGAAAAACGCAGGTTCGGTCGGCATTGTAAGACCGGAGAAAATCGCATTCGATACGCCGCTGACATTGAGCAACGGCCGGGTTTTGTCCCGCTTTGACTTAATGGTCGAAACCTACGGGCAGTTGAACGAACAGAAAAGCAATGCCGTGTTAATCTGTCATGCCCTCTCGGGCAACCACCATGTGGCGGGACGGCATTCGGCCGAGGATAAATATCCCGGTTGGTGGGACAATATGGTCGGGCCGGGCAAGCCGATTGATACCGACCGCTTTTTTGTGGTCGGGTTGAACAATTTGGGCGGTTGCCACGGCAGCACCGGACCGACTTCGCTTAATCCGCAAACCGGACAGGATTACGGTGCCGATTTTCCGGTAGTTACGGTCAAAGACTGGGTAAAATCGCAGGCCATGCTGGCAGACCATTTCGGTATCCGCCAATGGGCGGCAGTGGTCGGCGGCAGCCTTGGCGGAATGCAGGCTTTGCAGTGGACGATTGATTTTCCCGACCGTGTGCGTCATGCCTTGGTGATTGCCTCCGCACCGAAACTTTCCACCCAGAATATTGCGTTCAACGATGTGGCACGGCAGGCGATTCTCACCGATCCTGATTTCAACGAAGGGCATTACGCCCGCCGCAATACCTTGCCGGGACGGGGTTTGAAAATTGCCCGTATGATGGGGCATATTACCTATTTGGCGGAAGACGGTTTGGGTAAAAAATTCGGCAGAAAACTGCATTCAGACGGCTATCAATACGGATATGGCGTTGAATTTGAAGTAGAATCCTATCTGCGCTATCAGGGCGACAAATTCGCCGGACGCTTCGATGCCAACACCTATCTGCTGATGACCAAAGCCTTAGACTATTTCGATCCGGCAGCGGATGCCGGCAACAGCCTGAGCAAAGCCGTGCAGCATGTACAGGCGAAATTTTTTGTTGCCAGCTTCAGCACCGACTGGCGTTTTTCGCCGGAACGTTCCAAAGAATTGGTCAATGCCCTGATTGCCACCGGCAAAGCCGTGCAGTATATCGAAGTCAAATCCAATCACGGCCACGACGCATTTTTGATGGAAGACGAGCCGTATATCCGTGCCGTGGCGGCCTATATGAACAATGTGTACAAGGATATCCGATCATGAATTTGCGCGACGATTTACAACTGATTTACGACTGGATTCCCGAAGGCAGCAGAGTTTTGGATTTGGGCTGCGGCGACGGCGAGCTGCTATCGGCACTGGTAACGCATAAAAAATGCAGCGGCTACGGCATCGAAATCAACACCGACAGCGTCATCGCTGCTATGGCTCGGGGCGTGAACGTCATTCAGGCCGATTTGGAACGGGGTTTGGAAGAGTTTTGCGACCATTCGTTTGACGTGATTGTGTTGAGCCAGACTATTCAGTCGATGCAGAACACCGAAATGATTTTGCGCGGGCTGATGCGGGTGGCGGATCAGGCGATTGTCAGCTTTCCGAATTTCGGCTACTGGCGCAACCGCCTGCAACTTACTTTGGGCGGTCATATGCCGGTATCCGAACGGATGCCGTATCATTGGTACAACACGCCGAATATCCATTGGTGTACCCTGAAAGATTTTGATTTACTGTGCGCCAAAAACAAAATCCGCATTCGGGAACGGGCGGTTATGGCGGGCAACAAACGGATTGACCGTTTCCAAAACCTGCTCGGAAGTTTGGCGTTTTATCGGGTGGGTTAAACATCGGTTTTAATTAAATACAGGAGTAGGGCGGGCAATTTGTTGCCCACCTGTGTTGCTGAACTTGGGCATACATTTTAAATGTACTAATAAAAACCAAGCCGTCTGAAAATCAAATTTTCAGACGGCTTGCTTGTTTTTGATTGATGCCTTACGAGCGTTTCGGGTCGTTCGGGCGCAGTCGGGCGGCGAGTTTGTCGAGAATACCATTGACAAATTTATGGCCGTCGGTGCCGCCGAAGGTTTTGGTTACTTCGATGGCTTCGTTGATAATCACCGGATACGGCGTTTCCGGCATGGCACTCAACTCGTGGCAGGCCATCAGCAAGACGGCACGTTCAATCGGGCTGAGGTCTTTTTCGTCACGGTCGATCAGCGGGCGGATTAAGTCCATGTATTCGGCTTTGCGGCTGTGGGTGCCGATAAACAGTTTGCTGAAGAGTTCGGTGTCGGCTTTTTCAAATTCCGGCAAATCCTGAATGTTTTTCGCCACTTCTGGCGCAGCGGTGCTGTTTAATTCGGATTGGTACAAAGCCTGTACGGCCAGTTCGCGGGCGCGGCGGCGGGGAGTTTTCATGTTGCTTCTTTCTGTGTAACGGTTTTCAGACGGCATCTTTATTTATGATTAAGGCCGTCTGAAAATAGGATAGTCAAAGTTTTCCGGCCGATGGTTATTCATCGTCTTCGTCGTCAAACTGTTCTTCCAGCAGACGGTTGACCAGATTGGCGCATTCTACGGCGACTTTGGCGGCATCGGAGGCTTTTTCTTCAATGCGGACAATGGCCTGTTCGTCGTTTTCGGTGGTCAGAATCGCATTGGCAATCGGGATATTGTAGTCCAAACCGACACGGGTTACGCCGGCACCGGATTCGTTGGAAACCAGCTCGAAATGGTAGGTTTCGCCCCGAATCACTACGCCGATGGCAATCAGCGCATCGTATTGTTCGGAAGAAGCCATGTTTTGCAGAATCAGCGGCACTTCCAATGCGCCGGGTACGGTGGCAACGGTGATGTCTTCGTCTGCCACGCCCAATTCTTGCAGCGTATTGCAGCAGACTTCGAGCATTTTGCTGCCGATTTCATTGGTAAAACGGGCTTGGACGATGCCGATACGCAGCTTGCTGCCGTTGAGGTTGGGTTGAATCAGGTTCATTTTTCATTCCTTAAAATAGTGGATTTTCAGACGGCCTTTTATCATTGAGGCCGTCTGAAAACAGAATGGGCGGGTCAGTCTTGCGGCTGCCAGTCGGCGACTGCTTGGAATGTGCCGTTTTCCGTCCATTCCCAAGCGCCTTCGGTTTCGTTTAACAGGGCGGTGATTTCGGGATTGTGTTCGGTGATGTCGGCGATGCTGCAGACGGTGAAATTATCGGGGTTGTCGGTGTATTCGTCGCTTTCGTCGCCGCTGAAAAAACGCCAGCCGCTGTCGTGTTCGAAAACTGGCGCTTCACGGTAGAGAAAGCCGACCGGACGGCCTTGTTCGCTGACGGTTTTGGTGGCGATGCAGCGGTCGAGGGCGGCGGAGAGTGCCTGTGCAAAAATATTCATGATGTCAAATGTCAAACAGAGTGGGGCAATTTTACACGATTTGGCGGCTTTTCGCACCGATATTCCTGCGCCGCTGCCTGATAAATGCAGATTAATGGTATAATCGCCGTTTTTCAGCCTTAAAGTGTTTCCGTATTGGCAAAACGCCGCTGCGGCAAAGTATGGAAACACATTCGGGCTGCATTTATTCTATTCAGGAAACCGATTATGAAGTCCGATTTAATCAAACAGCAGGCACATCTTGCGATTCAGAAACGTTTGGATTACACCTTCCGCCGCCCCGAATTGCTGCGCCAAGCCTTGACCCACCGCAGTTTCAGCGCTGCGCACAACGAGCGTTTTGAATTTATCGGCGATGCAATATTGAATTATACCGTTGCCAAAATGCTGTATGACACGTTCCCCAAACTCACCGAGGGTGAGCTTTCCCGCCTGCGGGCCAATTTGGTCAATGAAGGCGTGTTGGCGGAAATCGCCTTGGAAATCAATGTCGGCGACGGGCTGTATCTCGGTTCGGGCGAACTCAAAAGCGGCGGTTTCAGACGGCCTTCGATTCTCGCCGATGCTATGGAAGCCATGTTTGCCGCCGTCAGTTTTGATGCCGACTTTTTCGAAGCCGAAAAAGTCGTACGCCGCCTGTTTGCCGAACGGGTGAAGCAGGTCGATTTCAAAAATCAGGGCAAAGACAACAAAACCACGCTGCAGGAAGCGCTGCAGGCACGCCGTTTGGCGTTGCCGAAATACCGTATCGAAGACCAAATCTGCTGCAACGGCGAAATCCAGTTTGTTATTTCCTGTGATTTGGGCGAACTGGGCTTTGTCTGCCAAGCACAGGGAAGCAGCCGCAAAGCCGCCGAACAAGAAACCGCCGCCGAAGCGCTCGCATGGCTGGAAAAGAAATTCCCTTTAAAAAAATCCCGCAAATAAAACATTGTTTAAAATCATATTATGGACATCGAAACCTTTTTGAATAACGAAAAGCCGCAACAGGATTACCGCTGCGGCTTTGTTGCCATTGTCGGCCGTCCGAATGTCGGCAAATCCACACTGATGAACCACTTAATCGGGCAAAAAATCAGCATTACCAGCAAAAAAGCACAAACCACCCGAAATCGTGTAACCGGCATCTATACCGACAACACAGCGCAGTTTGTCTTTGTCGATACCCCCGGCTTTCAAACCGCCCACCGCAACGCCCTCAACGACCGCCTCAACCAAAACGTTACCGAAGCCCTGAGCGGCGTGGATGTCGCCGTTTTCGTGATTGAAGCCATGCGTTTTACCGATGCCGACCGCATTGTGATGAAACAGTTTCCCAAACATACACCGGTGATTTTAGTGGTCAATAAAATCGACAAAGCAAAAAACAAATACGATTTGGAAGCCTTTGTCGAACAAGTCAGCAGCGAATTTGCCTTTGCCGGACACGAAGTCGTCAGCGCCAAACACGGGCTGCGGATTGCCAATCTGCTCGAATTGCTCAAACCCTACCTGCCCGAAAGCGTGCCGATGTATCCCGAAGACATGGTTACCGACAAATCCAGCCGCTTTCTCGCCATGGAAATTGTCCGCGAAAAACTGTTCCGCTACCTCGGCGAAGAATTACCCTACGCCATGAATGTCGAAGTCGAACAGTTTGAAGAAACCGAAAACGGGCTGCTGCGCATCTACATCGCCGTATTGGTGGATAAAGACAGCCAGAAAGCCATTCTCATCGGCAAAGGCGGCGAACGCCTGAAAAAAATCTCCACCGAAGCCCGCTTGGACATGGAAAAACTGTTTGACAGCAAAGTGTTTTTAAAAGTGTGGGTCAAAGTCAAATCCGGCTGGGCCGACGACATCCGATTCTTGAGAGAGCTGGGGTTATAGGCCGTCTGAAAATTGTATAGTGTGGATTTACTTAAAAAAGAGAATAGGGCGTAGGTTGGGTCGTAACCCAACAAAACCTTACGTTTTAAGGTATTTCCAATCGTGTTGGGTCGAGACCCAACCTACGCCTGTATAAATCGGCAAGCTAAGTTGGTCCACCTGCACTTTGTTCCCCGTCCCGCTGGCGGGAAGGGGCTAGGGGAAGGGTGGCTCGCTGTGGTGTTATATTTTTTCGGTTGATTCACTATAGTGTGCAGTTTATTGAGTTTTACGTTCATGCCGTCTGAAAACCTGCTTTTCAGACGGCATATTTTTGTTTCAAATAAGATATATATAGTGAATTAACCAAAAAATATGACAACCCAAGTGAACCACCCTTCCCGCCAGCGGGACGGGGAATTGTGTGTAGTGTGCATGCCAAAGCATGCACGTGTTCTCTAAATTCCCCATGAATGCCGTCTGAAAACGAGCGTAGCGAGTTTCTGCAAAGCTAAAACCGCAGGTTTCGCCAAAACGAGTAAAGCGAGTTTCTGTGAAGCTGAAATCAGATTTTCAGACGGCTTCGACTAAAACTCACAGAACAGGTGCGTGCTTTGGCTCGCACCCTTGTATATCCAACTTCCAGTATCATAACAAGCAACACCCGCCCGGCCGCCACCCGTGCGCACCCAAGGTTCAACAACCGCTGTGTAGCTTAGGGAAGCCGGGCAACCCATCAACACAACCGGACAGTTGCCCGACAACACAACCGAATGCAAGACAGGTTTATGATGAGTACCCAAAACTACGGCGGTATCGACATCGCCAAACGAAACTTCGTTATCGGCATCACGTCTTCCAAAAAGACCAAAACCGAGACCAACAACCAAAAAGGCTTTCTCCACACCATCGAATACCTGAAAAAACATCAGGTCTCACTGGTTGTGATGGAAAGCACCGGCGGACTGGAAATCCCATTGGCCAAAGCACTGCACCGGGCAGGATTCAAAGTCATCATTGCCAATCCCCGTCAGACGCACCAATTCGCACAGTCGCAATCACTCACCAAAACCGATGCGGCCGATGCCAAAATGTTGGCGTTTTACGCACAGGTAATCACACAAAAGCCCGATTGGGAACGGCAGCTCTATACGCCGCCGAGTGAGGCAGAAGAAATCCTCGAAGCCTTAATCAGCCGCCGCACTCAACTGGTTGAAATGCGCAGTGCCGAAAAAAACCGTTTGCAGCAGGTACATGAAACACAGATTCAAAGTGTTGAAGCACTGATCGCACATTTCGACGCACTGATTGCTGCTTTGGACAGACAGATCGAAGAACATAACGACACTCATTTTGGCGACAAAAGCAGTCTGCTGCAAAGCATCAAAGGTATCGGCCCGACTACTGCAGCGACCTTATGTGCGATGTTGCCGGAATTGGGCAGAGTATCGCATAAACAGATTGCCGGTTTGGTAGGTGTCGCCCCTTATGTGAAAGAAAGCGGCACAATGAAGTTTAAAAGCCGCTGTTTCGGCGGGCGCAGTGCTGTACGCAAAACGCTGTATATGGCGGCGATGGTGGCGGCACACTACGAACCGAGGATTAAGGACTTCTACCAACGTCTGCGTTTGCGGGGTAAGCCGTACAAAGTGGCGGTAACGGCCTGTATGCGTAAGCTGCTGACGATTCTGAATGCGATGATGCGGGATCGTTTGGCGGCAGTGAGTGCTGTTTGATCATGTTGAAGTATTGCCGGTTTTGTTCAGACCGGCCTTCAGACTAACCGTTTTTGTATTTTTGCCCGACGGGGTGAAAAATACAGTTGCTACAGGTATCGGATTAAATTGTATGGAGTATTAAGTGGATCCACCATATATAGTGAATTAACCAAAAAATATGACAACCCAAGTGAACCACCCGTCCCGCTGGCGGGAAGGGGCTAGGGGAGGGTGATTCACTTGGGTTGTCATATTTTTTGGTTAATTCACTATATACAAACCGCAAGCCCAATTTTCAGACGGCATCATCTTCCTTGTTTAAAAAACCTTCTCCGTCGCCAGCCATTATGCCATCTGAAAATAGGCTATCAACTCTAAATATCCCATAAAAATTAACACAATCAAACAATAATTAACCTAACCTAACCTAACCTAACCTAACCTAACCTATTATAGTCTTTTAATTTTCAAAAGTTTACAATCTAAGCAGCATAAAGGCAAGTTGCCGATATGCCTGCTGTATCACAGCAGCAGTCAAAAATCGATTTATCTTAAGTGCCGTTTGGCCCATCAATGCAGCTGTTCTCTACCGCTGCAGCGACGGAGCAGACAGCAAGCCACTAAACTTAGAGGATAGGTATATGACTTCTCAAAAACACAAACTTCCGGTAACCAAATTCGTATTAACCGGCGTATGTGCCGCCGTATTAAGCGCCTGCGGCAGCGTCAACGACAAACCGATCGACTGGAATCTGATCACCGGCGCAACCCAGCCGCAAAGCTATCAAACAGCCGAACAATCCGCCCAAAGCAGCCTGCAAGCCCTGCGCTCAGCGCTGCAAAGCCTGACCCAAGATGTCGAACAAACAGACATCAAAACCAAACAAATCAAACAACAGCTCACCAGCATCGAGCAAAACCAAACCACCACAGCGGATAAAAAAACCGCAGCAGACAAAGCCGCTGCCACCGACCGCAGCGCAGCCGAAGCCCTAAAAACTGCCAATGCCGCATTGGCCCAAGCCCAAAAAGCGCAGCAAACCGCACAAGATGCCTTAAACAAAGCGAATGCCGCCATCGCAGCAGCCAAAACCGAGGCCGAGAAGACAGCAGCCGCTGATCTGAAAAAACAAGTAGAAGCGCTCAAACA
The DNA here is from genome assembly GCF_028463985.1 of Neisseria lisongii. Taxonomy (NCBI): domain Bacteria; kingdom Pseudomonadati; phylum Pseudomonadota; class Betaproteobacteria; order Neisseriales; family Neisseriaceae; genus Neisseria; species Neisseria lisongii. The sequence continues at coordinate 976,156 of NZ_CP116766.1, read as the reverse complement.
GCAAACCGAAAGCCGTCTGAAACAGATTGAAGCCCAACTCAAAGCCAGCCAAGAGCTGAAAAACCAATCAGCCAAACTGGCCGCAGAAAAACAAAAAAGCTATCAACAGGCCCAAGCCCAAGATGCTCAACACCAAACTGCAGATCAAAAAGCCCAAGCCGCATTGGCAGAGGCACAAAAATCCAGCACCGGCGTTGCCGACAGCCTGAAAGCAGCCCAAACTGCCAAACAAAGCAGCGAAGCCGCCGCCAAAGCCGCCGCTGCCGCTAAAACCGCAGCCGATGCCGCCAAAGCAGGCAGCACTACCGCCGCTAAAGCAGACGCAGTAGCCAAAGCCAACGCCTCAGTACAAGCCGCCGAGGCCGCCAATACAGCCGCCCAAACTGCCGCCCAAAAAGCTCAAACTGCAGTCAATGCCGCCCAAGCCGCAAAAACTCAGGCCGACCAAGCCGTAGCCAATGCCACCGCAGCAACTAAGGCTCAAGCCCAAGCATTGCAAGCCCAAGCCGCCAAACAGCTGGCCGAAGCCCAAAGCCTGAAACAGGCAGCGGATAAACAGGCAGCAGCCGATAAAGCAGCGCTTGCCGCCGCAAATGCGCTGCAGCAGGAAGTGCAAGCAGTTTATGATCAGATTGAAGCGGAAAGGAAAAAAGCACTGCGTGGGGATTTGGATCAGAAATTGGCTCAACTGAGTAAAGACGCATTAAGTAACTATAGTAGTAAAGCTCCTTATGAACTCTTTAATTCATCAGAAATTGATATAGCGGTTGCTGATGATTTTTCTGCGCAGCCGAATCTTTATGTTCATAGCGGTATCAAGGTGTTTAGTCCGAAGAATATTATGAGAAAAGAAGTTGGAGATGGGTGGGATAAGATTGATATAACATCTGATTCATACCAGGGAAATTTTGTTCTTGCTAAAGATAGCTATTTCCCTAATCCATTAACCGAAGTCAATAGAATTGGTACTGAGGTTTATAAACAAGCTGGGCTGGATTATGAAGATGGTACAACCGTTGATATTTTAAATGCAACCACAAGTAGATTTGCTCGAGTGGGCTTGGCTTTGCTGTCTGAAGTGAGTCCGACAGGTAATGCAAATCCGAGCGGAGATATCTATCGATCATGGAGGCTAATTGAGTATCCTTTGCTTGATGTATTACCAGGAGTGAACGAAATTGAAGCATTTGTTGATAATGAAACAAAAGCCCCTTTTTGGAAAGTCAGTGCAGAGAAGAAATCAACTGCTTTGGGCGGACGTTTACTTCATGAGCCGTCAGTAGAACAACAGTTTTATGATTTGACAGGTCGTAGAGTTGCTACATTTAGTATAAAAGAACCGGATACTTATCTAGTTTTAGGCGGGCGTACAGAAGGGTATGACGATGAGAAAGGGGATGTCAATCTTTCGCTTGGTCAGTATTTTGACTTAAAGGCAGATGATATCGCTATTGAACCTGGAATTAAAGCTGAGTTGATTGGTTTTGAACCTGGTACTCGTTATGGTGATGGCTTTAAAATTGCATTGCCGAAAGGAGAGTATGTTGTTCGTCATGATGCTTTAAATAATAAGTATTTGATTGAAAAATCAATTCCAGGTGAGCCATTCTTTTATAACTCAGGACATGGCCAAGGTTTTTTTGCCGCAGTAGAGCAAGTGAAGCAAGGCGTGTTTGCCGATAAACGAGTATTGGCGCAACGTTTTGCTTATCTTTCAGATAAGCAGAGTAATGATCCTAAAGTTGCAATTTACAGCTACGATATCGGCAAGGCCAACGGCGTGGATCAGGCGTATCTGAATCTGACCGCCTGGAAATATAAAGACGGCGCAGGCAAATATCAGGCAGGGCCATACAATATTCAGGTATTCGACAAGCTTGGCAGATTTACAAACGGCGAACAAAACCTGCCGCTGTATGTTGATGATCCGCACAAGCCGGGTATCCAAGGTTTGCAGGCCACTTATAGCGGCCTTGCCTATAACAGCAAAGACGGCAAACAAGACGGCAAGCTGACGTTGAATGCCAAATTCACCGCAGGTGCAGACGGCTTTGCTCAAAAAGTGGCCGTAAACGGTAAGATTACCAACCGCCGTTTGGATAAAGACAGCCAAGGCAAACCGCGCGATTTATTCTTTGCCAGCGGCTTCAAACAGCAGCTTCAAGTTGCCCAAGGCATGCCGCAGGCAAATGCCGGTAAAGATGTGGCCTTGCGTGCCGCCGGTAAAGATGTGGAGCTGACTGCTTGGATGAAAGGTTCGCATAAAGACGAAGCCGCAACCATTTACGGTACGGGCAAAATGGTCTTCGGCGGCCCGAAAGCCCAAGAAGCCGGCGGTATCTTGAATATCACCACTCATGATGGCGAGAACCGAATCGGCTTTATCGGCAAACGTTAAACACTAAATCCTTGAACCAAAGGCCGCTGAAGAAGTTTTCAGACGGCCTTTTTGGGGGAGATAGCGTCGTTATCGAATGTTTAGCACATTTTAAATTCACGATAGATTACCAAACCCGTGCATGCTCAGGCAAGCGTGCTACCGGTGAATTCGGTGTAGCGTGTGTGCCGCAGCACGCACGGATTCAGTGAGTGCCACATAGTGAATTTCACATTCCAAATTCACGATAGAACCAAACCCGTGCATGCTCAGGCAAGCGTGCTACGTGCTACCGGTGAATTTGGTGTAGCGTGCGTGCCGCAGCACGCACGGATTCAGTGAGTGCCACATAGTGAATATCACATTCCAAATTCACGATAGAACCAAACCCGTGCATGCTCAGGCAAGCGTGCTACCGGTGAATTTGGTGTAGCGTGTGTGCCGCAGCACACACGGATTCAGTGAATTTCATATAGTGAATATCACATTCCAAATTCACGATAGAACCAAACCCGTGCATGCTCAGGCAAGCGTGCTACCGGTGAATTTGGTGTAGCGTGCGTGCCGCAGCACGCACGGATTCAGTGAGTGCCACATAGTGAATATCACATTCCAAATTCACGATAGAACCAACCCGTGCATGCTCAGGCAAGCGTGCTACCGGTGAATTCGGTGTAGCGTGTGTGCCGTAGCACGCACGGATTCAGTGAGTGCCACATAGTGAATATCACATTCCAAATTCACGATAGAACCAAACCCGTGCATGCTCAGGCATGCACGCTACCGGTGAATTTGGTGTAGCGTGTGTCGCAGCACGCACGGATTCAGTGAATTTCATATGGTGAATTTCACATTGTGCGGGTGGCGACCCAGCCTACACCTTTAAGTGAATCCACGATAACCCCGATTAAAAGGCCGCTGAAGAAGTGAACTGCACCTTTTAAAGTTGGAGGGAGTGTCCAACTTTTTGGGGACAGTTCAAAGTTTTCAGACGGCCTTTTTTCAAAAAACAGGAAACCACATGAAAAAAACAGCCATAACCCTCTTACTGCTCGCCTGCAGCTATGCCCAAGCCGCTCCCGAAAGCGATGCCGACCGCCATTTAGACAAAGTATTACCGCAGCAAGCCCCGCAGCAGCCCGAAATCGGCGACAGCCTCAGCCCGAGCCAACCCGACAACACACAGGAAACCGCAGCAGCCACACCCCCAAGCATAGAAGAAATGCAGCAAAACCCCGCCCTCAGCGAACCCCTGCTTAACCAAGCCCTTACCATGCGCCACTACGGCGCAGTGGCCGAGTTCGCCCAAGGCGCTCTATGGCGTGCCGAAGGCAAACACAGTCAAGCCATCAAAAGCTACCGCCGCATGTTGGCCCAAAACCCCGACCTACCCGCCGTCAAACTCGACTTGGCCGCCATGCTGTTTGAAGACAAACAGCTCAAAGATGCCCAAACCACCTTTAACGAAGCCAAAAACGCCGGCTTACCGGAAGACGTTTTACCCCGCATCACAGAATACGAAAATGCCATCACCGAAGCCCAACGCTGGCGCTTCTCAGGCAACCTCAATTACGAAGCCGACAACAACATTAACAACGTATCCGCCGAAAAAACCATCACCACCCCCCAATTCCCCGGACTGGCCCTCACCAAAAACGAAGAATACCTACCCAAAAAAGCCAAAGGCTTCTCCTACGGCCTCTCAGCCGACAAAGACTACAGCCTCAGCGGCCACCACTATCTGGGCATAGGTGCATCATTAGACGGCACCAGCTACTGGAACCGCCACGACTATGACGACATGACCCTCAAAGTATTCAGCGGCTACCGTTTCAAATCACTTAAAACAGACGGCTACCTCTTACCCTTTTGGGAAAAACGCCGCTACGGCAACGAACCCTATTACAGCAAAACCGGCATCGACAGCGGCATATCCCGCTGGATAACCGACCGCTGGCGGCTCTCCGCCAACAGCTCCCAAGGCTGGAAAAGCTACACCCAACACCGCCACGGTCGAGACAGCAGCCTGAGCATAGGCGCAACCTATCTCGCAGGCAGCCAAACCTATCTGTTTGGCGGCATCAACGGCAGTCGGGAAAAAATGCACGCCGCCCCAAGTTCCAGCAGCAAACGCCTGGGCGGCTACATCGGCTGGGGACAAAGCTGGCCGGCCGGCTTTGGTAGCCGCCTCGTATTCAACCGCTACAACGAACGCTACGACGGCACCCACTACATCTTCACCGACACCCGCCGCCAAGACCACAACCGCGCACTGTCGCTCACCCTCTGGAACACCCGCCTGAACGTCTGGGGCATCACCCCCCAACTCAACTGGCGTCTGACCCGAGTAAAAAGCAACATCGATGCCCTGCACAGCTACCGTAAACACAAAGTATTCCTCAGCTTTGAAAAAGCATTTTAAACAGCTGAAACACTTTGCCTGAAACAAGGTGCAGGTTTTGAATACCATACCCATGCCGTCTGAAAACTCGTTACGTCCGTTTTGGCGAAACCTGCGGTTTTCAGACGGCTTATGGTTTGGGCTTTGAATGCTTGGGCTACTTTGACAGTAATTCCGTGCATGCTTGGGCATGCACGCTACGATCGGACATTGTTTTTAGACAGCTAGTTAACCGTAGCTGTTATTCCTGAAAAAGGTCTGTGAATATCATAATTTCATTTGAAATCAAGGTGTAGTGTGCATGCGTTAAGCATGCACAGGGCTGTATAGTAAATTCACTGAATAATTCATACAGTTTTTTTTAAACAGGGCGTAGATACTATAAGCCCCCCAACAAATCAAGCCTTATCCAGACACATTTTCGCATAGCGTTCTTCGTTAAAGGGTTGTTGGTACTTCAATACAGATTGGGCAATGGTCACGAGTTTACGCATCAGAGCCACAATCACGGCTTTTTTTGCCAGTTTATTACGCTCCAGCAAGCGTTGGACAAACGGGCTGTAAATACTGTCCTTATATTTGCCAAAGCAAAACGACACGGCCGGCATATAGAGTATCTTCCTCAAATCACTCTGTCCGATACGGGAGATACCGACCCGCTTATCTACACTCGTTCCCGATTGTCTGACCATCGGGGTCAGTCCGGCGTAGGTCGCAGCAGCACGTCCGTTTTTAAACCGAGTGCCGTCGCCCAGTATGGCGAGCAGCCAACAGGCTGTGGTTTTGCTGATGGCGGGAATACTGCTCAGCAGATGATGGTTGTGTTTCAACTGATCATCCTGTTTCACCAACTGATGAATATGCGTTTCAACGGTTTTGACTTCGCACTCAAGAAAAGCAATCAGACGTTCGGACGAAGCCATCGCATACTCGTCCAACAGCATCTGCAGCCGGACTTTTTCTTTGGTCAGCGCTGCTTTTAAATGTTCGAGATGACGAAGTTGGCGCAATAAGGCTTTTTCGTTATTGCCCTTCGGTTGCCACAGGTCAAACTCATGAACATAGCTTTCGGCTAAGCGGGCAAGTAATTTGGCATCCGCTTTGTCGGTTTTGGAACGTAAGTTCAAACCTTTGGCAAAGTTGGCGGCACATTTGGGATTAATCACGACTACCGAATGTCCGGCCGCATATAAGTATTCGCACAACCTTTCGTGATAGACGTTTGTCGCTTCCATCACGATATAGAGCGGCTTATCCGAAAAGCTGTTCAGCCATTCGCTCAAAGCAGCAAAACCTTGCGGATGGTTCTCAAACTGGTGGTGTTGATACACTTTTGCGGATTTTTTAACCGCAACATCGAACTTTAACTTGGCAATATCGATGCCGATAAAATAAAATGGGGTGTCCATCATGCTCCTAACCTTGTGAATGCAGACTATGCACAGCATGTCTATGATACTATTCGGGGTGTTTGGACATTGAAAACAGGCTTTTATCTACGTCGCGGGCTTTGAAGCCCAAGGTTGGCGTACAACTCTGTTTTCAATCCCGCCCCTGATAGCTGCTTCTGTCGGGGGCTTTTTATTTTATCTTGTGGTTGGTGTTTCTTATACAAGGTTGGGTCGAGACCCAACACGATTGGAAATACCTTGAAACATAAGGTTTTATTGGGTTACGCTCGTGCCTCGCTAACCTCAACCTATAGTTAAAACACCGAATTTTCTGTACAAATCGGCAAGCTAAGTTGGCCACCTGCACTTTGTTCCCCGTCCCGCTGGCGGGAAGGGGTTAGATAGTGTATTGCTACGTCAATAAATTTTACATTTCTTAATAGAAAGCATAGGCAGCACCCTGATTTTTTCAGGGTGCTGTTTTTAGACGGTTGTGTTTATTGGTATCGGGTTTTATCGAATGTTTCGCCGTTTTTTAACAAGGTAAATGCGATAACAGCCAATTTACGCATAATGGCGGTAATTATCAGTTTGGGCGGCTTTCCTTTGGCTCTCAAACGGGCTGTAAGTTGGGGAAAGGCGTTGCAGCGGTAGGCTACTAAGGCGGGCATATACAGGTTTTTTCTGAGTGCTGCACTACCTATTTTGGATATTCTGCTTTTGCCTTTAATGCTGCTTCCTGATTGGTGCTGTTTCGGGTCAAGACCGAAATAGGCGGTAAATTGTTTTGAGTTGGTAAATTGATGGCGTTTGTATGCGGATAGGAGGGTTGCGCTGGACTGTTCTCCTATTCCTGTGATGCTTTGAAGCTGTCTGCGTTGGGTGTCGTATTCGGGATGGGTTTTATAAAATTCTTGAAGCTGTTGGTTAACGGTGCGGATTTGATGGTTCAGATGGATGAGTGTTTCCTGTATATGTTTGATGATGTAGTCAGGGGATTGGTGGCATTTGGTCTGTTCTGCTGCACGCCGTTGTTTCAGGTATGTTAAATAGCGGGTCAGTTCCTGTAATTGTTTTTGTTCAGGTGTTGGTGGCTGCCAGTGCTTCGGTTTGTTTGTCCGGCAGTATTCTGCTATAAGTTTGGCATCTTGTTTGTCGTTTTTGGTCCGTTGGAGTTTGGATTGTGCATAACCTTTGATTTTTCTTGGGTTTTCTACGCTGATAATGTAGCGGCAGTAGAGGTATTCGGCCAGTTTTTCATAATAGATTCCGGTGGCTTCGCAGCAACAATGGAGGTTTTCGGTGGCATGGTGTCCGACAAGCCACTGTTCTAGGTTTTGAAAGCCTTTTTCGGTATTGCTGAATTGTTTTTCGTAATAACAGCCGTCTGAAATCAGACAGCAGTCTATGGTGTGTTTCGAAATATCTATTCCTAAGTAGTACATTGTTTTACCTTATGGATGCGGGCTGTCTGCCCCGGATAGTGTTCAAACTTGAGATGTACGAAAGCCTGCGCTTCTTTCTAACCCGCAAGATTGATTCTTAAGGGAAATGGGCGAAGTCGCAGGCTTTGCCGGGTATTTCGTCAAATACCAAGCCCTCAATATACCTGTTTATATTCAGGGCTTGAAACTTTAAAGGTTTTGCCTTCGGCGACATTCGCCATGTGGCAGAGGTTGGGGGAATAAAACGCTCCCCCAACCTTGCTTTGAGCGTATTTTAGGCTGGAGCGTCAAGGGGTATCCAAAAAGATTTGTAAAGACGATAAAACTGTCTTTACAAATCTTTTTGGACATCCTCCCCTTGACTTGGCATAGGTTGCTGTAAATGTTACGGGCAAGATTGGTTTTTTGAATTATTCGGATGATTGAGGATTTTCACTACCTAATACATAAACTTCGGGTTCAAGTTCGACAGGTGTTACCGGTATTTGTCGGTTACTGTTTTCCGACAGTTGTTGTGCAATATCCAAATAGGGATTGTAAATTCCGTTTTTGACGAAGTCCAAACACTGTTTTTTATCGAATCCCTGTATGGGTGTTGCTTGGTCGGTATAACAGGTACATTTGTTTCCGTTTTGAACACAGGCTACAGGATAGGGCATGGTTTTTACGGCTTTGTTCATGTTGTCGTATATTGGGGCGGTATGGGGTTGCCCCTGTATTCTCGGTTCGTAATCTGCTTTGCTTAAATAGGGCTTAGATGCTTCGGTTTGGGGTGCTTGCAGGCTGTTTTCTTGGGGTGGGTATTGCCCCGATGCGTTCGTGTCGTTTGCTGCCGGAGCAGCCACCGCCCCGACCGCTTCGGGGCTTGAAGCTTGCGCTTCAATTTTTTTAGCGGTGTTGGTTGGTTTTTCTATGGTTTTCCATGATTTATAAACATAAAAGCAGCCAATCAGTACAACCAGTATGGCTACAGGCAAAATATAGATGGCTTTACTCCGTTTAACTTTTATTTTGGTGTGTTCTTCGGCGGATTTATACACACCGAAGGCATTTTTATCTAAGGTGTATACGCTTTTAACAGCATTTTGAACATCAGTTTTGCTTTGTGGGTCTCCGAAGCGTTCCCATTCAATCATGCGGCGTACGCCTAAGTTTGTTTTGCCGATATGGCAATGATGGCCTATAAGGCTTCTGACATTGATGTCTATCAAACGAGGATGCTGTGTCAGCAAAAAAATATCAATGCCTTTATGGCGGTGGGTTTCCAGTTCGGCAACGTAATCAGGAACTTTTGAACCGCTGGGTCTGGGACGAAATACCCGCTGGCATTCGTCTATGACAAGAATAGCACCTGTTGGCGCCCATTTATGCCATGTCTGCATAGATTCGCCTTCAGGTATAGGTTGATTAGGAATGATGTCGCCTTTTACTTCGGGAATGCCGTCCAAATAAAGCGGCCGGTTCTGTAAATCTTTACGGTTCATTAGGTCTGAAATCATTTTCAGGGTTTTACCCGAACCGGGTACGCCTGTAATCAGATAAAGCATGGTTTCTCTCTATTTTTTTACCATCGTAGCAGATAGTTTGGATAGGGTTTTTAAGGAAGTAATAAAAGCAAATGTGCCGAATATCCAGTTCAAACAGACACCAACTCCCGCAATATAGGCAATCTGCAAAGCATCTTGGGACAGTCCGCCCAACTGCTCGGATACAGCATTCATCAACATATCTTGAATTTCATTGATACCGACATAGGAAATAAACGACATACCTAATGCGGTAAAGATTTTGCCGGCAACGGTGGTTAATACACCTGTCAATAATTTAGCCCACATTTACAACTCCTTAATTGCAGAATAAACAAATCCACCGCAACTTAATATTGTGATTAATATCAATATGGGCCTGAGTAATGTGGCTACTTGACAAGGGACTTCGTAGGAAACTTCAAAACTGCCGAGTAAACCCAGTTCGAAAGTTTTAGGGCTGGGGCAGGCAGCCGATTGATTGAATCTGTCTATCGGATTGAGTTCCAGCCTGACTTGCTGTTCGGGTATTTCGATATCCCGTTCTTCAACATTGCCCAATTCTTGACAGGCAGATATATTGGGAAAGGCTTCGCAAAGTAATGAAGCATCTTTACCGTCTTTACCATCAACTCCGTCTTTTCCGTCCAATCCATCTTTGCCATCAGTACCATCTTTTCCGGCCGCATTGCTTTGATTGTTTCGTCGACTTTCTGATTCGGTACTATTGGGATGACTGTGAACGGGTTGGTTATTGACAGGCTGACTGGTTCCGCTCTGATTACCGCTGCTTACACTGACACTTTGCCCATTGACTGATACGGTGGATATGGTACGGCCTTGAGAGTCTTGGCTGAAAGTAATGACGACTTGCTGTGTCTGCCCGTTTTCTTCGGTCTCCACTTCTACGGAAGTATTAGGGGCAACGGAAACACTTTCCTGATAACCGGGGCGGTTTTGGGCTTCGATAAACGGGGTAGGGTTTCTATCGATTGCTGCTGTGGCGATTTCTTGGAATTTGGAGGAATCTAAGACTTCTTTGGTGGGTTTCATATAAAGGGTAAATAATACCGGCCAACGGACATCATTTTCATATCTGACAGAACAACTTCCTCCGTTAAAACTCCATTCACATTTGTCTAACTTATATGAACTGTATGGTCTGCCAGGGCCATAGCCTTTATCTCCTTTTGCTATTAGTTTTGCAAATTTTTTAGAAATATAAGGTTCTGCCAAACTGCGCATTTCTTCTTCCATTTGGGCTTTTGCTTTTGCCCCAGCTTCACCACCTTTGCGTATTTCCGCAATAACTTCAGGAGAAACCGGATAGCAGTCTACATCTACTGTGTCTTCATACCCGCTGGGTCGTCTGTAACGTTCCCAAATACAGTTACGGGCCCCCATTTTTTTATAGAATTCATCAGCAGATTCATCATATATATAACCTGCCGCTTCGATGTCATTTTTAACATCTTTGTACGCTTGATAGAGGGTATATGCATCATAAGCAAGAGAAGCTGCACCAACGAACGGGACTGCTTTTAATCCTATTCTTGCCCCTTTTTTAACAACTGACAAACCACCACTCAATACAGCAGAACGGGAAACCGTAGCTGTAACGGTTGTTTCGACTGTCTTTTTAGAAAGAGCTGATTCATATCGGGTTTTTAAAGCCTGTGTTTGAAACTTTCTATACTGATTGTCAGAAATTGCCGTTTTTGTCCAAGGCTTTGAATCCCAATGAGATGTAGCTTGACGTACGTAGGTAACATTCCCCTTTTTTGAAACATGTAATTCATCAGCCCAAATAAATGGACTGAACAAAATAAGTACAATCAGTAAAAATAAATTTCTCATTTTCTCATCTTTATAGGTTCCCCTTTTTGTTCTCTAAGTTTATTTAAGTCTGCCATAAATTTTTTGGCTTCTGAATTAGGGGATAAGGGTTTGTTAGGTGGTATTGTTTCAGTAAATAAACCATCTTTTGGTTGATTTCTCTTTTTTACAATTCTTTTATGCAAAAAATAAACAACATTCAAAAGAAGAAATAAAATATCTAAAAAGATACGAAAAGGCGTTACTAAATACAACATACCAAAATGATGTAAGCCAATCAGTAAAATGTAAATGATATTAAAAACAGTAATAACCATTTCAAACCCCTATTTCTATCACGTTCTTGAAAATAGGAATTCTATCAGCTTGGCATACTTAAGACCATTTTGCTGCCAATACATACAGGCACAGTGCTATCAATACATTCGGCAACATACCAACAAAGAACTCTGCTTCGGGTATCATTCCTCATCTCTTTCGCTTATCAACGATATGGCTTTTACCGAAATAACAACAATCAACAGAGCAACAAATGCCATAACCATATAACCGCCTATCTCTCTACCTGCTTGGGCATACGCACCAAATTCACACTCTGGGAAGGACGGCTGTATGACTTGTTCATGAAATATCCAGTTTGTGCCGTTAAAGACGGGGTGGTGCAATACCCCGTCTTTGTCTATCGTCGGTACAACTTGGGTCATCAAGACGTTGGTTGCCTCTTCTTTTGTTTCATAACAGATTCGGCCGACTTGATAACCCATGACGATATCCTATCTTAGGCTTGATTAATGCCACGTTTAGCAACACGGATGGTTGCCAATGCAATAGCAATACCGATTACGATACCGCCAAAAGCCAAAATACCTGCCTTCAAGCCGCCTAATTCAGTCGTGGCGGTTGTCAGCAAGTCATCAGCCATTGCCGGAGCGGATAAAACGCTGACAGCAGCAACTGCCAAAGCGTATTTCGCTTTGTGTTTCAAGTTTCGGATATTCATAATTTTCTCCTTCAAAAAAATGTGGGCTGCTGATTGGGGTCATCACGGCGCAGCCCGAACCGTGAATTCTGATTATGTCTCGTCCGAATAATAGATATTGTCTTTAAATGCCCGTGGAAATACTTCCATATTGACAATATCATTCAGTTTGTAATGGCTGTATTTTTCAGGCTGCTTGGTGCGTACCTGACACAGACGTGTGCCCTCTTCTGTACGTACAATCAAACCGACATAATGGGTTTTGGTATAGCTGCCGTCTTCGTTTTTACGTTCCCGTACAATCATGCGGTCAAATGCAGCAACAACAAAAAATCCCTGTTTCTTTTGGGGTTCGCTCATGATGGATTCCTTACATATTTAAAATGGTTTCCCGGTTATAAAATGCCCATTTGGGGCTAATTAGGCTGCTTAAAATCTGGCTGTAGTTTTCTTCGGTAATCGGCTTTAATTCACGGGCAAACTCCTGTCTGGCATATTGTTTAAGATACGGTTCAATGCAAATAATCCATTTCTGAAGCTGTTCCCGCCACAGTCGGGAACCAGCACTGACAAATGAAAAATTACTGTTGGCAATTTTCCATAAACTCTGTTTATCAATCGTAGTGCGAATCAGCCTGTAACCTTTATCTTCGGGAAGACGGCTGTTAATGTGTTTTTTAATATATTTGCTGACGTATTTCGCCAAACCTTTGCTGTTGGTCTTAACCGGTAGCAATTCAGAACGCCCGAAACCATACTTGCCCATATTTTCACGAAGCAAAGCCCATAATTGTCGCAGTGCTTTATTGGCACTGGTATAATTGCGGGCCTGTATTTGTCTGAAATTCAAACCTCGGCGGATGTTTTCACGTGTATTGACGATAAGGTGAAAATGTATACGACCGCTTTTCATGCGTTCGTATACACAAACGTAATGCTTGAAATGTTTGCTTAAAAAATTCGTCCGCAAACTGTGAAATCTACGGGAAGCCTCTTTGACATCTTGGACATCATCGGCGAAAGTCAGCGTTAAAAAACCGACATGATTAATTCCGAATGCCTCAATAAATTGCCGGACATTCATTTCTAAAGCAGCCGATGATTTTCTGTGGGAAGTAGAAAACTGGTTGAAATCAGCTTTCATTTCATTAGGTAGAAATTTTTCATAGCCGATTGGTAAGGTTTTGGCAGTATTTGAAGAGTTGTTGCTACCCTCAATGCAGTTGTTACTATTTAGACAAGGAAGCTGAATGCGCTGCGCACATTCAGCCCGTAGTGGCAACGGTTGCATGATGACATCATCAGCATATGTAGAAACACGGTTAATTGTTGACATTTCAGACCCCTTGAAAGTCGGTTAATTAAACTTGTCAAGGGCTTATCTGATAAATTTACACTCCCTTAACGGAGTGAAATATATAAGGGGAAGGGTGGCTCGCTGTGGTGTCATATTTTTTCGGTTGATTTACTATACGCCTGCTTTTGTATGGAAAATTCGGTGTTTTAACTATAAATATTATGGTTATGCTAAAGCCGTCTGAAAACCTGATTTGAATTGTGCAGCAATTCATTACACCGGTTTTCAGACGGCTTATGGTTTGGCTTTGAGTGGGTGGGCTACTTTGACCGCAACCCCGTGCATGCTTGGACATGCACGCTACGATCGGATATTGTTTTTAGACGGCTGTTTAACCGTAGCTGTTATTCCTGAAAAAGGTCTGTGAATATCATAATTTCATTTTAAATCAAGGTGTAGCGTGCATGCGTTAAGCATGCACGGGGCTGTAAATATTACACTGAAGCCGTCTGAAAACTCGTTACGTTCGTTTTGGCGAAACCTGCGGTTTTCAGACGGCTTATTTTGGCTTTGATGCTTTAAATTTCAAAACTGTCCGCTGTGTTGCGGCTGCGGATCATACCGGCGGCGACGGTGTGGTTGGTGGCTTCGTCAATCAGGATAAATGCGCCGGTGGCGGGGTTTTCGTCGTATGCGGTGGCGTTCAGCGGCTGTTGGGTTTTCAGGCTGACGTGGCCGATGTCGTTGAGTTTCAAATCGTCCGCTGATTGCACTCGGCTGAGGGTGTGTACGTCCCACACATAGTCGATGGCGCTGATTTTTACTGCGGTGGTTTGCGTGGTGTGTTTCAGCAGGTATTTGCGGCGGATGTTCAGCGGGGTGTGGTCAAACCAGCACAGGGCGGCTTGGAATTGTTGTTCCGGTGCAACCGGGCTGGCGGCGGCGACAATGGCGTTGCCTCGCGAAATGTCAATGTCGGTGTCTAGTGTGATGGTCAATACGTCACCGGCTTCGGCGTTGTCGGTTTTGCCTTCGGGGCTGTAAATTTCGGCAATGCGGGCGGTTTGGCCGTTGGGCAGGATTTTGACTTCGTCGCCGGTTTTCAGACGGCCTGCTTCCAATCGGCCTTGGTAGCCTCGGAAGTCGTCGCTGCTGCTTCCGTCTTGGCGGGCGACACGCTGCACGGAGAAGTAGGCGGGCTGACCGGCGGCGTTGTGGCGGGAAACGGGCAGGCTTTCGAGTAAAGGCAGCAGCGGCAGACCTTGATACCAAGGGGTGTTGGCGCTGGCGCTGACGATATTGTCGCCTTGCAGGGCGCTGATTGGCAGGAAGTGCAGCGATACGTTCAGTTCGATTTGTTCTGCAAGCGCACGGTAGGCGGCAACAATTGCTTGATATTTGGTTTCATCATAGCCGACCAAATCCAGTTTATTGACGGCCACGATGATATTCGGGCAGCCCAAGAGTTTTAAAATGGCGCTGTGGCGTTTGGTTTGCGGCAGCAATACGGGGGTCTCGCCGCTGAAATCGACACGGGTAGCGTCCACCAAAATAATGGCGGCATCGGCGGTGGATGCGCCGGTTACCATATTGCGGGTGTATTGTTCGTGGCCGGGAGTGTCGGCGATGATGAATTTGCGTTTGGCAGTGGCAAAATAGCGGTAGGCGACATCGATGGTGATGCCTTGTTCCCGTTCGGCCGCCAAGCCGTCGGTCAGGCTGGCGAAATCAGGGGTTTCGCCGTTATCGGCGGCACGGTTGAGCTTGTCGATTTGGTCGCTCAACAAGGTTTTGCTGTCGTAAAGCAGACGGCCGATGAGGGTGGATTTGCCGTCGTCAACGCTGCCGGCAGTGATAAAGCGCAGCAGTGGGGCGGAATTTGCGGTCATGGTGGTTTCCTTATCGCTCAGATTGCCCGATACTTTACTGACCCCGCCGGTAAATGGGAAAGAATGGTTTGTTTGTTAGAAAGATGATTTTGTTATATACGGGAGGCCGTCTGAAAATGTTGAATTGTACCCCAAAAGTTGGACACTTCCTCCAACTTTAAAAGGTGCAGCTTTCTTATGTCCAACTATAGTTAAAACACCGAATTTTCTGTACAAATCGGCAAGCTAAGTTGGTCCACCGGCACTTTGTTCCCCGTCCCGCTGGCGGGAAGGGGGTAGGGGAAGGGTGGCTCGCTGTGGTGTCATATTTTTTCGGTTGATTTACTATATATAGTGAATTCATTTTAAAAGTATGACAACGTAAACCACCTTTTCCTGATTTTAGCGAAACCTTTGGTTTTAGTTACGCAGAAACTTGCTTCCCTCGTTTTGGCAAAACCTACGGTTTTCAGACAGCATTCATGTGGAATTTAAAGAACACGTGCATGTTTGGGCAAGCACGCTACACTTGGTTTCCCGTACTACCTGTACTGTCTTCGGCTCGCCGCCTTGTACTACTTTTAAAGTAAATCCACTATAGTTATCTTTTGGCTTATTCATGATAAAAAAGCAGACAGCTTTCGCTGTCTGCTTCTTATTTAGTCGGAAAGATTAGCTTGTTACCAAGCGTAACCAATGCCAACGCTGGTGGTGATATCGCCTTGGGTATTCGCACTACCTTGGATTTTCAGCTTCACTTTGCTGTTGTCCGACAGGCGTGAGTAACCCACAGCCAAGGCGCTTTGACCTTTATGGTTGCCTACCGCAGCAGACAGCATAGAGTGTCCCGCCATATGGATTTCAGGCAGACCGGCCAATGCAGCCACACCGGCGATACCCGCTTGATAATCCTTATCCAGCTTGTTGATACGGTTGTTGACATCACCAATGTTTTGTTTCAACTGGCTCACATTCACCGCATCGGTCGGATTAACGCCCGGTGCGACATTGGTGATCACTGTGTTACCGGCATCAATACCATCTTTGGTAATGCTTGGACCATTATTAATGGCTACGCCATTATCATTGATGGTGGTGTCGCCAGTTTTCACGCTGCCTTTAGCACCCAAATCAATGTTTTCAGCCAGTTTCACATCAAGAACACGGTTGCCATCTTCGTCAATGCGACCAACCACACCGATATTTTTCTCAGTCAGCTTGGTTGAATCCGCACCGCCTTTCACATCCAAGCGGGTGTTCAGCTTACGATCTAAGGTCACATTAGTGTTATCACCTTGGAAGTACAAGCCATCATCCGTGGTTGCCACTTCGCGGGTAATGTCTCGACCGTCTTTACCTTTGGTTTCGTAAACGATACGGGTTGCATTAGCATCTTTGGCTGTGCTGCCATCTTTGCCGTCTTTGCCACGCTCATCAATCGTGCCAGTGCCTTCAGCTGGTTTAAAGGTCAAACTTGAACCGTCTTTACCATCAGCACCTTTCGGGCCACGCAAGCCGATAGAACCGTCTTTACCGTTGATTGCAACACCAGAAACGCCGTCTTTACCGTTTACGCCGATAAAGCCATCAACACCGTCTTTGCCCGGTTTGCCGTCTTTACCTGGTTCAGATGGTTTGCCTAAAGTTAATTGATCTTTAACATCAACGACAACCTTGCTTACCGTACCGTCTGAGGTTACGTTTACATTGGTATTCTTACCATCTGCAAAGTTCACTGTATCGTAAGTCTTCACAAAATCAACAGCATTACCGTTACCTTGCAAGTTCCAACCTGCATTCAATACATCACCCGCTGTTGCAGCGTTGTTAGTGATGTTTTCAACATCGCTTGGAGCTTGTTGTGATGTCGTTACTGCTTTATTGCCATCTGCTGTATTACGAGTTTCAGGCAAGTTCGATTTCACATTAGCCAAAGTTGTCGGCGTTGTGGTGCTGTTATCGCCATTATTCATCGAGGCAATGACATCACCAGCTTTAACTGGCGTTGCATTTTCAGACGGCTTACCATTTACAACATCACCAGCTTTATAGAAGTTGTTGCCAACTTTAACCAGTTTATCACCCTCTTTATTGGTATAAACCACTGGTAACTGTGCATTTTCCACAAGTTTTTGTGCATCCACATCCACGCTAACCGTACGCACTTTAGTTGCTTCGTCTGTTTTACCCGTTACGCTTACAAATGAACCATTACCTTTGAAGTCCACGATATTAGCGTTATTCACCGCATCTTTATATTCATTTTCAGACGCTTGAACAATCCAGCCTAAACGTTTCGCATCGTTTACAGTGATTGCATTTGAACCATTCGAATTGTTCAAATCAGCCAAGTTTTTGATGCTATCTGGCACATTGGTATTGTTCGTTAAACCGCCAATTTTGCTTGCGTTATCGCCATAAGTCACTGTGCCATTTGCCACATTAACAATTTGGTTATTGCCGTTATCCAAACCATTGATAGTCAAGCTCACATTCGGTTTTTTACCCTCTGTGATCGGATTACCCTGTTCATCTTTCGGATTGTGAGTAATCGTAATGCCATCACCTGTTTGTGTGGTTGTGGTATTGTTAGTCGGATTAACTGTTTCCACGCTGGTTAAATTAGTCACTTCTTTGGCTAATTTAATATCCAATACACGTTCACCAGTTTTCTCATCAATACGACCTTGAACACCGATATTATTGTCGGAAAGTTTATCTTTATCCGCACCACCTTTCACATCTAAACGGGTATTCAATTTACGATCTAAAACGGTGTCATTATCACCTTTGAAATACAAGCCATCATCAGTGGTTGCAATTTCACGAGTAATATCTTTACCATCTTTATCTTTGGTTTCGTAAACGATACGGGTCGCATTAGCATCTTTGGCTGCACTACCATCTTTACCGTCTTTACCACGTTCATCGATCGTGCCAGTGCCATCAGCTGGTTTGAATGTTAAGCTTGATTTACCATCTTTACCATCCACACCGTCTTTGCCTTTCGGACCAGTCAAGCCGATAGAGCCGTCTTTACCATTTAACACCACAGATGAGCCGTCTTTACCGTTTACGCCGATTTTGCCATCAACGCCAGGTTTTCCTGGTTTACCTTCCGCACCATTTTCACCTGGTTCGCCCGGTTCACCTTTCTCACCAATTTGGAAATTGGTATTAGCAGAAAGCTCGTAACCTTTATTGATCTGTTTAACAACGATATTCTTATCACCTTCATTTAAATTAAAGGTGTTGCCGTTGTCGATACGGGTTGCTTCAGCTTTCTTACCAGCATCGGTAATTGCATCGATCACGGAGGTATCGCCGTTGGTTGTTAGGTTAAAGTTGCCAGAGCCGCCGTTGCCGCCTTGACCTGGTTGACCATTATCACCTGGTTGGCCTTTATCGCCATCAGGACCTTTGTCGCCTGGTTGGCCTTTATCGCCATCAGGGCCTTTGTCGCCTGGTTGGCCTTTATCGCCATCAGGGCCTTTGTCGCCATCAGGACCTTTATCACCTGGTTGGCCTTTGTCGCATCAGGACCTTTATCACCTGGCTGACCTTTGTCGCCATCAGGACCCTTGTCGCCTGGTTGGCCTTTGTCGCCATCAGGACCTTTATCACCTGGTTGGCCTTTGTCGCCATCAGGACCCTTGTCGCCTGGTTGGCTTTTCGCCATCAGGACCGCCATCAGGACCTTGTCGCCATCGCCATCAGGACCCTTGCCATCGCCATCAGGACCTTTATCACCTGGTTGGCCTTTATCGCCATCAGGGCCTTTGTCGCCTGGTTGGCCTTTTATCCATCAGGGCCTTTGTCGCCATGGTTGGCCTTTATCGCCATCAGGGCCTTTGTCGCCATCAGGACCTTTATCAGGACCCTGTCGCCTGCCTTTGTCGCCATCAGGACCCTTGTCGCCTGGTGGGCCTTTATCGCCATCAGGACCTTTGTCGCCATCAGGACCCTTGTCGCCATCAGGACCTTTATCACCTGGTTGGCCTTTATCGCCATCAGGGCCTTTGTCGCCTGGTTGGCCTTTATCGCCATCAGGACCTTTATCACCTGGTTGGCCTTTATCACCTGGTTGACCTTTGTCGCCATCAGGACCCTTGTCGCCTGGTTGGCCTTTGTCGCCATCAGGGCCTTTGTCGCCTGGTTGGCCTTTATCGCCATCAGGACCTTTGTCGCCTGGTTGGCCTTTATCGCCATCAGGACCTTTGTCGCCAGTTGGGCCTTTATCGCCAGTTGGGCCTTTATCACCGTCAGGGCCTTTATCACCTGGATCGCCTTTAAGCCCTTTCAATGCATCTTTGGTCACATTCAACTTGATTTGACGAATACCATTCTCAAGGGTTTTACCTTCAACGGTAATAATACCGCCATCATCACCCACAAACTCAACCACTTGAGCATTGGTTACTGATGCTGCATAGGTATTGGTAATGTTGCCACCATCATTTTTACCAGCACCAACAACCCAGCCTAAATTACGTGCATCCGCCACGGTTAACGCCGCATTTGGATTTGCTGCATCTAAGTTCGCCAATTTGCTAAACGGTGCATCACCACCTTTAAGATAACTGGTGATATTCGCAGGGATATATGGTTGCGGATTATCGCCCGTAGTTGGGGCTTTTGGTGCCACAGCATAAGTTTGCGTTGCATTTTGAACATTGTGCAATGCCACTGGTGTTGAAGTGTTATTACCACCGCTGTTCATAGAGGCGATGACATCTTCTGGCTTAACTTCCGTACCCTTGCCATCTGGTTGGGTGTTAAAGACATAAGAACCATCTGGTTTTTTCACTTTATACACTTTCTTACCGTTTTTATCGGTATAAACCACTGGTAATTGCGCACTTTCTACCACTTTTTGTGCATCTACATCAACGGTAACAGTACGAACACCTTTTTTGGTTTCACCGGTTACGGTTACGCCATTTTTGCCCACAAAATCAACAGTGTCAGCGTTTTGTACTTTATCTGCATAATGATCTTCTTTGCCATCTTCACTGGTTGTTACAACCCAACCCAGTTTCTTCGCATCACCCACGGTAATTGCATTGCTATTTACCGATGTGGCTAAATCAGCCAGACCATTTAATGCATTGGTTTGGTTTCCATCTTTCACTGCAGTTGGCGTTGCATTAGGTTTTAAGCTACCGTTTTCAAATTGATCTGCTTTGTAATAGCTATCACCAACTTTGGTTAATTTATCGCCTTCTGCAGAAACGCCACCATAAGTATTTGTGCCATTTGCCACACCAGAGATCACGACATTACCACCTGTAGTACCATTATTTAAGGTTAAGGTTGTATCGCCATCTTTATTGGTGGTTGGATCAAAGTTTACAGTGCTGGTTACAGGGTTATCGCCAGTTGTTTTATTGGTTAAATTCAAACCAGTAAACTCTGGGTTTTCCGCAATTTTAACGATCAGATTTGTACCATCATTTTCAACATAGGTATTTTTATCTGATACGGCTTTTGATGCGTTACCTGCATTTGGATTACCTTTAGCGATGGTTGTAATGCCACCTTTCACTGTCAAGGTTTCACCTAAGTTTTTGTGAATGTCGGCGTGGTGGTCAGCATTGTTACCTGTGAAGTTCAAACCTGCTTGTGCAACATTTTTCAAATCACTCACATTCACTGCGGTTTCTAAGGTTGCTTTGTCAGTCTCTTTAGTGCTATTTAACTCTTTCAACGCCTTAATAAAGGTGGTTGCATTGGTATTTGCACCCTCAACATCACGCAAACCACTTGCCACATTTTTCAACGCCACTGGGTCTGTGCTGTCTTTCGGGCCAACTAATTTAGTGGTGTTGCTTGGGGTTGATTGGTCGTTTACTTTATCGCCAGTATTGACATAAGCCACCGCACTGTTAAAGGTCACATTGGTTTCACCGTCTTTACCTTTTTTCACAACTGCCGTTGTGCCAACACCATTAACAAAGTTCACAGCATTGCCATTACCAACGGTGCTATTAGTGTCAGCACCATTTTCGTCTTTACCATTTAATGTCCACTTGGTTTCGCTCGCTTTAGTTGGTTCAGCTTTAATGGTAATTGTGCGAACACCGTCTTTAGTTTCACCAGTTACAGTTACGCCATCGCCCACAAAATCAACTGTGTCAGCATTTTGTACTTTGTCTGAGTAAGGCTTATCTTTACCATCTTTGCTGGTTGTGACAATCCAACCCATTTTTCTCAAGTCGCCAACGGTCGCTGCATTGGTATCAGGAACACCGTTTTCTTTTTTACTTAAATCCAACAAACCAGTTTTTGGTGCATCGGTATAAGTGGTTAAGCCGCTGGTTACGTTGGTAATAGTGTTATTACCATTATCCAAGCCATTGATAGTCAAACTCACATTCGGTTTTTTACCTTCTGTGATCGGATTACCTTGTTCATTTTTCGGATTGTGAGTAATTGTAATACCATCACCTGTTTGTTTGGTTGTGGTATTGTTAGTCGGATTAACCGTTTCCACGCTGGTTAAATTAGTCACTTCTTTGGCTAATTTAATATCCAATACACGATTGCCATCCTTATCAATGCTACCTTGAACACCGATATTGTTGTCGGAAAGTTTATCTTTATCCGCACCACCTTTCACATCTAAGCGAGTGTTCAGCTTACGATCTAAGGTCACCTCAGTGTTATCACCTTGGAAGTACAAACCATCATCAGTGGTTGCCACTTCACGGGTAATATCTTTACCATCTTTATCTTTGGTTTCGTAAACGATACGGGTCGCATTAGCATCTTTGGCTGCACTACCATCTTTACCGTCTTTACCACGTTCATCGATCGTGCCAGTGCCATCAGCTGGTTTGAATGTTAAGCTTGACTTACCATCTTTACCATCCACACCGTCTTTACCTTTCGGACCAGTCAAACCGATAGAGCCGTCTTTACCATTTAACACCACAGATGAGCCGTCTTTACCGTTTACGCCGATTTTGCCATCAACGCCGTTTTTACCGTCTTTGCCATCTTTACCAACAATCACTTCATCGGCTTTTAAGGTGGCATTGGTAGAAATTTCATAACCGTTATCAATTTGTTTAATAACGATATTGTCGTTACCTTGATCTAAAGTAAAGGTTTCGTTGTTGTTGATACGGGCTTTTTCAGCTTTTGCTGCTTGGGTTTTCTCATCATCACTTTCTGCAACAGTAACTTCTGATTTATCACCATTTGCAGTAGTTAAGTTAAAGCCAACTTTGCTTAAAGTCGCATTAACGGTGTTTTTCAAATCACCCACGTTTACAGCGTTGGTAAGTTGAGCATCGGTTGCATTGGCTAATTTCTCTGCAAATTCCTTACCTTTAATGGTTTTCGCTGCTTCTTTAGTTAAACCTAAACCGCTCGCCACATTTTGTAATGAAACCGCCTCGGTTGAGTCTTTTGGACCCACCAATGTTGCATTATTGCTTGGGGTTGATTGGTCGTTTGCTTTCTCGCCAGTATTGACATAAGCCACAGCGCTGTTAAAGGTAACATTGGTTTCACCATCTTTTGCACCTGGTTTTACAACCGCTGTTGTGCCAACGCCATTCACAAAGTTTACTTGGTTGCCAGCTTTCACATCGGCTACTTTCTTGCCGTCATTACCACCCACGCCCCAAGAAACATTGTTGATAGTATTTGCAATAGTCGTTGCATTAACCAATTTATCGCCTTGACCGTTAGGAACAACAACTGAGCCATTGGTTACCGTGCCATCTTTGTTGGTGTTGCTTAAGTTCAATGTTGTGGTATCTGCTTTAACGGTGATAGTACGAGTATCGCCATCGGTTTTGCCGTTTACTTGAATACCGTTTTCACCCACAAAATCAACTTTTTTAGCGTTAGTTACTGCATCTTCGTAGGCAACTGTGTTATCTCCAGTTTTATTTTTACTAGCAGAAACCACCCAGCCTAAATGTTTGGCATCTTCAACGGTTAATGCGTTGTTGGCAGTTGAGTTACCTAAATCAAGCAAGTTGCTGATATTTTCGTAATTTTGACCGCTTGTATTGGTGTTTGGTACATCATGTTCGGTTTGTTTAAAGGTTTTTGCACCCGTTGCAATACCACTTAAGGTGATATTGCCATTGCTTGCATTGGTGAACGTCAATGTATTGTCAGCGGTTGGGTTTAAATTAACGGTGTTGCTACCGTTGGTTAAATTAACGCCTGTAAACTCTGGTGTTTCAGCGATCTTAACGATCAGCTCAGTACCACTGTTTTCAACATAGGTATTTTTATCTGATACTGTTTTTGATGGTGTGCCATCTTGTTTATTCGCACCGCCTTTAACAGTCAGCGTTGCACCCAAGTTTTTATGGATAGCATCTTTCTTGTTATTATTGCCTTGGAAGTTAATACCTTTATCGGTTAAGTAGCTTGTTGCATTGTTCAAGGTATTGCCAGTAACAAAATTATCTGGATTAGTTACCTTAAAGGTACTATTAGAGCCGTTGGCTGTATTTGGCGTATATGTATCACTTGTGGCATTAACATTAAAGGTAACATTGGTTACGGTATCGTCCCCTTCTTTTTTACCCACAACGGCTGTTGTGCCAACGCCATTAACGAAGTTTACTTGGCTACCTGCTTTAACATCGCTTACTTTCTCGCCCGTTGCGTTACCTACTGCCCAAGAACTAGGATCAGATGACGCTGGTTTGGTCGCAGAAATGGTAATTTTGCCGGTCTTTTCATCTGTTTTAACATCGATATAGTCGTTACCCGCTATAATATCAAATGCAGAAATGGTAACGTTTTGACCATCTTGTTTGATCTTAGTATTGTTACCACCGATAATGTTCACCAAATCGCCCGGTTTAACCAATTCTTCGGTCGCAGCACTACCTTCACGCAGAGCATTACCTGTTGTGTTGGTAGTAATACGCCAGCCTGAATTATTGATGGCATTAGACAATGTTGTGCCGTTCACCAAATTATCGCCATTGGTTACCGAAACATTACCAAGCGGTTTACCATTAGTACCCGTAGGGTAGGTTGGTGTAACTTCGGTTTTTACGCTGACATTAAAGGTTGTTGTGCCGTCCGCATTTTTCTTATCAAGTGCCTTGATTGAAACAGGGCCTTCGCCTTGATAATGATCAGCATTGTATTTCACCGTAGTAACATTATCTTTAGTGGTAACGCTTGCCGTGGTGTGATTGCCGTCTGCAAAGGTGACGCCTTTAGAATCTTTACCAACAGTGCTGTTGGTATTGGCTGTCGTATCACCTTCGGTAACTTCTGCTTTACCGCTGATTGTCCAAGTAGAGGCATTCGCGTTTACGGTGTAAGTAGTGGTATCGCCATTAACTGCTGTATCAACGGTAACATTTTTACCCGCTGCAACAACGGTTTTGCTGTCTTTTGCCGTAATAGTGAATGAGCCATCATCACCTTTCTTAACATTGACATTATCGCTACCATTAATTACAGGATCATCCACGCCAATCGTAATGGTTTTGCCAGAATGGGTAATATTGACATTTTTTGTACCATTAACGAATTTCACTTCTTCGCCAAGCTGTACATTTTCAGGGCTTGTATTACCGCTGGTTGAATAATTCCAACCTTTAGACACTTTATCAATATTGGTTTTTGCCGCTTCAGACAAATCAACTTTATAATCGGTAATGCCAGTTGTTGCATCAGTTTTAGGCGTAACGACCACTTTATCCGAGCCATTGCTTACCGTGGTTTTTTCCGCATTCACGGTATAAGTCGTGGTATTGCCATTAACTTGTTCATCAACAGTAACATTTTTACCTTTTTTCACCACTGTGATGTTATTTTTCGCTGTGATGTTATAGGTATGATTAGCTGCATCAGGGGTAACGGTTACGCTCTCATCGCCTGATTGGAATTTAGGCAAGTTTGCTTTAACTTTGAAAGTGTGATTAGTATCATCTGGGGTAACAGTAACACTCTTATCTTCAGCCGTAACGCTATATGCAGAAAGGGTAATAGTCTGGCCATCTTGTTTGATAATGGTATTTTTACCGGCATTGATTTTCACCAACTCACCCGGTTGTACCAATTCTTCGGTTGCAGCATTTCCATCACGTTTACCGCCATCTTCGCCAGTAGTTACACGCCAGCCTGAATTATTGATTGCATTAACAACGGTAGTCGCATTTACCAAATTAGAACCGTTTTGTGGTCGATTACCCGTTTTGCCTAATTCTACTGCACCCGTTTTATTGCCCTCGGCTTTTGATGCTCGATTGGTCACAGATGCAACATTTGATGTATTTACGTTTACATCATAAACCTTAGTTTTATTCGCATTAGTGCTAGTTGCTGTGGTATTTTCTGAAATAGAAACAGGACCAGCACCTTGATAGCTGTCTGCGTGATAAGCAACGGTTGTTGTCGTGCCAACTTTACGCACATCGGCTTTGGTGTGGTTGCCATCTTTAAATTCAACGGTATGACCATTGGCAATTTCAGAAGTTATAACAGCAGTATTGATTGTGGTTGAAGAGACATTAGGACCTTTTAAATTCCAAGTCGTTTCAGTAGAATGGCTCGGTATATCAGCAGAAAGCGTAATCGTTCTGTCATTTTGGGCAATTTTTAAGCCTTTACCCGCTTTAATGGTTACAGTTTGGTTAAAACCAACGGTTGTATTTGCTGTATTATTTGCAGCAGCTGAACCATCTGTATTTAATGCACCACGAGTACCATCGGTTGCGATATTCCATTTTTGTTCAGATAAGGTTTTTGCCACAGCAAATAATTGTGAGCCATTGATCGCATCGGTAGATCCAGCACTGACTGCACCAGCCGCAACATATTTAATTTGGCGGGCATCAGTGTCGCTTGCGCCTACGCTTACATAGTGGTTTTCATCTTTAACCTTACCTTTGAATGGATATACCAACTCACCTTTTTCATTTCTAATTGGTTTATTAAAATCAATACCAGATACATCAACACTTGTTGTTGTAACAGTCGTATTCGCTTTCACGCCTTTTGAGCCTGAACCCAAAACAACAGAATCTGGATCGTTTGAGATTGCATCTTTACCGATTACAACCGCACCATCAGCTTCTGCTCCAGTGGAGGCATTCCAACCGAATGCGATAGAAGATTGACCATCCGCTTTGGCATTAGTACCAATGGCTGTCGCATTGGCTTGTGTCGCATTAGCTTGTTTACCAAATGCAAGCGCACTTTCTGCAGAGGCAACTGAACTTAAACCAACAGAAATCGCATATTTGCCAGTGGCTTTAGAGGCTGAACCTGCTGCAGTATTATTGGCTACGCTTGAACCAATCGCAATGGAGTGTTCACCTTCGGCCAAACTTTGTGAACCCAATGCAATAGAATAAGCACCAGTAGAATTAGACGCACGACCCAAAGAAGTAGAGGCGTAACCAGCAGCGGTTGAGTTTTGACCCACTGCGGTGGTGTAGTTATTTGATGCCTTTGCAGTATGACCTAATGCCGTAGATTGTTCTAAGGTAGCATTTGCGCCATAACCCAACGCCACAGAGCTTTGATTATGAGCAACGGCATTACCACCAATCGCAACTGTACCGCAGTTTACTGCACGAGCGCCTGTACCCACCGCAACGGAAGAATAACCCGAATCATTTACTTCTGAGTTTTGACCGATTGCCACGCTGCTGACAGAACCCTTAACAGTTGCATTACCACCAATGGCAACAGAACCCGTGCCAACACCTGCTTTGGTATTAGTACCGATTGCCACACCGTCACCGCCGCCACCGTTTGCAGTTTTACCGATAGCAACTGCCTGACCGATAGCATAAGTATTCCATGTACCAATCGCTACCCCGTTGTTTTGAGCGTAAGTATTGTGGTTACCAATAGAGATGCTATCATCATTGCCTGACTGCTTTGGATCGCTATATATTCTAGTAATATGATTCCCATATTGATCTTTTTGAGTTGTAAGCTCATTATAGTTAATACTAATCGCCGCCATTGCCTGCGATGAGCCGATAATTGTTGCGCCGATTGTGGCAACGGAAATTGCCAATACTTTTGCTGCTTTATTGGCAGAAGAAGATTTTGTTTTACCTTTGGCCTTGTTTAATTCGGAAACGGCGACCCAAGTAGACGTTGCATGATTCCAAATAACTTTAAATAACTTATTCATGTGCTAAAATGTCCGTATATAGCGTGAATTAATAAAAAAACTTAACCAAACAAACAAACCTTAACAATAAGTAACATTAGTTAAGTTAAGTTAAGTTAAGTTAAGTTAAGTTAAGTTAAGTTAATGGCAATTTTTGTTTTTAATTTGCCAACGGCGCATTTTATTAACTTTTAAAAGAGATGATAAATTAATAAAATAAAATGATATTAGATTTTTAAGTGATTTTATAAATATCTGTTGAAATGAATGTTTAATGTCAAAATCTATCCAATATCGATATATCCCTGATGAATTGGGCGTTTCAGAGATTATTTGATTGCAATAAATTCAACCGCTCAAGCCCAATCTCAATTTTCAGACGGCCTGTTTCCCGCTTGTTTGTTAAATGTAAATTCAATGTGTTTTGATTTGAATCAAGATATAAGAGTTGGTTAAGCACAACATAATGGATTGATTAGATGTATATAGTTAAAACACCGAATTTTCTGTACAAATCGGCAAGCTAATGACAGTCGGAATATGTGGTGGGTAACAAGCTAAGTTGGTTCACCTGCACTTTGTTCCCCGTCCCGCTGGCGGGAAGGGGCTAGGGGAAGGTGGTTCGCTGTGGTGCTATATTTTTTTCGGTTGATTCGCTATAGTGAAATAACCCCAAAGCAATACAAGGCGTAGCGTGCATGCCTTAAGCATGCACGGGACTGTAAAGATTATGGCTATACCAAAGCCGTCTGAAAACCTGATTTGGATTGTGCAGCAATTCATTACACTCGTTTTCAGACGGCTTATGTTTTGGCTTTGAATGGGTGGGCTACTTTGACACCAGTCCCGTGCATGCTTGGGCATGCACGCTTTCGGTTGGGGAAGTGTTTTATATAAATGCGAAGGGGGAATAGGTCAAGTTTTTTGTTTGGCCGAAACAGATAAAAAACAGCCGTTTTCAGACGGCTGTTTCTGTATCATTGTTTGCTTAAAGCGTTGGCTTTGCCGAAATAGATGAAACCGGTTGCGCCTAGGATAATCATCGGCAGGCTCAGCCATTGGCCCATGGACAGTCCGAGGGTGAGTAGGCCTAAATAATCATCGGGTTGGCGGGCAAATTCGGCGATAAAGCGGAAGCAGCCGTATCCTGCGAGGAAGAGGGCGGCGACTTGGCCGGTGGGTCGGGCTTTTTTGGAAAACAGCCAGACGATGATAAACAGGCAGATGCCTTCGAGTGCGAATTGGTAAAGCTGGGAAGGGTGGCGGGGCAGTGTGCCGTATTGGGTCAGCCATTGTTGCCATTGGGGATTATGGGCGGCGGCTTCGAGGTCTTCGTAGCGTGCCTGCGGGAAACCCATTGCCCATGCGGCGTGAATGTCGGTAATGCGTCCCCAGAGTTCGCCGTTGATAAAGTTGCCGATGCGGCCGGAGGCGAGACCCAGCGGGACGAGTGGGGCGACAAAATCCATGGTTTTCAGGGTGTTGATTTTGTATTTTCGGCTGAACAGCCACATGGCAACGACAACGCCGAGAAAGCCGCCGTGAAATGCCATGCCGCCTTCCCAGACTTTGAATATGTCCAGCGGGTTGGCGAGGTAGTAAGACGGTTTGTAAAACAGGATGTAGCCCAAGCGGCCGCCGAGAATCACGCCGATAATGCCCCATGTGAGGAAGTCGTCCAGCATTTCACGGGTGAAAACGGTGTTGCCTTGGGCAATCCGCCGCCGCCCGAGCCAGAGAAACAGGATAAAGCCGGCGATATAGCTGAGGGCGTACCAGCGTATGGCAAGCGGGCCGAGGCTGAGGGCGACGGGGTCGAATTGGGGGTGGATAATCATGGTGTCTGGGATTCTTTCGAGGGTAAATCATAACGATACAGGCCGTCTGAAAATGCAGACAGCCTGAAAACGGGTTTGGCCGGATTGGGTTTAGCGCAGTTTGTCCGACACGTTCCAAATGGCGGAAACCATTGCTTCGCCCAGCCGCAGCGAGCGTTGGCCGTTCCAGCCGAAATCGTCGTCGGGCAGGTTGTGGTTGTCTTTAAACGGCATTTCCAGCGTGTAGGCAAGACAGCGGAAATGTTCGCCTACCCATGCGGTTGCCATGCCCATATTGGCTTGGCTCGGCGCATCTTTTTCATAGCCGTATTCGTCTTGGAAATCGGGGCTGGCGGCGGAAAATGCCTGTTTGAACTGCGTTTCCAAATCCGCCATGCGGCTGTCGTAAGACGGCACGCCTTCGGTTCCGGCTACAAAGACAAACGGTAGGGCTTCGTCGCCGTGAATGTCTAAAAACAGGTCCACGCCGGTCTGCTGCATTTTTTCACGCACGAAATAGACTTCGGGGCTGCGTTCTAAAGAAGGGTTTTCCCATTCCCGATTGAGGTTGGCACCGGCGGCGTTGGTACGCAGATTGCCCAACACCGAGCCGTCGGGATTCATATTCGGGACAACGTAGAATGTGGCACGGTCGAGTAGGGCGCGCGAGGTTGGGTCTTGCGGGTCGAGCAGACGGCCCAAAAAGCCTTCGATAAACCATTCCGCCATGGTTTCGCCGGGGTGTTGGCGGGCAATCAGCCAGATTTTCAAATCGCTTTCCACTTGGTTGCCGATGGTCAGCAGATTGATGTCGCGACCCTGAACCGTGCTGCCCAAGTCGTCAATCTGGCACAGCCCGCTGCCTTGTGCGTCGCCCAGCAGGTTTAAATGCTGCTCGTAAGAATAAGGTTCGAAATAGGCATAGTAAACGCTGTTGGCAAGCGGCGTATGGTCGATGGTCAATACGCCGTTTTCGTAGCGGGTCGGCACACGAAACCAGTTTTGACGGTCGTAAGAGGCGACGGCACAATAGTCTTCCCAGCCTTCGGGATATGCCGAAGCGGCGGCGTTTTCAAAGTGCATGGTGCAATGCTGGTAGGCCGCACCCTGCAGGCGGAAATAAAACCATTGGGCGAAATCCGAGGCATTGTCGGGACGCAGCGCCAAGCGGATATTGGCCGGATCGCCTGCGTCTTTGACCACAACGGAGCCGGCATCGAATGAAGTGCTGATTTTAATCATGGAATTGTCCTAAAGAGTTCCTTGCGGAATGTCTGCCATTTTAAAACATTTCCGTGCAATGATGAAACCTTTTACGCAGCGGCTTGTTTCAGACGGCCGTTGGTATTAATATCTACCGTATTTTTAAGAAAAACAATCCGAGGAGTATCCGTGAACCCAATCGAACATTTATCCGCAGCGGCTAAAGCCGCCGTGTTATCCGAAGCCTTGCCCTATATCCGCCGCTTTTCCGGTGCCACCGTGGTGGTGAAATACGGCGGCAATGCCATGATTGATCCCGCCTTGAAAGAAGGGTTTGCCAAAGACATTGTTTTATTGAAACTGGTCGGTATTAATCCCGTTGTGGTTCACGGCGGCGGCCCGCAAATCAACGATATGCTCAACCGCTTGGGCAAAGAAGGACAGTTTGTCCAAGGTATGCGGGTAACTGATTCGGAAACCATGGATATTGTCGAAATGGTCTTGGGCGGCCATGTCAATAAAGAAATTGTGTCGCTGATTAATATGCACGGCGGCAAAGCCGTCGGTGTTACCGGTCGGGACGGCCATTTTATCCGTGCCAAAAAACTGCTGGTGGATACGCCCGAACAGCAAAACATCGACATCGGCCGGGTCGGCGTGGTAGAGAGTATCGATACCGACCTGATTCAAGGCTTGGTCGAGCAAGGCCAAATTCCCGTGGTTGCCCCAATCGGTGTCGGTAGCAACGGCGAGGCATTTAACATCAATGCCGACTTGGTGGCGGGCAAACTCGCCGAGCGGCTGGGTGCGGAAAAGCTGCTGATGATGACCAACATCGCAGGCGTGATGGATAAAGCGGGCAATCTGCTGACCAATCTGACCCCGAAACGGATTGACGAGCTGATTGCTGATGGCACGCTCTATGGCGGTATGCTGCCGAAAATCAGTTCCGCCGTCGAAGCCGCCGTTAATGGCGTAAAAGCCACCCACATCATCGATGGTCGTGTGCCGAATGCCTTATTGCTGGAAATCTTTACCGATTCCGGTATCGGCTCGATGATTCTGGCACAAGAACGCAGCGGCGTTTGAGTGATACGATAGCAAACAGGCCGTCTGAAAACCGGTTTGGCATTGCCGCCGCCCGATTTTCAGACGGCCTCAAGCATTTCGCTTGGCAAGCAGGGGCAAACTGCGTATAATCGACTGTTCCTATCTGGGGGCGATCTTGGTTTCGACGGGGGTTGCGAAGCAGATGCGGGCATACCGGGGTCTCAGATTTCCCGTAAAACACTGAATCAAAATAGTCGCAAACGACGAAACTTACGCACTGGCCGCTTAAGGCCTGCCGTTGCAGCAGTTGGTCAATGGGCTGTGTAGTTTAGACTACCGCAACGTCATTTTACATTGACTGGTTTTCCGCCGGGTTACTTGTCGGAAAATAAGATTTAAGGTAACTGGTTTCCCAAGGGCCTGTCGGTCGGCGTGCGGGAAGCAAGATTTTTTAAATAGACACGACTAAGTATGTAGAACGCTTTGTAGAGGACTTTCGGACGGGGGTTCAATTCCCCCCGCCTCCACCAAATTCCAGAATATGTCGTAATACCCAAGCCGCTAAATTCATCAGGGATTTAGCGGTTTTTTTGTGTTGAGATACAGTATCTTGGTGTGTTGCAGAAGTGTTTGTCATGCTATAATGCTTAGCATGAATGAAAGGCTATCATACGGATATTCAAGAATAAATTCATTACCAAATTTGCCCGTAAGCAAGGCATAAGCGACCAAGAATTAAAAGAAACTGTAGCCAGAGCTGAAAGTGGCTTGGTTGATGCTGATTTGGGTGGCGGGGTAATCAAACAGCGTATTGCCAGAAAAGGGCAGGGCAAGAGTGGCGGCTATCGCAGCATTATTCTGTTCAAATGCGGGGATAAAGCATTTTTCGTTTACGGCTTTGCCAAAAGCGAGCGTGAAAATATCAGCCATGCAGAACTGATGGAATTTAAAACCTTTGCCGCTACATATCTGAATGTTAGCAGTATCCAACTGGACAGGCTGGTCGAATTGGGTATTTTTACGGAGATAACACCATGAAATATAAAAGTGAAGTAAGCGAAGTTTTACACGACTTGGCAGCCGGATTGCATCAAATCGGCGTAATCAGCGATAGTGAAATGAAACGTTACGACAAAGCACACCTGACTCAAGTCGAGCCACTCGCTCCCGCCGACATTAAAGCCATCAGAGAGCGGGAAGAATTGACCCAAGCGGCTTTTGCCATTCATCTGAATATCAGCAAAAACCAAGTTTCTGATTGGGAACGGGGAGTAAAGAAACCCAGCGGGACAGCCTTAAAACTGCTGACCTTGGTTAAAAATAAAGGTATTGAAGCCATTGCATAAATAGGCCGTCTGAAAACCATGGTTTTCAGACGGCTTTTTGTATCTATCGGATTGCTTGGCAATCGGCTCGTTCTGCGGGGTCGGTTGTGATATGGGGAGATTGACAGAGATAGCCGTGGCCTGCGTCGTCCAGCCAGACGGTTGGCAATGCAGGGTCTTTGGGCTGGGCGGTGAGATGGCTTTGGGTGTCGCTGTGGACGGCGCTGATGTGGTAATGGTCGGTTAAATCCTTGGGAACGGTGTCGTGTTTGAGCAGGCGGTCGAGGTATGCTTGGCGTTCTTGCAGCGACCAAGACGGGTTTTTCAGCAGTGCGGTTTGCCGGTTTTGGTGAATGCGGAGCAACTCGCTGTATGCCAAAGTTTGTCTGCCTTTGGCAAGGTGGTTTCGGTATTGGGTCAGGGCAAAGGCGGAGAGGGCGGCGGAGATGGCGAGGGCAATCATCATTTCCAGCAGCGACATTCCGCCGACGGTATTTGGATATTTCATCTTTTTCCTTATATATCAATAAAATATAATTTATTTATAGCCGATATATGATTGAATCATGGCGCTGGTGTAGGCGTTTTTGCCCCATGCTTGGGCGGTAATGCGGTACACGGGGGTATGGTTTTCGGGGTTGATTTTGATAAATTCGATGATGTATCTCGGTTTGGGTTTGCTGTTTTTGTGATTGAATATTCTACCGTTTTTTTCAAGACAGGTTTTTTTGCTGTCGCATTGCCGCAGCCATGCGGGTTGTGTGGGTGTGCCGGATACGGTGATGTCGGGGTAGTCGTGCGGGGAGACGGTATTGACGGCGCTGCATAAACCGTTTTGGCAATCGGCGCTGAAATGTTGTGCTTTGCCTGCCAAAGTTGCAGCATACTGTTCGCCTGCGCTGAGGGCGGCTTCTGCCAGACTGAGGGCGTAGCGGTGATCGGCATCGTTGGCGCTGATGCGCTGCTCGGTGTGGTAGGACTGCGAGGCGGCGATGCTGAACAGGGCGATTACCAACATCATCATTAATACAACAAATAAAACAATGCCTTGTTGTTTGGCGCAGCCTGCCGGTTGGGGTGTATTCAAACCGGTTTTAGCTTTGCAAAAACTCGTTTTCAGACGGCATCGGCGGTGCATTGGTTTGCTCCTCGGATATGGGCGGTGATGTCGGGTAGATAGAAACGGTGGCCGTCGGGGCTGGTCAGGCTGTTGCGGTTGAGGACGATTGTCAGCGCTTGCGGCGTGCCGTTTTGCAGGGTGCTGCTGTGGCGGAAAACGGGCGCGGAGCAGTCGCTGTAATCGGCGTAAAGATATTGGATTTGCCAACTGTTGATGTCGGCAATCAGCAGTTCGGGGCGGCTCCAGCCGCCGTTTTGCATACTCAGGCGGAACAGGCCGTTTTGCCCGTCTGCGCTGCCGACGGCGTAGGCATGGACGGTATAGCGCAGGGCGGAAATTTCGCCGGATTCGGCGGCGGAAATGTTCAATAATTTGTGAATCTGCTGCGGTTTGCCCGACGGGCGGACAAGGCTGGTGCAGCTGCTGAAAATATCGGCGTTTTCAGACGGCGTATCGCTGCCGTAGCGAAACAGCAGCACTGTACCCGAAGCGTGAAAACCGTCGGCGTTCAGCAGATTGGCGGAAAGGGCTTTTATCGGCTGCAACCATGCTTGTTTGTCCGAACGCAGGCTGAATGCGGCATGGTCGGCGGCGCTGTCGGCCGTTACGGTGTCGGCGTGTGCCGCTGCCATATTGAAACAGCCGAAACTGCCTGCCATACGTGCGTCCCGTGTAATTAGGGCGGCGGTATGCCGAATGTCTTGCTGCACAGCCAATCTTGCCGTTGCGGCTTGGTGCAGGCGGCGGCTGTTGGCATAAACCGACTGTATGGCAAGCAATACCAAAACTGCCAGTAGGCCGGCGATTAAAAATTCCATCAGGCTGAAGCCTTGAATGTGGTGGCGCAGGGGCGGGCTGTTCGACTTCATGCTGTTTACTCCGCAATCAAGGCCTGATGGCTGTAAACGTTTTGGGTATTTGCAGGCTGCCAAGCGATTTTAACGGCGCTCAGGCCGGTGCGCCGGTCGCAAAAGTCGTTGAACACACCGTTTTGAATATCGGGCGGAATGCCGGCGCTGTCGGCACAAATGCTGAAATAAATCTCGGTGTCGGGCAAAGCGGCGGCCAGTTCTTGTTGGAAACGGCAAAGGTGGATTTCCGCCAGCGTGCCGGAGTCGGCGGCGGTGTGTGTGGCGGCATGACAGGGGCGGACTTTTTGGGCGTTGCGGTGATACAGAACATGGGATTTCAGCAGCCTGCCGCTGTTTTTATCCTGAATCATTAAGGGATTGGCGGCAATATTTTCACTCAGGTTCTGCAGAATTTGGGCAACGGCGCTGTGTTGTTCGGCCGTGCGGACGGTTTGCACGCTGCGGGTTTGGTCGGACAAAAACGCCAAAATGCCGATGCTCAGAATCAGCATGGCAACCAACACTTCCGGCAAGGTGTTGCCGTGTATTTTGGGATTGGCAATGCCCGTTTTCAGACGGCCTTGCAAGCGGGAAGTCGGAGGATTGGACATCGTGGCACCTATTCGGTATAGCTGCAGCGCGGATTGTCGTCGGGGCGACAGGTGCTGACCCGGCCGCTGTGGTCGATAAGGACGATAGCGGCACGTTGGCGGCGTTGTTGCTGCGTATCGGCACGGCTGTCGGTCAGAATGATTTTGACGAGGCCGTCTGAAAAAGCAAAAGGGGCGGAAACATCGGGAGCGTGTCCGAAACGGCCGTCAGGCTGAAACAGCCAGACAGGGTCTTGAGCGTAAGCACTGCCGGAAAAACCGGTAACGGCAATACGGCTTGCCAAAGTGTCGCTGCCATTGCTGTTGAAAATCACCGTGCGTAGCGGTAGGTCGGTTTTGCGGGTATATGCCCGGTTGCGGTCGGCATCGGCAAAAGCGGCGATGCCCTGATTAAGGTAGCGGGTGTCGCAGTATTGATCAGGATTGCCGTCTTTACGGATTTGAACGGGACAGATATAGACGGGAAGATTGAGGCGGACGGCTTCATGACGGGCGAAACGGATCAGATTAGCCAACCGCTCCGCCTGCGCCACCACCCGCCGAGTTGCCGCCCAATGCACCATTTCGGGCAAGGCAATCACAGCGGTAATGGCGGCAAGCGCCATCACCACCAACAGCTCGATCAGCGTCAAGCCTTGTTGCCGGAACATGGTTTTCTCCTTCTGCTTTTGTATGATTAATTTAGCCGATATTGGCGGCTTTATTTTTATGGCATTTATCATACAAAATACATTGCAGGGCGGCAAGTATTAAAAAAACAGGCCGTCTGAAAATCGGGTTTTCTGATTTTCAGACGGCCTGTGTATGTGTGGAAACCGGTTTTCAGACGGCTTTAATCTTCTGCAGTATCAGGGGTAAAGGCGGAGTTGTCGAATTTGGTGAAGTGTCCCAACCATGTCAGATATACTTTGCCGGTCGGGCCGTTACGGTGTTTGCCGAGGATACATTCTGCCAAGCCTTTGTATTGGCTGTCGGCATTGTAGTATTCGTCTCGGTACATAAACATAATCAGGTCGGCATCTTGCTCGATGGCGCCGGATTCCCGCAAGTCGGACATCATCGGGCGTTTGTCGGTGCGGGATTCGACGGTACGGCTGAGCTGGGAGAGGGCAATCACCGGTACGTTCAATTCTTTTGCCAAGGCTTTGAGTGAGCGGGAAATTTCGCCCAGTTCGGAAGCTCGGTTGTCGCTGCGGCCGGAACCGCTCATCAGTTGCAGGTAGTCGATGACGATTAAGCCGAGTTTGCCGTTTTGCTGGCGGGCGAGGCGGCGGGCTCGGGCGCGCAGTTCCAATGCGGTCAGGCCCGGTGTTTCGTCAATGTAAATCGGTGCGTCCGACAGCTTGACTACGGCTTCGTTCAGATTGGCCCAATGTTCGTCCTGCAGGCGGCCGGTTTTTAAAACGCTTTGGTCCAGTCTGCCGACCGAGCCGAGCATACGCATTACCAGCTGTGCGCCGCCCATTTCCATTGAGAAAATGGCTACCGGTAGTTTGCTGTCGATGGCGACGCTTTCGGCGATGTTCACCGAAAATGCGGTTTTACCCATAGATGGGCGGCCGGCAACGATAATCAAATCGCCGGGCTGCAGGCCTGAGGTTTTTTTGTCCAAATCGATAAAACCGGTGGAAATGCCGGTTACTTCGTCCGGATTGTCTCTTGAATACAGCATATCGATGCGTTCGACCACTTCTTTTAAGAGCGCCGGCATTTCTAAAAAGCCTTGTTTGGAACGGGCGGTACTTTCGGCAATCTGGAATACTTTGTTTTCCGCTTCGTCCAACAGTTGTCCTGCGTTGCGTCCCTGCGGGTTGTAGGCACTGCGGGCGATGTCGGTCCCGACTTCTGCCAGTTGGCGCATAATCGAACGTTCGCGTACGATTTCGGCATAGCGGCGGATGTTGGCGGCCGAGGGGGTGTTTTGTGCCAGCGTAACCAGATAGTTAAAGCCGCCTGCGGCTTCGAGTTCGTCGTTGCGTTCTAAGGCTTCCTGCACGGTAATGATGTCGGCGGGGCGGCTTTCGTTAATCAGCGAGGCAATCGAACGGAAAATCAGGCGGTGTTCGTGGCGGTAGAAATCATCGACTGAAACCACATCGGCAATGCGGTCCCACGCTGAATTTTCCAGCAGCAGGCTGCCGATAACCGACTGTTCGGCTTCCATGGAATGCGGCGGCAATGCTAAGGCATTTTCAGACGGTGTATCAGAATAATCAGGGTAATCAGACATATCGGCGGCTCCGGGTAAATCGGTCAGTTCAGGCCGGATATTATACTCGGAATAGTGTCGGAAAGGTGGGCTTTGGCGATAAGCTGTGGTTGGTGAATAAACTGTTTCAGACTTTAGCTTTGCTGAAATTCACTTTGTTCATTTTAGCGAAACCTTCGGTTTTATAGTAAATCAACCGAAAAAAATATGACACTCCAACGAGCCACCCTTCCCCTAGCCCCTTCCCGCCAGCGGGACGGGGAACAAAGTGCAGGTGGACCAACTTAGCTTGCCGATTTGTACAGAAAATTCGGTGTTTTAACTATAGCTGTGCTGAAATTCACTTTGTTCATTTTCAGACGGCATGGTTAAGAAAAAAAGGGTTGAATCATCAACCCTTTTTGTGTTTTGGCGAATTTGGAATCAGGCGATGCCTTTTTTCTCCAGATAGCTTTCGTAGTCGCCCAGATAGTGTTCGTAGCCGCCTTTGCCGTCCAATTCGATGATTTGGGTGGCGAGCGAGGAGACGAACTGGCGGTCGTGGGAAACGAAAATCAGGGTGCCGTTGTATTTTTCCAGCGCCATGTTTAAGGATTCGATGCTTTCCATATCCATGTGGTTGGTCGGTTCGTCCATAACCAATACATTGGGTTTCAACAACAGCAGTTTGCCGTAGAGCATACGGCCTTTTTCGCCGCCGGAGAGAACCTGTACTTTTTTCACGACATCGTTGCTGCCGAACAGTAGACGGCCGAGCGTGCCGCGGATAACTTGTTCGTCGTCGCCTTCCTGACCCCATTGGCGCATCCATTCGCTCAAGTCCATATCGACATCGAAGTCGTTTTCATGGTCTTGCGGGTAATAGCCGATATTGGCTTTTTCCGCCCATTTGATGCTGCCGGAATCGGCTGCGATGCCTTCGGCGTATTGCGGGTCGAATGCGCCTGCCAAAAGTTTGAGCAAGGTGGATTTGCCGGCACCGTTGGGGCCGATGATGGCGAGGCGTTGTCCGGCTTCTAAAATGAAGTTCAGGTTTTTGAACAACTGGGTCTCAAAGCGTTTGGCCAAACCTTCTACTTCTACGGCTTGGCGGTGCAGCTTGGCTTTTTCGTCTGCTTCAAAACGGATATACGGATTTTGGCGGGTCGAAGGTTTGACTTCGACCATTTCCGATTTGATTTTGTCCGCCTGTTTCAGACGACTGGTTGCCTGACGGGCTTTGGATTTGTTGGCGGAGAAACGGGCGACAAATTCTTGCAGCTCTTGCAGTTTCTCTTTCGCTTTGGCATTGTCTTTCAACGCACGTTCACGGGATTGGGCGGAGGCAAGCATGTAATCATCGTAGTTGCCCGGATAGATGGTGATGGTGTTGTAGTCCAAATCCGCCATGTGGGTGCAGACTTCGTTTAAAAAGTGGCGGTCGTGCGAGATGATGATCATGGTGGAATCGTATTGGTTCAACACGCCTTCCAGCCAACGGATGGTATTGATGTCCAAGTTGTTGGTCGGCTCGTCCAAGAGCAGAACATCGGGTTTGGAAAACAGTGCCTGTGCCAGCAGCACACGCAGCTTGAAGCCCGGAGCGACTTCGCTCATCTGCGCATTGTGCAAGTCTTCGGAAATGCCCACGCCGCTCAACAGCTCGGCGGCACGGGCTTCGGCGGTGTAGCCGTCGTATTCGGCAAACTTGGCTTCCAGCTCGGCGGCTTTCATATAGTCATCTTCGGTGGCTTCGGGATTGGCGTAGATGGCATCCCGCTCGGTCATCGCCGCCCACATTTCGGTGTGGCCCATCATCACCACGTCTAAAACACGCATTTCTTCGTAGGCAAACTGGTCTTGGCGCAGCTTACCCAGCCGCACGCCGTTTTCAATCGCCACTTCGCCGGCGGTTTGTTCCAAATCGCCACCCAAAATTTTCATAAATGTGGACTTGCCCGAACCGTTCGCACCAATCAGGCCGTAGCGGTTGCCTTCGCCGAATTTGACAGATACATTTTCAAACAGCGGCTTGGCGCCGAACTGCATGGTAATGCCGTTGGTAGAAATCATGTTATATCAAACCTTTATCAATGATTTTTGTAGAAATTCCAGTAAACCTGCTAGATGTCGGGCGCAATGCCGCCCGTTGCAAACGGCTGAATTGTAGCATATTTTGCTATAATGCCGTCTGAAAATACGCTTTGGCGAAAGATGGGAAAGGAAAAACGATGGGTAGCGAAAAAATCTATTATGCGGTGGTGATTCTGATTTGCGCTGCTTCCATGCTGCTCAGTCCGTTTTTCTATCTGCGCCGCTCGGAACGGGGTGTCAAGTTGCAGCGTGCGCCACGCCGGTGGACACCGATTGTTGTCGCCAATTTGGTGATGATTGCGGCGGCGGTGTTTGTGTGGTGGCGTTGGTTTTAGTGGCAATGAGGGTGGCTGAACGTGAACTTTAAAACGGGGCGGAATTGGCCCGCCCTATTTTAAAGTTGGGGCGACATACGACAAGGCCGTCTGAAAACAGGGTTTATTGGGAAACGCTGTTTTCAGACGGCCTTAAGTGTTCAAATGAAGCCCATTATTGTCGTGAATTCACGATATATCAGGCTTCCAAGTTTTTCCGCCACAACACCAACAGTTTGCCGATATGCTGCACCAGTTGCGCATCAACCGCTTCGCACAAGGCTTCGCAGATGGCGATGCGTTCGGCACGGTCGTCGCCAAAAACACGGACTTTAATCAATTCGTGTGCCGTCAGCGCCGCATCGGTTTCTTTAATTACGGCTTCGGTCAAACCCTGCTGGCCGACCATCACCACCGGATGCAGATGGTGGGCTTGGGCTTTGAGGGCAAGAATTTCTTGGGTGCTTAATTTTTGGTCTGTCATGATTGCTTGGGATTGAAATAGTGAAAATAGGTTATTGTACGTTATTTAATGCTCATTCGGGAGAAAAATAACGTACAATGGCGCAGATATTTTTTGTTAAAGAAACGGTTATGGCAGTAAGATCGAAATCTTCCAAAGCGTGGCTGCACGAGCATGTCAATGATTATTATGTGCATATGGCGCAAAAAGACGGCTATCGTGCCAGAGCGGCATATAAATTGTTGGAAATCAATGAAAAAGACAAATTGATTAAACCCGGAACAGTGGTTGCCGACTTAGGCAGTGCGCCCGGCAGTTGGTCGCAGGTGGCGGCCAAGCTGGCGGGGAAAAGCGGCAAAGTGTTTGCGCTGGATATTCTACCGATGGAAGCGGTGGAGGGCGTTGAGTTTATTCAGGGCGATTTTCGGGAAAACGATGTGTTGGCGCAGTTTGAAGCATTGTTGGATAATCGCCCGCTAGACCTTGTAATTTGCGATATGGCACCCAATATGTCGGGTAATGCCGTTACCGATCAGGCAAGAAGTTTTTATTTGTGCGAACTGGCGCTGGATTTTGCCGCCGAACATTTGAAAACCGGCGGCCATTTTCTGGTGAAGGTGTTTCAGGGTAACGGTTATCAGGAATATATGGCAGCAATGCGGCAGATTTTCACCTCGGTGCAGACCCGCAAGCCTGAAGCTTCCCGCAATCGGTCCAGTGAGATTTATTTATTGGGCAAAAATAAACGCTGACAATACGGGCAGCGTGTTTTAAAATCTTTTTTCGTTTGACCTCTTCATTATGGAGCCTGAATCAGTGAGGAATACCATTAAAAATTTATTGATTTGGGTTGTTTTCGGCATCGGAGCGATTGCGGCGTTTAACGCTGTACAGAGCAAAAAAGAAGACAACCAGCAGATCGAATATTCGCAGTTTATCCAA
The DNA here is from genome assembly GCF_028463985.1 of Neisseria lisongii. Taxonomy (NCBI): domain Bacteria; kingdom Pseudomonadati; phylum Pseudomonadota; class Betaproteobacteria; order Neisseriales; family Neisseriaceae; genus Neisseria; species Neisseria lisongii. The sequence goes on along the minus strand of NZ_CP116766.1, from coordinate 934,937 downwards.
CAAGTCAATAAAGGCGAAGTGGCGAGTGTGAATATCGAAGGTTCGGTTATCGGCGGCTACCTGATTAAGGGCGAGCGCACCGATAAAAGCGAATTTTTCACCAACGCCCCGTTTGACAACCAACTGATTCCGACCCTGTTGGAAAAAGATGTCCGCTTCAAAGTCAAACCGGAAGAAAAACCGAGCGCATTGGCCAGCCTGTTTTACAGCCTGTTGCCGGTGTTGCTGCTGATTGGCGCATGGTTTTACTTTATGCGCATGCAAAACGGAGGCGGCGGCAAAGGCGGCGCATTCTCGTTCGGCAAAAGCCGCGCCCGCCTGCTGGACAAAGACACCAATAAAGTAACTTTTGCCGATGTTGCCGGTTGCGACGAGGCCAAAGAAGAGGTGCAGGAAATCGTCGATTACCTGAAAGCGCCGAACCGCTACCAGAGCTTGGGCGGACGTGTGCCGCGCGGCATTTTGCTGGCAGGCTCGCCGGGTACGGGTAAAACCCTGCTGGCAAAAGCGATTGCCGGTGAAGCAGGCGTGCCGTTTTTCAGCATTTCCGGTTCCGACTTTGTTGAAATGTTTGTCGGCGTGGGTGCCAGCCGTGTGCGGGATATGTTTGAGCAGGCCAAGAAAAACGCCCCGTGCATTATCTTTATTGACGAAATCGATGCCGTAGGCCGCCAGCGCGGTGCCGGTTTGGGCGGCGGTAATGATGAACGTGAGCAGACGCTGAACCAGCTGCTGGTGGAAATGGACGGCTTTGAAAGCAATCAAACCGTTATCGTGATTGCGGCGACCAACCGTCCGGACGTGTTGGATCCGGCATTGCAGCGTCCCGGCCGTTTCGACCGCCAAGTGGTTGTGCCGTTGCCGGATATCCGGGGGCGCGAGCAGATTCTGAATGTACACGCCAAAAAAGTGCCGTTGGACGAATCAGTTGATCTGACTTCGCTGGCACGGGGTACGCCGGGCTTTTCCGGTGCCGATTTGGCCAACTTGGTCAATGAAGCAGCGCTGTTTGCTGGCCGCCGCAACAAAACCAAAGTCGATCAAAGCGACTTTGAAGATGCCAAAGACAAAATCTACATGGGGCCGGAGCGTCGCTCGATGGTGATGCACGAAGACGAAAAACGTGCCACCGCCTATCATGAAGCCGGCCATGCCATTGTTGCCGAAAGCTTACCGTTTACCGATCCGGTGCATAAAGTAACCATTATGCCGCGCGGCCGTGCCTTGGGTCTGACTTGGCAGCTTCCGGAGCGGGACCGTATCAGCCTGTATAAAGACCAAATGCTGAGCCAACTCTCGATTCTGTTCGGCGGCCGCATTGCCGAAGATATTTTTGTCGGCAGAATTTCGACCGGCGCATCCAACGACTTTGAACGTGCAACTCAAATGGCTCGTGAAATGGTTACCCGCTACGGCATGAGCGACAAAATGGGCGTGATGGTTTATGCCGAAAACGAGGGCGAAGTGTTCTTAGGCAGAAGCGTAACCCGTTCTCAGAATATTTCGGAAAAAACCCAGCAGGACATCGATGCGGAAATCCGCCGCATTTTGGACGAGCAATATGCCGTTGCCTATAAAATTTTGGATGAAAACCGAGACAAAATGGAAGTAATGTGCAAGGCATTGATGGATTGGGAAACCATCGACCGTGATCAGGTGTTGGAAATCATGGCAGGCAAACAGCCCAGCCCGCCTAAAGATTACAGCCACAACGTCCGCAAAGAATCCGATAACGAAGCAGCACCGGTTGCGGAAGATAAAGCGGCCGAGCCTGTGGACACTTCCGAATCCGGCGACCATCCGCAGCAGCCTGAACACAAAGCATAAGCGGAACACTAAGCAACGGCAGCCCCGAGGGTTGCCGTTTTTCTTTGTGTAGAATGATTTGATTATGTTTTGTTTTGACTTTTTCAGACGGCATAATCAGGCAAAGTGTTTCTGAAAAAGCATTTAAATTCGTTTATAATGGCGTTTTTCCGAATGGTTCAAACCACATGAAAAAAGTAGAAAAAAGCGTGCTGGTGCTGCACAGTGCCAAGCAGATGTTCGAGCTGGTGGACAGAGTGGAAGATTATCCGCAGTTTTTGCCGTGGTACAGCAAAACCGAAATCATCGAACGCAGCGGCAACGAGCTGAAAGCCCGACTGTTTATGGACTATATGAAAGTGCGCCAGTCATTTGCCACGCATAACCACAATATTCCGGGGCAGGAAATCAAAATGGATTTGCTCGAAGGGCCGTTTAAAACCCTGCGCGGCACATGGCGTTTTATCGACTTGGGCGACGATATGTGCCAAGTCGAATTTAAATTGGAATACGATTTTGCCGGATCGGTGCTGTCGGCGCTGATTTCACCGGTGTTCAACCACCTTTCCGCCACGCTGGTGGACGCATTTATCAAAGAGGCCGACCGCCGTTATGCTTGAAATCGAAATTGTTTACGGCTTGCCCGACCGCCAAGTATTGCTGACCGTGCAGGCAGCAGAAGGCACAACCGTGCGCCAAGCCGTTATTGCAAGCGGTATCGACCGCCATTTTGACGGCATAGATGTCCACACCGTTCCGCTGGGTATTTTCGGCAAAAAAGTCAAAGACGATACCCCCGTGCGTGCCAACGACCGCATCGAACTCTACCGCCCGCTGTTAATCGACCCCAAAGAAGCCCGCCGCCGCAGAGTATTGGAAAAAGAAACAGCGGCAGAGGCCGTCTGAAAATCAGCAAAGCGGATTTCTGCGAAACTATATCGTGAATGCACAATCAAACCGCATTCGGCGGAAACCAAACATCATTCAGAGAAACAGAAAATGTCTAACCAAATCAAACTGATTGTCGGCTTGGGAAACCCCGGCCAAGAATACGAACAAACCCGCCACAACGCCGGTTTCTGGCTGTTGGACGAATTGGCGTGGAAATGGAAAGCCACGTTCAAAGATGAAAAGAAATTTCACGGCATGGCAGCGAGGGCGGCAGTTGAGGGCGGCGACGTATGGCTGCTCAAACCGCAAACCTTTATGAACCTTTCAGGCAAATCCGTGGCGGCACTGGCGCAGTTTTACAAAATCAAACCCGAAGAAATTCTGGTGGTACACGACGAACTGGATATCCCGTGCGGACGCATCAAATTCAAACTTGGCGGCGGCAACGGCGGCCACAATGGGTTGAAAGACATTCAGGCAAAATTAGGCACACCGAATTTCTACCGCCTGCGGCTGGGCATCGAACACCCCGGCGACAAAGCCTTGGTACACGCCCATGTCTTAAACAAACCCAGCGCCGAACAGCGCCAACAGATTGACGACAGCATCGCCAAATCCGTGCAGGGAATCCCCATGCTGCTGGCAGGCGACTGGGAAGGCGGACAGCGTTTTTTACACAGTAAATAAACCGCTGTTGCCGGAAAAATACAGTCAAGCCGTCTGAAAATTGGATAGAAGCCTAATGCTATATAGGTGGAACCAGAATTTCATATATAAATCAGTAAGATATAATGAATATGGCCAGGCGAATGCGTTCGTTAATCAATGGGCTGAATGTAATAGGTATGTTTGGAATAACGGGTATAAAATTTCTGAGAGCAATTTGATGAAATCAGCTTATATTGCGCATGTTCGGAAATCTGATAAAGTCGAACAGACTTTATTTACCCATTTAACCGAAACTGCTCAAATTGCATCAGCATTAACTGCGAAATTAAATTTAGATGCGGCTGGGGAATTGTTGGGGCTGATGCACGATTTTGGTAAGTATTCGAAAGTTTTCCAAAAATACATTATGGCGGTAACGGGGTTCGATCCGGATGCTGATGATTATGTCTTGCCTAACGGTAAAAAAATCGACCATTCTACGGCAGGTGCGCAATGGGTCTATCGGCAATTAAGCACCTGTAATCCAAATTTCGGTGAATTATTTGGGCAGATATTGGGGTTGTGCATTGCCTCTCATCATGGAGCAGGGCTGATTGATTGTTTGGATAGTGACGGCGAAAATATTTGGGGGAAACGATTAATTGATAAAGCTGATGAGGAAACTCATTTAACTGAATGTCTCATGAATGCGGATCAGGAGATTATTGAACAAGCGGAGGCATTGATTCAACCGGCTGCGAAGCAGTTATATCAAACCTTTAAAGATATTTTAAAAGAGCATCATCAAAAACTGGATAGTCGTCAAATCAATGAATTTTATCTTGGTTGTTTTACCCGATTTTTATTTAGCTGTCTGATTGATGCCGACCGAATTAATAGTGCTGATTTTGAATGTGAGCAACAAAAAGGTATTCGCACGCTTACGCAAAAAACCGATTGGCACTCCGCAATTGAACAATTAGAATATCATTTAAAACAATTTGAAATCCGTTACCCCATCGATAAAATTAGACAACAAATTTCAGACGGCTGTTTGAAACGCGGACAAACCGATGAGCAAAATATCTATACACTGACTGTTCCGACGGGCGGCGGTAAAACATTGGCAAGTCTGCGTTATGCCTTGCATCATGCCCAAAAGCATAGCCTTGACCGCATCATCTATATTATTCCCTATACTTCTATCATTGACCAAAACGCACAAGCCGTTCGCAATATTTTAGGCGAAGATTGGGTTTTGGAGCATCATTCTAATCTTGATCCTGAAAAACAAACTTGGCAGAACAAATTATTATCTGAAAATTGGGATAAGCCAATTGTATTTACCACGATGGTACAATTTTTAGATGCATGGTTTGCCGGAGGGACGCGAGGTGTCCGCCATCTTCATGCTATGACACGCAGTGTTTTGATTTTTGATGAAATTCAAACATTACCTATTAAATGTACATATTTGTTTTGCCATGTTTTAAACTGGCTGGTGCAATTTGGGAAAAGCAGTGTAATTTTGTGTACGGCAACACAACCTGTTTTAGATAAATTGCCTCACTCTAAATTCAATGGTCTAAGATTGCCTGATAATGCAGAAATTATGGAGAATGTGTCTGAATTATTCAATCAGTTAAAACGTGTTGATGTGCAGTTTAATAAAAAAACGCAAGGTTGGTCGGTAGAAGAGGCGGGCAGTTTTTTATTGCAGCAGTTTGAACGATATTCAAGCTGTTTGTTTATTGTTAATACCAAACGATGGGCAAAGGATTTATATCGTTATTGCCAAAATAATCAAATTGATCAAGAAGCATTATTTCATCTAAGTACCAATCAATGCGCCGCACACCGTAAAGCAATTCTAGATACCATTAGACAACGACTGCAGCAAAATCAGCCTGTTTTGTGCATCAGCACGCAATTGATTGAAGCAGGCGTAGATATTTCCATGAAATGTGTCATTCGGAGCTTGGCAGGCTTGGACAGTATTGCTCAGGCAGCAGGGCGGTGTAATCGTCATGGTGAATTGGGTCAGGAAAATAAAGGAGTTGTTTGGGTGTTGAATCTGCAAAATGAGCGTTTGCAAAATACACTCCCCGAAATTTTTGAAGCCCAGCAGCAGGCTTCCCGCAAAGAATTTGAACAAGTTGATGTATTATTACCTGAATATTTACAGCAATATTTCAAATATTATTTTTATCAACGTGCCGATGAAATGGTGTATCCATTAGCAGAGTATAAAGATAATTTATTTAATTGGCTGAGTAATAATGAGCGCAATATGACCCGATATTCATATAAGGAAAAGCAGTTTCCTTTGTTATTGAGACAGTCGTTTAAAAGCGCAGGGCAGAAATTTAATGTGATTGATGCGCCTACTCGTGCCGTGATTGTGCCGTATGGGAAAGGAAAAGATCTGATTGGAAGGCTGTGTTCCGAATGGAATCCGAAAGAAATGCGTGAAACTTTAGCAAAAGCACAGCGCTATAGCGTGAATGTTTTCCCTAATATTTTTAACCGTTTGCTTCACGATGAAAAAATTCGGGAGATTGCGGATACAGGCATTTACTATGTCGATTTAGTGGGTGAAAATTGTTATAGTGACGAATACGGTTTATCGGTAGATGAAGTCGGTTTGATGGATTTTCTATGTCATTAATGTGTAAGGAAAAGGATTGAGATGCGAAATCAAGTGAGTTTCAAAGTTTGGGGTAGACAGGCATTGTTTACTGATCCTGTTACAAAAATCGGCGGAGAAAAATTTAGTTATCAAATTCCTACCTATGAAGCCATTAAAGGTATATTAAAAAGCATTTATTGGAAACCTACATTGATATGGCATATCGACCGTATCCGTATCATGAAACCGATCCGAATGCAGAGCAAATCCATGAAACCGTTAAATTGGGATGGTGGCAATACTTTGGCATTATATACGTTTTTACACGATGTAGAATATCAAGTGGAAGCACATTTTACTTGGAACGAGCATTGGCAGGAATTGGCAGACGACCGAATCGACGGCAAACACTTTGCGATTACCAAACGTATGATTGAACGTGGCGGAAGACAGGATATTTTTTTGGGGACTCGAGATTGCCAGGGATATGTCGAACCATGCGTATTCGGAGAGGGAAAAGGTGCATATGACGATGTGGATGTATTGGCATTTGGGTTGATGTTTCACAGTTTCGGTTATCCTGAAGAAACCGGAAAAAATGAACTGATTAGCCGGTTTTGGGCCGCTAAAATGGAAAAAGGCATTATCGAACTTCCGCAAATTCATCAGCATGATAAACTGGAAACCCGGTTTATTCGAGAGATGCCGTCTGAAAAACCGTTTAACCGCAATAATGTCAAAAATGTGGAATATGAGGCAAGGGAGCTGGGGCTATGAGCTGGATGCGGAAACTGTATGAAACGTATGATTTTATTTCTAAGAAAGATTTACCGCATGATAAATTATTGACACCTATTGGACATACTGTTCAGACAGCACATATTGTCATTACACTCAGCGAATCAGGCTGTTTCCGAACGGCACATGTTTTACCGCCTAAAACCAACATCATATTGCCGGCTACTGAAAATTCGGAAAACCGAACCAGTGGCGAAGCGCCGCATCCGTTGGCAGATAAGATTCAATATGTTGCCAAAGATTATGCAGACTACGGTGGCCATAAAAAAGCTTACTTTGAAGGTTATTTGGCGCAATTAGAAAAGTGGTGCCATTCTGAGCATGGACACCCAAAAGTAAAGGCAGTTTTAGAATATGTCCGGAAAGGGCAAGTGGTTGCCGATTTGGTTCGTGCCAACGTTTTACCTGTGGACAATCATCAATTCTTGACCAAATGGAATCAACAGGGAGAAGTACCTGACATTTTCAATACTTTGCCGAAATCAGCTGATTTGGATTTTGGATCGGCATTGGTATGTTGGCAGGTTGAATCAGACAACGACCCTCAGACAAAAACATGGCTGGATCATGAAATTCATCAATCATGGATTGATTATTTGAAAGATCAGTCTGATAAAACAGGATTTTGTATCATTCAAGGGAAAGTAGCGCCTTTGGCGACCATGCATCCGGCCAAGTTACGCCATACAGGCGATAAGGCAAAGCTGATTTCTTCAAATGATACCAGCGGTTACACATTTCGTGGTCGAGCTTATCATGCCGATGATCTTGCCAGTATCTCCCGTGAAGCTTCTGCTAAAGCCCATAGTGCATTACGCTGGTTGATTGACAGACAAGGTATCCGCAACGGAGATCAAGTCATTGTGACGTGGGCAGTGTCGGGAGCAGATGTCCCGCAAGTATTTATAGAACCAACGGAATGGATTGACGATTGGGATAACCCCGATTTCAGTCCGCAATACACGGCCAATACGGATCAAACCAGGCAAGCAGAGCATACAGATGTTCAGCAGCATTCGCTTAATATCGGTTATCAAGCGGCTAAATTAATGAAACGGAAATTGCATGGTTATCAAGCCGGATTGTCCGAATCAGAGCAACTGTCTTTGCTGGTATTGGATTCGGCAACACCGGGACGGGCGGCCCTGACTTACTATCAAGAATTTCTTCCCAAAGATTATTTTGCCAATTTGGATGCGTGGATTGATGATTTTTCATGGTATCAACGTTACAGTATCCAAACTGACGATGCAAAAAAATCACAAAAAAACAGGATTGTTTGGGGCATGGCACCACCTTCGCCTTATACTGTTTTCGAAGCTGTGTATGGGAAATCAGCCGATAAAGATGGTAAGATTAAAAAGCAATTATACACTCGGTTATTACCAGTGATTTCGGGTGGCCCGGCTGTTAATATCCCTTATGATTTGGTGCGGCAGAGTTTTCAGACGGCCTGTAATCCTAACGGATATGAACATTGGGAATGGGAAAGAAACATTGGCGTAGCCTGTTCCTTATATCGAGGGTATTGTGCCCGCCATCAAAATTTATCGCAACGAAGGAGTTATGATATGAGCCTAGACTTAAATAATTGTTCGCGGGATTATTTATACGGCAGATTATTGGCCATCGCTGAAAACATAGAATCATATGCTTTGCGCCAGGCCGGAGAAAAGCGCTCCACTACCGCCGAGCGCTATATGCAACGTTTTGCCGAACGTCCGTTCAGCACTTGGCGGAATATCGAGTTGGCGCTCACCCCTTATCAGGAACGTTTGAGAAACCATGGGAAGGACACGGGTAGCCAGGCAATCGGTGAAATTATGGAATTGTTTGACGGTGCAGATTTTGTTAACGACAGTAAATTAAGCGGTGAGTTTTTATTGGGTTATCATTGTCAGAAAATGGCCATCGCCAAACGGATTGCTGAATTGAGTAATAAATCAAATAATGATTAAATCAGATTGAAATAAATAAGGATTTTCCAAAATGAATCATGTACTGACTACTTCTTCATTAAGCAAAAAAATCGATTTTGCCTTAATTATTAAAGTAAATCATGCCAATCCGAACGGCGATCCGCTAAACGGTAACCGGCCGCGTACCGATTTTCAAGGTTATGGCGAAATGACTGATGTGTGTCTGAAACGTAAAATCCGTGACCGCTTGCAAGATTTTGGGGAAAACATTTTTGTGCAATCTGACGAAAAGAAAACAGACGGGATGACCAGTCTTGCCAACCGTGCCAAAGACAAAGAAGTCGGTTTGGGAGCAGATGCGTTTAATGGTAAAAAAGCCAATAAAGATGAAACTGCTAAAAAAGCCTGTGAAAAATGGTTGGATGTCCGCAGTTTCGGGCAAGTATTTGCCTTTAGCGGCGATGGTAAAGACGGTGTTTCCATTGCGGTGAGAGGTCCTGTAACCATTCAATCCGCATTCAGTGTCGAACCGGTTACCGTTACCAGTACGCAAATTACCAAAAGTGTCAGCGGGGAAGGCGACGGCAGTAAGAAAAGTTCCGATACGATGGGCATGAAACACCGTATTGATCATGGGATTTACGTTACCTATGGTGCGATGTCGCCCCAACTGGCAGAACGCACGGGCTTTTCTGATGAAGATGCAGCAAAAATCAAAACGGTTTTAACCAAACTGTTTGAAGGCGATGCGTCGTCAGCCCGACCTGACGGCAGTATGCAGGTATTAAAATTGATTTGGTGGGAACACGATTGCAAATCCGGACAATATTCTTCCGCCAAAGTACACAGCAGCCTGAATGTTGATACAGACGGCAGTTATACTCTGGCTGCTTTAGACGGTTTGATTCCGGAAGAGATTGACGGATTTTAAGATGCTTATCCCACTTTCCGCCCTGCAACATTACGCTTTTTGCCCGCGTCAGTGTGCCTTGATTCATAACGAACAGGCGTGGGCGGAAAATATTTTGACGGCACAAGGCAATGCGTTACACGAGCGTGTTGATTCAGGTGAACCTGAAACCCGTAAAGGGGTACGTTTTGAGCGCAGTGTTCATGTGTCGGCAGAGTGTTTGGGCTTGTCGGGCATTTTAGATTTGGTGGAACACGATTTGGCTTCGGGTTACTTGAAGCCAGTCGAATATAAGCGTGGCAAGCCCAAACCGACGGCTATGGATGAAATCCAATTGTGTGCCGGGGCATTGTGTTTGGAAGAAATGACCGGAAAACATATCATGGAAGGAGCGCTTTGGTACGGTCAAACCAGACACCGCCATGCAGTCGCATTTTCAGACGGCCTGAGAGCGCAAACTTTGGATACGGTTCGTCAGGTTCAGGTATTATTGGAGAGCGGCAGCACACCGCCGCCGGTTTACGGAAAACATTGTAAAGCCTGCTCATTATTGGATATTTGCCGCCCCAAATTATTTAAATCGGATCAATCCAAACGTTATGTCAGAGAATTATTTGAAATTTAATGCCGTCTGAAAATCCCTCTACTGCAAACCAATATCTTATATTTGAGAGCAATCTGGGTTAAAACGATGAAAAAACTGCAGAATACTCTTTACATTACCACTCAGGGCAGCTATTTACACAAAGAGCGGGAAACCTTAGTAGTCGAACAGGAACGCAGAAAAGTAGCACAGTTACCGATTCATTCTATCGGACATATTTTCTGCTTTGGTAACGTCATGGTATCGCCGTATCTTATGGGTTTTTGCGGAGAAAAAGGCGTAAACTTAGTATTTTTCAGTGAACACGGGCGTTTTTTAGCAAGATTGCAAGGCAGGCAAAGCGGCAACGTTTTTTTGCGGCGAGCGCAATACAAATGTTCCGAAACCAATCCGATTGCCATTGCCAAAAACATTATCGCAGCCAAAATCCAATCCCAAAAACGCCTGTTGCAACGTCATATCCGCAATCACGGAAACCAACCGGAGGTGCAGTCTGCTATTTTATCGCTGACATACAGCGTGCAGCAGCTCAAACAGGCCGATACCTTGCCACTGATACGAGGCATCGAAGGCGATGCAGCCGCACGGTATTTCGGCGTGTTCCAAAATTTGATTTCCCAAAAAAGCGGCTTTATATTCCAAGGCCGCAACCGAAGACCGCCAAAAGATGGTATGAATGCCTTATTATCCTTCTTATACAGCATATTGGGGAGAGACATCAGCGGCGCATTGCAAGGCATAGGGCTTGACCCGCAGGTAGGCTTTTTGCATGCCGACCGTTCGGGGAGAGACAGTTTGGCTCAAGATATTTTGGAAGAGTTCCGGGCATGGTGGGCAGACAGTATGGTGCTGGCCTTAATTAACCGAGGATAAATTAAACCTACTGATTTTGTTCAGGAAGTCAGTGGCGCAGTCAATATTAAAGAAGATACCCGCAAACTGATTTTCAAAACACTGCAAGCAAAAAAACAGGAAAAAATAATACATCCGTTTCTACAGGAAGAAATCACTGTCGGATTATTGCCTCATATCCAAGCCCTGCTGCTCGCACGCCATCTGCGTGGCGATTTGGCAGAATACCCACCGTTTTTAGTACGTTAAATAACGGCAGGCCGTCTGAAAACTTATGTCTTTTTAGAGCCAATAAACATGTTGATGCTGATTACCTACGATATATCCTTGGCAGACAAAGCGGGTAAAACACGGTTGCGACAAATTGCCAAACACTGCCTTGATTACGGCGTACGCGTACAATATTCCGTATTTGAATGCGATATTGCACCTGATCAATGGGTTGTCTTAAGAGAAAAACTACTAAAAACCTATAACCCAAAAACCGATAGCCTGCGCTTTTACCACCTAGGCAGCAAATGGCGTAGGAAAGTAGAACATCATGGCACAAAAATTGCAATTGATATTTTCCAAGATACTTTGATTTTATAGCAGAGACTAAAATCAGCTATTTTCACATTTCAATTAATCCATCGCTAACCTGTAGTAATCATAGAAAGCTTTGTAAGTTAGCGATGAATATAGTTCTTTAATAATCAATATATTATTTGATAACATTGTGTCAATATTTCCGATTGTGGTATATTTTATCCAATTTTTTGAGGGATTAGCGAAAACAGGTATTCAAAACCTGATACAGCAAGGCTCTCAAAAAAGGCTTCAGCCGCCTTCAGGCGGCTGTGTGTTGAAACGGAAACCGTGATTGCTTTGGGCAGACATCTTGATGTCAGCCGCCTTCAGGCGGCTGTGTGTTGAAACGGCACGTGTGCAAACGGTTTCCCAAACCGCCGCCTCAGCCGCCTTCAGGCGGCTGTGTGTTGAAACTAAACGAAAGGGGAAAAAAAATTATGTAAATACCATCAGCCGCCTTCAGGCGGCTGTGTGTTGAAACTATGTCAAACCTTATTAAATAATATGTTATCCATCAGCCGCCTTCAGGCGGCTGTGTGTTGAAACAAAAACCATTTTTCACTTCACGTTTTCAAAATTTTTCAGCCGCCTTCAGGCGGCTGTGTGTTGAAACACAACCGCAATTTCCGTTTTCGAATAACGGGGCGGTCAGCCGCCTTCAGGCGGCTGTGTGTTGAAACTCCTTAATGCGCTAAGGTTAAATACAGAAACGCTGTCAGCCGCCTTCAGGCGGCTGTGTGTTGAAACGATTTTGGTCTGCAATGCCTGACGCTGTCCGGCTCAGCCGCCTTCAGGCGGCTGTGTGTTGAAACCTCCTCCAACAGCTTAAACTGTTCATCGCTGAATCAGCCGCCTTCAGGCGGCTGTGTGTTGAAACCGTTCTAGCACATCTGAAAATCAATGACTTAACCCATGTTCAGCCGCCTTCAGGCGGCTGTGTGTTGAAACAGGTAGTCTTGCAGGTTGCAGTCGAAAGCAGCAACTCAGCCGCCTTCAGGCGGCTGTGTGTTGAAACACGGCAACCGAAAAAGAGGGCAGGCTTTCGGCATTCAGCCGCCTTCAGGCGGCTGTGTGTTGAAACGGCACCCGGTGCGAAAAATTCGGCGGCGGCATACTCAGCCGCCTTCAGGCGGCTGTGTGTTGAAACAATTTACTGTGGCGGCAAACTGAAAAACGGATAATCAGCCGCCTTCAGGCGGCTGTGTGTTGAAACTACTTATCATTTCGGGGGTGTGGTATTTACGAAATCAGCCGCCTTCAGGCGGCTGTGTGTTGAAACACGCTGGATTGACTTGGCAGACAAGCAGCGTGAATCAGCCGCCTTCAGGCGGCTGTGTGTTGAAACCCCTCCCGCTGGGCTGCCTTGAACTGAAGTTTCAGATCAGCCGCCTTCAGGCGGCTGTGTGTTGAAACCTTCCGCTGCTTGTTTTCTGCTTCCATCTGCTCCCTCAGCCGCCTTCAGGCGGCTGTGTGTTGAAACGCAATCGTTTAGAAATTTTGAAAACGTGATGGTCATCAGCCGCCTTCAGGCGGCTGTGTGTTGAAACAAGCATACTCTGCCAGCCGTATTGCAACGCTGCTTCAGCCGCCTTCAGGCGGCTGTGTGTTGAAACAAACCAAACTCTTCTTTAAACAGGCGAATGGCTTCTCAGCCGCCTTCAGGCGGCTGTGTGTTGAAACAACTTCGGGCGGGGCGTTGATTTTCGTGTCCCGTCAGCCGCCTTCAGGCGGCTGTGTGTTGAAACTGACGACTGATTTAGCGCTGGGCCATACCAATAGTCAGCCGCCTTCAGGCGGCTGTGTGTTGAAACCATCACTTCGGGTGGTGCAACGACCGCAGCACCATCAGCCGCCTTCAGGCGGCTGTGTGTTGAAACAAAACAAGGAAGCCCGACCTGTCGGACGCAAAGAAATCAGCCGCCTTCAGGCGGCTGTGTGTTGAAACTTATTGCTCAAGTCCGTAAAAAAACGCCACTCCCTCAGCCGCCTTCAGGCGGCTGTGTGTTGAAACGTTCGGTATGGGTTGGTTGGGCTTGGAGTGTCTGTTCAGCCGCCTTCAGGCGGCTGTGTGTTGAAACAAACAATATCATTATCGCTTAGGCCGTCTGAAAATCAGCCGCCTTCAGGCGGCTGTGTGTTGAAACTAAACGATTGCGGAAAAAAATTATGTAAATACCATCAGCCGCCTTCAGGCGGCTGCGTGTTGAAACCTGCCCGACAATGCCAATGCCATAACGACCGATCAGCAGCCGCCTTCAGGCGGCTGTGTGTTGAAATCAGCTGCTGCCCAGCGTTAGTCAATGATGTGTCAGCTGCTATCTATTAGTCTGTTTCAGCATATGACGGGTGTTCCGGTTCAGCCGCTGCAGCCGGTTTTGGGTTTGCTGGCGAGGATGTTGATGATTTTGCGTTCGGTTTTGGCGGTTGTGCTTTCGTCTTCATCTTCGCTGCCGTCTGAAAAGCGTTCGGGAACGGTTTCGCTGTCGAATGCCAAGTCGCCGCCGTGTTTGAGGGTTTGACCCCGTTGCAGATTGGCGAAGTCGAAGAGTTCGGTATCGGCAAGGTGGGAGGGGACGATGTTTTGCAGGGCGGAGAACATGGATTCGATGCGGCCGGGGAAGCGTTTGTCCCAGTCCCGCAGCATATCGCCGATGACTTGGCGTTGCAGGTTGGGCTGTGAGCCGCAGAGGTTGCATGGGATAATGGGGAATTGTTTTAATTCGGCATATTTAATCAAATCTTTTTCTTTGACATACGCCAGCGGTCGGATGACGATGTGTTCGCCGTTGTCGCTCACGAGTTTGGGCGGCATGGCTTTGAGTTTGCCGCCGTAAAACATGTTGAGAAACAGGGTGGCGAGGATGTCGTCCCGATGGTGGCCGAGGGCGATTTTGGTGCAGCCGAGTTCTTTGGCGGTGCGGTAGAGGATGCCGCGGCGCAGGCGGCTGCACAGTGAGCAGGTGGTTTTGCCTTCTTCCAAAACCCGTTTGACGGTGGAATAGGTGTCTTCTTCGACGATTTTGTAGTCTACGCCTATGCTTTGCAGGTATTCGGGCAAAACGTGTTCGGGGAAGCCGGGTTGTTTTTGGTCGAGATTGACGGCGACTAAGTCGAATTCAATCGGGGCGCTGGCTTGAAGTTGGCGCAGAATGTCCAAGAGGGCGTAGCTGTCTTTGCCGCCGGAGAGACAGACCATGATTTTGTCGCCCGGTTCGATCATATTGAAGTCGTTGATGGCATCGCCCACGGCATGGCGCAGGCGTTTGCTGAGTTTGTTGTTTTCTAATTCTTGTTTGCTTTTTTTGGACATGATGTTAAGGGTAGGTTAGCGGTTGGAAAATCAAGAGAATGCCGTCTGAAAACCGGATGGTGCGTTTTCAGACGGCATGGCGGCGGTTGTTATTCTGCCTTTAGGGCGGCAATACATTGCCGGTCGCGCTGTTCGAAAGCGGCTGCGCCGCCCAAAAGGGCGAGTTGCTGTTCGGCGCTGATGCTGCTGAGCGACTGAATCTGTTTGTCGGTCAGTTTTTCCAGCGGTTCGTCCCAAACGCAGACGCAGTATTGTTCGACCACTTGTTCGCCTTTTCCGGCAAGCCCCTGCTGCGCTAAATCTGCCTGCCATTTTTCGGAAAACGGTATGTTTTTCACGCAGGATTCAATCACGGCCTGCTTGGCTTTGGGCTTGGAAAGGGCGCATTGGGACAGGAAAAAGCAACCCAGCAGCAAAGCCATAATCACCCATGCCCAAATGCGGACGGTGCGGATTTTGGCTTTGGCTTTGCGGGTGGCGGCGGCACGCTCTTCGGCGGTTTGCGGGCTTGGCTCAGTCATGCAGGCTTTCCATACGGATCATGGTAATCGGCGTATCCACGCAGTCGAGTGCTTCGATGGCGGCGATGGCGTTTTTGATGTTTTTCTCAACCGTGCTGTGGGTAAGAATCACGATTTCTGCCGTACTTTGGTCGATAACGCCTTTTTGGATCAGGGCTTCGATGGAAACGTTTTCTTTGGCTAGCAGGTTGGCGATTTGGCCGAGCGTACCCGGTTTGTCGGCGGCACAGACACGCAGATAGTAGCTGCTGGTGATTTCGTCCATCGGCAACAGGGTTTGCGGCTGCACTTGATCGGGTTGGAACGCCAGATACGGCACACGGTATCCGCTCGGTGCGTCCAGCAATCGGGCGATGTCGATAATGTCGGCAACCACGGCGCTGGCGGTCGGCAAAGCACCTGCGCCTGCGCCGTAATACAGGGTTTCGCCGACCATATCGGCATTGACACGCACGGCATTCATTACGCCGTTTACATTGGCCAGCAGGCGGCATTCGGGAATCAGGGTCGGGTGGACACGCAGTTCGATGCCTTTATCGGTTTTGCGGGTAATGCCCAAGAGCTTGATACGGTAGCCCAATTCTTCGGCGTATTTGATGTCCCGACTGTCGAGTTTGCTGATACCTTCGAGATAGCAGGCGGAGAAGTCCACCGGCATACCGAAAGCCAAAGCGCTCATAATGGTGATTTTATGGCCGGCATCGTGGCCTTCGATATCGAAAGTCGGGTCGGCTTCGGCATAGCCCAAGGCTTGCGCTTCTTTCAACACATCGGCAAAAGCGCTGCCTTTTTCACGCATTTCGGTGAGAATGAAATTGCTGGTGCCGTTGATGATACCGGCAATGCTGCGGATACGGTTGGCGGCAAGGCCTTCGCGCAGGGCTTTGATAATCGGAATGCCGCCGGCTACGGCTGCTTCAAACTGAACCATCACATTGTTTTCTGCCGCCAGCGCAAACACTTCGTTGCCGTATTCGGCGAGCAGTTTTTTATTGGCGGTAACAATGTGTTTGCCGCTGGAAATGGCTTTGAGGATAACGTCTTTGGTAATGCCGGTGCCGCCGAACAGCTCGACCACGACATCGACATCTTCACGCACCACCAGTTCAAACGGGTCTTGAACAAAGGCGGCATCCGGACATAATTGCGCCGCACGTTCCGCTTTGGCATCGCACACGGCACTGATGCGGATATCGCGACCCAAACGGCGGCTGATTTCCGCTGCGTTGTCCTGCAACACGGCGGCCGTACCGCCGCCGACTGTTCCCAAACCCAAAAGCCCGATATTCACTGATTTCATTGCGTCTCCTTAATGAGGTTTTCATGAGGTTGCCGGCCGCCTGTTTCTGTGTATGGCGGAAAAGTCCGCTCTGCTATATTATAGCTGCCTATAGCAAATCAATTTGTTTGGAAGATTGATTTGCTATATCCGGAGCGGGCGGAAAAATGCGGCATTTGAAAAAATGGTTAATCCTACCCGAAATTGCCTGTTTTTGCACCTGTTTTCCGCAATTATTCCGACAACAACGATAAGTGGAATCCAATTATGCTGATTGAAGAAAACCCGCCGCAGGGCGAGGCGTTTTTTTATCGGGAACATGAAAAGCTGATTGAATACGGCGGCGGAAATTCGGCCGTACCGTTGCTGTACCGCAGCGGCGGCGCAGTGCCGACACCCGAAGCAGTGTTTGACGGTTTGACCGCCGATGATTTGCTGCAGCAAATCGATTCGGAACAACCTGAAATCTGGCTGCTCGGAAGCGGGGCGAAACAGCGTTTCGTTCACCCGAAAATTACCGCCCAACTTGCTGCCGCCGGTATCGCTTTGGAATGTATGAACACTGCCGCCGCCTGCCGCACGCTGTTGCTGCTGGAAGGTGAGGGGCGGAAAGTGTGGGCGTGGCTGTGGCCGTAGCAGGATGAGGCCGTCTGAAAATTGAGTGTAACGGATTTCTGTGAAGCTGAAACGGCCATTAATCGACAAACAACAATAATTTTCCGCCTGTTGCAACGGGCATTCAGAGAGCAAACATGATCAGTGTTTTTGATATTTTCAAGGTGGGTATCGGCCCTTCGAGTTCGCATACCGTCGGCCCGATGAAGGCGGGCAAGCAGTTTGTGGACGAATTGTGCGAGCGGCGGCTTTTGGATAAGGCGGAACATATCCATGTCGATGTGTACGGTTCGCTGTCGATGACCGGTATCGGCCACGGCACGGATACTGCCATCATGATGGGTTTGGCGGGTTATCTGCCGCACGATGTCGATATCGACCTGATTCCCCGTTTTGTGCAAAACGTCAAAGACAGCGGCGTGTTGCCCATCGACCAAGGAAGCCGCAGCGTCCGTTTTGATTATGCGCAGGATATGCAGTTTCACGACACTTTTCTGCCGCTGCACGAAAACGGCATGAGCATTACCGCATTTTCAGACGGCCTCGTATTATACCGGCAAACGTATTATTCCATCGGCGGTGGCTTTATCGTGGACGAAGCGCATTTCGGCGAACAGCCGCCCGAGGCTGCCGATATTCCGTTTCCCTACCAATATGCCGACGATATTTTAAACATCTGCCGCAGCCGCAATATCAGCCTTGCGGAATTGGCGCTGGCCAATGAAACCGCTGTGTTGGGGAGCGAAGCCGAAGTACACTGCCGCCTGCAGTCCATCTGGCAAACTATGCACGACTGTATCGAACGGGGCTTGGTAACCGAAGGCATTTTGCCCGGCCCGCTCAAAGTAACCCGCCGTGCGCCGCTGCTGAAAAAACGTTTGGAAGCCGCCACCGCAGGCAACGACGACGATCCGATGCAGGTTGTCGATTGGATTAATATGTACGCCTTGGCGGTAAACGAAGAAAATGCCGCCGGCGGGCGGGTGGTAACTGCGCCAACCAACGGAGCCTGCGGCATTGTGCCGGCCGTGTTGATGTATTACCGAAAATACCTTGGAGAACTCATGCCCGACATCATCAGTCGCTACCTGCTGACCGCCGGTTTGATTGGTTCGCTGTATAAAATGAACGCCTCGATTTCTGGTGCCGAAGTCGGCTGTCAGGGCGAAGTCGGCGTTGCCTGTTCGATGGCGGCGGGCGCATTAGCGGCGGTACGGGGCGGTACACCCGAACAAGTCTGCACCGCCGCCGAAATCGCCATGGAACACAACCTCGGCCTGACCTGCGACCCCGTCGGCGGACAAGTCCAAGTGCCGTGTATCGAACGCAACGCCATCGGTGCCGTCAAAGCCATCAACGCCGCCCGCATGGCGATGACCCGTGAGGGTCAAACCCACGTCAGCTTGGACAAGGTTATCGAAACCATGTACGAAACCGGCAAAGATATGAACGCTAAATATCGGGAAACCTCAAAAGGCGGGCTGGCGGTTCGGATTGTGTGCCAGTAAATAATGGCCGTTTGGGTGTAAAATAGCGATTGATGCCGTCTGAAAAATGTTGGATGAAGCTGAAACCGGTTTTCAGACGGCATGTAAAACTATTTATAAATTAAGAGGAAATACATGAATCAAAGGCTTAAGATTGTTTTTGGTGCAGATTATTACTATGCCAAACAAGTTGAAACGACTTTGAAATCTATTTGTTGCCACAATCGAGATGTTGATTTTTACCTGCTCAACAGAGATTTTCCGTCAGAATGGTTTGAAACAATCTCTGCTCATTTGGCGTTATTGGGCAGTACAATTAGCAATATTTATGTGAGTAATGAGACTATCGCCGATTTTGACACCTATCCGCATATTAATTCGGAAGCGACTTATTTCCGCTATTTTATTCCCGAATTAATTGATGAAGACAAAGTACTGTATCTTGATTGCGATTTGGTGGTAAATGGTTCGTTGAATGACTTTTTCCGATTGGATTTGGGCAACGCTTTTGTCGCGGCAGTCAAAGACCCGATTGCAGTTGAATATCATCAACAAGAAAATGAGTTTAACGCAGGCGTTTTGTTAATCAACAATGCTTTGTGGCGGCAGGAAAAAATTTGTCAAAAGGCTTTGGATTATACTGAACGGAATAAACAGCTTATCCGTAATGGAGATCAAGAGGTATTGAACGTTTTATTCCGAGGGCGGTGGTTGAGCTGTAGTAGAAACTTTAATTACCAAACCGGTATTGAATTTATGTGGCATAAAGCCGGTAAATCTCCTCTGATGGTGGATGATTTCAGTCGCCAATTGCCGTTGGTTGCTCATTACTCCACTGCAGCCAAACCTTGGAAGCCTGGTGATTTTCAAAGCAGCTTGCATGGGCTTTATGTTTTTTACAATACTTTGGCATGGACAGATATTGTTGAGGACAAAGTGGATACAGAAAAAATAAGCGATTGTTTGGTGAAAACAGACAAACAGCCTGACAACAAGAAAAAACATACCGCTACCGTTGCCGTGATTACGTCCAGCACCGGCCGTGCAGAATTGGAACGGGCGATTTTAAGCGTTAGGGCGCAAACTTATCCGGCCAAACATTATGTGATTGTCGATGGCGAACAGTTTGCCGAAAAAGTGCGGGCAATCGTTAAAAAATATCCCGAAGTCGTTACCGTTTATCTGCCGATGAATACCGGTGCAAACGGCAAAGTAAACAGTACCATCAATGCCATTGCCCCGTTTTTGACCCAAGAAGATTATGTCTGCTATTTGGACGATGATAACTGGTATGAGCCGGAGCATGTCGAAAGTTTGGTTGAAACGATGGAGAAGGGTGGCGCAGATTATGCTTATGCTTTGCGCAATTTCTGCGGTGAAAACGGCAATTTGATCTGCCCCGATAACTGGGAATCGGTCGGCAATTACGACAGCTTGCCGGAAGATGTTTATTTTGACATTCAAGCGGCTGGAAGTCAGCAGAAGTTGAAGATGAAATTTAATCGCATAACTGCCCGCCATATCGATACCAACTGCTACTTTTTCCCAAGAATGCTGGCGTTATCTTTGGCGGTTACATGGGAAACCGGCGGTAGACTTAATGATAAAGCGGTATTCAAACGGTTATGCGAATGCGGTGGGAACGGCGTATCCAGTGGGCGGTTTACTGTCAATTATACTTTTGATTTTTTCAAAGCATACGGAAATACTGTAGAACAATGGCGGTCGTTTGGTTGGACAGATTCAGCAATTAAACAATTCGGCGATAAGATGTTGGAAATTTTGGGGGAATACGCCTTAAAATGCCATGATAACCAACCACCTTGGCTGACATCAAAATAAGACAGGCCGTCTGAAAACGGCATTGTTCGGTTTTCAGACGGCCTTGCAAACAGGGGAAGATGATGAAGAGCGGATTCACCGCCGCATTAAGCATTTTTGCCGCCCTGATACTGGCGGCCTGCGGCGCAAGCGGCAAAAAGCACGGCAAGCCGGTGCAGGCTGCGCAGAGCAAAGTCAAGCCGGTGCGCATTACCCATATCGACCGCACCCACGGCTCGCAGGAAATTATGATTCAGAGCATGGGCTTGATCGGCACGCCGTATCAATGGGGCGGAAGTTCCACCACCACCGGCTTCGATTGCAGCGGCATGATTCAATATGTGTACAAAACCGCACTCGGCGTGAACCTGCCCCGCACCGCACGGGATATGGCGGCGGCTTCCCGCAAAATTCCCGACCGACAGCTGATGCCGGGCGATTTGGTGTTTTTCAACACCAGCAGCCGCACCAAATATTCCCATGTCGGCATCTATATCGGCAACGGCGAATTTATCCATGCGCCGAGCAGCGGCAAAACCATTCAGACCGAAAAACTGTCCAAACCGTATTACGCCAAAAACTATCTCGGCGCACATACGTTTTTTTGAAGCAAGGCCGTCTGAAAATTAAGCGATGGATGGGTTTGCTTAAAAAAGAGAACAAAGTGTAGGTTGGTTCATAACTCAGTATAATGTGAAATTTACCAATCCCGTGCGTGTTCTGGCACACACGCTACACCAAACACAGTAGTAGCGTGCATGCCGGAGCATGCACGGGTCTGTTAATATACAGTGAATTTAAAATGTGCCGGAAATTCGGCTGATTCACTATAACAGCCAGACGATGTTTGATGGGTAACAAGTTGTGCCACCTTACGCCGAACGACAACGGAAACCTGTTCCCCGCCTGTCGGTGGGACGGAGTTAGGGGAAAGAGTAGTTCATTGCGTTGCTGTATTTTTGGGAATAACTGCAATCAGAAACAAAAAAAGGAAACATCATGCACACACAGCAAGTTATCAGCGTATTGAAACAGTTGCAGAACAATATTTGCCAAGCCTTGGCACAGCAGGACGGGGCGGCGGATTTTGTGCCGGAAAGCTGGCAAAGCCGGCTGGGAATCGGCGAAACGAGGGTATTGAAAAACGGCGCAGTATTCGAGCAGGCGGGGGTGAATTTTTCTCATGTCAAAGGCGACAAAATGCCGGTTTCCGCCACCGCCCACCGCCCCGAATTGGCGGGCGCTGCGTTTGAAGCGATGGGCGTATCGCTGGTGATTCATCCTAAAAATCCCTATGTGCCGACCAGCCATGCCAACGTCCGCTTTTTTATTGCGTATCCTGAAAACGCCGAGCCGGTATGGTGGTTCGGCGGCGGCTTCGATTTGACCCCGTTTTATCCGTTTGATGAAGACATTGCCCATTGGCACGGTGTGGCACGCAATCTCTGCGAGCCGTTCGGCGCAGAGGTTTATCCCGAATATAAAAAATGGTGCGATGAATATTTTTATCTCAAACACCGGGGCGAAACCCGAGGTGTGGGCGGCCTGTTTTTCGATGATTTGAACCGTTGGGATTTTGACACTTGTCTGAACTTTATCAAAGCAGTGGGCGAGGGTTATCTGGAAGCCTATGTGCCGATTGTCGCCAAACGCAAACACACCGGCTATGGCGAGCGGGAACGGGATTTCCAGCTTTACCGCCGGGGCCGCTATGTGGAATTTAATCTGGTTTGGGATCGGGGTACGCTTTTTGGCCTGCAAAGCGGCGGGCGTACCGAAAGCATTTTGATGTCGATGCCGCCGCTGGTGCGTTTTGAATATCAATATCAGCCTGAAGCCGGTAGTGCCGAAGCAAGGTTGAACGATTATCTGAAACCGAGGGACTGGCTGGCGGAATTTGCTGAGAGATAAAAGAGAAGCAAATACCGTTTATGCAAACGCTGTGAAAATAGCGTTTCTTAATTGCCGGTAATTGGTATAAAATAAGCATTTCAAAAAATAACAGGCCGTCTGAAAGCCGGATAAGCGGTTTTCAGACGGCCTTAAATAGAAAATAAAATATTTCAAGATAAAAGATAAGGAAGCCCATCATGCCGGACTACCGTTCCAAAACCTCTACCCACGGCCGCAATATGGCGGGCGCACGTGCGCTGTGGCGTGCGACAGGCGTGGCCGATGCCGATTTCGGCAAACCGATTATTGCCATTGCCAATTCGTTCACCCAGTTTGTGCCGGGCCATGTCCATCTGCACAATATGGGCCAGCTTGTCGCCCGTGAAATCGAAAAAGCGGGTGCGATTGCCAAAGAATTCAATACCATTGCCGTGGACGACGGCATTGCCATGGGCCACAGCGGTATGCTGTATTCGCTGCCGAGCCGTGATTTGATTGCCGATTCCATCGAATATATGGTCAATGCCCACTGCGCCGATGCGCTGGTGTGTATTTCTAACTGCGACAAAATCACTCCCGGTATGCTGATTGCCGCCATGCGTCTGAACATTCCGACCATTTTCGTTTCCGGCGGCCCGATGGAAGCGGGTAAGGTGATTGGTGCGATTAACATTGCCGATGAGCGTCGTTTGGACTTGATTGACGCTATGGTTGAAGCGGCTGATGACAATGTTTCCGATGCGGCGATTGCTGAAGTCGAGCAAAACGCCTGCCCGACCTGCGGCTCGTGTTCGGGCATGTTTACCGCCAATTCGATGAACTGCCTGACCGAAGCCTTGGGCTTGTCGCTGCCGGGCAACGGCTCATATCTGGCGACCCACGCCGGACGCAAAGACCTGTTTCTCGAAGCAGGCCGTCTGATTGTCGAAATTACCAAACGTTATTACGAACAAAACGACGAAAGCGTGCTGCCCCGCAGCATTGCCACCAAAAAAGCCTTTGAAAACGCCATGACCATGGACATTGCCATGGGTGGTTCGACCAATACCATTCTGCATTTGCTGGCGGTTGCCAACGAAGCCGGTGTCGATTTCAAAATGGCCGATATTGACCGTTTGAGCCGCATTGTGCCGTGTATCTGCAAAACTGCGCCGAACAACCACGATTACTATATGGAAGACGTGCATCGTGCCGGCGGCATTTTCGCCATTCTGAAAGAATTGGAAAAAGCGGGCAAACTGCATACCGATGTGTACACCATTCACGCACCGACTTTGGGCGAAGCCATCAAACGCTGGGACGTAACCAATCCGGACAACACCGAAGCCATCGAACGCTTCAAAGCTGCGCCGGGCGGCGTGCGCACCACGCAGGCATTTTCGCAAAACCGCATGTGGAAAACGCTCGACCTCGACCGTGAAAAAGGCTGTATCCGCAGCGTGGAACACGCTTATTCGCAAGACGGTGGCTTGGCCGTGTTGTTCGGCAATATCGCCGAGCGGGGCTGCGTGGTGAAAACCGCCGGCGTGGATGACAGCATTTTGAAATTCACCGGCAAAGCCAGAGTGTTTGAAAGCCAAGACGCTGCGGTAGAAGGCATTTTGGCCAACACCATCGAGCCGGGCGACATTGTGATTATCCGTTACGAAGGCCCGAAAGGCGGCCCGGGTATGCAGGAAATGCTGTATCCGACTTCCTACCTCAAATCCAAAGGTCTGGGCAAAGCCTGCGCCCTGCTCACCGACGGCCGTTTTTCCGGCGGTACATCGGGTCTGAGTATCGGCCACGCCTCGCCGGAAGCCGCAGAGGGCGGCGCAATCGGTTTGGTGGAAGAGGGCGACATCATCGACATCGACATTCCGAACCGCAGTATCAACCTGCGCATTTCCGATGAAGCCCTTGCCGAACGCCGCCGCAATATGGAAGCCCTCGGCAACCGTGCGTGGAAGCCGAAAAACCGCGACCGCTATGTTTCTCCGGCGCTGCGTGCCTACGGTGCGATGGCGACTTCCGCCGACAAAGGCGCAGTACGGGACGTATCGCAAATCGAGCGTTAAAACGATACTGAAGGCCGTCTGAAAATCGCAACATACGTTTTCAGACGGCCTCTCCCGGCAATTTTGCCGCCGTATCGAAAGCGGCGTTTAAAACTGCTAAAATACAGCGTCTCAAGTGCGCCTCTATCCGATTATCGTGTACGACAAAACGGCATTTCCGCCGTTTCCGAAAGAAAACCATGCAACATATTGTTCCGGACGAAATCCGCCTGCGGCAAGACCGCACCGCCTTAGTGCTGGTGTACGGCGGTGAACCGAAAACCTTGCCGGCGGAATATCTGCGGGTGTATTCCCCCAGCGCCGAAGTGCGGGGACACGCCCCGAATCAGGAAGTATTGCAGACCGGCAAAGCAGACGTAACCGTGATGGGTTTGGAACCGGTCGGACAATACGCCGTCAAAATCACTTTTTCAGACGGCCACGACAGCGGCCTTTACGATTGGGCATATCTGCACAAACTGGCCTATCAATACGATGAATTGTGGGAGGACTATCTGCGCCGTCTGCAAGCAGCAGGCGCTTCCCGCCAAGCCGATCCCGACCGCCAAGCCGCCGTCAAAACCGGCTGCGGCGGCGGAAGCTGCGGCTGTAAACATTAAAACAGGCCGTCTGAAAACGGCAAGCGGTTTAGCGTTTCGGCCAAACCCACACCACAGAAAGCAAAACCATGAGCGACCAAAAAACCCACTTCGGATTCAGCACCGTTGATGAGCGGGAAAAAGCCGGCAAAGTAGCCGAAGTATTCCACTCGGTAGCCAAAAACTACGACATCATGAACGACGTGATGTCCGGCGGCCTGCACCGTGTCTGGAAACACTTTACCATCAATACCGCCCGCCTGAAAAAAGGCGGCAAAGTGCTGGACATTGCCGGCGGTACCGGCGACCTTTCCCGAGGCTGGGCAAAACGGGTCGGCAAAGAAGGCGAAGTCTGGCTGACCGACATCAATTCTTCCATGCTCACTGTCGGCCGCGACCGCCTGCTCAACGAAGGCCTGATTTTGCCCGTATCGCTGGCCGATGCCGAAAAATTACCGTTTCCCGACAACTATTTCGACTTGGTGTCCGTCGCTTTCGGTCTGCGCAACATGACCCATAAAGATGCCGCCTTAAAAGAAATGCACCGTGTTTTAAAACCCGGCGGCACATTGCTGGTATTGGAATTTTCCAAAGTGTACAAACCCTTAGAAGGCGTATATGACCTGTATTCTTTCAAACTGTTGCCGGTGATGGGCAAACTGATTGCCAAAGATGCCGACAGTTACCAATATTTGGCGGAATCCATCAGAATGCACCCCGATCAGGAAACCCTGAAACAAATGATGCACGATGCCGGTTTCGACAGCGTCGATTACCATAATATGAGCGCCGGTATCGTGGCGCTGCATAAAGGCGTGAAATACTGATTGTCGGATTGAGACAAAAACCATGCCGTCTGAAAACCTGGTTTTCAGACGGCATGGTTTTTTTCAGTGAAATGGGAGTAAACGCCCCGGCCTAATCAGGCATTTCCGTTTACACCGCTTCGGCTTTCAATGTCCGCTGGCGGCGGGTTTCGCTTAATACCATGCCGGCGCTGACGGATACGTTCATACTTTCCACCGTACCGAACATGGGAATCGAAACCAGCATATCGCAATGTTCCCGTGTCAGGCGGCGCATGCCTTGGCCTTCGTTGCCCATTACCCAGGCAATGCTGTCGGGCAGGGTGCAGTGGTAGAGGTCGGCTTCGCCGCCCATATCCGTGCCGACGATCCAAATGCCGTATTCTTTCAGTTCACGCAGCGTGCGGGCAAGGTTGGTTACCGTGATATAGGGAACGGTTTCGGCAGCGCCGCAGGCAACTTTGCTGACAGTGGCATTCAGGCCGGCGCTTTTGTCTTTCGGTGCAATCACCGCATGTACGCCCATCGCATCGGCAGTACGCAGACAAGCGCCGAGATTGTGCGGGTCGGTAATGCCGTCCAAAATCAGCAGGCAGGGCGGCTCTTGCAGGTTTTCCAACACATCTTCAAGATGAACATGGTTTTTGGAAGCATCGATAAAACCGACCACCCCCTGATGGCGTGCGCCTTTGCTCAAAGCATTGAGGCGTTCGGCATCGGCAAAATGCAGGCGGACGTTTTCCGCAGCGGCTTTTTCCAATACCTCCCGGCTGCGGGCATCGTTTTTACCTTCCTGCAGATACAGTTCGGTAATGGATTTCGGATTTTGCCACAGGCGGGCATTGACGGCATGAAAACCGTAAATCAGTCGTTGGTTGGCCATAATATGTCTTTGAATAAGAAGTTTGATTTTCAGACGGCATTATAACAAAGAAAGCGGCGGGTAATGTTGGAAACAGGCCGTCTGAAAACCGAAAGATTGGCTTATTAATAGCTGTTTTGCCAATATCGTTGAAATTTAGTACAGCCAGGCGAGCCAACGCTATATGTAAACACATTTCAAGCGTAAGTTTTTACAATGCCTGTGCCGTATTCATCAAACGCAAGGGTTTGAGGCGGGCGGCTTCGGGGTGGTATTCGGCGAGGCCGATAAAGTGGTTTTGTTGTGAGTAGATGCGGATCGGGCTGTGTGCCGGATAATGGTCGGAACTAAATTGGGGGCGTTGGCCTTTGCGCAGCATATCGACGGCTTTGTCGTTGAGCGTCAGGGCGGGGAGGTATTGCACCAGTGCATCGCAAGGCAACAGTAATTTGTCTTGTTCGCTTTCGGTCAAACCGGCAAGTTCGTCCAAGGTATGGGCGTGTTCCAAGGTGAAACCGGCGGTGGCGGTGCGGCGCAGGGCGGTGAGGTGGGCGAAGGTGCGGCATTGGCGGGCGATGTCTTCGCTGAGGGTGCGGATATAGGT
Organism: Neisseria lisongii; assembly: GCF_028463985.1. Classification (NCBI taxonomy): domain Bacteria; kingdom Pseudomonadati; phylum Pseudomonadota; class Betaproteobacteria; order Neisseriales; family Neisseriaceae; genus Neisseria; species Neisseria lisongii. The sequence continues at coordinate 907,477 of NZ_CP116766.1, read as the reverse complement.
GCCTTTGCTGCATTGCACGTCAATCACGGCTTTGGGATAGGTAAATTCGGTGATGTCGATACGGTAAATGGTAATGTCCCGTGCCGGGCGTTCGATGATGATGCCTTTGCGGGCGTATTCGTAGAGCGGTCTGCCTTCGTGTTTGAGAGCGGAAAACATCGGCGGCACTTGGCGGATCGGGCCGGTGAGGGCGGCGCAGGCTTGTTGGAAATCGTTTGGGGAAACGGGTTGGCTGCTGCGCTCGATGATTTCGCCTTCGGCATCGCCGGTGGTGCTGGCTTCGCCGAGTTTGACGGTGGCGGTGTAGGCTTTGTCGGCATCCAGCATATATTGGGCGAATTTGGTGGCTTCGCCGAAGCAGACGGGCAACAGGCCGGTGGCTAAGGGGTCGAGTACGCCGGTGTGTCCGGCTTTTTCGGCACGATACAGGCGGCGGGCTTTTTGTAGGGCGGTGTTGCTGGAAAGGCCGCCGGGTTTGTCGAGCAGGAGAACGCCGTTGACGGCTCGGAAGTTTTTGCGTTGAGTCATGGAAGTCGGGCGGTGGAAAAATGGGCGGCATTTTGCCGCCGTGAATTATGGTTTTTTAACAGTAATGTTATCGTTGAAACACTGGCTTCTGTTTTCTTTAAGATTGAAAATGTAAACCATTGATTTTCAATAAATAAAATACATATTCTGTGTAATCAATCTTCAACCGGTTTTTCGGCGGCGGCCTGTTCGATCAGGGCGGAAAGGGTCATGCCCCGTTCTAAAGATTCATCGTATTTGAAATGCAGCTCTGGGATTTTGAAGATTTTAATCCGTTTGGCCAATTCGCTGCGCAGGTGGCCTTTGGCGTGTTCGAGTGCTTCTTCGCTTACGCTGCGGGCGGTGTCGTTCAATACGGTGTAGAAAATGGTGGCGTGGCTGTAATCACGGGTAATTTCGACATCGGTAATGGTGATAAAGCCGGCTCGCGGGTCTTTTAAATCGGTGCGGACCAGCTCTGCCATTTCCCGCATAATCTGTTCTTTTACTCGGTCTTGGCGGGCGTAGCCTCGTTGGGGTTTGCGCATGGGGTTTCCTTGATGGTGGGCAAGGCCGTCTGAAAACGGGTTTGCCGGTTTTCAGACGGCTTGTGCGGGATGGTGGGTTATTCTTCGGGCGCTTCGCCGTCGGTATGGTCGATGGTGCCTTCGGTAATGCTGACATTGACACCTACGGCGCTGCGGATTTTGGCATCGATTTCGTTGGCAATTTCCGGATTTTCTTTCAGCCACAGGCGGACATTGTCTTTGCCTTGGCCGATTTTGTTGCCGTTGTAGCTGTACCAAGAGCCTGATTTTTCAATAATATTGTGATCGGTGCCGATGTCGATCAGCTCGCCTTCCCAGCTGATGCCTTCGCCGTAGAGGATATCGAAAGTGGCTTGGCGGAACGGCGGCGCAACCTTGTTTTTAATTACTTTGACTTTGGTTTCGTTGCCGATGATTTCGTCTTCTTTGGTCTTGATTTGCGTGCCTCGGCGGATATCGAGGCGTACGGACGAGTAGAATTTCAGGGCATTGCCGCCGGTGGTGGTTTCCGGATTACCGAACATCACGCCGATTTTCATGCGGATTTGGTTGATGAAAATCACCAGCGTGTTGGTGCGTTTGATGTGGCCGGTCAGTTTGCGCAGCGCCTGGCTCATCAGGCGGGCTTGCAAACCGACGTGGCTGTCGCCCATATCACCTTCGATTTCGGCTTTCGGTACGAGTGCGGCTACGGAATCGACCACCACCATATCTACGCCGCCGGAGCGTACCAGCGTATCGCAGATTTCCAAGGCTTGTTCGCCGGTGTCGGGTTGGGAGAGATACAGCTCTTCAACTTTTACGCCGAGTTTGCGGGCGTAAACCGGGTCGAAGGCGTGTTCGGCATCGATAAAGGCACACACGCCGCCGGTTTTTTGGCACTGGGCGATGGCTTCCAAACAGAGGGTGGTTTTACCCGAAGATTCCGGTCCGAAGATTTCGACAACCCGGCCGCGCGGTAAACCGCCGACACCCAAAGCCAAATCAATGCCCAGCGAGCCGGTGGAGATAACGTCTAAGTTGTCTTCCTGATGGCTGCCGTCCATCTTCATAATCGAGCCTTTGCCGAAGTTTTTTTCAATCTGAGCCAAAGCAGCGGCGAGTGCCTTGCCTTTGTCTTCGATGATGTTGTTTTTGTTACTTTTTTCGTTGGCCATAATCTAGCTTTCTGTTCGGAATAGTCAAATGGATATTGGTTTTCAGACGGCCTGTATGGTTGAGGCCGTCTGAAAAACGGGTTTTAGTGGTGGCAACCGCCGTGGCTTTCGCGCAGGGCTTCGGCGGCCTGTTCGTCGGCGTGGTAGCTTGAGCGTACCATGGCACCGATGGCGGCGTTGCTGAAGCCCATTTCGTAGGCTTCTTTTTCAAATTCTTTGAATTGGTCGGGCGTAACGTAACGCAATACCGGCAAGTGGCCGTCTGAAGGCTGCAGATATTGGCCGATGGTAATCATTTCGATTTGGTTGGCACGCATATCCCGCATGATTTCCCGAACCTGTTCGTCGGTTTCGCCCAAGCCGACCATGATACCCGATTTGGTCGGAATATGCGGCATCATTTCTTTGTAGCGGCGCAAAAGTTCCAGCGAGTGTTTGTAATCGGCACCGGGACGGGCTTTGCGGTATAAATCGGGGTGGGTTTCCAGATTGTGGTTCATCACATCGGGCGGGGTTTCGGCGAGGATGTTTAGGGCAATATCCAAGCGGCCGCGGAAATCGGGAACCAGAATCTCGATTTTGGTATTTGGGCTGGTTTCGCGGATGGCTTTGATGCAGTCGGCAAAGTGTTGCGCACCGCCGTCCCGCAGGTCGTCCCTGTCAACCGAGGTAATCACCACATAGCGCAGATTCATTGCTTTTACGGATTCGGCGAGATTTTTCGGTTCGTCCGGATCGAGCATATTCGGGCGGCCGTGGCCCACGTCGCAAAACGGACAGCGTCGGGTGCAGATGTCGCCCATAATCATAAAGGTTGCCGTGCCTTTGGTAAAACATTCGCTGATATTCGGGCAAGAGGCTTCCTCGCAAACCGTGTGCATTTTTTGTTCACGCAAAAGACTTTTGATTTCAAAGAATTTTTTTCCGGGTAATTTGGCACGAATCCATTCGGGCTTTTTCAGTTTCTGTTCCAGCGGAACCACTTTAATCGGAATGCGTGCGGTTTTGTCGGCACCTTTGAGTTTGACGCCGCGTTTAGGATCGTCTGTTTTGATTTCGCTCATGAGGATTCTTTCGCTGTAAGTTGCGTGTAGAGGTGTGCGGTCAGTTTGCCGGCCACTTCGGCCAAGGCCGGACAGGGGCGGACGAAGTCGGCAATTTGGGTCATTTCCATACCGGCGTAGCCGCAGGGATTGATGTGGGTAAACGGGCTTAAATCCATATCGACGTTCAGTGCCAACCCGTGATATACCGATCCGTTTTTAATTCTCAAGCCCAAAGAGGCGATTTTTTTCTCGCCGACATAAACGCCGGGGCGTTTGGGGTCGGCGGCGGCCTGAATATGGTATTCCGCCAGTGTCGCAATAATGCTGTTTTCCAGTGCGGACACGATGCTGCGCACGCTGGTTTTGCGACGTTTGAAGTCGATCATGGTATAAACGACCAACTGGCCGGGGCCGTGGTAGGTAATCTGACCGCCCCGGTCGATTTGAACCACGGGAATATCGTCCTGAATCAGCAGGTGTTCGGGTTTGCCGGCCAAACCTTGGGTAAACACCGGCGGGTGTTCGACCACCCACAATTCGTCTTCGGTAGTGTCGGTGCGTCCGGCATTGAATGCCTTCATCGCTTCGAAAGTAGGCTGGTAATCGACCAAACCTTTCTGCACGATTTTCATTACAGCACCACTTTAACCAATTCGTGGGAAGTCAGCGCACGGTAGATGTTGTCCAACTGCTCTTGGCTGCTGACATTGACCTGAACGGTAGCGCCGGTATAGTTGCCTTTGCTGCTCGGGCGGGTGGTAATGTGGCGGGCTTCGGTGTCCGGCGCATGAAGGCGGACGGTTTCCAAAACGGCTTTTTCAAAATCGGGGTGGACTGCGCCCATTACTTTCAGCGGGAAGGTGCATGGAAATTCAATCAGGGATTTTTGTTCGTTTTGCGCTGCGGCGGACATAATATGGCGGTTCCTTTCGTTTAGAGGCCGTCTGAAAATGAGCGTAGCGCATTGCTGCGAAGCTGAAACCGGTTTTCCGGATTCGGATTCTGGGCTGTGAAAAAGCCCGTTTTCAGACGGCCTGTCCAAGGTGGGTATTCTAACTCAAACACCGTAAAAAAGCGATTTCGGCAAAGTGGGTATCGGAAAGCTGTTTTTCAAGTCTTGAAATCCCGCAGTTCAACCCAACTTAGGCTGCAACCTGGTTGAAACAACTGAGATTTAAGATGTCAAAAGAAAAAACGATAGAGCAATACCGTGCCTTGAGCACTTTGCCGCTGCGTGATGTAGTGGTTTATCCGCACATGGTGCTGCCGCTGTTTGTCGGCCGCCCGAAATCCATTGCTGCCTTGGAAGCGGCAATGGCCGATGACGAACCGGTGTTCCTGCTGGCGCAGAAAGAATCCGAATTGGAAGAGCCTGCGCCTGCCGATCTGCACCAAACCGGTACGGTTGCCCAGGTTTTGCAGGTGTTGAAACTGCCTGACGGCACGGTGAAAGTGTTGGTGGAAGGCCTTTACCGGGCCCGTGCGCTGACGGTTGAAGACAACGGCACGCTGTTTGTTTCACATGTAGAAGCACTTGACGATGAAGCGGGCGACGACCATCCCGATGTCGAAGCTCTGCGCCGCACGCTGCTGTCGCAATTTGAACAATACGCCAAGTTAAACAAAAAAATTCCGGCGGAAATCATCAACAGCGTCCACGGCATCAAAGAAAACGGCCGCCTGACCGATACCGTTGCCGCCCATCTGCAGTTAAAACTGACCTACCGCCAACAGCTTTTGGAAACCGAAAACGTGATGGTGCGTATGGAATTGCTGCTGGCCCGCTTGGAAGCCGAGCTGGACATTATGCAGGTGGAGAAACGCATCCGGGGTCGGGTCAAACGCCAGATGGAAAAATCCCAGCGCGAATATTATCTGAACGAGCAGGTTAAGGCGATTCAGAAAGAGTTGGGCGAGGAAGACGAGCGCAGCGAACTGGAAGCCTTGGAAGGCAAAATCAAGGCCGCAGGCATGACCAAAGAGGCGGAAGAAAAATGTTTGTCTGAGTTGAAAAAACTGAAAATGATGCCGCCGATGTCGGCCGAATCGACCGTGGTGCGCAACTATATCGATATTCTGCTCGAACTGCCGTGGAAGAAAAAATCCCGTGTCAGCAAAGACATTGCCAAAGCCGATTTGGTGCTGAATGCCGACCATTACGGCTTGGAAAAAGTCAAAGAACGGATTTTGGAATACCTTGCCGTGCAAAAACGTATGGACAAGCTCAAAGGCCCGATTTTGTGTTTGGTCGGCCCGCCGGGCGTGGGTAAAACTTCTTTGGGCGAATCGATTGCCAAAGCCACTGGCCGCCAATATGTGCGTATGGCGCTGGGCGGCGTGCGTGACGAAAGCGAAATCCGAGGCCACCGCCGAACCTATATCGGTTCGATGCCGGGCAAAATTTTGCAGAACATGGCCAAAGCCGGTGTGAAAAACCCGTTGTTTTTGTTGGATGAAATCGACAAAATGGGCAACGATTTCCGAGGCGATCCGGCCAGTGCGCTGCTGGAAGTGCTTGATCCCGAACAAAACAGCAAATTTGCCGACCACTACGCCGAAGTGGATTACGATTTGAGCGATGTGATGTTTATCGCCACATCCAACAGTCTAAATATTCCGACCCCACTGCTGGACCGTATGGAAATTATCCGTCTGTCGGGCTATACCGAAGACGAAAAAATCAATATCGCCATGCAGTATTTAGTGCCGAAGCAGATGAAGCGCAACGGTGTAAAAGAGGGCGAGTTGATTATTGATGAAAGCGCCGTGCGGGACATTATCCGTTATTACACCCGTGAAGCCGGTGTACGCTCGCTGGATCGCGAAATTGCCAAAATCTGCCGCAAAGTGGTGATGCAGATTACCTTGTCGGAAGACAAGAAAAAAGCTGCCAAATCCAAAGCCAAGCCGAAAGCGGTCAAAGTTGATGCAGGCAATCTGCACGATTATTTGGGCGTGCGCCGCTTTGATTACGGCGTTGCCGAAAGCGAAAACCGTATCGGTCAGGTAACCGGTTTGGCGTGGACGGAAGTCGGCGGCGAACTGCTGACAGTCGAGGCCGTGGCATTGCCGGGTAAGGGTGTGATTCAATGTACCGGCCAGCTGGGTGATGTGATGAAAGAATCAGTATCTGCCGCTTGGTCGGTGGTGCGTTCCCGAGCCGAATCGGTCGGACTTGCGCCTGATTTCTACGAGAAAAAAGACATTCACGTCCATGTTCCCGAAGGGGCAACGCCGAAAGACGGGCCGAGTGCCGGTATCGCCATGACCTTGGCGATGGTGTCAGCATTCACCCGGATTCCGGTGCGTGCCGATGTGGCGATGACGGGCGAAATTACCCTGCGGGGCGAAGTGCTGCCGATCGGCGGTTTGAAAGAAAAACTGCTGGCGGCGTTGCGGGGCGGCATCAAACATGTGCTGATTCCGCAAGACAATGTCAAAGATTTGGAAGAAATTCCGGAAAACGTCAAAACCGGCCTGACCATCCATCCGGTGAAATGGATAGACGAAGTCTTGGCATTGGGTTTGGAAAGCCAGCCTGCGCCGTGGGCGGAAACCGTGCCTGCGGAAGCTGCGGCGGCGGGAAAAAGCCGTCCGTCAAGAGCAAAGGCAACCAAGCACTGATTTTGACCCAAAATGTGTTGTAAAAAATGCGGGTTCGCCCTGAAAGCCCCTAAAACTGGCGGATTCCGCATTTTTCGCTTGACATGCCAATTTCAGAATTGCTATAAAGCACACATGTACTGCGAAGTACCCCAAACATATTATTTTTCAACGATAGAAAGGGACTGATTGTGAACAAGTCTGAATTAATCGAAGCGATTGCTCAAGAAGCCGGCATTTCTAAAGCTGCTGCTCAAAAAGCGCTGGACGCTACTACCAACGCCGTAACCGAAGCGCTGAAAAAAGGCGATACCGTCACTCTGGTCGGTTTCGGTACTTTCTACGTTGGCGAACGTGCCGAGCGTCAAGGCCGCAACCCAAAAACCGGCGAGCCTTTGACCATTGCAGCTGCGAAAACGCCTAAATTCCGTGCAGGCAAAGCGCTGAAAGACGCTCTGTAATCACTTGTCCGCATCAAATCGAAACCGTTTGCCGACGGTTTCCGATTAAGGCCGTCTGAAAACGTGGTTCTGTTTTCAGACGGCTTTTTACCGTTGATAAACACACAATATTCAGGAAAAAAATGTTTACAGGAATTGTACAGGGTATCGGCAAAATCGTTGCCATCGAGCAGGAAAGTGCCGAATTCCGCACCCATATTGTCGAATTGCCGCCACACATGACAGACAATCTGCAAATCGGCGCTTCCATTGCCAACAACGGTTGCTGCTTAACCATTACCCGCATTGAAAACAATCAGGTCAGCTTCGATTTGATGAACGAAACCTTGGCAAAAACCAATTTAGGCCGTCTGAAAACCGGCGACAGCGTCAATTTAGAGAGGGCGGCAAAATTCGGCGACGAAATCGGCGGCCATGTGATGAGCGGCCATATTATCGCCAACACACACATCACCCGTATCGAACAAACTCCGGCTAACCGCACCGTATGGTTTGCGCTTCCGGAAACGCTGAAACCCTATATCCTGACCAAAGGCTTTGTCGGCTTGGACGGCTGCAGCCTGACCATCGGCAGCGTGAGCGAAACCGAGTTTAACGTCCACCTGATTCCCGAAACGCTCAACCGCACCTTATTCGGCAGCCGCCAAGTTGGCGACTGTATCAACATCGAAATCGATCCGCAAACGCAGGCGGTTGTCGATACCGTTATGCGGGTGATGGCGCAAAACGCACAGGCCGTCTGAAAACGGCTCGATTTAACACATAACAGATTCATCACAAAGGAAAAATAAAATGAAACTGAGCAAATTTCTCAAAAAACTCAATTCAGTTATCGACCGCTTGGATTTGCTGCTTCCGGCGCACCAAGCCGATACCGACTGGTCTGCGCACGCCTACCGCTGGCAGAGTGTCGGACGCAAAGGCATTCTGGAAAGCCTACCCATGCCGCACACCTTCCCTTTGGAACGGCTGGCGGCAGTCGGCCCGCAAACCGAGAAACTCAAACGCAATACCGAACAGTTTTTATCCGGTCGTCCGGCAAACAACGTATTGATGAGCGGCTCAAGGGGAACAGGCAAATCCTCGCTGGTTAAAGCATTGCTGCACGAATATGCCGGGCAGGGGCTGCGTTTGATCGAAGTCGATAAAAGCGATTTGGTCAGCTTGCCGGAATTGCTGGTGTTGCTGGCAAAACGGCCTGAAAAATTCATCGTATTTTGCGACGACTTATCGTTTGAAAACGGCGACGAAACCTATAAAGCCCTGAAAACCGCCCTAGACGGCGGCCTGTCGCAGCGCTGCAGCAATGTTTTAATCTACGCCACTTCCAACCGCCGCCATTTAATGCCCGAATATATGGACGAAAATGGCGGTACAACCGGCATTCGTGGCGAAATCCACCAAAAAGAAGCCGTAGAAGAAAAAATTTCCCTTTCCGACCGCTTCGGCTTGTGGCTGAGTTTTTACCCGTTCGACCAAAACGATTATCTGCAGGCGGTTGAAAACTGGCTGGGCGATTTCGGCGTTACCTATGATGAAACCGCCCGTGCCGCCGCATTAAGATGGGCGCAGACACGGGGCAACCGCTCCGGACGCTCCGCATGGCAGTTCGCCTGCGATTGGGCAGGGCGTTTGCCTGAACAGCGGGTGTTGGATTAACCTTATCCCAAACAATTAAATGAATGATATAAAACAGAAAAGCCGTCTGATTCTGGCACCCATGCAAGGCCTTTGTGATCCTGTGATGCGGGATTTGCTGACCCGAATCGGCGGCTATGATGAATGCGTCAGCGAATTTGTACGGATTACGCACACGGTTCACTCACGCCAAACTTGGCTCAAACACGTTCCCGAGCTGGCAAACGGCAACAAAACCTTTGCCGGTACGCCCTGCACGGTGCAGCTTTTGGGCAGCGATGCGGAAAATATGGCGGTAAACGCCTTGGAAGCCGTGCGTTTCGGCGCAGACAAAATCGATTTGAATTTCGGTTGCCCGGCACCAACGGTCAATAAACACCAAGGCGGGGCGGTATTGCTCAAAGAGCCGCAACGGATTTTTGAAATCGTCCAAACCCTGCGCCGCCGTATGCCGTCTGAAATTCCGCTGACCGCCAAAATGCGTTTGGGTTTTGAAGATACATCATTGGCACTGGAATGCGCTGCAGCGATTGCCGAGGGCGGCGCTTGTGCGCTGACCGTACACGCCCGAACCAAAGTCGAGGGCTACGAACCGCCGGCACATTGGGAATGGGTACGCAAAATCCGAGACAGCGTCAATATTCCGGTTACCGCCAACGGCGATGTATTTTCGCTGGAAGATTATCTGGCGATTAAAGAAACCAGCGGTTGCCAAAGCGTGATGCTGGGACGGGGTGCGGTAATCCGCCCCGATTTGGCACGGCAGATTAAACAGTACGAACAGGGCGAAAGTGTGCGCCAAGCGGATTTCGCCGAAATATCGGGCTGGATTCTGCTGTTTTTCGATTTATGCCTGCAAAAAGAAACCAACAACAAATACCCCGTCGCCCGCCTGAAACAGTGGCTGGGCATGATGAAAAAAGCCTATCCGCAGGCACAAAACCTGTTTGAACAGATTCGGGCCCTGAAAGAAGCCGACCAAATCCGCCCGATTTTGGCAGATTTAGCGGGGAAATAGGGCAGTTTGGAAGATTATGCCGTCTGAAAATCGATTTTCAGACGGCTTCATTATGCGACGATTTCAATGTCTTTGTTTTTAACCAAAGTCAGCAGTTTTAGGGTAATGTCGCACACATACAATCCCCGCCCGTCATTCAGCTTATAGGGTTTTCAGCAGGCTTGGCATTCTTGATTTGTCGGTCGTTCAGGGGCATTTGGGGGTATTTTTTTCAGGGGTATTTTGGGACACCCCCAAATATACCCCCAATTTATGCTTGATTCAATTAGACGGCATTAGATGATATTAGACTAAAAATAGAAAATCAGAAAACAGGCAATCAGGCTGAAAGCCTTGCGGGTCGGGGATTTGGTCGATTGGATTAGACGGTATTAGATGTAAAAAAAGCAGCTTTGAAAGCTGCGTTTTTATGAGTTTGGTGCGGACGGAGAGACTCGAACTCTCACACCTTTCGGCGCCAGAACCTAAATCTGGTGCGTCTACCAATTTCGCCACGTCCGCATATTGTCTGTATCGGGGCATGGTTGGGTTTAAGACAAACGTTAAACCAAATCCAGCCCAAAACTTGATTTGCGGATTATACACACAATATTGCCGGGTGCAAAGTGTGTATTGTTGGGAAATGCGGTTATAATGGCGGATTATGATTTTTAGGCCATCTGAAAATCAGTTTTCAGACGGCCTGACTCAACCTGCTGCGTTGCATTATCTGCAATCGGTAGAAAATCCTGTGTATCGGTTTTGAGGAATGGTGGGATATGCCTGCTTTATTGATTGAAGATTTTTTGCAGACTCAGGGTTTGCGTTTGCAGAAAGACGATGTTGCTGTAGCTTATGCGGCGGCAAAAGCGGTGGTGGATATGGGGGAGGCGGCGATTGAGCGGCCGCTGCTGTGGCACTGCAGCGATGAATTGGTTTTGGCTGATTTTTTTGCTGAAACGGCGGAAAATACGCTGTTGCTGAAAAAAATCTTTATGGCTTTGGATTCGGTGTTCAGCCGTTCTCAAGGTGTCGCAGCGGCGGCGGTTTATGCGTTGATGCCGTCTGAAAACCGTTTGGTACGTTTGACTGCGCAAGGTGTTGCTTTGGAAGCGGCGTTGGCGGTGGATGAGTTTGGAAGCCAAACTTATTTGGTAGTGCGTACGGCGCAAAGTGCGTGGATGAACATTGCTGCGGATACGGCGGCATGGGCGGCGGCGGGCGAACTGTTTTGCAGCCGCAATCAGCATGGTGCGCAGATTTCGGTGCCGGTTTGTGCTGAAAACGGTACGGTATTGGGCGTGATTCAAGTGGAATTTGAACACCCGTTGCCCGAAAGCGACGACACACCGGCAACGGAATGGGTGGCACTGGCATTGGCGTTGATTGAACCGTTAAAACAATTATTGAATTTTTCTTGTGAGGACGAAACTTTATGACTGAAGCGTTGAAATTTGTGGCTTCTTGCCGCCTGCCGACCGAATGGGGCATTTTTACCATGCATGGTTTTGAAGAAACGGGCGGACAGGAACATATCGCTTTGGTGATGGGCGAAGTTTCAGACGGCCTGCCGGTTTTGTCCCGAATTCATTCGGAATGTCTGACCGGCGATGCGCTGTTTTCAAAAAAATGTGACTGCGGTCCGCAGCTGATGGCGGCCATGAAAGCGGTGCAGCAGGAAGGCCGGGGGGTGATTGTTTATCTGCGTCAGGAAGGTCGGGGCATCGGCCTTATCAATAAAATCCGTGCCTATCGTTTACAAGATCAGGGCTTGGATACAGTGGAAGCCAATCTGGAACTGGGCTTGCCGGTCGATGCCCGAAATTTCAGTCTCGCCGGCGATATTTACCGCCATTTGGGCGTAGCCAGCATTAAATTACTGACCAACAATCCGGAAAAAATCCAAACCATGAAAGACAGCGGCATTAATGTTGTCGAACGGGTCGCCTTGCAAGTTGGCGAAAATATTGAAAACGAGCATTATCTGCAAACCAAAGCCGATAAATTGGGACATTTGCTGCAAAAATAAAAATTTATTCTGTTTATCTTCAAAATCTTGTATTTTATTAAGAAAAACAGTCTTGCCGAAAATACCGTTTTTTGGTTTAATAACCGCTTATTCGGGTGATTAGCTCAGTTGGTAGAGCGTCTGCCTTACAAGCAGAATGTCGGCGGTTCGACTCCGTCATCACCCACCAGTTTCCTTTTGTTGTTAGATATGCGGTGGTAGCTCAGTTGGTTAGAGTATCGGCCTGTCACGCCGAGGGTCGCGGGTTCGAGCCCCGTCCGCCGCGCCACATAAAGAAAAAAGTACCGAATCCGGTACTTTTTTCTTTATGTGGCTTTTTTATTTTTACCACCGAAATTAATGCACCAATCCGACCTCTTTACGCAAATTCAAATAATTTCAAATAGCTTTTCACAAAACAATTCCCAATAAATATTTATTTTTTAATCATTTATTTTTTCAAATACAAAAAACACCTGTTTTACGCCCGAAAAGGCAAGACAAGCAGGGGAATGTCTGTTATGGTATTAACGGTATTCGGCCGAAGCAGCCGATGTTTTATCCAATCATTGACGGAGTATCCCTATGAACAAACATTTGAAATTAATCGTTCCTGCCGTATTGGCCGCCGTAGCCCTGTCTGCCTGCAGCAGCACCGGCAAAACCAAAGCCGCTGAAAAACCGGCTGCCCAACCGGCTCAAACCCAAGCCGCACCACAAATTCCTGCGCCGCAAACTGTAAAAGTTGATTCTATCGACTCTACCAAAGAAGTGATCTACAAATGCGATAAAATCGACAGACTGGGCGTAATGTACGGCATTAAAGGCGGTCAGGTTGTGATTGCACAACTGCGTGTGGGTGACCAACTGTCGCCTAACCTACTGCGTGTAGTCGGCAACAACGACCAAAACTACTTCTGGGGCAACGATGGTACAATCTGGGCTTCCGGCGCAGCCAACGCCCAAAATGTCGATAAAGTGGACGGCAATGCCCTGTTCCGCCGCGGTCTGACCGAAGTCAACGGCAAAGTGGAAGTAAACGACCAAATCATCGCCCGCAGCTGCGTATTGGATAAAAAAGCAACTGCCGCTTTGAACAAGCCTGCTGCCAAAGCCAAAGCTAAGAAAAAATAAAACTTTAATTGTTTGATGTAGGAAATGTAGATTATTTAATAATCAATTTTTCCATATATGTATGCCGTCTGAAAAACAGTTTTTCAGACGGCATTTTTGCACCTGTTATTACTCTTTTTCGGCGGCTGTTTTGTTGGTTACGCCCGCAACAAACAGATCAATTGATTTGTGTTGTTTATCGGCTTTTCTTTATGAGGGTTATTTTAGATGTCTTTGAATAACTCTAGTTATCTAGGACAGCCCCAAAGATATTGTCGCTCAGTCGTTTTAATGCCTAGGAGGCGGCCGATTTCGGTTTTAACAGCGTATGGTTTGTTGTTGTTGGAACTGACACAGTTGGAACGGTATATCGGGAAACAAAGTCTTAATGCCTTTAAAGCCGTCTGCAATAATGCTTTGAATATGGATGCCTTTGCCGATAATGGAACATAAACCTTGGTGGTAATGGGCAAGTGTTTCATATCGGATATAGCTGATATGGACGATGCTGCCGTCCAAACTGCTCATAAATAGGGTAACGTAATACCAAAGTTGCGTCCGAAATCGGCGCTTCGCTGCGTTAGGGTGATGCCGTTGTCCGTACTGCGGCAACCCATGTTGCCAGTATGGTACTGCAGGCAACGGCGGAAGAGAATCAGGATATTGTTGCCGGTTTCCGCTTTTTGGCAACATTGGACGGTCGGACTTCCGCCATCTGCCGCAGCTTGGACGGCGAAGTGTTCCCGATAGACAACGGCCCCCGTCCGCCGTTGCACATCAACTGCCGCTCGTCGCTGGTAATCGAATTGAAGCCTGAATACAAAGGGCGGAATACCGATGCCAAGCGGGCGGGCAAAGACGGCGCAGTATCGGCGCAGGCAACGTATTACGACTGGCTGAAAACCCAGCCTGCTTCGTTTCAGGAAGAAGTGTTGGGCAAACAGCGGGCGCAGTTATTCCGTGATGGCGGCCTGACAGCCAAAGAGTTTGCACGCTTGCAGTTGGATAAGAATTTCAAGCAGGTTCGCTTGGAAACGCTGTATGATGCCATTGTACAAAAGCCGGTTGATACACGGAGCTTGAAAGGTGTTTCTTTCAGCTATAAACAGTTGAGAGATAAATTTAAGCACGCTCAAGAGGCGGGTATTGCAACGAAACCCAATCTTGACGGTGTGGAATCTTACCGAAAATACATCTTGGAGGTAATGAACCGGTCGGAAACACGGCAGTTTGGGCGTTATCTTGCAGACAAAAATGCCAAAGTGTTTTATCATGAGCCGTCTGAAACAGTGGCAGTATTTACGGAAACAAATAAATTTTTGAGTATATGGCAGTTTGAACAAGGTTCAAAACAGCATAAAAACTATATTAAAACAGGAAATTTGAGGTGAATCCCAAAATGAAATGGAAACTGCGGCCACAACCGGTCGGTGATTCTCCAATCTTGAATTTAGCACGGCAGCTTGTGGCAGGCGAGGTTTCCGCCAATGAGTTTGAAGATACATTTCAAAGGTTGTGGTTTCGCGAGAAAGCGTTTACCAAAGTGGATATCAGCCCTGAATGTGATTATATTGGTGAGATGGAAACCGATATCTTCTCTTGTGCTGAATCGTATAGCCGTTATAAGTCTGCGGATTTTGTCCCAGATCAGTGGGACGGCTGTGGGGCGAATGAGTTGAACGCCCGTGTTAAAGCAATGGTGGCTTATGAATATGAGGATGTAATGGAAATTTGTCAGCATTATCATTACAACATCGGTGCTTTCTGGTGGGATATGGAAAAATGATTTTTTGATGTTTTAACCGAAGCGGCTAAAGGCCGCTTTTTTTGTTGCCCTGAGTTTTGCAGGGCTTTTTTGCGGGCAAGGCCCGTTAATTTTTTATCTCAAGGAGATGTTTTATGAACTACCGCAATATGTTTTCCGTTTTACGCAATCAGGCCGGTGCAGACGGTGATGGTGCAGGCAGCGGCACAGGCGGCCAGCAGGGTTTGACGCAGGCGGATATCGATGCTGCGGTTGAGGCGGCGGTCGGCGGTCTGAAAGCGAAAAATTCCGAATTGCTGGGCAAGCTGAAAACGCAAGGCGAGCAGCTGAAACAGTTTGAAGGGATTGACCCTGATGCGGTGCGGCTGATGCTGAAGCAGTTTTCGGACAACGAAGAGGCCGAGCTGATTAAGGCGGGCAAGTTTGACGAAGCGTTTAACAAGTGTCCTGACTGACACTTCATCAACGCCAAGCTGTTTGGTGAGCCTATACACAGGATAAAATCACGGTTACTCTGCTGACCCGGTAATACCGGGTCAGCAGAGTAACCATTTACCAAGTCCTTAAGGCCGCACGGCTGCAACTGCACCAACAACCGTTTTAAACGGGCCAAGTACGGCATAAAGCGTTTAGCCAAAATCGAGAAAGACATCGAAGACAAACTCAAAAACAGGCTAAACGCTACAACAAATTCCACCTTGGCGAAATGCTACATTTCGACACCAAACGGTTGCCGTTATTGCAGAATCAAAAAGTAAGCGCCCCGAGGGATTACTTGTTTATCGCCATTGACGACTATTATCGGGAACTGTATGCGGTCATTTTGTCTGACCGTACGGTCACCAGTGTAGCCAAGTTCCTTAAAGGCGATACGCCTTTTGAGGTTTTACAGGCTTATTTTTCTCAACCTGTTGTGTAAACAACGCAGATGTTTCTTACATCTCAGTGAATAGTAATTTTTTTAATGATAACAGGTTTGACCGGTACGTTTTGATAGAAACTGCGGGTGGTGGTCGGTACTTTGCCGATGCGGCTGACCACGTCCATGCCGGAAGTTACTTTGCCGAATACGGCATAGCCGTAGCCTTGGGGCGTTTTGTTTTTGAAATTCAGAAACTGATTGTCGGCGGTGTTGATAAAAAACTGGCTGGTGGCGGAATGCGGATTACCGGTGCGGGCCATAGCGATGGTGCCGACGGCGTTTTTCAGGCCGTTGTCGGCTTCGTTGGCAATCGCTTTATCGGTCGGTTTTTCCGCAAGCTGTTCGGTGTAGCCGCCGCCCTGAATCATGAAGTTGTCGATAACCCGATGAAAGATTGTGTTGTTGTAAAACCCTTTTTGGGCATAGCTGACGAAGTTGGCAACGGTTTTCGGGGCTTTGTTTTCGTCTAACTGCAATTCGATATTGCCCATATTGGTTTCAATCGTGGCACGGGTTTGGGCGTGGGCGGTGAATGCGGCGCTCAGGGTGAGGGCGGCAAGTGCGGTTTTGATTAAGGTATTCATGATGTTTTTATCTGGGTATAAAACGGAACAGCCGCTTATTATCGGGATTTTCAGGGCGGAAATAAACACCAAAGCGGTAAGGAAATGTTTGTAAAATGTTAAAAAAACCGCAGCGGGAAAAGCTGCGGTTGGCGGCGTTTATTGGCGGTAGTTTTGCAGGAAGCGTTCCAGCTTGCCCATCGCTTCCTCGATTTGATGGATATGCGGCAGGGTTACGATGCGGAAGTGGTCGGGCTTGTGCCAGTTGAAGCCCGTACCCTGCACCAGCAAGACTTTTTCTTTGACCAGTAAATCATAGATAAATTTCATATCGTCTTTGATTTGGTACATTTCGGTATCGATTTTCGGGAACATATACAGCGCCCCCATCGGTTTGACACACGACAGCCCCGGAATCCGATTGACCATTTCCCAGGCTTTGTTGCGCTGTTCGAGCAGGCGGCCGCCGGGCAGGATAAACTCGTTGATGCTCTGATAGCCGCCCAAGGCCGTCTGAATAGCGTGCTGCATCGGCGTGGTGGCGCAAAGGCGCATGGAAGCGAGCATATCCAAGCCTTCGATATAGCCTTTGGCATGGTCTTTCGGGCCGTTTAACACCATCCAGCCTTGGCGGAAACCGGCGACACGGTAGGATTTGGACAGGCCGTTGAAGGTAACGGTCAGCAAGTCCGGCGCAAGGGCGGCGATATGGTGGTGGACGGCACCGTCGTAGAGGATTTTGTCGTAAATTTCATCAGCGAAAATAATCAGCCCGTGGCGGCGGGCCAGTTCGGCAATTTCCAGTAGGATTTCTTTGCTGTACACAGCGCCGGTCGGATTATTGGGGTTGATGATAACAATCGCTTTGGTTTTCGGCGTGATTTTGGCTTCGATGTCGGCCAAATCGGGGAACCAGTTTTGTTCTTCATCACACAGATAATGGCACACTTTACCGCCGGCCAGCGTGGCGGCGGCCGTCCACAAAGGATAATCCGGCATCGGAATCAGAATCTCGTCGCCGTCGTCTAAAAGTGCCTGCATCGACATGGTAATCAGCTCGGATACGCCGTTGCCGATATAGACATCATTAACGCTCACGTCCAGCAAGCCTTTGGTCTGATAATAATGCACCACTGCTTTGCGTGCCGAATACAGCCCTTTGGAATCGCAATAACCCTGCGAGGTTGGCAGATTACGAATCACATCTACTAAAATTTCATCGGGCGCTTCAAAGCCGAACGGGGCGGGGTTGCCGATATTCAGCTTGAGGATTTTGTGGCCTTCTTCTTCCAGCCGCAGCGCTTCTTTATGAACCGGGCCGCGGATATCGTAGCAGACTTGTTCTAACTTTTTGGATTTTAAAAAATGATCCATGAATAATATTCCTCTGGATTGCAAACAATATGGGCTAAATGTACCCTGTTTGAGGCCGTCTGAAAAGCCCGTTTGCCGAGAATGCAGATAAAAAACGCAAGGCCGTCTGAAAACAGCGTTGAACCCAAGCCCTGTTTTCAGACGGCATCGATCGGTCAGACTGTTGCCAATTCCCGCCGCATAGCGTCAATTACCGCACGGTAATCCGCTTGGCCGAAAATGGCGGAACCGGCAACAAAAGTATCCGCACCGGCTGCGGCCACCTCGGCGATGTTGTCGGTTTTAATGCCGCCGTCCACTTCCAACGCAATTTTCCGTCCGCTTGCTAACTGATATTCGTCCAACATTGCCCGAACACGGCGGATTTTGGTTAAAGTGTGCGGAATAAAGCTCTGTCCTCCGAAACCGGGATTAACCGACATCAGCAGCACCATATCCAAACGGTCCAACACGTTTTCCAAAACATGAACCGGTGTGGCCGGATTTAGCACCAAACCGGCCTGACAGCCCGCATCTTTAATTAGGCTCAGGCTGCGGTCGATATGTTTGCTGGCTTCGGGGTGGAAAGTGATGATGTCGGTACCGGCGGCGGCAAACGACTGAATCAGATCGTCCACCGGCTCGACCATCAGATGAACGTCCACCGGTACGCCGGCATACGGCTTCAAAGCCTTGCAGACCATAGGTCCGAAAGTCAGATTCGGCACATAATGGTTGTCCATCACATCAAAGTGAATCAAATCGGCACCGGCGGCAATCACATTGGTAACTTCTTCGCCCAGACGGGCAAAATCGGCAGAAAGAATGCTGGGGGCGATGCGGTAAGTGGTCATGATTGGTTTCTCCGGTCGGAACAGTCGGTATTTTTACAACACAGGCAGATTATTTTCGGCAGTCGGTGGCAAATCGTAATAACTTTAAAATAAAGCAGTTACTTTAAAATATATCAAACAGGCGGATTCATTAACAAAAGTTAACTTTATTGATACCCCGATTCACACCGAACTCAATTATAGTCTATTTGTTCCCATTCTTGGAAATCGTTGTGTCTCTTATGCCTAAAGCCCGTTTGCCCGTTAAAATGTTTTGTGTTGCGCTGCTGGTGTGCAGCGTAACGGCAGAAGCCGCCCCCATTCACTTAGACGATTTTTCCCACAACTGCGACATCCGTCCACTGAATTTAAGCCGGGAACAACACGACAACCTGCGCCGAATCCGCATCGAATATAAAAAAGCCTACGACCGTTCCGTGCAAAAAGCCGCCCGTTCCGAGCGCAACCGCCGCCAGAATATCATGAAAATCATGGCTTCCGATGTGTTTGACAACAACAGCGCCCGCGATTATGTCGAAGCCCGCTATCTTTCGGGTATGGACTATTCGGTGGAAGAACTGGCACTGCAACACCGCTTTTACCATCTGCTGACACCGCAGCAGCAAAAAGTCTGGCTGGCGACCTGCGTACGCTGAAACAATACTGAAACTGTTTGAACACACAATGATGCCGTCTGAAAATTTAGTTTTCAGACGGCATCATTTTGAGCTTGAACGGAGAAGAGGGGCTGTTTTATCAACAAACCCGTGCGTGCTGCGGCACGCACGCTTGTATATCCAACTTCCAGTATCATAACAAGCAACACCCGCCCGGCCGCCACCCGTGCGCACCCAAGGTTCAACAACCGCTGTGTAGCTTAGGGAAGCCGGGCAACCCATCAACACAACCGGACAGTTGCCCGACAACACAACCGAATGCAAGACAGGTTTATGATGAGTACCCAAAACTACGGCGGTATCGACATCGCCAAACGAAACTTCGTTATCGGCATCACGTCTTCCAAAAAGACCAAAACCGAGACCAACAACCAAAAAGGCTTTCTCCACACCATCGAATACCTGAAAAAACATCAGGTCTCACTGGTTGTGATGGAAAGCACCGGCGGACTGGAAATCCCATTGGCCAAAGCACTGCACCGGGCAGGATTCAAAGTCATCATTGCCAATCCCCGTCAGACGCACCAATTCGCACAGTCGCAATCACTCACCAAAACCGATGCGGCCGATGCCAAAATGTTGGCGTTTTACGCACAGGTAATCACACAAAAGCCCGATTGGGAACGGCAGCTCTATACGCCGCCGAGTGAGGCAGAAGAAATCCTCGAAGCCTTAATCAGCCGCCGCACTCAACTGGTTGAAATGCGCAGTGCCGAAAAAAACCGTTTGCAGCAGGTACATGAAACACAGATTCAAAGTGTTGAAGCACTGATCGCACATTTCGACGCACTAATTGCTGCTTTGGACAGACAGATCGAAGAACATAACGACACTCATTTTGGCGACAAAAGCAGTCTGCTGCAAAGCATCAAAGGTATCGGCCCGACTACTGCGGCGACCTTATGTGCGATGTTGCCGGAATTGGGCAAAGTATCGCATAAACAGATTGCCGGTTTGGTAGGTGTCGCCCCTTATGTGAAAGAAAGCGGCACAATGAAGTTTAAAAGCCGCTGTTTCGGCGGGCGCAGTGCTGTACGCAAAACGCTGTATATGGCGGCGATGGTGGCGGCACACTACGAACCGAGGATTAAGGACTTCTACCAACGTCTGCGTTTGCGGGGTAAGCCGTACAAAGTGGCGGTAACGGCCTGTATGCGTAAGCTGCTGACGATTCTGAATGCGATGATGCGGGATCGTTTGGCGGCAGTGAGTGCTGTTTGATCATGTTGAAGTATTGCCGGTTTTGTTTAGACCGGCCTTCAGACTAACCGTTTTTGTATTTTTGCCCGACGGGGTGAAAAATACAGTTGCTACACCAAACTCGGCGTAGCGTGCATGCCGGAGCATGCACGTGTCTGTTAATATATATATAGTAAATTAACCTAATAATCCATACGGTTTTTAAACAGGGCGTAGGTTGGGTCGAGACCCAGCATTAATTTAAAAAACCTTGAAACATAAGATTTTGTTGGGTTACGCTCGTGCCTCGCTAAGCACAAACTACGCCTGCTTTTGTATGGAAAACTTAGTGTTTTAACTATAGTGGATTTAGAATGTACTAGAAATTTGGTAAATTACTATAGTCAGCTATATTTTTCCGCTTCTTCAAAACCGGTAATTTCCAAGCCGAAACCGTTGAGGCCGGTGAAGGAAGATGGTTTGCCCAATACCCGCAGTTTTTTCACGTTCAAACCGGCGAGGATTTGAGCGCCGATGCCGTAGCTTTTGCTGTCCCATTTATAGGCTTGGTTTACGCCTTTGGGCAGGGTGCGGTCGAGCAGGGCGGCACCGTCTTCCATGCGGTGCATCAAAATCACCACGCCGCTTTCCGCCTGCTGGATGCGTTCCAAGGCTTTGGGCAGCGGCCATGAATGGCGGGGATTGGTTTGGATAAAGTCCATGGCACTGAACGGTTCGTGAACCCGCACCACCGTTTCGCTGTCGGCGGTCGGCGTGCCTTTTACCAGCGCCAAATGGGTTTCGCCGGATAATTTATCGACATAAACATGTTGTTGGAACTCGCCCCAAGGGGTGGATACCGGCGTGTCGCCCATTTCTTCGAGCAGGCTTTCGGTGCGGCTGCGGTATTCGATCAGGTCGGTAATCGTACCGATTTTCAGGCCGTGGGTTTTGGCAAACTCAATCAGTTCGGGCATACGGGCCATGGTGCCGTCGTCGTTGATGATTTCGCAGATAACCGCCGCCGGAATCAGGCCGCACATTTGTGCCAAATCCACGCCGGCTTCGGTGTGTCCGGCACGCACCAACACGCCGCCTTTTTGCGCCCGCAGCGGGAAAATATGGCCGGGTTGGACGATGTCTTCGGGCTTGGCAGACGGCGAAACGGCGGTTTGAATGGTCAGCGCACGGTCGGCGGCGGAAATGCCGGTGGCGATGCCGTGCGCCGCTTCAATGGAAACGGTGAAATTGGTGCCGTATTGCGCACCGTTTTTCTGGGTCATCATCGGCAGGCCGAGTTTTTCGACCATTTCGCTTTCCATCGGCAGGCAGACCAAACCCCGGGCGTGTTTGATCATAAAATTGATGGCTTCAGGCGTAACGAATTGCGCCGCCATCAGCAGGTCGCCCTCGTTTTCACGGTCTTCGGCATCGGTGATAATCACCATTTTTCCGGCTTTGATGTCGGCGAGAATTTCGGGGATGGTAGAAATAGGTGTGTTCATTTCAGATTGCTCGTGTGTGTTTGGGGAAGTGGAAAGATGTTCGTTGTCCAGCCACATCGGCGGCATACCGGCTGCGGCTTCGATTTTGCGGGCTTTTTTCTCGCCGAAGGATTTGTTTTTCAACAGCGCCGACAGTTCGCCCTGATTGATGGCAATTGCTTCGACAAAGCGGGACTGTTGCCCTGCATAATGGCGGTCTATCCATTGCCGCAGATTGCAGCGGCGCAATTCGGTAATATTCATCGGTTTCTTTTTGCAAAAGGACAACAGCGATTGTATGCCTGAGTTTACCAAAAAGCAAACTTTCAAATTGGCGGATATCGGGTAATTACTTTTTGGTAATTTTAGTATTGCAAGGCCGTCTGAAATTTGCGTTGTCCGTTTTTCAGACGGCCTGTTGTCTTGAAAGCGGCTCTGTTTGCCAATATATAGTTTAATCCAAACAAATCAAATCAAAGGCTCAAACCGATGAAAACCGGATTCCGAATTTTGGCGGCGTTGCTGCTGTGCGGTGCAGGTGCGCTGGGGGCGTGGCTGTATCAGCAGCGCAGCGATACGCAGATGATTTCGCGCGAAGGTGTGGTAACGCAGATTCGGCAGATGAACCGTTTGGAAAGTACGGCATTCTATATCGACACCATTATCCGTACCGAGAAAAAAGGCGATTGGCGGAAATTATGGCAGGATAAGGAAAACGGGCTGTTTATCGTGCGGGGCAAAGTGTTGGCAGGCTTGGATTTGGACAAGCTCACGGCGCAAAATATCCATATCGTGGACGACAAAATCCTCATCAGCTTGCCGCCCGTGGAAATTCTCAGCGTGGATTTGGAAAACATCGAAGTGTACGATATTCAAACCGGAACATTTAATCTGTTGCCGCCCGACAAATCGCTGTTTCAAAGCGTGCAGCAGCAGGCACGCCGACAGGTTCTCGACAATGCCTGTCGTGCCGATATTCTCGGCAGCGCCAACCGTCAGGCGCAAAACCAGTTGGAAAACCTGTTTGCCTTAACGCAGACCAAAGTGTCGGTATATCCCGCCGCTGTTCCGGCGTGTCGGTTTTAGATTTATATCGTGGATTCACTTTAGTTAAAACACCGAATTTTCTGTACAAATATGTATGGCAACAGGCTAAGTTGCACCATCTGCACACCGCTCCCCGTCCCGCTGGCGGGAAGGGGCTAGGGGGAAGAGCGGCTCGCTTCGGTGTCATATTTTTTCGATTAATTCACTATATATCTGTTATAGACAACCAACAAGCCGTCTGAAAACTGCATTTTCAGACGGCTTGTTGGTTTTGATTACTGCGGACTATTCGGCGGAATCGATTTTCGGAGTTGGCAATACCCAGTTCAGAATAATTGCCAATACGGCGCACAGGCCTACGCCGGCAAAGCTGAGGGTGCCGACTTTGATAATCATGCCGCCGACACCGGTGGTCAATACCGAGCTGACGATTACCAGATTTTTCGGCTGCATCAAATCGACTTTGGCATCAATCAGGGTTTTCATGCCCAAAGAGGCGATGGTGCCGAACAGCAGAATCATAATGCCGCCCATTACCGGTAGCGGAATGGAGGCCAAAAAGGCGTTGAATTTGCCGAAAAACGCCATGCAGATGGCAAAAATCGCCGCCCAAGTCATGATTTTCGGGTTGCTGTTTTTGGTAATCATCACGGCACCGGTTACCTCGCCGTAAGTGGTTACCGGCGGGCCGCCGATCAAACCGGCAACGCACACGCCTAAGCCGTCGCCGGCGAGGGTTTTGTCCAAACCGGGGTCTTTGGCGTAATCTTTTCCGGTTACATTGCCGATGGCCATCACGCCGCCGATGTGTTCGATGGCTGGTGCAATCGCCACGGGCAGCATAAACAGTGCCGCTTGCCAGTTTACCTGTGGCGTTTCAAAATGCGGCACGGCAAACCACGGGGCGTTGGCAATGCCGGAAGTGTCCACCAAGCCCATCATCCACGCCAGAATATAGCCGGATGCTACGCCGATTAAAATCGGAATCAGCTTCATCATTTTGCTACCAAATACCGACACAATCACGGTTACGGCAAAGGTAAATCCGGCAAGAATCAGCGAGTCGCCGTATTCGATAACCTGTTTGCCGCCCGACAGACCCATCGCCATCTGGCTGGCTGCGCCCGCAACCGACAAACCGATTACCATAATCACCGGTCCGATCACCACCGGCGGCAATAATTTATGCACTGCGCCCAAGCCCCGCCATTTAATCAGTGCGGCAAACACAAAATACATAAAACCGGCGGCAAACAGGCCGAACATGGTGGACGGCAGCCCCCATTCGCCGATGGAATAAATAATCGGTGCGATAAAGGCAAAAGACGAGCCTAAAAAAATCGGCACTTTACGTTTGGTCAGCAGTTGGAACAATAGAGTGCCGATACCTGCGCCAAGCAGGGCAAGGGCCGGATTGAGACCGGTCAGCAGCGGCACCAGCACCATTGCACCAAAGGCGACAAATAAAATTTGTGCGCCCGAAATGGCTAATTTGAGTTGTTGCATGTTAAATTCCGTTATAATTGTTTAATAAACGCTCGGATTATACCGTTAATCTCAAGGTTTTGTCAGACCGCAAACCGGTAAGGCCGTCTGAAAACGGGTGAAAAGGAAATAGGGCAGTTCAGGCTGGTTTCACGGCAGCAAGGTTCTGCATTCGGGCGATACTCTGCTAAAATAAGCGCCAAATCATTACCGAGGAATGAAAGATGTCTGTCAAACAAAAAGTCATCGCCATCGACGGCCCGAGCGCATCGGGCAAAGGCACGGTCGCTTCCAGAGTAGCGGCGGCATTGGGATTTGATTATCTCGACTCCGGCGCACTCTACCGCCTGACCGCACTCTATGCCCAACAGCAACACGCCGAATGGCATGACGAAGCCGCCGTTGCCGCTTTGGCAGAACGCTTGCCCGCCGAATTTAAAGACGGCAGCATTTGGCTGGACGGGCAAGACGTTTCCGAAGCCATCCGTACCGAAGCTATCGGCATGGGCGCATCCGCCGTGGCACAGTTGCCGAAAGTGCGTGCCGCATTATTGCAGCGGCAACGGGATTTTCTCGGCGATAAAGGCTTGGTCGGCGACGGCAGGGACATGGGTTCGGTGGTGTTCCCCGAAGCTGCACTGAAAATTTTTCTGACCGCCAGTGCGCAGGTGCGTGCCGAACGGCGGGCAAAACAGCTCGGTTTGCCTTGCGAAGGCGTGGCGTTTGACCGCATTTTGTCCGACATCGAAGCACGGGACGAAGCCGACCGCCGCCGTGCCGTTGCCCCTTTGCAGCAGCTTCCCGATGCACTGTTATTGGACACCACCGATTTGGGTATCGAAGAAAGTGTAAAAAAAGTGCTTGATTGGTATAGCAAAGTGTGAAAAATCCTGTATAATTCCCCCGTTGCTTTTCAGACGGCCTACAAATCGGCGTAGGCCGTCTGAAAATGCTGTTTATACTTGGATTAAACTAAATAAGCATATCGAAATAAAAGGCTTCGCCAAATCAGATTGGCGGTTTTATTTGAATATGTTTTAAAAATTTGTCTGCTGCGCCAAGGGCGGCAGATTTTCAGCAACCCAACCCGCACCCCTTGGCGGTGTACCGAAAAGAGTAATTATGACTATGGAAAATTTTGCCCAGTTATTGGAAGAAAGCTTCACCCTGCAAGAAATGAACCCAGGTGAAGTGATTACCGCTGAAGTAGTGGCAATCGATCAAAACTTCGTTACTGTAAACGCAGGTCTGAAATCAGAATCTCTGATTGACGTAGCTGAATTCAAAAACGCTCAGGGCGAGATTGAAGTTAAAGTAGGCGATTTCGTAACCGTAACCATCGAATCTGTTGAAAACGGCTTCGGCGAAACCAAACTGTCCCGCGAAAAAGCCAAACGTGCCGCCGACTGGATTGCTTTGGAAGAAGCAATGGAAAACGGCGACATCCTGTCCGGCGTGATTAACGGCAAAGTAAAAGGCGGTCTGACTGTAATGATCAACAGCATCCGCGCCTTCCTGCCGGGTTCGCTGGTTGATGTACGTCCCGTGAAAGACACTTCACACTTTGAAGGCAAAGAAATCGAATTCAAAGTCATCAAACTGGACAAAAAACGCAACAACGTTGTCGTATCGCGCCGTGCCGTTCTGGAAGCCACTCTGGGCGAAGAACGCAAAGCCCTGCTGGAAAACCTGCAAGAAGGCGCAGTGGTTAAAGGCATCGTTAAAAACATCACCGATTACGGTGCATTCGTTGATTTGGGCGGCATCGACGGCCTGCTGCACATCACCGATCTGGCATGGCGCCGTGTGAAACACCCAAGCGAAGTGTTGGAAGTCGGTCAAGAAGTAGAAGCCAAAGTATTGAAATTCGACCAAGAAAAACAACGTGTTTCTCTGGGTATGAAACAACTGGGCGAAGACCCATGGAACGGCCTGACCCGCCGCTATCCGCAAAGCACCCGCCTGTTCGGTAAAGTATCCAACCTGACCGATTACGGTGCATTCGTAGAAATCGAACAAGGCATCGAAGGTTTGGTACACGTTTCCGAAATGGACTGGACCAACAAAAACGTACACCCAAGCAAAGTGGTTCAACTGGGCGACGAAGTAGAAGTCATGATTCTGGAAATCGATGAAGACCGCCGCCGTATCTCTTTGGGCATGAAACAATGCCAAGCCAATCCTTGGGAAGAATTTGCCGCCAACCACAACAAAGGCGACAAAATCTCCGGCGCAGTTAAATCCATCACCGACTTCGGCGTATTCGTAGGCCTGCCTGGTGGTATCGACGGCTTGGTACACTTGTCTGACCTGTCTTGGACCGAAGCCGGCGAAGAAGCCGTACGCAAATACAAAAAAGGCGAAGAAGTTGAAGCCGTTGTATTGGCAATCGACGTTGATAAAGAACGCATCTCTTTGGGTATCAAACAGCTGGAAGGCGATCCGTTCGGCAACTTTATCAGCGTAAACGACAAAGGTTCACTGGTTAAAGGTACTGTGAAATCAGTAGATGCCAAAGGTGCCGTAGTTGCTCTGTCTGAAGAAGTAGAAGCCTACCTGCCTGCAGCCGAATGGTCCAGCGAGCGTGTAGAAGACCTGCGCAACGTGGTAAAAGAAGGCGACGAAGTAGAAGCCGTTATTGCGACCGTTGATCGCAAAAACCGCAGCATCCGCCTGTCTGTTAAAGCTAAGGATGCCAAAGAAAACCGCGACGCTCTGAATTCAGTGAACGCTGCCGCAACCGCCAACGCCGGTACTACCAGCTTGGGCGACTTGCTGAAAGCCAAACTGTCCGGCGACCAAGAATAAGGTTGCAGACATGACTAAGTCTGAATTGATGGTTCGCTTGGCAGAAGTATTTGCCGAAAAAAACGGCAATCATCTGATGGCGAAAGATGTTGAGTACAGCGTAAAAGTCTTGGTTGACACCATGACCCGCTCGCTGGCACGAGGCCAACGGATCGAAATCCGAGGCTTCGGCAGCTTCGATCTGAACCACAGACCGGCTCGTATCGGCCGCAACCCCAAAACCGGCGCTCGTGTGGAAGTACCTGAAAAATACGTTCCACACTTCAAACCGGGTAAAGAATTGCGGGAACGTGTCGATATGTCGTTGCAAGAAAATGCCAACTGAATCGATTGAGTGATAAAACGCCACAGAAATGTGGCGTTTTTTTATGAAATAAGTGTTTGAGTATAAAGCAAAGGCCGTCTGAAAATCATGGTTTTCAGACGGCCTTTGCTTTATTCTTATTTCACGATTGTGAATTCACTTTATGCCCTGCATCACAGCCACTCCCGCAGGCTTTCGGCTGGGATATTCCACGACCAGATGCCTTTGCCGGGGCTGCCGATGCCGCGCAGGAAGATGTAGCGGATATTGACTTCGTGCAGCGGCTGTCGGCGTTGTTTGAAATAGCGGGCGACAGCGATGGCGTAGATAAAGGCCTGTAAATAATAATGGTGTTCGGCCATGGCGGCGTTCATGGCGGTTTGGGTGTAGGCTTCGCTGCTGTTGCCCAGTTTGTTGGATTTGTAGTCGCTGATGCACACGTTGCCTTCGGGGTCTTGGTGTACCATGTCGATAAAGCCGTTGAGATAGCCTTGCAAGTCTTTGAAATTCAGACGTTCGGCGGCTTGGCGGCATTCGGGCGGCAAGTCGGAAGCGGCAAACCAGTTTTGCAGCGCTTTGAGGGAAAATTGCTGCATATACATGGTGAAACCCATTTCGGGCAGGCGGAATTTGGGGGCGATGTCGTTTAAGGCAAAACCTGCGGTGAGCGGCGTTTGGCGGCAGGCATCGATTAAGTCGGCCATCACCGGCAGCCATGCTTCGTCAAAACGGTAGCGGTGCAGAATTTCTTGCAGTTTGCCGCTTTGTTCAATTGCAGGGCGGTTGAAGTCGGCATGTTCGAGCATTTCATGCAGACAGAGGCCGGCTTGTGCGCCGTGCGGGAAATAGTGGATGTCGGTGTATCCGTCGGTATCGGCGGCAGGCGGCAGGTCGGTTTCGTCCAAATCGGGCAAAGCGGTTTCTTCCGGTTCGGCGGCTGCGCCGCTGTGTCGGGCCAAGCCGGTAAAGCTGGTATGGCGGATAAAGGAGAAATAGCGTTGCGGCGGCTGCCATGCCCGATATTTGGGTGAGCCGTTTGAGGCCGTCTGAAAACTGCTTTGCGGCGGGGCTTCATCGCTAAATGCAAAATCGGTGTTATCGGCTGATTGCTTGTCTAAAAAACGCTGCCAGTTGCGCCGCAGCATGGCGGTTAAACCGGCTTCTTTGTTGGCAGACAATTCGTCCCGATAGGCTTTGCATACATCGCTGCGCAGGCTGTCGGGGCCGCCTTCGAGCAGATAGGCGAAAGTATTGCCGGCTGTGGTGGCATGGCCGCCTTTGCTGCTGCCGAAAGCGGCGGCATAGATTGTGAGCCGCTCTTCGGAACGGGTCAGGGCGACATACAGCAGGCGCAGGCGTTCTGCGGTTTCTTCGTCGCCAAGCTGGGTCAGATCGTTTTCCGATAATTGGGTTTTGGCAAGCAGTTCGCTGCCTTCTTGGCGGTGGATAATCTGCCATTCGCCGGCTGTGTTGTCGGCCGCATCCCACACGAAAGGGCAATATACCAATGGATACTGCAATCCTTTGGAAGCGTGCATGGTAACGATTTTAACCAGTTCTTCATCGCTTTCCAAACGCAGGATATTGTTGTCTCCGACTTGCCCTTCGGCGGCTTGGGTAATTTGGTCCAACAGCCATTGGTGCAGGGCGGCGGGGCGGCTGTTGTGTTCGCCTTCTTCGGCCAAACGCTCCAAAAGCTGGTGGTAATTGGTCAGGCTGCGTTCGTTGCGTTTTTTCAGCAGCGAGGTTTCCAAGCCGCAAAAACCGGCAAAGCCCTGCATGGCAGCATAAATGCCCTGTTCCTGCCATTGCACCAATGCAGCTTCGGCAGCGGCAATCCATTGCAGAATCAGGGTTTCATTGTGGTTGAGCCGGTATAGCTGTTCGGCGGTGTAACCGAACAGCGGCCCGCCCAATACAAAACTCAAGGCTTCGGTTTTTCTTGAATCGAGAAAAAATTCCAGCAGCGAGGCAAGGCTTTTGGCCTCATCGGCGGCAAATACCGACTGCCGCCCGTTCAATACGCTGCGCACGCCCCGTTTTTTCAGCGCTTCGGCAACCATGCTGCCTTCGGAATGGGTGCGCACCAAAACCGCAATATCGCCCGAGCAGACAGCCCGTTCTTTAAATTTCAGACGGCCTTGCGCCGCTTCATTCAGGGCATAGGCGATTTCATTGGCGCAATAATCGGCGGCACGCTGACGCAGCGCATCTTTGGGCAGAACTTCATCGTTTTTGCCGTTGAGCCAGCGGATTTGAATGGCGGGCTGCGGCGGCGACAGGCGGCTTTCGGCACGGGCGGCTTTAACATCGGAATAACCGATATTAGGCAGCACAAACGGGCGTTTTTTTTGTTGGAACAGCGCATTGATGCCGCCAATCAGTTTGCTGTGGCTGCGGTAGTTGGTATCCAGCGTGTAGTGATGCGCCGCATCGAGCGCAGCCTGCAGGTAGGCGTAAATATCGGCACCCCGAAAACTGTAAATCGCCTGTTTCGGGTCGCCCACCAAAAACAGCGGGTTGCGGTAGCCGATAAAGATTTTGCTGAACACGGCGTATTGCAGCGGATCAGTATCCTGAAATTCGTCAATCAGCGCCACTTGCCAGTTTTGGGCGATGGTGTGCGCCAGTTGCCCGCTGTGCGGATTGTGTCCGTCCAAAGCATGATAAACATCCAGCAGCAAATCATCGAAGCTGCGGCTGCGGCCGGATTTTTTCTGTTCCGCCAAAGCCGTTTTGAGCGACTCGAGCAAATCGAGTTTGAGGGCAGTTAAAGCGTTTTGCTCGGCTTCGGCAACTGCCGACAAATCCCGTTGCAGATTGGCAAGGCTTTGCAGCTTGGCAAAGGCGGCAAGGTCGGGGCTTTGGCCTTTTTTGACTTTTTCCTCCAAACGGTCGGCAGCGAATTTGGGCAAATATTCGTGCAGATAAGCATCATCGGGCAGGCGGCCGGCTGCGGAAGCCTCCCCGAGCAGGGCGAATACCTTTTCAAACGTATTCTTGCGGTAGGCATTGCCGTTGAGCGAAGCGTGAACGCGCCAAAACGTCTGTTCTAAATCCGCCAGCGATTGCCGGATATTTTGCCAGTTGCATTCAGCAGCGGCACGGGTTTCACTCAACCGGTTTTCGGGTCGGTTGGGCGTAAGATAAGGGCGGGCGGCATAGCTTTGGATTTCGGCCAACACGCTTTCCGGCGTGCAGCGGTGTTTGAATACCAATCCGGCAAGTTCCCGATTACCGCTGACGGTTTGCCGCCAAAAATCCTGCGCCGCCTGCAGCTTGATCTGCTGATCGTTTTCCGATAATGCCACATCAAACGGCGATTGGCACAAAAAAGCATAATCCCGCAAAACCCGCTGGCAGAAACCGTGTATCGTGTAAATGGCGGCATTGTCAAACCGGCTGATGGCGGCTTTCAGGCGCACAATCAGGCGGTTGCGGCTTTCCTGTTCCAAAGCCTTGAGCAGCAGGGCGGGCAGAAACTCATCGTTTTCATGGTGTTGGCAACAATATTCGCTGATGCCGTCTGAAAACGGCTCATCATCGGGCGCATGTTCCAAAACCTGCAAGGCCTCGTCCAACCTCGCCCGCAGGCGGGTTTTCAGTTCGGCAGTGGCGGCTTTGGTAAACGTTACCACCAAAATCCGATCAACGGCGAGCTGCTCCAGCAGAATCAGGCGGGTAAACAGAGCGGCAATGCCGTAGGTTTTGCCGGTACCGGCAGAGGCCTCAATCAGATTGCTGCTTTCAATCGGAATCGCGAGCGGGTCGAAGGTGCGGGCGGAGGAAGAAGTCATGGCAGTCGGTCCGGAAAACGGAAAACATCATCATATAGCGGAAACGGCGTATTTTCCACATCAAAGGCCGTCTGAAAACCACTTTTCCCGCTTGGCAGAAACAGCATTTTCAGACGGCCTCTGACGGATACGGGCAGAAACTTCAAAGCCTGCCCAAACGCTCCAGCGGCGGCGCATAATAATACGCACCGGAAACAGCGGTTGCCAGATGTTTCAACACCAAATCGGTTTGCCCGTCCCGCCCGCCGAACATACTCAAAAGCTGCGCCTCGATATTATAGAGCGTGTGGCAGTAGGCCAAAAACATCAGCCCGTGTTCACCGCTGATTTTACCGAAAGGCAGACTGCGGCGGACGATTTTCAGCCCCGCACCGTTTTCTTTCAAATCCACCCGTCCCAAATGCGAATCGGGCAGGCGCGCGCTTTTATCCAGTTCCTCATCGCCATCCTTGGTACGGCCGATACACGCCTCCTGTTTGGCAACGCCTTGAGCGTCCCATTTTTTCAGATCATGCAGATATTTTTGCAGCAAAACATAACTCCCGCCCGCATCCGGCCTGCCGGCAGGAATCAGCGCCGTTTGCGCAACCTTTTCATCTTGCGGATTTTCCGTACCGTCCACAAAACCGTCCAACCCCCGTTCCTGATACAGACGGTAGCCGTGCTCTTCCGTAACGACAGTAACACTCTCACCAAACAGCGCCAGCATCTCCTGCGCCAGCGCAAACGCCGCATCAAACTGCAAAGCCTGAACATGAATCAGCAAATCATGCTGCGTTGCCGGAGCCAAACCGCCGCCCAAAGCACGAAACGGCTTCAACTCGCCGCCTTCCTTGTGATGGCCGAACGCCTTCCATGCCCCGTCGCCAAACCCAATCGTTGCCCCCAAAGCGCAACCCTCAAAACGCTGCTGCAGGTGTTCGGTCAGCGCAATACTTTGGCGGCAGGCGGCTTTAACCGTTTCAAGCTGTCCGACACGGATATCCGCCTCGATAAACACAGCGGCTTTGCAGTGGTCCGGAATAATGGCACTTTGAGGATTCATGGTTCGGCTTCCGTAAAAAATAACAAAGCCCGCATTATAAACCATTTGGTTTTATATCGGTATGCTTCAATAGCCCGTCCCGTTTTTGGCTGCACGGAAATACGTTTCCCCCATTTTCAGACGGCCTGTTGCGGATCTTGAACAGTATTTTTAATAAATAATTATAATAACAAAATATTGATTATATTTGAAAATTTTATTTTTAAACGCTTGGTTGTTGATGAGAATAATTCAAAAAACAGAGCCAACCTATAGTGAATTCACTTAAATAATCTATATGATTTTCAAATATGCCTGTTATTCTGACGGAATTCTGAATCTATCTTTCAGATTCAGAAATTGTAAAGAAAAAAACAGTTACCTACTCCACCGATATGGATTCTAACTTCCGCTGGAATGACGGATAAAGATTACTTGGTGTGTTATTTGTCGTTGAGAAAATTTATCGAACCATCTTTAACTTGCTGATTTGCTTTTTTTTTGAGTGAATGCACTATATCGGTTTATATTTTTGATTTGATAAGAATTTATTTCAACAATTTTCGGTAAATATCAGTTAAAATACGTCAAACTTTTTTCATATTGATAATTAAATCGAGCTAATAAGGGTTTCTTTTAAAATGAATAAAATCTTCCGCGTCGTATTCAATCATGCTACAAAAACTTGGGTTGCTGTTTCTGAATTAGCAAAAGGACGAGTTAAATCAAGCGTTTCATCAAATCAAAAAGCAACCGATGTTGCTGATAGTCGTTTTTCATTAACCGAAATATCGGTTTCACTAGCGTTGGGCTTAGGCTTGGCGGGGCAAAGTTATGCGGCGATTTCAAGTACCAATGACAATAGTAATTTTGATATTTCTAGCATACCTGTAACTGCTCGAGGAATATCAACAGTAGCGGGTCGTCCTGTTACTGTTACTGGTGCTGCGACCACAGCAGGGATAATAAAGTATTCAACAGTAGATGGTCTTGCTATTGGCGCTAAATCAGAAGCAAGCGGTGATGCCAATACCATTGCCATTGGTGGTGGTAAGAATCTTAATAAAGCAAATGGCAATGGAGCTATTGCGATTGGCACTGCCAATGCAACAGGCATAACTGCAGTTGCAATGGGCTATAATGCCAGAACAAACGGCGAGCGTGCGACTGCGGTAGGTGGTGGTGCAAATGCAGCAGCAATAAAAGCATCTGCTTTCGGTGCAGATGCAGTTGCAGGTAGTGCTAACGCATCTGCAATCGGTTCTGGCGCAAACGCAACAGGTACAGGTGCATCCGCTTTTGGTCTTAGCAGCGTAAGTAATGGCGTCAATGCCACAGCCATCGGTGCTGGGGCGAATGCTACGGGTGCAGGTGCAGCAGTATTGGGTAATGGCAGCTTGGGCAATGGTGCAAATACCACAGCTATCGGTTCAAGCGCAAATGCAACAGGCGCAGGCGCAGCTGCAGTAGGTCTTAGCAGCGTGAGTAACGGCGTTAATGCTACCGCAATCGGTGCAGGTGCAAATGCAACAGGTGCAGGTGCAGCAGTATTGGGTAATGGCAGCTTGGGCAATGGTGCAAATACCACAGCTATCGGTTCAAGCGCAAATGCAACAGGCGCAGGCGCAGCTGCAGTAGGTCTTAGCAGCGTAAGTAACGGCGTTAATGCTACCGCCATCGGTGCGGGTGCAAATGCAACAGGCAATAACGCTATTGCTTTGGGTGGTGCTTCTGCAAAATGGGCAAGCACTACGGCGATCGGTAACGGTGCTGTGTCTGATGCTGTGAACGGTATTGCTATCGGTACTGGTGCAACAGTGCAAAACGATACAAAATCTGGCGACAAAACGCCAACCAATCTGATTGCCATCGGTGCCAACGCCAAAGCCCTGAACGATGCGGCGATTGCCATTGGTGGTAATGCCCAAGCGGCAAAGGCGAGCACTGTCGCCATCGGTGGCAATGCTAAAGCACAGGAGTGGAATACCACTGCCGTAGGTTATGGTGCAACAGCAAATGGCGGCATTTCTTCTGCATTCGGTACGGGGGCAAGTGCTGGTGCAGGTGCGACTTCTTTGGGCTATTTATCCAATGCAATCGACTATTCCGTTGCTGTGGGCGGTCGAGCTTCAGCAACTGGCAATCGATCCATTGCTATCGGTAGTGCAGATGGTGATGCTGTTGCTGGTCGTGCCAGTGCAACGGCTGAACGAGCCGTTGCCATCGGTAACAACGCATCAGCAACACACAAATTTTCTGTTGCTCTTGGTGCAAACTCGGTAACCGATGCGGTAAATATAGGTGATAATGCAAAACAGCTTGCTACCAAAAATGACCAGGGCACTGACGGCACGCCTGTTGCTTTTGCTGGTGTTCCAGCTACAGATAACGGCGTAGTTTCTGTGGGGGCTGCAGGCAAAGAACGCCAAATTCAAAATGTAGCAGCAGGCAAGATCAGCGCTGATTCTACCGATGCGGTAAACGGCAGCCAGCTTTATCATGTTGCCAATAATGTTGGCTTTAATATCGCACAAAATGGTGCTAACAAATCCCGCATCAACAACAACGGCAAAGTTAATTTCACCAACGGCGCTTACACCACAGCAGTGGTTTCAGACGGCAATAACGCTTCTGACGTGAAATTTGATGTAAAAACCCAAGGCATCACCGTTACAAACGGAAAGGCCTCTGCAACAGGCGGTAGTGCTGCTAATGTTGCAGGCTTAACCACCGCAACAACGGTTGCCACTGCAATTAACGATGCAATTACTGCAGTAAATGAATCGGTAGCAGAAGTTAGAACTGCTGCAAACAATGCTCAAACAACAGCAGATGCTGCACAAACATCTGCAAATCAAGCTAATACTGCAGCAGCTGGGGCTCAAAGAACAGCAAATGCTGCACAAACATCTGCAACTCAGGCAAATAATGCAGCAGCAGCAGCTCAAACAACAGCAACTACTGCACTCAACAAGGTTAACAATACAACCTTTAAATTTAAAGTAGCCAATAATGAAACTGAAAAAGCTAATACGACTGGCGATGCAAAAACTTGGTCTTTAGGTAGCGAAGACACCATCACCTTTGGTGCAACAGAAGATCTGAAAGTAACAACCGATGCAAGCGGTAAAGTGATTTATGGGGTTTCAGACAACTTCAAAACCCGCTTAGATGAAACCAAAACCGCAGCAAATCAAGCCATAGCAGCTGCAAAAGAAGCCGCAGGTTCAGCAGCGAACGCAAAAGTTTCTGAAACTAATGCTAAAGCATCAGAGACAGCAGCGGCAAACTCAGCAACAGCAGCTGCAAACTCAGCAACAGCAGCCGCTGCTTCAGCAACAGATGCCGCAGGTTCTGCAACCAAAGCTGGCGAAGAAGCCAATAAAGCTGAAACTCAGGCGAATAAAGCTGAAACCGAAGCAAACAAAGCCGCTGCTTCAGCAACAGATGCCGCAGGTTCTGCAACCAAAGCTGGCGAAGAAGCCAATAAAGCTGAAACTCAGGCGAATAAAGCTGAAACCGAAGCAAACAAAGCCGCTGCTTCAGCAACAGATGCCGCAGGTTCTGCAACCAAAGCTGGCGAAGAAGCCAATAAAGCTGAAACTCAGGCGAATAAAGCTGAAACCGAAGCAAACAAAGCCGCTGCTTCAGCAACAGATGCCGCAGGTTCTGCAACCAAAGCTGGCGAAGAAGCCAATAAAGCTGAAACTCAGGCGAATAAAGCTGAAACCGAAGCAAACAAAGCCGCTGCTTCAGCAACAGATGCCGCAGGTTCTGCAACCAAAGCTGGCGAAGAAGCCAATAAAGCTGAAACTCAGGCGAATAAAGCTGAAACCGAAGCAAACAAAGCCGCTGCTTCAGCAACAGATGCCGCAGGTTCTGCAACCAAAGCTGGCGAAGAAGCCAATAAAGCTGAAACTCAGGCGAATAAAGCTGAAACCGAAGCAAACAAAGCCGCTGCTTCAGCAACAGATGCCGCAGGTTCTGCAACCAAAGC
Organism: Neisseria lisongii; assembly: GCF_028463985.1. Classification (NCBI taxonomy): domain Bacteria; kingdom Pseudomonadati; phylum Pseudomonadota; class Betaproteobacteria; order Neisseriales; family Neisseriaceae; genus Neisseria; species Neisseria lisongii. The sequence continues at coordinate 871,161 of NZ_CP116766.1, read as the reverse complement.
TGGCGAAGAAGCCAATAAAGCTGAAACTCAGGCGAATAAAGCTGAAACCGAAGCAAACAAAGCCGCTGCTTCAGCAACAGATGCCGCAGGTTCTGCAACCAAAGCTGGCGAAGAAGCCAATAAAGCTGAAACTCAGGCGAATAAAGCTGAAACCGAAGCAAACAAAGCCGCTGCTTCAGCAACAGATGCCGCAGGTTCTGCAACCAAAGCTGGCGAAGAAGCCAATAAAGCTGAAACTCAGGCGAATAAAGCTGAAACCGAAGCAAACAAAGCCGCTGCTTCAGCAACAGATGCCGCAGGTTCTGCAACCAAAGCTGGCGAAGAAGCCAATAAAGCTGAAACTCAGGCGAATAAAGCTGAAACCGAAGCAAACAAAGCCGCTGCTTCAGCAACAGATGCCGCAGGTTCTGCAACCAAAGCTGGCGAAGAAGCCAATAAAGCTGAAACTCAGGCGAATAAAGCTGAAACCGAAGCAAACAAAGCCGCTGCTTCAGCAACAGATGCCGCAGGTTCTGCAACCAAAGCTGGCGAAGAAGCCAATAAAGCTGAAACTCAGGCGAATAAAGCTGAAACCGAAGCAAACAAAGCCGCTGCTTCAGCAACAGATGCCGCAGGTTCTGCAACCAAAGCTGGCGAAGAAGCCAATAAAGCTGAAACTCAGGCGAATAAAGCTGAAACCGAAGCAAACAAAGCCGCTGCTTCAGCAACAGATGCCGCAGGTTCTGCAACCAAAGCTGGCGAAGAAGCCAATAAAGCTGAAACTCAGGCGAATAAAGCTGAAACCGAAGCAAACAAAGCCGCTGCTTCAGCAACAGATGCCGCAGGTTCTGCAACCAAAGCTGGCGAAGAAGCCAATAAAGCTGAAACTCAGGCGAATAAAGCTGAAACCGAAGCAAACAAAGCCGCTGCTTCAGCAACAGATGCCGCAGGTTCTGCAACCAAAGCTGGCGAAGAAGCCAATAAAGCTGAAACTCAGGCGAATAAAGCTGAAACCGAAGCAAACAAAGCCGCTGCTTCAGCAACAGATGCCGCAGGTTCTGCAACCAAAGCTGGCGAAGAAGCCAATAAAGCTGAAACTCAGGCGAATAAAGCTGAAACCGAAGCAAACAAAGCCGCTGCTTCAGCAACAGATGCCGCAGGTTCTGCAACCAAAGCTGGCGAAGAAGCCAATAAAGCTGAAACTCAGGCGAATAAAGCTGAAACCGAAGCAAACAAAGCCGCTGCTTCAGCAACAGATGCCGCAGGTTCTGCAACCAAAGCTGGCGAAGAAGCCAATAAAGCTGAAACTCAGGCGAATAAAGCTGAAACCGAAGCAAACAAAGCCGCTGCTTCAGCAACAGATGCCGCAGGTTCTGCAACCAAAGCTGGCGAAGAAGCCAATAAAGCTGAAACTCAGGCGAATAAAGCTGAAACCGAAGCAAACAAAGCCGCTGCTTCAGCAACAGATGCCGCAGGTTCTGCAACCAAAGCTGGCGAAGAAGCCAATAAAGCTGAAACTCAGGCGAATAAAGCTGAAACCGAAGCAAACAAAGCCGCTGCTTCAGCAACAGATGCCGCAGGTTCTGCAACCAAAGCTGGCGAAGAAGCCAATAAAGCTGAAACTCAGGCGAATAAAGCTGAAACCGAAGCAAACAAAGCCGCTGCTTCAGCAACAGATGCCGCAGGTTCTGCAACCAAAGCTGGCGAAGAAGCCAATAAAGCTGAAACTCAGGCGAATAAAGCTGAAACCGAAGCAAACAAAGCCGCTGCTTCAGCAACAGATGCCGCAGGTTCTGCAACCAAAGCTGGCGAAGAAGCCAATAAAGCTGAAACTCAGGCGAATAAAGCTGAAACCGAAGCAAACAAAGCCGCTGCTTCAGCAACAGATGCCGCAGGTTCTGCAACCAAAGCTGGCGAAGAAGCCAATAAAGCTGAAACTCAGGCGAATAAAGCTGAAACCGAAGCAAACAAAGCCGCTGCTTCAGCAACAGATGCCGCAGGTTCTGCAACCAAAGCTGGCGAAGAAGCCAATAAAGCTGAAACTCAGGCGAATAAAGCTGAAACCGAAGCAAACAAAGCCGCTGCTTCAGCAACAGATGCCGCAGGTTCTGCAACCAAAGCTGGCGAAGAAGCCAATAAAGCTGAAACTCAGGCGAATAAAGCTGAAACCGAAGCAAACAAAGCCGCTGCTTCAGCAACAGATGCCGCAGGTTCTGCAACCAAAGCTGGCGAAGAAGCCAATAAAGCTGAAACTCAGGCGAATAAAGCTGAAACCGAAGCAAACAAAGCCGCTGCTTCAGCAACAGATGCCGCAGGTTCTGCAACCAAAGCTGGCGAAGAAGCCAATAAAGCTGAAACTCAGGCGAATAAAGCTGAAACCGAAGCAGGCAAAGCCGCTGCTTCAGCAGCAAATGCTAAAGACTCTGAGACTAAAGCTAAAGAATCTGAAACCAACGCCAAAGCATCTGAAACAGCAGCGGCAGGTTCTGCAACCAAAGCTGAAACCGAAGCAGGCAAAGCTAAAGAAGAAGCTGATAAAGCCGCTGCTTCAGCAGCAAATGCTAAAACTTCTGAAGATGCCGCAGCCGCTTCAGCAACCAAAGCTGGCGAAGAAGCCAATAAAGCTGAAACTCAGGCGAATAAAGCTGAAACCGAAGCAAACAAAGCCGCTGCTTCAGCAACAGATGCCGCAGGTTCAGCAACCAAAGCTGAAACCGAAGCAGGCAAAGCTAAAGAAGAAGCAGGTAAAGCCGCTGCTTCAGCAGCAAATGCTAAAACTTCTGAAGATGCCGCAGCCGCTTCAGCAACCAAAGCTGGCGAAGAGGCCAATAAAGCTGAAACTCAGGCGAATAAAGCTGAAACCGAAGCAGGTAAAGCCGCTGCTTCAGCAGCAAATGCTAAAGACTCTGAGACTAAAGCTAAAGAATCTGAAACCAACGCCAAAGCATCTGAAACAGCAGCGGCAGGTTCTGCAACCAAAGCTGAAACCGAAGCAGGCAAAGCTAAAGAAGAAGCTGATAAAGCCGCTGCTTCAGCAGCAAATGCTAAAACTTCTGAAGATGCCGCAGCCGCTTCAGCAACCAAAGCTGGCGAAGAAGCCAATAAAGCTGAAACTCAGGCGAATAAAGCTGAAACCGAAGCAAACAAAGCCGCTGCTTCAGCAACAGATGCCGCAGGTTCAGCAACCAAAGCTGAAACCGAAGCAGGCAAAGCTAAAGAAGAAGCAGGTAAAGCCGCTGCTTCAGCAGCAAATGCTAAAACTTCTGAAGATGCCGCAGCCGCTTCAGCAACCAAAGCTGGCGAAGAGGCCAATAAAGCTGAAACTCAGGCGAATAAAGCTGAAACCGAAGCAGGTAAAGCCGCTGCTTCAGCAGCAAATGCTAAAGACTCTGAGACTAAAGCTAAAGAATCTGAAACCAACGCCAAAGCATCTGAAACAGCAGCGGCAGGTTCTGCAACCAAAGCTGAAACCGAAGCAGGCAAAGCTAAAGAAGAAGCTGATAAAGCCGCTGCTTCAGCAGCAAATGCTAAAACTTCTGAAGATGCCGCAGCCGCTTCAGCAACCAAAGCTGGCGAAGAAGCCAATAAAGCTGAAACTCAGGCGAATAAAGCTGAAACCGAAGCAAACAAAGCCGCTGCTTCAGCAACAGATGCCGCAGGTTCTGCAACCAAAGCTGGCGAAGAAGCCAATAAAGCTGAAACTCAGGCGAATAAAGCTGAAACCGAAGCAAACAAAGCCGCTGCTTCAGCAACAGATGCCGCAGGTTCTGCAACCAAAGCTGGCGAAGAAGCCAATAAAGCTGAAACTCAGGCGAATAAAGCTGAAACCGAAGCAAACAAAGCCGCTGCTTCAGCAACAGATGCCGCAGGTTCTGCAACCAAAGCTGGCGAAGAAGCCAATAAAGCTGAAACTCAGGCGAATAAAGCTGAAACCGAAGCAAACAAAGCCGCTGCTTCAGCAACAGATGCCGCAGGTTCTGCAACCAAAGCTGGCGAAGAAGCCAATAAAGCTGAAACTCAGGCGAATAAAGCTGAAACCGAAGCAAACAAAGCCGCTGCTTCAGCAACAGATGCCGCAGGTTCTGCAACCAAAGCTGGCGAAGAAGCCAATAAAGCTGAAACTCAGGCGAATAAAGCTGAAACCGAAGCAAACAAAGCCGCTGCTTCAGCAACAGATGCCGCAGGTTCTGCAACCAAAGCTGGCGAAGAAGCCAATAAAGCTGAAACTCAGGCGAATAAAGCTGAAACCGAAGCAAACAAAGCCGCTGCTTCAGCAACAGATGCCGCAGGTTCTGCAACCAAAGCTGGCGAAGAAGCCAATAAAGCTGAAACTCAGGCGAATAAAGCTGAAACCGAAGCAAACAAAGCCGCTGCTTCAGCAACAGATGCCGCAGGTTCTGCAACCAAAGCTGGCGAAGAAGCCAATAAAGCTGAAACTCAGGCGAATAAAGCTGAAACCGAAGCAAACAAAGCCGCTGCTTCAGCAACAGATGCCGCAGGTTCTGCAACCAAAGCTGGCGAAGAAGCCAATAAAGCTGAAACTCAGGCGAATAAAGCTGAAACCGAAGCAAACAAAGCCGCTGCTTCAGCAACAGATGCCGCAGGTTCTGCAACCAAAGCTGGCGAAGAAGCCAATAAAGCTGAAACTCAGGCGAATAAAGCTGAAACCGAAGCAGGCAAAGCCGCTGCTTCAGCAGCAAATGCTAAAGACTCTGAGACTAAAGCTAAAGAATCTGAAACCAACGCCAAAGCATCTGAAACAGCAGCGGCAGGTTCTGCAACCAAAGCTGAAACCGAAGCAGGCAAAGCTAAAGAAGAAGCTGATAAAGCCGCTGCTTCAGCAGCAAATGCTAAAACTTCTGAAGATGCCGCAGCCGCTTCAGCAACCAAAGCTGGCGAAGAAGCCAATAAAGCTGAAACTCAGGCGAATAAAGCTGAAACCGAAGCAAACAAAGCCGCTGCTTCAGCAGCAAATGCTAAAACTTCTGAAGATGCCGCAGCCGCTTCAGCAACCAAAGCTGGCGAAGAGGCCAATAAAGCTGAAACTCAGGCGAATAAAGCTGAAACCGAAGCAGGCAAAGCCGCTGCTTCAGCAGCAAATGCTAAAGACTCTGAGACTAAAGCTAAAGAATCTGAAACCAACGCCAAAGCATCTGAAACAGCAGCGGCAGGTTCTGCAACCAAAGCTGAAACCGAAGCAGGCAAAGCTAAAGAAGAAGCTGATAAAGCCGCTGCTTCAGCAGCAAATGCTAAAACTTCTGAAGATGCCGCAGCCGCTTCAGCAACCAAAGCTGGCGAAGAAGCCAATAAAGCTGAAACTCAGGCGAATAAAGCTGAAACCGAAGCAAACAAAGCCGCTGCTTCAGCAGCAAATGCTAAAGACTCAGAAACCAACGCCAAAGCATCTGAAACAGCAGCTGCAGGTTCTGCAGCGAACGCAAAAGTTTCTGAAATTAAAGCTAAGGCCGAAGTGGACAGAGCTAAGATTGAAGTAGAGAAACTGACTGCACGCGTTGAGAATGCTGTAAAAGATTTATCAAAAGATTTCAACTCGACAGATAAAAATGGTAAAGATTCGAGCGGCACAATAGATCTTAACTTGGGTAGGGAATCGACCCGTATGGGTAAAGATGCAAAAGCAACTGGTGATAAAGCTGTAGCTTCAGGTGTGAATGCTGAAGCTTCGGGTAATAATGCTTCTGCTTATGGTTACGGTGCTAAAGCAATGGCTGCTAATTCAGTTGCTTTGGGTCAAGGCTCTGTTGCAAATGAAGTGAATACAGTTTCTGTTGGTTCTGTGGGTAATGAGCGTCGCATCACTAATGTAGCTGAGGCTGTACAACCAACCGACGCAGTGAATAAGGCGCAGTTGGATCGTGGTCTGATTCAAACTCATGACCGAATCACCAATGTTGATAACAGACTGAGAGGCGGTGTCGCTTCCGCTGTTGCAACCGGCTTGCTGCCGCAGGCGATGAATCCGAATGAAAGTCTGGTTGCCATATCCGCCGGTACATACCGTGGCGCTTCCGCTGTTGCTTTGGGTTATTCCAAAGTGTCGGACAACGGCAAGATGATCATCAAATTTTCCGGTAGCGCTAATAATTATGGCGATTACACCGGTGGCGCATCAATCGGTTGGAAGTTCTAAAGCCGGATTTGCAGTTTTCAGACGGCATTGGGAGATATCCAAGGCCGTCTGGAAATGTTTCTTGTAAAGGATGATTTTATCAGATTGAAAAATCAAACTGACAAGCGCTCTAAAATCTCAAATTTCCTGCAAAAATGCCGTCTGAAAACCCAATTTCAGACGGCATTATTATTTCACGACGCTACCCTATTTTTGCACTAAGCTCAGGTGCTATAGTGAATCCACTTAATAAACCGTACGATTTTCAAACATACTCGTCATTCCGACGAAAGTCGGAATCCATCTATCAGATTCAGAAACCGTAAAGAAAAACAGTTACCTAAGCCGCCGAAATGGATTCCGACTTTCGTCGGAATGACGGGCATGTTGGGTTTGATATGTACTGGAAATTTGGCTAATTCACTATATAAGGCGGGTGAGTGTGGTGCCGCTGATGTCGATGTTACCAAAACGGGGATGTCCGCTGTTCCAGTCGGCGACGGCTTTTTCTAGGGCGGTTTGATGATCGGCGACGAAGTTCCACCAAATCAAGGTCGGATGTGGCAAGGGTTCGCCGCCCAGCAGCATAATATGGCTGCCGGCTTGGGTGTGGATACGCAGTCGGCTGGCGGTTTGGATTGGTTCAAATTTTGCCAATTCATCTTGGGTGAAGGTTTGTCCGTCAATTTGCACTTCGCAGCGGATTCGCCTATCAAGCGCAACATTGCAAAACAGAAAAGGTCAGTATGCGGCAGCATACTGCCTTTCCTGACAAGAAAGATTGCAATGAGCTACACACAACTGACCCAAGACGAACGATACCACATTCAGCATCATTACCGCCGGCAAACCATCACACAAATCGCACAAACGCCGGACCGCCAATGCAAACAGAAAAAGCGTTCCCCCTACAAAATGACCGGACAACTCATCGGCCACATCAACACCCTTGTCTGTCAAAAACTCAGCCCACAGCAAATATGCGGATACCTCGAAAAACACCACCAGACTAAGCTCTACCACAGCACTGTTTACCGCTACCTGCACCAAAACAGGAACAATGGCAGGACATTGTGGCAACACCTCAGAATATGCAGCAAACCCTACCGTAAAAAATACGGCGGCAAAACATGGGTCAAAGGCAAAGTTCCTGACCGTGTCGGTATCGAACACCGTCCCGAAACCGTCAACAAAAGGATGCGCATCGGCGATTGGGAAGCTGACACCATCATCGGCAAAGACCAAAAAAGTGCATTGCTGACCTTAGTCGAACGTGTTACCTGTTACACCATTATCTGTAAGTTGAAGAACTTCAAAGCCGAAGATACTGCCAACGCTGTCATCAGGGTATTGAAGGCGCATAAAGACAGGGTACACACGATTACGATGGATAACGGTAAGGAGTTTTACCGGCACAAGAAAATCGCTGATGGATTGAAAGCGGAAACCTATTTCTGCCGTCCGTACCGCTCTTGGGAAAAGGGAACGAATGAAAATACCAATGGATTGATACGCCAATACTTCCCGAAACAGACGGATTTCAGGAAAATCAGTGGGAAGGAAATACGGCAGGTTCAGGATGAACTGAACCATCGACCAAGAAAAACACTTGGCTATGAAACGCCAAGTGTTTTATTCTTGAATATCTTCCAACCTTTGTTAACTGATGTTGCACTTGAAAATAGAAAGTAAGGCCGTCTGAAAATCCGTTTTTGGATTGGGACGGAGGCCTTCGGGCGGTATTGGCCGCCTGAATTTTGCCGGATATGCACGCTGCAGCAGCTTATTGCTGTCAGCCGCTGCCTGTCCGGCAAAATTTTTTGGCTTTTGCGTGAAAAACCCTGTTTTCAGACGGCATGAAACGGTATAATTGCCCACATCGTATTTATATGCTGCTGTTTGGAAAACAAACCGTTCCGGCGGCAACGCCCTGTTGCGGGGCATCATTTTTTCTTATTCTTACATTGGAGTTTCCCCATGAGCGCAATCGTTGATATTTTTGCCCGTGAAATTTTAGATTCCCGAGGCAACCCTACCGTTGAGTGTGATGTTCTGCTGGAATCCGGCGTGATGGGTCGTGCCGCCGTACCGAGCGGCGCTTCTACCGGTCAGAAAGAAGCCTTGGAATTGCGCGACGGCGACAAATCCCGCTATCTGGGCAAAGGCGTATTGCAGGCGGTGGAACACGTTAATAACGAAATTGCCCGTGCGCTGATCGGCATTGATGCCCATGAGCAGTCTTACATCGACCAAATCATGATTGAATTGGACGGTACCGACAACAAAGGCCGTTTGGGTGCGAACGCCACGCTGGCGGTATCGATGGCGGTTGCCCGTGCCGCGGCGGAAGATGCCGGTTTGCCGCTGTACCGCTACTTGGGTGGTGCCGGCCCGATGGCCTTGCCGGTGCCGATGATGAACGTGATCAACGGCGGCGAACATGCCAACAACAGTCTGAATATTCAAGAATTTATGATTATGCCGGTGGGTGCGAAATCATTCCGTGAAGCCTTGCGCTGCGGTGCGGAAGTATTCCATGCTTTAAAAAAACTGTGCGACAGCAAAGGCTTCCCGACCACAGTCGGCGACGAGGGCGGTTTTGCGCCCAACCTGAACACCCATGAAGAAGCGTTGCAACTGATTCAGGAAGCCGTCAGCGCCGCCGGTTATGTGTCGGGCGAAGACGTGCTGTTTGCTTTGGACTGCGCTTCCAGCGAGTTCTACAAAGACGGCAAATACCATCTGGAAGCCGAAGGCAAATCCTACACCAGCGAAGAATTTGCCGATTATCTGGCTGACTTGGTGGCGAAATATCCGATTGTTTCCATTGAAGACGGTATGGACGAAACCGACTGGGCAGGCTGGAAACTGCTGACTGAAAAACTGGGCGACAAAGTGCAACTGGTCGGCGACGATTTGTTTGTAACCAATCCGAAAATCCTTGCCGAAGGCATCGAAAAAGGCGTAGCCAATGCACTGTTGGTGAAAGTAAACCAAATCGGCACCTTGAGCGAAACCCTGAAAGCCGTAGATTTGGCCAAACGCCACCGCTATACCAGCGTGATGAGCCACCGTTCCGGTGAAACCGAAGACAGCACCATCGCCGATTTGGCCGTCGCCACCAACTGTATGCAGATTAAAACCGGCTCATTGAGCCGTTCCGACCGCATGGCGAAATACAACCAACTGCTGCGCATCGAGGAAGAATTGGCCGAAGCCGCCTACTATCCGGGCAAAGCCGCATTCTACCAACTGGCTAAATAAAGAAAGATTGCCGCATGAAATGGGTAACCGTTATTTTGTCCGTTGCGCTGGTCTGCTTCCAATACAGCCTGTGGTTCGGCAAAGGCAGCTGGAGCGATCGGGAAAATACGAAAGAACAACTTGCTTTGCAGGAAGGTGAAAACCAAACGCTCATTTTGCGCAATCAGTTTTTGGCAGCCGAAGTCGATGATCTGACGCACGGGCAGGAAGCGATTGCCGAAATCGCCCGTGTCGAGTTGGGCTATGTTCGGGAGGGCGAAACGTTTTACCGTCTGATTGACCGGTAACGCTGAAGCCTTTGCCTTAATCCCGCAGGCCGTCTGAAAATCCGATTTTCAGACGGCCTTTTGCTGTTTTGTCGGAATGGAATATCGTTAAAACACCAAATTTTCTGTGCCACCGGCGGGACGAGCTTAGGGGGTGGGCGCTGAATTGTATTTTTTTCGGTTACTTCACTATATTTGGCAGAAAACGGCGGTGTTTTGCTAAAATACGGCAAACCGTTTCTCTATCCAATTTCCCAATCAAGGCCGACCGTGAGCGATACTTCTTTCGATTTGACCGTTTTTTTAAAAAACCTACCCAATTTGCCGGGCGTGTACCGCATGTTTGACGGACAAAACAATGTGCTGTATGTCGGCAAGGCGGTGAACCTGAAAAAGCGGGTGGGCAGCTATTTTCAGAAAAACGATTTGTCGCCCCGAATCCGCCTGATGGTCAAGCAGATTCACCATATCGAAACCACCGTTACCCGTTCCGAAGCCGAGGCCTTGATTTTGGAAAACAATTTCATCAAAGCCTTGGCGCCGAAATACAATATCCTGTTTCGGGACGATAAAAGCTACCCCTATTTGATGCTCAGCGGCCATGAATTTCCGCAGATGGCCTATTATCGGGGAACGCTGAAAAAGCCCAACCAATATTTCGGCCCGTATCCCAACGGCAATGCCGTGCGCGACAGCATTCATATCCTGCAGAAAGTATTCAAACTGCGCACCTGCGAAGACAGCGTATTCGAACATCGGGAGCGGGCGTGCCTCTTATATCAGATTAAACGCTGTTCCGGCCCGTGTGTCGGCCATATTTCGCAGGAAGACTACCGCAGCGATGTGGCCCGTGCCGCCACCTTTCTCAGCGGCAAAACCGATGAGCTGATTCAGCTTCTGCACCGGAAAATGGAAGAGGCCGCCGCAGATTTGGCATTTGAACAGGCGGCGCATTATCGGGATCAGATTCAGGCATTGGGCGTGATGCAGAGCCAGCAGTTTATCGACAGCAAAAATCCCAATAATCCGCACGACATCGACTTACTGGCACTGGCTGTTTCAGACGGCCTCGTGTGTATTCATTGGGTCAGCATCCGGGGCGGCCGCCATGTCGGCGATAAAAGTTTCTTCCCCGACGTGCGCAACGACCCCGAACCCGTCGGGCAGGATTACGCCGAGGCTTTTGTCGCCCAACATTATCTGGGTCGCAGCAAGCCCGACATCATCATCAGCAATTTTGCCGTTCCGCAAAGCCTGCAGGAAGCTCTAATCAGCGAGCAGGGCAGGCAGATACAGTTTGTTACCAAAACCATAGGCGAGCGCAAAGTATGGCTGAAAATGGCAGAACAAAACGCCGTGTTGGCATTGCAGCAGAAAAAACTGCAACAAAGCAGCCAGCAACACCGTTTGGACGAACTCGCCAAAATCCTCAATCGGGAGGCCGACAGCCTCAACCGCTTGGAATGTTTCGACATCAGCCACACACAGGGCGAAGCCACCGTCGCCTCCTGCGTCGTGTATGACGAACAAAATATCCAGCCGGGCCAATACCGCCGCTACAACATCACCACCGCCAAAGCCGGCGACGACTACGCCGCCATGCGCGAAGTATTGACCCGCCGCTACGGCAAAATGCAGGAAGCCGCCGCCAACGGCGAAAGCGTCAAATGGCCCGATGTCGTCTTGATCGACGGCGGCAAAGGACAGATCGGCGTTGCCGTCAGCGTATGGGAAGAACTCGGTTTACACATTCCGCTGGTCGGCATCGCCAAAGGGCCGGAACGCAAAGCCGGCATGGAAGAGCTGATTTTACCGTTCAGCGGCGAAACCTTCCGCCTACCGCCCAACAGCCCCGCCTTGCATTTGCTACAAACCATACGCGACGAGTCCCACCGTTTCGCCATCACCGGCCACCGTAAAAAACGGGACAAAGCAAGGCTCACCTCTTCGCTCAACGACATTCCCGGCATTGGCAGCAAACGCCGCCAAGCCCTGCTGACCCGCTTCGGCGGATTACGGGGCGTGAGCGCCGCCAGCAAAGAAGACTTGGCACAAGTCGAAGGCATCAGCACCGCCTTGGCAGAAAAAATTTACGACCATCTACATTAGGCAGATACACATTGCAGTAGGTCGTCAAATGGGAAAAGTACATTTTCAGACGGCCTAAATGAAGCATTCAACGAACCCGTGCTGCTTCGGCACATATGCTATAGTGAATCAACCAAATTTCCAGCACATTCTCAACCCAACATGCCCGTCATTCCGACGAAAGTCGGAATCTATTTCAGCGGCTTAGGCAACTGTTTTTTCTTGACAGTTTCTGAATCTGACAGATGGATTCCGACTTTCGTCGGAATGACGGGGGTATCGGAAAATTGTATGGATTTTTAAGTGAATTCACTATATGCCAATTCAGCAGTAAAATAAATTCACGATAGGCAACCAAGGCCGTCTGAAAACCTGATTTTCAGACGGCTTTGGTGTTTGTTTATTTTCCTAAACACAATCCAACTTGAATTTACATTTTAAATACATTACAATCGCCTAGATTTAAGAATAAATATCATTATTCATCTTATTCTCAAAATATATGTCGATACCTTGATCTGGCGGAAAAATCCGTGCGGGCAAGGTTTGTTATTTTTTTCAGCAAAACGATTTATCGACGCAATGCTTGTTTTCTACAGAGCAGTATGGAAACGAAGCATTGCGGCAAGTAAAACAGGAGAGACTTTTATGAAAACACCCACCACGCCATTGGTTTGGGGTTTGAGTTTGGCACTGACCGCCTGCGCAGGCGGCAGTTTTGATACTTTGAACGTATCCGAGCCGGTGCCGATCAAGCCCGATGTTCACAAACCGAAACCCGAACAGTCCGAGCCGTCTGAAAATCCGCCGGAGGGTGGGCAGCCGCAGCCTGAAGCTCAGGATAAACTGCAACAGCCTGCGTTTGGCTACGGTTTAAACGGCTTGCGCCGCAATCAGGCGAAAAACGGCGAGGCGGGCAATGAGCATTTCTCGCCGGACAATGTGGAAGCCCTTCCGTTGGCAGAGGATTTGAGCGACGACAATCATCTGGTTAAATTTGCCGAATGGGAAAATGCCAAAGACAAAGATGAGGTGGAATACGACAACCACCGTAGAGAGGGATACCAATATATCCGCTTTGGCTATCTGACCGATCTTTACGCTAGACCGGAAAAAGATTCGGACGGTTTGGTCAATCGCCAAGGCGGTAAGGTTTTTGCCTATTATTTAGGCACTCAGCCCAGCCGTTCATTGCCCAATTCGCCGTCGCTGCATTATTCCGGCTCATGGGATTTTTTGAGCAACGTGGTTTTTCAGCGTGCTTATACAAAGGATGATGTGATCAAAGAAAAAGCCGAGAAAGAAGCAATTGAAAAAAACAAGCAAGAAGCAGTTAAACGCAACAAAGGCTATTATGGGCCTGATGAGCCACCTCACTTCGGCTTGGCGTTTGACAAGAAAAACGACGGCAACGTCGCCAGCGCCTATACCAATGCCCGCAGCGCAACTTTTAAAAAGCAAACTTCTGATTTTACGGTTGATTTCAATAATAAAAAATTAACCGGCAAACTCTCGTATCAAAACGATTATCGGGATCAGGCAGACGAAACCGACCGCAAGCCGGATGATGTTTATGCAATTGAGGCAGACATCAAAGGCAACCGTTTCACCGGTCGGGCAGATTCCACCGCCGGTACGACCAAGGGCGTGAACAAAAAAGTATCGGAAGACAATCAAAACCTGTTCGGCGACAGCGCCAGCCGACTTGAGGGCGGTTTTTACGGGCCGAATGCCGAAGAGCTGGCCGGTAAGTTTTTAAGCGATCACAACTCGGTATTCGTGGTGTTCGGTGCCAAGCGGGACGGCGAAGCGGCGGAAAGCAGCACGGTGTTGTTTGATGCCAAGCAGATTGCTTTTCCGGAGCGGGATGATGAACTTTCCGATGATGCAGATAATTCCGATGATGTTGCCGATAATGAAGACGCTGAAGATACTGAAGAAAATAGCGAGGGTGTTGAAGACAGTGTTACTGAAGACAATGCCGCTGAAGACGGTGTTGCTGAAGAAAATGACGACGAAGCCCCGCCTGTTGAGCATACTTTGAGTAAGGATTTGAACAATTTGGGCAATATCCTGCAACTCAATATCGAAGGCAAAACATTCGATTTGAGCGGCGGCAGTTTGAGTGAATTGTTAAAACAGAGCTATCCGCAGGCGGAAGTGGTGCGCAATAAAGATAGCAGTCTCGATATTGTTTTAAGCCGCAATGCGAAAGGCGAGGCAGGCAGCAAGATTCATGTCTGCTGCGGCAATTGGGAAGCGCTGCGTTTGGGTTCGTACCGCTTTGTATCAAACTCCGAAGATGAAAGCATCAGCAAAGGCTATTTTATCCAAGGCTTGCGTACCCCGTTGGCGGATATTCCGACCGGCGGCAATCTGCACTATGAGGGTACTTGGGGCGGCTTTGCGGTGATGACGGGAAAACGGGCTAATGGTAAATATTTCTACCTGCCTTATGAATTTACGCCGGGCATTGGTAACGAACACGCAGGAACAGCATCGTTTGATGTTGATTTTGCCGCCAAAACTCTGAAAGGCTCACTCATCACCAGTACTGACGAAAATTCGCAAACTTTTGCCACCATCAAAGCCGATATTAAAGGCAACGGTTTCAGCGGCACGGCAGACGGCGTTTATGCGTTTGACTCAAAAAACACGCAGGGTGGCGGCGGTAAGTTGGAAATGCGGGGTGCGAAAGTGCAGGGCGGTTTCTACGGTAACAAAGCAGCGGAACTGGGCGGCACGCTTGAATATCAAAACGGCCATGACGGATCGGAAGGTACGGGTGTGCGTGTCGGTGCGGTATTCGGTGCGAAACAGAGCGGCAAATAAGACCGAGGCCGTCTGAAAACCGATCTTTCCGTAAACCCCGATTTTCAGACGGCCTGACCGTTTTCCAATATTTAAAAAGAGAAGAAATATGACTTATCCTACTCATTTCAAAATGAAACTGCTGGCCTTGCTGTTGCTGGCGCCTGCGGGTGCGGTCTGCGCCGAAGAAGTGGCGACGCACGAGCTGCAAACCGTCAATGTGGTGGCGAAACCGAAAAAACTGACCAAGAAAACCAAAGAAGTTACCGGCTTGGGCAAAATCGTGAAAGACAGCGAACAGTTAAACCGCCAGCAGGTGTTGGGCGTACGCGATTTGGTGCGCTACGATCCGGGCGTGTCCACCGTCGAGCAGGGTCGGGGCGGTACCAGCGGCTTTTCGATTCGGGGTGTGGACAAAAACCGTGTGCTGATTGCAGTGGACGGCATTGCCCAAATCCAGTCGTATGCCGACACCACTTCCGACTCGGGCGGCAGCGGCTCGATTAACGAAGTGGAAATCGAAAACATTTCCGCCGTGGAAATCAGCAAAGGCAGCAACGGCGCAGAAGTCGGCAGCGGCGGCTTGGGCGGTTCGGTAAATTATACGACCAAAGATGTGGGCGATATTATCAGCGGCGACAAACCGTGGGGCTTGAACAGCAAATCGGTGTACAGCAGCCGGGACAAGCGGGCGGCGCAAACCCTTTCCGCCGCTTTCCGCCAAAACGGCTGGGAAGGTTTGGTGCAATATACCCGCCGCCAAGGACACGAGCCTTCGATTCACCGTGATGCGGGCAATTTTACACAGACGGTCAGCAAACAGTCGTTTTATGAAAACAAATATGATTTGAGCCAGCCCAATACGGAATACGGGAATAATTTATTCCGTTTTGAAGATTGCACCAGCAGCGACTGTATCCGCCATACAGTTAAACCGACTGTTGATGTGGTTGATTTGGGAAATCGGGATTTAAATAATTCTCCGCTCTCGCCGGATGAAGAAAAACAACGCCAAGCCATGCTGCATCCGAAAGAAACCCTGTCGGCGAATCAATACACCGGCAGCAACCGTATCCGCCCCAATCCGATGGAATACCAAACCGATTCGTGGCTGACCCGCTTGGGCTACCGTTTTTCGCCGAATCATTATCTCGGCTGGCTCAATGAAAACACTACCCAGCATTACGATAGTCGGGATATGCACTATGCGGCCTATTACCGGCCGAATACCGATTTATACAAACTGGGTAAACCGCTGGCTTCAGTGGACGGTTTCGATAAAAATGCCAACAACAATAAAGGCGTTTGGTACAACACGCCAGCGGAAGGTTTTGCCGGACTGCAATGGGCAAAAGCCCGCTTTTTGGAAGAGAAACACCGTAAAAACCGCAACGGCATTGTGTACCGCTACGAAAACAAAGAAAAAGATTCATGGGCGGATCAGTTTGAGCTGGCGTTTGACCGACAAAATATCCGCTTGGATACCGGCACGGTTTACGCCCAATGTTCCGCCTATCCGAATTACGCTACTTTAGCCGATTGCGAGGCCGGTGCAGACAAACCCGGCTCGTCCCTGAGTAAAGAAAACGTGCGTTATCGGGAAACGCATAATGTCGTACAGGCAAAATGGCAGAAGCAGCTTCGCTTCGATTGGAGTAAGCATAATCTGCAAGTTACCGCCGGTTATGACGATTTTGATTCCTCGTTTAACAAAACCATTTTCAACACTGATGTTTACCAGCGGTTTGAACATACCGGCAAAGAGAAAACCGAAATCAACGGTAAACCTTATTTAGTCGATATTTACCGCAAACTCGATCCCTTGGTGGTGAGCGGCGAATATTGCCAAGACAACAATGTCGATACTTGCCGCCGAGAACCGATTTCCGGCAGCAACCGCTATATTGCCCTGCGCAACAATATGTCGTTCGGCAAATATCTCGATTGGGGTGTCGGCCTACGCTACGACCGCTACGCCTTTAAAACCGCAGATGTCGCCATCCGCAGCAAAACCTACAACAATGTATCGTGGAACACCGGTATTGTCGTCAAACCCAACCGACATTGGTCGCTTTCCTACCGCATCGGCAACGGCTTCCGTGTACCGAGCTTCCAAGATTTATACGGTTTCAGCGTGCCGGGGCAGGAGCGGGGCAGCAAATACAAATACATAGCCGATCTCAAACCCGAAAAATCGCTGAATCAGGAAATCGGTCTGAATCTGAAAGGCGATTTCGGCTATCTGGAAGCCGGCATTTTCAACAGCCGCTACCGTGATTTGATTGCCTACGCAAACAGCAGCAACAAACCCGAAACGGCCAAATTATGCGGTTTCGATCCCCAAGATACCACCTTTATCGGCTGTACCGGCAATTTCAACCTGCAAAATGCCGATTTAAAAGGGATTAACCTGAATGCCCATCTCGATTTGAACGGCATGTGGCAGAAAATGCCCGAAGGTTTGAGCCTGAATGTGGCGTATAACCGGATTAAAGCCAAAAAACTCTTTATTAATCATGAAGAACAGTTCAGCTATGTATCCGATTATCCGCTGGAAACCATTCAGCCCTCACGCTACGTTGTCGGCCTGAACTACGATTCGCCGTCCGACAAATGGGGCGTAACCGTCAACGGGACTTATTCCAAAGCCAAAGACCCTTCGGAATTGCTTAATAAAATCAGCACCCAGCGCACCTCGGGCCGATACGAATCCAGCCGCAGCCTCACCCAAGCCCGCCCCCTCCCGTGGTACACCTTTGACGTTGTCGGCTATTACCGCCCGTGGAAACAGGCCACCCTGCGTTTCGGCGTGTACAATTTGATGAACTACCGCTACCTCACATGGGAAACCCTGCGCCAAACCTCGGTCAATACCGCAGCGCAAGCGCCCGCAGGCTCAAACTACAAACGCTACGCCGCACCGGGCCGGAACTTTATCTTAGGCTTTGAAATGAAGTTTTAAAAGCATCGCCAAACCCAAGCCGCAGACAGACAGCCTGCGGCTTTTTTGCGGTTTTCAGACGGCTTGTTGTTTTTCCCAAACCAAAATATTTTTCTCGTTCCCCCATTGTTGTAAAAACGAAACAAGCAATTTCAAAAATGATTTCTCCTATCAAACAATATTGATAACAATTCTTATATTTGTTTATAATGCAACTTCCTTACAGTTTGTTTACATTTTATTTCACAGAAAAACAAACTTCCTACATAAATCAACTGAATTTAAGAGGGAAATAAAATATGACATTCTCTAATTCATTAGGCTTCCGCCTGAGTATGCTGACGTTGGCGCTGTCTGCGGGTTTTGCCCATGCAGAAGGACAAACTGTCAATCTTGACGAAGTGGTGGTCAAGGCTTCATCAACAGCGGTGCCGACCCGTGTTACCCGTAGCCAGATGGATCGTGAAAACGCCAACGATTTGAAAGAGGTGATGAAAGACCAAATCGGTATGGGTGTCGGCGGCGGTACGGGTGTTTCGCAGTTTTACAGCATTCGTGCAGTGGGTGAGGACGGGATTAATCTGGACGTGGACGGTACCAGCCAAAGCACCAAAATCTTCCACCACCAAAGCCGTTTTATGCTTGATCCGGCGCTGCTCAAAAGCATTAACGTAGAAAAAGGTACCGGTTCGGCTTCAGCCGGTATCGGTGCAGTCGGCGGTACGATTAAAGCGACCACGGTTGATGCGAAAGATTTGCTGGTGGACGGTAAACCTTACGGCGTGCGGGTATCCGGTGGTGTGAGCAGCAACAAAGGAACCAACGGCGGCGTGGCGGCTTATGCTTATATGAATGGTTTTGATGCTTTGGTTGCCGCTAATTTCCTGAATAATAAGGACTATAAAGACGGTGAAGGCCGTCTGAATAAGGGTAGCGAATTGGCACAGAGCAGCTATCTGGCAAAAATCGGCTACGATTTCAATCAAGACCACGGCGTGCGCCTGAGTTTGCGTCAGGAACGTCAAAAAGGCGACCGCAGCAACAAAGCAGAGTTTTTGGTTGAGGGCGACCGCTTTTATGAAAACACCGGACAGCTTGAAAACACCGCCAACTTGGAATACCACGGCCGCAATTTGGGCTTTGTCAGCAAATTGGATGCCAATGTGTTCCAAATCAAAACCCACGACTACAAACCGCCTAAAGGTGGCGAAAAGTACTCAACTGAAGACCGTAAAAAATATCCGCTGGAGCTGACAACAGCAACCGCCCGAGGTGTCAATCTTGATTTCACCAGTGACATTGGCAGCCACAGCGTGAAATATGGTGCCAATTTCCGTCGGGAAACGACCCAACCGTCTGATA
The DNA here is from genome assembly GCF_028463985.1 of Neisseria lisongii. NCBI lineage: Bacteria > Pseudomonadati > Pseudomonadota > Betaproteobacteria > Neisseriales > Neisseriaceae > Neisseria > Neisseria lisongii. Next base: position 852,320 of record NZ_CP116766.1, on the reverse strand, counting down.
AAAGCAATGCTAAAGAATTACCACCGGGCTTTTTCAACAAAGCCTTTCCTGAGAAAAAAACCGATACCGGTGTTTATGTAGAAGGTATTTGGCGCTTTGATCCGGTAACGCTGACCACCGGCCTGCGTTACGATCATTTCAATTTCCATGCAGCCAGCGGCGAAACAGCCAAAGACGGTCAAGTCAATCCGAGCTTGGGCTTGATTTGGGACATTAACCAAAACCTGAGCCTGTTGGCTACCTTAAACCAAGCCAGCCGTTCGCCTCGTTTGAACGAAGCCTTGTTGGCGAATAATATTTCGGGCTTCTACAACAAAGTCGATCCGAAACTGAAAGCCGAAACCGCCCGCCGTGCCGAATTGGGCTTGCGTTGGAATGACGATAATTTAAGCGTCAGCGGCAGCGTGTTCCATCAAAACATCAAAGATTTGATTGTTTATAAATGGGGTCTCAGCGAAGAGAAACAGGGCCGCATCTACAACGGCGGCAAGCTGAAAACTTGGGGTTACGAATTTGACACCAAATACCGCTACGGCGGCCTGACTGCACGGTTTGGCGTGTCTTATGTGAAACCGAGCATCAGCGGTGATGTATATTATGGATTGGACAAACTGCAATCGGATATTCACGAAAGCTCGTTTACATTCCGCAATATGGGTCGCCAATGGCTGACCGGCTTGTCTTACCAATTTGACCATCCGAAACTGGAAATCGGCTGGCGCGGCCGCTATGTTGAGAAAGTTAAGTTCCTCGACAAAGTACGCCAACCTAAGAATGGGGATAAGATTGATGTGCCGACTCACAAAGCAGGTTACGGCGTGCATGATGTGTATGCCAACTGGCAGCCGAACGGCAAAGACAATTTCAACGTGAATTTTGCGGTAAACAATATCTTTGATAAAAAATACCGCAGCCACAGTCAACGTTTCCCTAACGGCTTTGAGCGCACACCGTTCTACGAGCGCGGCCGTGAATTTACTTTGGGCGTAAACTACCGTTTTTAATCCTTTAATCATTGTTTGATTAGAAAAAACAAAGCCGTCTGAAAATCATGATTTTCAGACGGCTTCATTGTTTAGATTGCGGATACCGGCAATCAGTCTAATTTTTTAAAGTGGCGGCGGCGTTCGAGTTCGCTCAGGTAGCGTTTGCGCAGGCGGATGGACTGCGGTGTGATTTCTACCAGTTCGTCGTCGTCGATAAACTCAACCGCACCTTCCAGCGTCAGTTTGATCGGCGTGGTCAGGCGTACGGCTTCGTCGGTGCCGCTGGCACGGATATTGGTGAGTTTTTTGCCTTTGAGCGGGTTTACCACCAAGTCGTTATCACGACTGTGGATGCCGATAATCATGCCTTCGTAGATTTTGTCGTTCGGCGATACGAACATGCGGCCTCGGTCTTCCAAGTTCCACAGGGCGTAGGCAACGGCTTCGCCTTGTTCTTGGGATACCAATACGCCGTTGTGGCGGCCGGGCATGTCGGGTTTTACCGGTGCGTAGTCGTCAAAGACGTGGCTCATCAGGCCGGTGCCTCGGGTCAGGGTCATAAATTCGCCTTGGAAACCGATCAGACCCCGTGCCGGAATATGGTATTCGAGGCGGGTGCGGCCGTTGCCGTCGCTCTCCATATTGGTGAGTTCGCCACGGCGGCGGCCGAGTTCTTCCATGACTGCGCCTTGGTTGTCGTCGGGTACGTCCACGGTGAGGTTTTCATACGGCTCGCATTTTTGGCCGTCGATTTCACGGAATACGACACGGGGTTTGCCGACTGCTAATTCGTAGCCTTCACGGCGCATGTTTTCCAGCAGGATGGTCAGGTGCAGTTCGCCCCGGCCGGATACTCGGAATACGTCGGCATCGGCGGTGTCTTCGACACGCAGGGCGACGTTGGTCAGCAATTCTTTTTGCAGACGGTCGCGGATTTGGCGGGAAGTTACGAATTTGCCTTCTGTGCCGGCGAGCGGGCTGGTGTTTACCATAAAGTCCATGGTCAGCGTCGGCTCGTCCACGCTCAACATTGGTAAGCCTTTGGGATTGTCTTTGTCGGACAGGGTTACGCCGATGCCGATGTCTTCAATGCCGGAAATAATGACGATGTCGCCGGCTTCGGCTTCTTCCAATGGAACACGTTCCAAGCCTTTGAAGCCCAATAATTGGTTGATGCGGCCTTGGGCGACTTGCTGTTCGTGGTTCATCACGGCAACCACTTGACCTGGTTTGATACGGCCGTTAAGAATGCGGCCGATACCGAGACGGCCGGTGTAGTTGTCGTAGTCGAGTTGGGAAATCTGCAACTGCAGGGTTTCGTCGGCGTTGCCGCTCGGGGCGGGGGTGTGTTTCAAAATGGTTTCAAACAGCACACGCATATCGGTTTCGCTGCCGTTTTCTTCCAAACGGGCAAAACCGCTCAGGCCGGAGGCGTACACAATCGGGAAATCCAGTTGTTCGTCGGTTGCACCCAGATTGTCAAACAGTTCGAAGGTTTGGTCGATAACCCAGCTCGGGCGGGCGGACGGTTTGTCGATTTTGTTGATCACCACAATCGGTTTTAACCCCAAAGCCAGCGCTTTTTTGGTTACGAAACGGGTTTGCGGCATCGGGCCTTCTTGGGCATCTACCAGCAACACCACGCAATCGACCATGCCCAATACACGTTCTACCTCGCCGCCGAAGTCGGCGTGTCCGGGGGTATCGACGATGTTGATGTGGTAGCCTTCGTAATCAATGGCGGTATTTTTGGCAAGAATGGTGATGCCGCGTTCTTTTTCCAGATCGTTGCTGTCCATCACACGCTCGTCAACCTGCTGGTTTTCACGGAATGTGCCGGATTGGCGCAGCAGTTGATCGACTAATGTGGTTTTGCCGTGGTCCACGTGGGCGATGATGGCAATATTGCGAATTTGTTTCATGGTGTTGAATCTTGTCTTTAAAGAAGTAGGGAAAGATGGGTCAGTAAAAATAACTCGACATTGTAACATGATTTGCAGGGTTTATCGTGAAAACATATTTTTCATATATTTTGGGAAAACGGGAAAACGCATTTCCCGCTGCATTTTCTACACCGTTTCCTGCCTATCGTTTGGTATGGCGTGTGATTGTTTCGGCGATAACCCCCATTTTCATACGGCCTGTTATTGATAATTAAAATTGATTGGGATTGCGTTGGTATTTTATTTTACTTATGGTTAAGGAATGTAAAATTTTTTAGCCGTTGCTAGGGATTATCAATATTGCTTACAGTAAAATATGAAATAAAACAACAGATTGATTTTTCCAAACTGCTATTTTAGCGATAGATATATTTGATAATTGTTTGTATTTTAAGTAGAAAATTTGTCTGTTTAACAAAAATTGAATACAATAGCACCATCTCGAAACAACACAGCAGCCTGAAGCGGCTGCATTTTGAAAAGGAAAAAATCATGCAAGGTAATCAAAAAGTTATCGACTATATGAACGAATTGCTGGCGGGCGAACTGGCGGCGCGCGATCAATATTTCATCCATTCACGCCTGTATTCAGAGTGGGGCTATACCAAACTGTTTGACCGTCTGAATCACGAAATGGAAGAAGAAACCCAACATGCAGAAGACTTTATCCGCCGTATTCTGATGCTGGGCGGCACGCCGAAAATGCAACCGGCTGCATTGAATATCGGTACAGACGTAAAATCTTGCCTGCAAGCGGATTTGAACACCGAATACGAAGTGCGTGATGCCCTGAAAAAAGGCATCAAACTGTGTGAAGAAGCCCAAGACTACGTTTCCCGTGATTTGATGGTTGCCCAGTTGAAAGACACCGAAGAAGATCACGCCCACTGGCTGGAACAACAGCTGCGCCTGATCGACTTGATTGGTGAAGGCAACTACTACCAAAGCCAACTGTAATCCGCAAAAGGAGCAACAATATGAAAGGCGACCGTTTGGTAATCCGCGAGCTGAACAAAAATTTAGGCTTGCTGCTGGTAACCATCAACCAATATTTCTTACACGCCCGCATTCTGAAAAACTGGGGCTTGGAAGAATTGGGCGAACACTTCTTCAAACAGTCTATCGTTGAAATGAAAGCCGCCGACGACTTAATCGAACGCATTCTGCTGCTCGAAGGTTTGCCTAATCTGCAAGAGCTGGGCAAACTCTTAATCGGCGAAAGCACCGAAGAAATCATCGCCTGCGATTTGGCCAAAGAACAGGAAAAACACGCAGCCCTGCAAGCCGCCATTGCCGTTTGCGAACAGCAGCAGGACTACGTCAGCCGCGACCTGTTGGAAAAACAGAAAGACACCAACGAAGAACACATCGATTGGCTGGAAACCCAACAGGAACTGGTGGAAAAACTCGGTTTGCAGAACTATCTGCAAACAGGGGCGCAAGAGGACTAAATACAAACCGCTACCAAAATCAAGCGTTCTCTTAGCCAAAACCGGCATATCTTCAGCGATATGCCGGTTTTTTGTATGGATAAAAACGGCAGGCGATTTTGCGAAATTCCTGAGCAAACCACTCAACTATCGCTGCGAAATCTGTTAAAATGCCGTCTGAAAATCGAATAATCCAAGGCACACACCATTATGGCACTTTTGCAGATTTCAGAACCCGGCATGTCCGCCGCTCCGCACCAACACCGCTTGGCGGTCGGCATTGATTTGGGTACGACCAACAGCTTGGTGGCGACTGTCCGCAGCGGCAGCGCCGTTTGTCTGGCCGATGAAGCGGGTAGAAAAACCTTGCCCTCGGTTGTCCGCTATACCGAAAACGGCGGCATTGAGGTCGGCGCTCAAGCATTAAAGGCGCAGAAAACCGATCCGCTCAACACCATTAGTTCCGCCAAACGCCTGATCGGGCGGACTTTACACGATTTAAAGCAGGAAGCGCATTATTTGCCTTACCGTTTCGGTCAAAACGAACGGGTGATTGAACTCAACACCCGTCAAGGCAATAAAACGCCGATTGAAGTTTCGGCGGAAATTTTGAAAACCTTAAAATCCCGTGCCGAAGCCACATTGGGCGGCGATTTGGTCGGTGCGGTGATTACCGTTCCGGCATATTTTGACGATGCCCAACGCCAAGCCACCAAAGATGCGGCGAAACTGGCGGGGCTGAAAGTATTGCGCCTGCTCAATGAGCCGACCGCTGCGGCGATTGCCTACGGCTTGGATAATGCTTCGGAAGGCACGTTTGTGGTGTACGACTTGGGCGGCGGCACATTCGATGTATCCGTCTTGCAACTGACCAAAGGTTTGTTTGAAGTCAAAGCTACCGGCGGCAACAGCGCCTTAGGCGGCGACGATTTCGACCACCGCCTGTTTTGCCATCTGTTGGAACAAAACGGCTTATCCAAATTAAACGAGCAAGACAGCCAGCTTTTGCTGGCTCTGGCACGTTCCGCCAAAGAAACGCTGACGCTTGAAACGCAGGCGCATATTCAGGCCGAACTTTCAGACGGCCTCACGATTGATACCTTGATTAGCCGCAGCGAATTTCATAATCTGACCCAGCATTTGGTACAAAAAACCATCGAGCCGGTGAAGCAGGCGCTGAAAGATGCGGGTGTCGGCAAAGCCGATATTCAGGGCGTGATTATGGTTGGCGGATCAACCCGAATGCTGCATGTGCAGCAGACCGTTGCCGCCTTTTTCGGACAAACACCGCTGAACAATCTTAACCCCGATGAAGTCGTGGCACTCGGCGCAGCGGTTCAGGCCAATGTGCTGGCGGGCAACAAAGCCGACGGCGAATGGCTGCTGCTGGACGTTACGCCGCTGTCGCTCGGTTTGGAAACCTACGGCGGCTTGGTTGAAAAAATCATTCCCCGCAACAGCACATTGCCAACCGCCCGTGCGCAGGATTTCACCACCTTTAAAGACGGCCAGACGGCGATGACGATTCATGTTTTGCAGGGCGAACGGGAATTGGTGTCCGATTGCCGCAGCTTGGCAAAATTCACCTTGCGCGGCATTCCACCGATGGTGGCGGGCGCAGCGAGAATCAGAGTAACCTTCCAAGTCGATGCCGACGGCCTGCTCTCGGTCAGCGCCCAAGAACAAAGCACCGGCGTGCAGACTCAGATTGAAGTCAAACCGTCTTACGGCTTGGACGACGACACCATCACCCAAATGCTCAAAGACAGCATGAGCCATGCCGCCGCCGATATGGCGGCACGGGCGAGGGCGGAGGCCGCGGTCGAAGCCGAAAGCCTGATTGCCGCCATCGAATCCGCCTTGGCGCTGGACAGCGATTTGCTGACCGAAGCCGAAGCCGCAGCGATTCAGCACGATATCGCCGCCTTGCAACAACAAGTTCAGCAGGGCGATGCCGACACCATCCGAGCCGCCGTTGCCGCCTTAAGCCAAAGCACCGACAACTTTGCCGCCAAACGCATGAACCGCAATATCCAGCGGGCCTTGACAGGGCAAAGTATCGACAATATCTAACCCGAAAACAGGCGGAGACCCACCGGTTGCCGCCTGTGGTAGCGAAAGATTGTTTTAACAGTCGGATGATGGATAAAGTAAATTCACGATAGCGGAAAGAATTTATTTTTGCGATAAAATACCGTTTTTCAGACGGCCTCAATTAAAAAGCCGACCAGCAAACCCTACTAAAAAGAGAAAATAAAAATGCCGAAAATTACCGTATTGCCACACGCCGCATTATGCCCCGAAGGCGCAGTTATCGAAAACGCACCCGAAGGCAAAACCGTTTTAGATGTCTTGCTCGACCACGATATCGAAGTCGATCACGCCTGCGAAAAGTCCTGTGCCTGCACCACTTGCCACGTTATTATCCGCCAAGGCTTCGACAGCATGGAAGAACCGACTGAACTGGAAGAAGACCTGCTCGACCAAGCCTGGGGTTTGGAAGCCGATTCCCGCCTGAGTTGCCAAGCCGTAGTTGCCGATCAAGACTTAATCGTCGAAATCCCGAAATACACCATCAACCACGCCAGAGAACACTAACACCAAGCCATCTGAACCCCCGTTTTTCAGACGGCCTCAATCAAAAGGAACATGATTATGAAATGGACCGACAGCCAACGCATCGCCGAAGAACTCTACGACCTGCACGGCGACAGCATCGACCCCAAAACCGTCCGCTTCACCCAACTGCGGGATCTGATTCTGGCTTTGCCCGACTTCAACGACGACCCCGCCCGCTGCGGCGAACGAATCTTAGAAGCCGTACAACAGGCTTGGATTGACGAAGCAGAGTAAGTCGATAAAAACCATGCCGTCTGAAAATCGGGAAAACCGGTTTTCAGACGGCATGGTTTTAAATAACGCTATTATTTTTTCCCGTATTTTTCAGCCGCATTTTTAGAAAACTCCAACCAGCGGTCAAGCAATCCCGGAGCGGGGCGGATTTGCGTTTTTGTGCCGCATTTCGGGCAATCCGGTTCGGGAAACCGAACATCGCCAAAATAATCAGGCTTGTCTGACCAGCCGCATTTCGGGCAAAAATGTTGCATTTTGGTTTTTGACAACATCGCCATATCAACCACTCCTATTGATCATTACGAACATACGGATAAAACGGCTTACCCCAAAGTTTCAAATTCGGATTTTCCATCATCACCATTAAAAACAGCGGAAGCAGTTTCATCAAAAAAGCACACGCCGACTGCAACTGCTTGCGGTTGGCACTGCTGTGCCAAGTCGCCCCGCCGTGAATCAGTTGGTTACGCAGCGTGTAGAGACGGTCGAAAACAATCATCAGCAGTTGATCTGTATCTTGAGCAGCTAAAGCACGATTGACGGATTTCAGTGCTGCATCAAATTTTTCCTGAAATACAGCTTCCGTAATCTTTTTATTGTGAAAATCCCAAAACGGTTGAAACACAAATTGATTTTTTAACAATGCCTGAATATCGGAAGAATAAACCCGCCAGACCAAATTATAAATCTGCTTTTCCCGATCCAAACTGCAAACGGTGGTAATAAATTCCCGAAAAGAAGCCTTATCATGCAGTAAATTAGCGCTTTCTAATTCATAAGCATACGCAGCATTAAAAGCAATCCATAACGAGACAAAACCAAAATCCAAATCAGATTTTGTATTTTCTAATGCTACCCAAGCCGATTCAGGTAAACGACTTTGTTTCAGTTGCCGATCAAGCTCATCATATCCGTCTGCCAACATCATTTCCGCACGTTTCAACCAACTCAATGAACGGTGGATACGCAGGCGGAACGGTTCGGGGTAAGCGTTTCGGTTCTCAAGATAATGAGTGTTTAAAGTTTGAATAGTGGGCATAATAGTTATTCCTATAACAGATAGGGAAATTGATATTGTGGCGTAATTTCTAATGAATTACACCACAATAACTTTTAGCTAGATTGATTGATAATAAATCGGATTTCTACTCGCCTATTTCTTGAGTCCGTGCTTGGGATATTAGGTAATAATCTGGAATCACCATAGCCTGCAACAATAATTTTTTTAGCATCTTCACCTGATAAATTACCAATAATCAGTTTCCGTGCTTCTCTTGCTCTGGCTGCTGATAGGGTATAGTTATCATCATAAACGGTACAGTATTGTGCAAAATTTGTTACAGGAGTAGAAACAGGGTCGCTATCTGTATATCCTTCCACAAAAATTTCATGATTAGGTGCATTTTTTATATGCTCAATAACTTTATCTTCAATACGGGATAACGCTTTTTGAGCAAGGGGGGTAATGCAGGCACTTCCTTTTTGAAATACGCCGTCTTTCAGAATAATTCTTGAGTCAGCAATATTGAAGTCAACCAATTCAGAAGCACCTTGTTCGGAAATAGATTGTTTCAGGTTTGATAACATCTCTGTCATTTTTTTCCGCTGTGCAAATTCTCCTTGCTGCGATTCCTGTTTATGCTTGAATTCGGAATATGTTTTTTGTAATACCGATACTACTAACAGCAGCATAACAATAGCCATTACTCCGGACATCAAATCAGAAATCGAAACCCATTCATTTGGTTTATCTTTCATTAAATCCCTCACTATTTGGGGTCAAGTTCAAATTGGATTGAATTTTTGTTTGTTTTTGTTGCTCATTAAGAATGAGATTCAGCATTTCTAATTTTTCGCATGATTGGGAAATCCTATTTAAAAAGTCATGTAATTGATTGGTGTTGGACATTTTCTGTAAAATTTCTGCTAATACAGGTTGGAGAGATTGATTATTTTCAACAATATGTTGTATTGAGGTAACCAAGGCTTCAATTTGATCTGATGTTGCATTATAACGTTTGTCTAATGACACCATTGATCTGTTGCTGTGAGATATAGCAGTAAGCCCTTTGTTAATATCTTCACTCAATTTATTAGTTAGATTGGTCATTGCACAAATTTGCTCATTCAAATTATCACTTGTTGCGGTGAACACCTCTTGAGATTTTTTTTGTAATTCCATTGATTCGTTAATTGTATTGCTGACATTGGTCATCGTGTTATTAACTGAACCGGATAGTTGATTTACAGCATTCGAAATATCAGTGGTTGCTTGCCCTAAACCTGCTGACATTTCTGTCATATTTTGTTTGAAGCTTTCGCTCATATCTCCAATAGTTGTGTTGAGATCTTGGGTCATTTTCTCCATATTTGTAATAAAGCTTTTATCCATATTACTGATGGTGTTACCCAAATCTTCTTTCATTTGAGACATCAAATTGTTCATTTCAACTGCAAGAGAGTCAATAACTGTTTGGAGTTTCGCTGCGGATCCCCCCATATCTTTTGCGGCTTGAGACATTCCTGAGGCTGATTCTTTGAGACTGTTAATTGTTTCCAAGCTACGATTAACAAAGTTATCCATCGCATCACGGGTTTTTTCACTTTCTTGGGCTGTTTTGTCTAGGAAGGCACTATTTTTCTCCATTGCGGCAACGATATGTTCTTGTTGGATTTGAATGGAAGTACAAATTTTTTGAGCTAATTCTTTAAAATTTTCTTGGTTGCCTTCTGAATGCTCAGTTTGTTGTGCCAACAATTTATTAAATGAAAGATCAATGGTTTGTGAAATAGTATTCGACATCATATTTGTTGTGTCTTTAAACTCAAGGTGCTGCTGATTGAGTAGCTCGGCTTGCTTTTTTGAAATATGTTCAAGCAAAGTCATATTGCGTTGGCTGATTTGCTCCTGATTCATCAGTAGTTTATTAAATAAATCATTTAATGAATTTAATAATTGCTTATGAGCCGAACCAGCTACTTCCTGAATAGCACTGAGGCTGATATTTATTGTCTCTGCTTGTTTTCTGCTTACATTTTCCAAAGAATGCTCATTTGATTTACGGTTTTCTTCTTGAGATTTTTCCAATTTGTTCGTTAATTGAGCGATGGACAGTAATAAATCCTCTTGTTTTTTATCCGACGCAGAACCAGATTCTTGTCTCTTTTTATCTAAAATGGATTTTACTTTGGACAAAGTCCAATTTAATCTTCGTTCTTCATAGTTATTTTTTGAAGAAATCAGTTTTAATGCCAAAAATGCAATTAAGCCCCAGGTGGAAGTTTTAAATTTTGTTCCCAAACCTTCCATCATTTGCATTAATTGTCCCATTGAACCATCGATATTATTCATATCGGCACTACTAAGGATATTTGAAGCTTTATCAAGTGCTAAACCCAAACCGATAAATGTTCCCAATAAACCAATAATTAAAATGATACCGGGCATAGTGTCCGCAATATATTCTGATTTGGTTTCAACGCTGGAACTGAGTTCGGATATCGTACCTTGCTCAATATCCAGTTTTTTATTATCCCAATTTGCTTCCCAGTTTTCTTGTGTAGCATTTTTGGATAGGTTTTTCCATGTAAAAATGAATAAAAATATAATCAGAATAAAAAAGAAAATCGGTAAAGCTTCAATTTTTCCTGAGTAAGGGCTTAAGAATTTTAAAATATCTAAAATAAACATTATGCTACCTCAATTTCTTCGTTGGCGACTTCTTTTGTTCGACGTTTGCTGTCTTCCATAAATACATTGGCAAAGTCAGAAATCAGCGATTGTTGTTCATCTGTCAGGCTATCCCAAGAACGTTTGCCTTCGACACATTCAATCAACAACATTCCTACTTCTTCACTTTCCTCAAGAACCCATTCTCTATCTTCATCTATCCATTGCTGTTCTGTTTTTTCTAATACTTGCAAGAATCCTTCTGCTGCATAAATATAATCTTGCATAGTGCGATTTTTGCCTGCTTGCTCACGTAAATCTGCGCCAAGCTCTTTAACCTCCTCATTTAAATAATTAAAGCGTTGTTGTTCTGTGGCTGAAAGATCTTCAATTTTCTTTTTTACCTGAAGTTGAGTCAGTTCACGTTGTAATTTTGATAGTTCCGTATTTAGTTTATTCCATTTATCTTGCATATCTTCTAGGTTGATATTCCAAGAAAAAATAAGTTCTTCAAATACAAAAGGTAATAATGCTTTACCATAACGTTGTTGGATAAGTTTATCCAAGCGGATGGTTTCCTCCTCAGTCAAATAAGGGTTTGTTTCTAATAATTTATTACCGGTTTCGATTAAGAATAAATCATCATGCGAAATTTCACTTAAATCTTGGGCTTTTTCTAACCGCCGTTCCGTAATCTTCAATAATTTTTGTGTAGCACGTAATCGCAGATAATGATCGAAATTATTTGAATTGCTGATTTCAAAGCTATCTAATGCTTCTTGAATACGGGTTCTTACCAAAATATATTCATTGATCAGTTGTGCAAAACGAATGGATCGGCGTTGTTCTTCAGTTTGCATGAAGCCCATTGCTTCATGCAAATCTTTTTGCCGTGTAACAGCTTGATTTTCTTCTTCCTTATTGAAAAAAGTTTCTTTAATGAACTTGGCTTTCTCTAAAGCCCATTCTATTGCTTTGCCTACTTTTTTAGCTAAAGGGCTATTACCGATTTTGTCTAACCAATCCAAGCCTTTCGCAATAACCGTTCCTACCGTAGCAGCCCATGGAAAAACTGTACTGATTTTAGCAGTAGCAGCTAACACGGCTTTTTTAATAGGTTGTAAATAAGGTTTTACGGCGTTATATACTTTTTTGACTGAGCCAACAATTTTTCCGCCCCATTCAACCGCTGTATTAACAACAGTTTTAGCAACTTTTTTTGCACCTTCCCAAACAGAAGAGGCAACACTTTTCACACCTTCCCAAAGAGATGAAAAAAATCCCATTTTTAATTTCCTTATTAATTACATTACTCTGAAATACCCAATAATGTTCTTGCTGTGTTTACTTCTTCCAAAGTTTCAGAGCGAGAACGGCGATTACGATTACTTGCTACTTCTTGCTTGGCAAGTTTTACTTGAGAAATAACCGCTTGTAACTGTTCTAATGTTACTTTCGGAGCTACTTGAGCTTTTTCTGCTTCTAGTAACGCTTTAGGCAAAACTAAACGCATACAAGTACGAATTTCTCTACCAGAAAAACCTTCGGTTAATTCTGCAATATTTGCAATAATTTGTTCTCTTTCTCCTTCTAATGGAATTTGTTCAACTAACATTCTTTGCCATAATGCTTTACGGTTTTCCGAATCAGGTAAATCAAAATGGATATGATGGCTGATGCGGCTACGGAATGCTTCGTCATAGTTTTTGGCAAAATTTGTGGCAAAAATAGCAATTCCATCAAATTTTTCTAATTCAATTAGTAAGGTAGAACGCATGGAATTTACTTCATTATCAATCCCTTGTGTAACGGACGATAATCGCTTCCCTAATAAGGTATCGGCTTCATCAAAAAATAGAATCGCTCCGCTTTCTGTTGCTTTTTGGAAAACAGTTTGAATATTTTTTGATGTTTCTCCCATAAATTTGCTTTCTAATTCAGCAATGCCTAATTTAATAATAGGTAAATTTAAACTTCCGGCAAACGCTTCTGCTGTCAGTGTTTTACCTGTGCCTGGATCGCCATAAAAATTGAGTATGACGGATTTGCCTTGTTTATCTACAGAAGCAAAATTCCATTCTTCATAGATGATTTTATGAAATCGTAATTTTGCCATTCCTTCTTCAAGTTGAGTGCGTGTTGCAGAAGACAAAATAACATCTTCAAGTTTGTACTGAGGCTGGGTTGCTTCAACGGAAATAGAGGCTTGCTTTCCTTTCTGATTATTTAAAGTTGCTTTTTCCATATCAATATCGTTAATTTCACTTTTAAGTTCATTTTTAAGAGCACTCAGCACCTGAGCTGAATAATCATCTGAGTATTGCTTTTTAGCTTGAAACATTTTTTCATTCCTACTTATTTTTTAAACTCAACCAATATTCTATTGTTGGCAATATCGCGGCAGATTTCGTAGTCGGGGTTGTAGGTTAATAAATTGTGGGCAGCAATTCCGGCTAGGGCGGTAATACCGGCACCAATGGTAAGGAAACCGAGACCTGCGCTGACAAGCCGTCCTTTGGTATAAATTCGGCAAGTCAGGCGGTTGGCTTCGATAAGTTTTTCTAAAGTACCGACTTCTTCAAGCATATCGCTGAAGTCTATACCCCAGATTTCAAAGCTCTGTTTTTCCTGAATCAGCGTCAGATAGGTATTTTGGTCGGCTTCGCTGTAGTGGATTTGGTAAATGTTGTCGCTCATATTTAACTCACTTTCCTAAATAGTTTCTCAACCGTTGTTCCATTTTCTGCTGGAATGTTTCGGGGCTGATGATGGTGGCATCGGGCAGCCAGTATTGGACGATGGGGACGATTTCCATTTCGTTTACGTTTTCGCATTTGAGCAGCAGGCCGCCGTCGTTCAGTTTTTCCAAGATTTGCTGGTTGGGCAGCAGGGCGCGGCGTTGGAAGTAGGGGGCGGCTTTGGCGCTGATGCGGATGATGACGCTTTCTACTTGGTTGCCGTGGTAAATGCTGTCGTTGTCCTGTATGGCTTGCAGCAGTTCCGGGTTGTGTTCGAAACAGGTGTTTTGTCGGTTTAATCCCGCCATTTGGGTAAAGCAGAAGGTTTTTTGTTTGCCCGCTGCGCAGTCGATGCCGATGACGTACCAAATGCCGTTGCGGTTGAGCAGGGCGTAGGGTTCGAGGGTGTAGTATTTGCCGCTTTCTTGTCCGGCTTTGCGGTAGTGGAATTCAATCGGGTTGCGGTGTTCTACGGCGTGGTTGATGAGTTGGAACTCGTGCAGCTTGTCTTTAATGTCTTCGTATTGAAAGCCTTTAATCTGTACGCTTTGGGTCAGGTGTTCTTGGTAGAAACGGCGGTCGATTTGGGGCAGTAGGTCTTGAATGCTGCAAAAACGGGCGAAGCGTTCGATGTCTTGCGGATAGAGGTGGCCGAGTTTGGCTTTGTCGAGGCTGTAATGGCGGGGGCCTTGTTCGTTCCATGCGAGAAAGTCAAGGCGTTCGTTGAGGTCTCGCTGAATGGTGCGGGGCGTGGTTTGGAATTCTTCGGCGAGTTGTTGAATATCGAGGCGTTCGCCTTTGTTGAGCCTGCAGAGTATTTCGGTGAGCCGGTAGGCCAGTTTTTCGTGTTTGCCTTTCATTATTCGCCTCGTGTTGAATGGGAATGGGGGAATTGTACGGTTTGGGGTTGCACGGTTGTGTCGCAGGCTTAGGCTGTTTTGTAATTTTTTGTGAATATTATGTAGTGTTTCTATCTTAATTTAAGAATAAAATTCTTTCAACAGAATTTTAGTCGGTTATTTTGGATGTTTAAATAGCGGATATTTGGGGTTTTGGAAAACTCGGTAAATATCGTGAAAGCTACCATCAATCAAACCATCGGCAATACGGTTGCCAAATACCGGAAAAGCTGCGGCATGACGCAGGAGCAATTGGCAGAGCGTTTGAATTTGAGTTTGGATGCGGTATCCCGTTTGGAGCGGGGCGGTATCGGTTGGACGGTGGAGCGTTTGCTTGAATTGGCGGATATTTTTAATTGCGATACGGTGGATCTGCTTCAGGAAGGCAGCACGAGGGTGCGTGATCAGGCGGTGCAGCTTGAAGCCTTGCTGCGTCGGCTTGACGAGCCGGAACGGGTTGAACTGTTAAACTTAATCCGGCAGATGGTGGCTTGGAAAAAGGGCGGGGATTTTTGAGACAGTTATAATCAATGTTTGCACCATGCCGTCTGAAAATCGGGAAAACCGGTTTTCAGACGGCATGGTGTTATTTATTGCTTGCGGTTTATTCGCTGTCGATTTGGAAAAACCGTTGTTCCACTTGCAGCGGGTTGCCGTTGCTGTCGCTTAATGCTGCTTGGGCGGCGGCGAATTTGATAACGGCGAGGCTGAGGGTTTGTCCGCCGTTGCGGGCGGCGTTGATGATGATGCCGGCTTCTTCGCCGTTGTGTTCGACCGCAGTTCCTGCTGCGGGGTTATTATTGCCGGAGAGGATGGCCAAGCCTCGTTTGACTTGCCCTCGGTATTGGGCGCGAGCGATGATTTCTTGGCCGGGATAGCAGCCTTTTTTAAAGTGAACGCCGCCGATGGTGTGCTGGTTGAGCATTTGGGCAACGGCGGTTTCTTTGGTGGCGGCGCTGATCCACGGGTAGCCGCTTTGGATTTCGTGCAGTTGCCATGTGTTTTCAGCGTCTGCTTGGTAAGCGGGCAAGTCGTCGGCCAAGCCGATTTTCAGACGGCCTGTGTGCGGCAGGGCAACGGTGGTGATGCCGTTTTCCGTAGCGGCGGGAAAAGTGAAGCAGGGTTCGGCGGCGGTTTGCGCTTTGGCCTTGTCGTCCAATTCGCAGGCGACGGCAAAATCGGGCAGCGGTTCAAACACGACTTTGGCACGCAATACAAACATGCGCAGGCGTTTGATAACGCTCTCGAGCAGGTCGGCGGCCATCACCAGCAGCAAATCGTCGCCACGGTTGATTACCAGCATATTGGCAATCACCCGGCCTTTGGGCGTGTTGTAGGTGGCGTAGCAGGCTTCGTTGGCTTGCAGCGCTTCGATATGGTTGGAAAGTTGGCCGTGTAAAAAAGCGGTGCGCTCATCGCCGCTGACACGGGCCACGCCGAAAAACGGCAGGCGTGAGGTGTGCATAGTCTGTCCTTAGCGTTGGGAAACATGATGGCGAGATGGGGACGCTTGCCGGAAAGTAAAGGGATTTGTTCGAATATTTCGGAACAAATCCCTTATCTTTACCGCCAATCAAGGTTTGATCTGAACGGCGGAAACTTTGATTTCGACTTTCCATTCGGGATTGGCGAGCTTGGCTTCCACGCAGGCACGGGCGGGGCTGCGTTGGGGATTGACCCATGCGTCCCAAGCTTCGTTCATGGCGGCGTAGTCGGCGAGGTCGGGCAGGAAGATGGTGGCTTCGAGAATATGCTGTTTGTCCGAACCGCATTGCGCCAGCCAGTGGTCGATTTGCGCCAACACGTTTTCGGTTTGGGCTTTGACGTTGTCTCCGGTGTTTTCCGGTACCATGCCGGAGAGAAAAACGAAGCCGTTGGCAACAGTGGCTTCGGAAAGGCGGGGCGTTTGGCCGAAATATTGGACAGTCATGCTGAGGATTCCTTAAAAGTGTGAATGATTGTTAAACCAAAAGTGCGGTATATGGTAACATTTGCGCTTTGCATTGTCTTTGATTTTCAGACGGCATGCCGTCTGAAAATCAAAGAATTTAATGGAAGGGAAACGATGAGTAAACAGGATTATCCGGTAACCGCCGCCGTGCGGGTGTGGCGCAGCGCCAAAATCGAATTTCGTCCGTATGTCTATCCTTATGAGGAACACGGCGGCACGGCGCAGTTTGCGGCTCTGTTTGATACAGACGAACATTGTGTGATTAAAACCATTGTTTTGCAAAATGAAAACAAACAGGGGCTGATTGTATTGATGCACGGCGACAAACAGATTTCCACCCGCAATCTTGCCCGTGAATTGGGCATGAAACACATCGAGCCGGCCGATCCGAAGCAGGCAAACAAATGGACGGGTTATCTGGTCGGCGGCACAACGCCGTTCGGCTGCAAAACGGCGTTGCCGGTCTATGTCGAGCAATCGATTTGGGATTTGCCCGAAATCTATATCAACGGCGGCAAGCGGGGCTTTATCGCCGCCATTTCGCCCGAGGGTTTGAAAGTGTTGAATCCGCAAACGGTAAATGTAGCGGTATAAGGTTTTGAAATAAAAAGGGAATAAAATGATTTATCTTTTGGCCAGTATTTTGTGCAGCGTCAGCGTGTCGGTTTTGCTGAAAATCGCCCGCAAACAGAAAATCGATATCGAGCAGGCGGTGGCGGTGAACTATATTGTGGCAGTGGCGCTGACGATGTGGGTTTTGCAGCCTGATCTGCACCAGCCGCAACAGTTTTTGCCGACATGGTGGATTTTCGCCGCCTTGGGCGTGTTGTTGCCCGGCGTGTTTATCATTATGGGGCGGGCGGTCGAGCAGGTCGGGATTGTCAAATCGGACGCAGCGCAGCGATTATCGCTGTTTTTGCCGATTTTGGCATCGTTTCTGATTTTCGGCGAAACGCTTACCGAAGGGCGTTTGATCGGGATTGTGCTGGCGTTTGCAGCGCTGCTGTGTCTGTTGTGGAAAGCGGATACCGCAAAAAAAGGCGGCACGCTGACGCAGCAGGCGGGCTTGCTGTTGGGCGTTTGGGCGGGCTACGGTGTGATCGATATTCTGTTCAAACAGCTGGCAAAAAGCGGCACGGCGTTTTCGGGCAATCTGCTGGTGGCGTTTTGTCTGGCAGCGGTGTTGATGTTCGGCTGGCTGTTTGCCAAAGGCAGCAAGTGGCGGCCGGAAAGCATTATCGGCGGCGCAGTGTTGGGCGGATTGAATTTTCTGAATATCCTGACCTATATCCGGGCGCACCAAACCCTGAGCGAGAATCCGAGCATCGTATTTGCCGGTATGAACATGGGCGTGATTGTATTGGGTACGCTGATTGGTGCCGGTTTCTTCAAGGAAAAAATCAGCAGCATCAACGCCGCCGGTATCAGCATGGCGCTGGTCGCCGTGGTGTGTCTGTTTTATTGGGAAACGCTGCGTTCATGGGTATCGTGAACCCACTTTAAAAGTATTACGGCGTTGGCTCGCCTAGCCGTACTATCTGTACTGTCTTCGGCTCGCCGCCTTGTCCTACTTTTTAGTGAATTCACTATAGCTTGGTAGGCTATCACCTGAATAAACAAATTTTTGCAATCAAATTGGAACGGTTTTCCCACATTGCGGCGGCAAAACTTTATAATAGCGGCTTCTTAATCAGACTGAGGCCGTCTGAAAATCAGGCGGGATAATGAAAATATGATTACTGTAAACACCTTGCGCAAAATGAAGCAGGACGGTGAAAAAATCGCCATGCTGACCGCTTACGAAGCGAGCTTTGCTTCGCTGGCGGAAAATGCCGGCGTGGACGTTTTGCTGGTGGGCGACTCGCTGGGTATGGCTGTGCAGGGGCGGGCTTCGACTTTGCCGGTGAGCTTGGCGGATATGTGTTATCACACCAAATGCGTGGCACGGGGTGCAAAAAATGCGTTGATACTCAGCGATTTGCCGTTCGGTGCGTATCAGCAGAGCAAAGAACAGGCGTTTGCAGCGGCGGCGGAACTGATGGCGGCCGGTGCGCATATGGTCAAACTCGAAGGCGGCGCATTTATGGCGGAAACCACCGCATTTCTGCAGCAGCGGGGCATTCCCGTGTGCGCCCATATCGGTCTGACACCGCAGTCGGTGTTTGCCTTCGGTGGCTATAAAGTGCAGGGGCGGGGCGATCAGGCAGCAGTATTGCTGAACGATGCCCGTGCGCATGAAGAAGCCGGTGCCGCCGTATTGCTGATGGAATGCGTACCGGCGGAATTGGGCAAACAGGTAACCGAAGCCGCAAGCTGTCCGACCATCGGTATCGGCGCAGGCGCAGATTGCGACGGGCAGGTATTGGTGATGCACGATATGCTGGGCATATTCCCCGGCAAAACCGCCAAATTCGTGAAAAATTTTATGGCGGGGCAAAACAGCATTCAGGCAGCAGTGGCGGCCTATGTCGCCGAAGTCAAAGCCAAAACCTTCCCCGCCGATGAACACACTTTTGCCATGTAAGGCAAAACCGCATTTTCAGACGGCCTCAAGCCCTGATTTGAAGATTCAGGGCAGGCCGTCTGAAAAACAGCGTTCCAAATAAGGAATAACCCACACCATGAAAATCATTCATACCGTTCAAGAACTGCGGGCGTGGCGCAAAACCGCCGGCAAAGTCGCTTTCGTTCCGACCATGGGCAACCTGCACGAAGGCCATTTGGCATTGGTGCGCGAAGCCGCCAAACGGGCAGACAATATCGTTGTCAGCATTTTCGTCAACCGCCTGCAATTCGGGCAGGGCGAAGATTTCGACCGCTATCCCCGCACCTTGCAGCAAGATGCCGACAAACTGGCAGGCGAGGGCGTGGCCGTTATTTTTGCGCCGGACGAAAAAGAACTGTATCCGCATACCGAACAACGCTTCAACATCGAGCCGCCGCATCTGCAAAACGAATTGTGCGGTAAATTCCGCCCCGGCCATTTCCGAGGCGTTGCCACCGTCGTTGCCAAACTCTTCAACATCGTTTGCCCCGATGTCGCCTGTTTCGGCAAAAAAGACTACCAGCAGCTTGCCATCATCAAAGGCTTGGTGGAAGACCTGAATTTCCCGATTGAAATCGTCCCCGTCGATACCGGAAGAGCCGACGACGGCTTGGCACTCTCCAGCCGCAACCAATACCTGAACGAACAAGAACGGGCAGAAGCCCCGCAACTGTATCAAGTATTGCAAAGCGTCGCCACCCGACTTTCAGACGGCAATACCGACTACGTTGCCTTGGAGCAAAACGCCGCCGCCGAACTCAACGCCCGAGGCTGGACAGTCGATTATGTCGAAATCCGCCGAGCCGAAGATTTGGCCGTTGCCCGCAGCGGCGACAAAGCCCTCGTTATCCTCGCCGCCGCCCGCTTGGGCCGGACACGGCTGATCGATAATTTGGAAGTGGTTTTATAGTTAAAACACCGAAGTTTCTGTACAAAATATAGTGGATTAACTGAATAATCCATACCATTTAATCCGGCACTTGTAGGATGTGCGCCAAAGCACGCACCTGTTCTGTGAGTTTTATGTCGAAGCCGTCTGAAAATCCGATTTTAGCTTCGCCGAAGTTCGCTACGCTCATTTTCAGACGGCATTTATATGAAATTTAAAGAACACGTGCATATTTAGGCAAGCACGCTACACACGATTCCTCGTCCCGCTACGGGAAGGGAAAGGGTGGCTCGCTGCAGTATCATATTTTTTTATAAAACCGAAAACAGCGATGCCGTCTGAAAATATCCCCGATTTTCAGACG
Organism: Neisseria lisongii; assembly: GCF_028463985.1. Classification (NCBI taxonomy): domain Bacteria; kingdom Pseudomonadati; phylum Pseudomonadota; class Betaproteobacteria; order Neisseriales; family Neisseriaceae; genus Neisseria; species Neisseria lisongii. The sequence goes on along the minus strand of NZ_CP116766.1, from coordinate 832,052 downwards.
GCATCATCTCAAGCAATTTTCATCAAAACAAAGACCATGAGCGAACTGACAGACTTAATCCGCACCGAAACCGTCGGCACGGTCGAAGAAACCCTCAATTTTCTGCTTTATGAATGCAGCATAGACGAAGCGCCGAAGCCGCAGGAAGTGGCACAATGGCAAAACTGGCTGCAGCAGCGGGGCGGAAAATTCACCCGACTGGCCGCACTGTGCCAAACATGGCTGGACGAAGAACATGAGCTTGCCCAAAAATAAATTTACCCTGTTTGCCGCCCTGTGGTTTGCCGCCTCAATCTACGCACTGCTGTTTCACCACAGCAGCGGCGGCGCTATGCCGTTTCCCCATTTTGACAAACTGGTACATTTCCTACTATTTTTCGCCCAAATCTGGCTTTGCACCCGGGCATATCGAGCCGCAGGAAAAAACATTCCCATAGTCGGACTATTATCAGCGGCACTGATATGGGCGGTTGCCAGCGAATTGGCGCAGGCACTGTTTACCCTAGACCGAGAAGGCACATGGGGCGACGCACTCGCCGATATATGCGGCGCAGCCGCCGCACTTTATTTGGCCAAACAGGTTGAGCGGGTAGAACATATCCGTAAATCATCCTAAATTTAAAAAAGGGAATAAAGATTTTGCATGAAACTGATTTAGGCTATTTTTTACCATATTAAAAATTTAACATAATATACATTATACGAATAAAAATAGTTTTCCGAAAACAGGGGTAATACGGCTATAATATCAGCCTTATTTAATTTGTCTGATGCTGTTTTTTCATGATAACCGAAAACGATTTGCTGCTCTCAAAAATTACCAATTCTGATTATCGGCGTATGATTCAAACTGCTTGCGCTGAGTTTAGCGCTGCCGAGCTGGCGTTGTTGAACGATATTTTAAGCCGTTTTCAGTTTGACGTGGTTCAGGCGCAGGCTTTGGCTCAGGCGGTTTTGCAGCAGGTTCGGTTTGATCCGAATGCGTTTCATATCGACAGCGATGATGAGGATATAACCGGTGTGTGTCCGCACTGTATCAATCCGCCGTTACCGCCGCTGCGTGATTATCTGGTTTGGCGTGAAATGCGCGGTTGAGGCCGTCTGAAAATCTGAATGGATAAACGTTTATGCTACATACCGACAATTTGACTGCCCAATCGCCCCAGCGTATTGTTTCTTCAAAGAATATTTCCCAACAAGAGGAATTATTGGAACGGGCGTTGCGGCCGAAAAGTCTGAGCGACTATATCGGACAGCCCAAAGCCAAGGAGCAGTTGGCTATTTTTATTGAGGCGGCGAAAAACCGTGGCGAGGCTTTGGATCATACTTTGCTGTTTGGTCCGCCGGGCTTGGGGAAAACGACGCTGGCGCATATTATTGCCAATGAATTGGGCGTGAATCTGCGACAGACTTCGGGGCCGGTGTTGGAACGAACCGGTGATTTGGTGGCGCTTTTGACCACGCTTGATCCGCATGATGTGCTGTTTATTGATGAAATCCACCGTTTGAGTCCGGTGGTTGAGGAAATGCTGTACCCTGCCCTTGAGGATTATCAATTAGACATTATGATCGGTGAAGGACCGGCGGCCCGTTCGGTGAAAATCGATTTACCGCCGTTTACGCTGATTGGTGCGACCACCCGTGCCGGTATGCTGACCAATCCGCTGCGCGACCGTTTCGGCATTGTTTCTCGATTAGAGTTTTATGAAAACAACGATTTAGCTACCATTGTCCGCCGTTCGGCTGCGTTGTTGGAGCTGGATATGGATCACGACGGGGCTTTGGAAGTGGCACGCCGCAGCCGTGGCACGCCCCGAATTGCCAACCGTCTGCTGCGGCGGGTGCGGGATTATGCTGAAGTGAAAAACAACGGTTTGATTGATACGGCGGTGGCTGATGCGGCGTTGAGTATGCTGGATGTCGATTATCAGGGTTTGGATGTGATGGACCGCAAATTTTTGGAAGCGGTGTTGCACAAATTCAACGGCGGGCCGGTGGGTTTGGAAAATATTGCAGCGGCCATTGGCGAATCGACCGATACGATTGAAGATGTGATTGAGCCGTATCTGATTCAGCAAGGCTTTTTGCAGCGCACGCCGCGCGGGCGGGTGGCGACCGAACGCAGCTATCTGCATTTTGGTTTGGATTGTTCAAAATAGTTTATAAAACAAAAGATTAAATAATTATGGCTGTTTCCGATTCTCAAAAATTATGGCTGCGCTGGCTGATTGTCTGCCTGATTCCGCTGCTGACGCTGTTGGTTTTCGCCCTCTTCCCGCCGCCGGATCAAACCCAATATTTTATCAACGGCATTATTTTGGCGTGTGAGGCTACATTTCTGTTTAAATTCGTCTTATTCGGCGTGATTCACTGCCATTTGCGGCAAGATTTTGCGTTAAAACGGAAAAATATGCTGCTGTTTATTCCGATTATTGCCTTGATTGTGTATCTGTTTCACTATTACGGCGTATTCTAAACCGCAAAGGCCGTCTGAAAACTGCAAGTTTTGCTCAAACCGCATTTTCAGACGGCCTGTTTGATTTTTAACCGACAAAACTTATGCTTCCCAAACATCCTTACCATATTTGGCTGTTTTGCAACGTTATCGACAATTACGGCGACATCGGCGTTTCGTGGCGGCTGGCACGCAGTCTGCAGCGGGAATTAAATGCCGAAGTGTCGTTGTGGGTGGACGATTTTGCCGCCCTTTCCGCTTTATGCCCAAATGTGCCGCCGCTGCCCTGCCGTTATCAGGCAATTCATCTTTACCGCTGGAATTCAAATCATGCCGAAGCGGCGGGAACTTTGCCGCCGCCGGATATGGTGATTGAAACGTTTGCCTGCGAACTGCCTGAAAACATACAGCAAATTATCCGCAACAGCGGCCCTGTGTGGCTGAACTGGGAATACCTCAGCGCTGAAGTCAGCAACGAACGGCTGCATCTTCTGCCCTCGCCGCAAGCCGGCGGCATACAGAAATATTTTTGGTTTATGGGTTTCGGCGAAGCCGGCGGCGGCCTGATTCGGGAACGGGATTACTGCATTTATCCGCCTGACGAGCAGGAACAGTTCCGCCGCAAAATCAATCTACCCCAAACCGATACGCCCACATGGCTGTTGTTTGGCTATCGCAGCGAAATTTGGGCAAAATGGCTGGAAATGTGGCGGCAATACGACAAACCGATAACCCTGCTGCTGGCGGGTGGGCAAATCATCGACAGTTTGCGGCAAAGCGGCTGCGTGCCGCCCGATGCGTTGCAACAGGACGGTAGCTGTTTCCGCACCGGCTGCCTGACGCTATACCGCCTACCCTTTGTTCCGCAACAAGATTTCGACCGCCTGCTGCAGTTTTCAGACGGCCTGATTGTGCGCGGCGAAGACAGTTTCATGCGGGCGCAATATGCCGCCAAACCTTTTTTCTGGCATATTTATCCGCAAGATGAAAATGTTCATTTAGACAAATTGCACGCTTTTTGGCGCAAAGCCGCCGACTGCTACGCCCCTGAAATTTCCGCCGCCCACCAAGCCCTGTCGGACGAATTAAACGGCGGCATAACTTTGACGGCGCAAGAGCGTCTGCACGCTTGGAAGCTGCTCGACAGCCGCTTTGATGTGTGGCGGAGAAGCACCGAAACATGGCGTGATTTTCTGTTTGCGCAGCCTTCCGCTTTGGAAAAACTAGCCAAATTTATATCAAATACGCTAAAATAACACGTTTTACTGATAACCGATTTTGATTGGAAAACACAAATGAAAACAGCTCAAGAATTACGTGCCGGTAATGTATTTATGGTGGGCAACGATCCTATGGTCGTGCAAAAAAGCGAATACATCAAAGGCGGCCGCAGCTCTGCCAAAGTCAGCATGAAACTGAAAAACCTGCTGACCGGCGCAGCCAGCGAAACCATTTATAAAGCCGACGACAAATTCGACGTAGTCGTATTGTCCCGCAAAAACTGTACCTATAGCTACTTTGCCGATCCGATGTATGTCTTCATGGACGAAGAATTCAACCAATACGAAATCGAAGCCGAAAACATCGGCGACGCATTGAAATTCATCGTTGACGGCATGGAAGACCAATGCGAAGTTACCTTCTACGAAGGCAACCCGATTTCTGTCGAACTGCCAACCATCATCGTACGCGAAGTGGAATACACCGAGCCTGCGGTTAAAGGCGACACTTCAGGCAAAGTAATGAAAACTGCACGCTTGGTTGGCGGCACCGAAATCCAAGTAATGGCCTACATCGAAACCGGCGACAAAGTGGAAATCGATACCCGTACCGGCGAATTCCGCAAACGTGCGGCTTAATGCTTTAAACAGCATAAGCGCTTGAATTGATATTGAATAAGGCCGTCTGAAAATCGGATTTTCAGACGGCCTTTGGGCGTTTTCTATAGTGAAATAACCCCAAAACAATACAAGGCGGCAAGCCGCAGACAGTATGGACAATACGGCAAGGCGAAGCCAACGCTGTAGTACTTTAAGATTATTTCACTATAGAGACTTGGTATGCTTTACCCTGCACAATTTACACCCGATGAAAAAGGCGGATATATTGTTACCTTCCGTGATATTCCGGAAGCCATAACGCAAGGCGACGACTTGGTTGAAACCCGTATGATGGCTGAAGATGCTTTGCAGTGTGCAATGGATTTTTATTTTGAGCATCATCGGCGAATTCCTTTACCCTCCAAGCTGCAGAAAGGCGAAGAGTGGGTGGCGCTTCCGGAAAACATGGTCTTGAAAGTCTTATCGTTCAATGAACAGTTGGTGGAATAGAAACCGACAAGTACAGTGATTCCTCCATCAACGGTCTGAATGCTCTTATCCCCGCCCCTCTTTTCTTCTAACATTTTTTGTTATACTATAACAAATCATTTCTCTCCGCATTTAAGGATTCATGATGAAGAAAACCGTTTTACTGATTACCTCAGCCCTGTTTCTCTCCACCGCCGCACACGCCCACCGTGTTTGGGTGGAAACCGCCCACACCCACGGCGGCGAATATCTGAACGCAGAATTGGGCTACGGCGAATTTCCTGAGTTGGAGCCGATTGCCAAAGACCGTCTGCACATTTTCAGCAAACCGATGCAGCTGGTTACAGAAAAAGGCAAAGAAAATATGCTGCAAAAAGGCACATATAATTACCAATACCGCAGCAACCACCCGGTTAAAGACGGTAGCTATTTGGTGATTGCCGAATACCAACCGACTTTCTGGTCGAAAAATCAGGCGGGCTGGAAGCAAAACGATATGAAACAGATGCCGGATGCTGCTTATTGCGAACAAACCCGCATGTACGGCAAAAACATCGTCAATGTCGGCCATGAAAGTGCCGATACTGCTGTGATTACCAAGCAAGTCGGCCAACTGCTGGAAATCGTGCCTTTGGATAATCCGGCCAATGTTCACGTCGGCGAACGCTTTAAAGTGCGTGTGCTGTATCGTGGCGAGCCGCTGCCGGGTGCAACGCTCACTGCCACTTACGACGGTTTTGATAACAGCGACCGCAAGAAAACCCATAAAACCGAAGCGCAGGCATTCTCAGACACCACCAACGACAACGGCGAAGTGGACATTATCCCGTTGCGCCAAGGTTTCTGGAAAGCCAATGTTGAATATAAAACCGATTTCCCTGATCAAAAAGTCTGCCAAAAAGAATCTACTTACACGACGCTGACTTTCCAAATCGGCCATTCTCACCACTAATTTCCTATATTGAGTGAACATATTCAGTGAACATGTGTATGCTCCGGCAGACGTGTTCACTGAATTTTACATCGATGCCGTCTGAAAATCAGATTTTCAGACGGCATGTTTTTTGAATACGGGATTTTTGGTGCTTTATGAGATGAAGTTTCAATTATATCTCTCAACTCCAAACCATTTTGTAAAAAAGAACTATTTGCATTTTTTATTCCAAAGTTTTAGAATGAACCCCGTGTCGGCATCATGCCGTCTGAAAACCGGCTGCCGTATCATCTTGAATTGATTTAATCCACCATGATACGCCATCCGATTCAACCGCAACGCCGCTTCCGAGGCGGCATTTTCAGAGGAAAACTATGAACGCCCGTTCCATTAAAGCCACCACGCTGGCTCTCTCCCTGCTCTTTTCCGCCCAAAGTTTTGCCGATATTACGGTATATAACGGCCAGCACAAAGAAGCTACCCAAGCCGTAGCCAACGCTTTTACCAAAGCCACCGGCATTAAAGTAACGCTCAACAGCGGCAAAAGCGAACAGCTTGCCGGTCAAATCAAAGAAGAAGGCGGCAACAGCCCTGCCGATGTTTTCTATTCCGAACAAATCCCTCCTTTGGTAACGCTGTCTGCCGCCAACCTGCTTGAGCCGCTGCCGGCTGCAACCATTAAAAACACCGCATCCAAAGGCGTGCCTGCCGCTGCCAAAAAAGACTGGGTAGCCTTGAGCGGCCGTTCCCGTGTGGTGGTGTACGACACACGCAAACTGTCTGAAAAAGACTTGGAAAAATCCGTGCTGAATTACGCTACGCCGAAATGGAAAGACCGTATCGGCTATGTACCGACTTCAGGCGCATTCTTGGAACAAGTGGTTGCCATCGTGAAGCTGAAAGGCCAAGCCGCTGCGTTGAACTGGCTGAAAGGCTTGAAAGCCAACGGCAAACTGTATGCGAAAAATACCGTTGCCCTGCAAGCGGTAGAAAACGGCGAAGTGCCTGCTGCGCTGATTAACAACTACTACTGGTATGCGCTGGCCAAAGAAAAAGGCACTGCCAACCTCAATTCCCGCCTGAACTTTGTCCGTCATCAAGATCCGGGCGCGCTGGTAACCTATTCCGGCGCTGCGGTATTGAAAACCTCTAAAAACAAAGCTGAAGCGAAAAAATTTGTAGAATTTTTGTCCAGCAAACCGGGCCAACAGGCATTGGCGGCCGCCCGTGCCGAATATCCGCTGCATCCCGGCGTGAAATCTGCATTCAATATGGAACCTTATGCCAAACTGCAGGCGCCGGTGGTATCTGCAACCACGGTTGCGGATAAAGAGTTGGCAACCAAATTGTTGGAACAGGCCGGCTTAAAATAAGGCCGTCTGAAAAACGTGTTTTAGCGAAGCATAAACTGTTTGATTTCAAACAAAGTGATTGGGTATAATTGCCGAAATTTGGTTTGAAATGAAATTTTCTCTTATTAAAAAAATGATTGAAGATTATTTTCTGCTGAATTTCACTTTTTAATATGAAATAAAACGGCTGCTTCTGTCGGTCGGATAAGTCCTGATGCCTTATCCGACCGCTTGTTATTTATCCGATATTGGGAATCTTTATGCGAACCCGTCCGCTGCCCCGCTGGCTGGCACTGACTGTCATCGCCATCAGCCTGCCGCTGATTCTGCCTTTTTTATACGTTGTCGTCCGAGCCTACGAAGTCGGCTGGGAACGTAGCATCGAATTACTGTTCCGCCCGTATATGTGGGATTTATTGAGCAATACCCTGCTGCTGATGGTCTGCGTAACTGCATTTTCCATTATTTTGGGCATTGTCAGCGCATTTTTATTTGAACGCTTCCGGTTTTTCGGAAAATCCTTTTTTCAGACGGCGATGACGCTGCCGCTGTGCATTCCCGCATTTGTCAGCTGTTTCACTTGGATCAGCTTGACCTTTCGTGTCGAAGGGTTTTGGGGAACCATCATGATTATGAGCCTCAGCTCGTTCCCGCTTGCCTATCTGCCCGTTTCCGCCACCCTCAAACGGCTCGACCGCTCGATGGAAGAAGTCAGCCTGTCGTTGGGCAAAACCCGCTGGCAAACGTTCCGTTATGCGGTTCTGCCCCAGCTCAAACCCGCCATCGGAAGCAGCATTCTGCTGATTGCGCTGCATATGCTGGTTGAGTTTGGTGCGGTGTCTATTCTGAACTACCAAACCTTTACCACTGCTATTTTCCAAGAATATGAAATGTCGTTTAACAACAGCACTGCCGCCCTGCTCTCTGCCGTGTTGATTGCGATTTGCGGCATGGTGGTGTTGTCTGAAAGCGTGTTTCGCGGCAAAGTCAAACTGTTTCACAGCGGCAAAGGTGTGATTCGTCCGTATCCCGTTAAAAAACTGACTCCGTTGCAACAAATTCCGCTGATTGCCTTTTTCGGTACACTGTTTACCCTCAGTATCGTCGTGCCGTTCAGTATGCTGATTTATTGGCTGATTGTCGGAAGCTCCCACGATAATTTAACCGACTTCGCCTCATTTTTCGATGCCTTCGGCCACTCCCTGCTGATTTCTGCACTGGGTGCCGCCGTTACCGTATTATGCGCCCTGCCGCTGGTATGGGCGGCAATCCGCTACCGCAGCCGTCTGACGGTTTGGATAGACCGCCTGCCTTATTTGCTGCACGCCGTTCCCGGCTTGGTGATTGCCTTATCACTGATTTATTTCAGCGTCAACTACGCCAAGCCGGTTTACCAAACCTTTATCGTTGTCGTCATCGCCTACTTCATGCTTTATCTGCCGATGGCGCAGACTACCCTGCGAAGTTCGCTGGAACAGCTTCCGCAAAATATGGAAAAAGTCGGGCAAACGCTCGGACGCAATCCCGTCTATATTTTCCGCACTCTGATTGTTCCCGCCATTCTGCCGGGGATTACCGCCGCCTTTGCACTGGTGTTCCTCAATCTGATGAAAGAGCTGACCGCCACCCTGCTGCTGACCGCCAACGATGTACATACCCTTTCCACCGCCTTGTGGGAATATACCAGCGATGCACAATACGCCGCTGCCACCCCTTACGCCCTGATGCTGGTGATTTTCTCTGGCATTCCCGTGTTTCTACTGAAAAAATATGCGTTTAAATGATGACTGATCCAATTTTACAAATCAAACAACTCAGCAAAACCTTCCAACATACGCCTGTCTTGCAGGATATTTCATTCACCCTCGAACAGGGCGAAATCCTGTTTCTGCTCGGTGCCTCCGGCTGCGGCAAAACCACCCTGCTGCGCAGTATTGCCGGATTTGAAGCCCCCGAACAGGGCGAAATCCTGTTGCAGGGCAAAACCGTATTCGGCAACGGACTGAACCTGCCGACCCAGCAACGCCAAATCGGCTATGTCGTCCAAGAAGGCGTACTCTTTCCCCATCTGACCGTTTACCGCAACATCGCCTACGGCTTGGGCAACGGCAAAGGCAAAACCGCCGCCGAACGGCAGCGGATTGAGGAAGTAATGGCACTGACCGGCATCAGCGAATTGTCCGGACGCTACCCGCACGAACTCTCCGGCGGTCAGCAGCAGCGCGTCGCCCTCGCCCGCGCCCTTGCACCCAATCCCGAACTGATTTTGCTGGACGAGCCTTTCAGTGCCTTAGATGAACATTTACGCCAACAAATCCGCGACGATATGCTCACCGCCCTGCGCCAAAGCGGAAAATCCGCCGTATTTGTTACCCACGATCGGGACGAAGCCCTGCGCTACGCCGACAAAATCGCCATTATCCAACAAGGCCGCATTGTCGAACTAGCCGCTCCCCGCAAGCTATATTGGCAGCCGGATACCCTTGCCGCCGCCACCTTTATCGGCGACAACCTGACCATGCCCGCCACCCTCAACCCCGACCGCCAAAGCGTACACTGCAACTTGGGCGATATACCCGTCCATGCCCCGCAAAGGCCGTCTGAAAACGGCACACTGCTATTGCGTCCTGAGCAACTCAGCCTGCTGCATACCCCGAGCCACAATGCCCACAAACTGAACGCCCAAATCCTTAAAACCGAACAAAAAGCCTGCACCACCGAAATCCACCTCCTGTGCCACGGCTTTCCGCTGGTTTTAGAAAGCCGCTTCACCGATGAAAGCTGGCAGGCAGGCAGCCCGACCAGCGTTTATCTGCACGGAAAAGGTCTGTTTTTTGCGGCAGATAACTAACACAAAGCATAGCTTAAAAAACTGCTTTTTTGATAATTCTCAAGTCCAAAAATAAACTCTGATGCTTGTCAGGATAAGCGGTGTATTAAAAACAAGCCGTCTGAAAATGGGAATATCCGTTTTCAGACGGCTTGTTTTAAGGTTCGATTTAAGCTGGCATATTGAATAAGTTATACCATGCGTAAAATATATTTCAACTTATTCCGCCTGCAGAACCTGCTGTAATGCGGGTTCATCTAAAAACCAGTGGCAGATTTCGGTGTTGCCGTTTAGTAAAACGGGGACGAGTTCGTTGTATTGTTCTTCTAATACCGGGTCTTCATCGACATCGATGATTTCCAGTTCGAAGCCGTATTGCTGCTGATAAGGTTGCAACTGTTCTTTCATTTTATGGCAAAGGCTGCAGTATTCTCGAAACATCAGGGTCAGTTTCATGTGATTTCCGTAAGGGATTTTATTAATGAAAAAATTTATAGTGAATTCACTATATCCGCCCTACTCTTTAATTATTGTTTGCGGGACGAAAAATATGCCGTCTGAAAATGTGGAACGCTATTTTCAGACGGCATGGTGTTTGGTTTAACCGGCTTGGTGGTAAGTTTTGGATAAGCGGTGGACGGTATCGACCAGTATTTTGGCGTGTTCCGGGTTTGCGTGTTGGTTGATGCCGTGGCCTAGGTTGAACACGTGGCCGCTGCCGTTGCCGAAGTCGGCGAGAATGCGGGCGGCTTCTTGTTCGATGGCTTCGGGGGTGCCGAACAGGGCAAAGGGGTCGAAGTTGCCTTGCAGGGCGACTTTGTCGCCGACTCTGCGGCGGGCTTCGCCGATATTGCATGTCCAGTCCAAGCCTAATGCGTCTGCGCCGATGTCGGCCATTTTTTCGAGCCACAGGCCGCCGCCTTTGGCAAATACGATAACCGGTACCCGGCGGCCTTCGTTTTCCCGTTTTAATCCGGCGACGATTTGGCGGATGTAGTTCAGGCTGAAGGTTTCGAATGCAGCATCGCTCAATACGCCGCCCCAGGTGTCGAAAATCTGCACGGCTTGTGCGCCGGCGTCGATTTGGGCGTTGAGGTAGGCGGTAACGGCTTGGGCGTTGGTTTCCAGAATTTTATGCAGCAAGTCGGGGCGGGAATACATCATGGTTTTGATGGTGCGGAATTCTTTGCTGCTTCCGCCTTCGACCATATAGCATGCTAATGTGAACGGGCTGCCGGAGAAGCCGATCAGCGGTACTCTGCCGTCCAGCGCTTTTCGGATTGAGGATACGGCATCAAATACATAGCCGAGTTTGTCCATATCCGGCACGCTCAGTTTGGCAATGTCGTTTTCGTGCTGCAGGGCGTGTTGGAATTTGGGGCCTTCTCCTTCGGCAAAATACAGGCCCAAGCCCATGGCATCGGGAACGGTGAGGATGTCGGAAAACAGAATGGCGGCATCCAAATCGAAGCGTTCCAAAGGCTGAATGGTTACTTCGGTCGCCAATTCGGTATTTTTACACAAATCCAAGAAGCTGCCCGCCTGCGCTCGGGTGGCTTTGTATTCGGGAAGGTAGCGGCCGGCTTGGCGCATCATCCAAATCGGGGTGTATTCCACGGGCTGTTTCAATAAGGCACGCAGGAAGGTATCGTTTTTTAAAGGGGTCATGTTGTTTTATCCTGAATGAGGCCGTCTGAAAAGCGGTGTTCGGCTATGATGGGTTAAATCCCGTCAGCTGACACACAATCCGCTTTTCAGACGGCTTGGGTATTGATTAATCGGCGGTTTTTACTTCGCCGTGCAGTGATTCTTCATCAACCACGCTGTCGAGTACCTGACGGCGCTGCTGTTCCGCTTTTTCCGGCTGGTCGGTTTCGTCAAACACCCGTGCCAGCGCCAGATGGGCGGATACGCTCGGGGTCAGTGCCAAACTGGCTTCCAGATAGCCCTGCGCCTTGCCCCATAATTGTCTGCCGTATGCCAACTGACCGAGATACAGCAACAACTGGGCGTTGTCGGGACGGGTTTTCAGCCATGAATCGGCAAGGTCGATGGCTTTTTGCTGTTCCCGATCGTTGAGATAGCGCACGCTTTCGACAAACGGGCCGAGCAGCTCGGTTTGGTGGGTTTGCGGATAATAATGGCCGACCCATTTCACTGCCTGCGCATACAGACCCAAGCGGGCGTATTTCTCTGCCACTGCTACGCACAATTCGCCGTTTTTCATGCTTTCGGGAATGCGTTTCAGACAGGATTTCAGGCTGTCGGCATCACTTGCCAGCGCCAGCAGGCGGCGGTATGCCCAAGTTCGGTATTGCTCGGCTTCAAAATCGTTGATTGCACCTGCTTTGGCCAGTTTTTCCGCTTTATCCAATACTTCCAAAGCGTTGCCCCGGTCAAACGCATAACGCAACTGCAGGCGTACCAAGCGGGTCAGCTTGGGATTGATTTGCGCCGCTGCAGTCAGATTGTGTTCCACAGTCGGATAATTCTGCCGTCCTAAAGCGGATTCTGCCAGCAGCAGATAGCGGGAAAGCTGCTGTTTTTTCGGCAATAATTCAATATCCTGCAGATAGCGGTCGCGCAGTTCGAGATTGTCCATCTGATCGGCGGCATGTGCGCCCAACATCAGCGCCAGCACACGGTTGTCGCCCGCTTCTTTATTGGCCAAAACTTTGGCTGCTTCCTGTTCGGCTTTCTCAAACCGTCCTTCAAAATACGACAATCCGGCACGGTTCAAATTTGCCGCAGCCCGACGGCCTTTGCGTGCTGAACCGAAACGCTGCATTCTGCCGGGTACGTTTAAAATCCCCGCCAGCAGTTTGACCAAGAGATACAGCACCACCACCGCCAACACCAAGCCCAAAATAAAGGCGTGCAGGTTCATGCGCAGCATGGTCTGTTCGACCACTACATAGACGTTGCCGCTGTAAATGCCCGAGGCCAGCGCCAAACCGATGGCGGCGGCGAATAATACGACAATCCAAACCACGCTCTTCATGCTTTTTCCCCTTTAACGGCATCAGCTTTCGGCGCTTTGGCCGGCGAGGCTTCCGAGGCTTTCTTTTCAGACGGCAACTGCGGCGCTTCTACGCCGCCTTTGGCGGATTCTGATGCTTCACCGGAAGCGGCGGCCGGTGCGGAAGCCGCTTCCTCCGAAGCCGCCTGCTCTGCAGGCAAGGTTTCGGCTTGGGCGGCACTGCGGCGCATTTTCACATCGTCCTGATAATTATGAACCGCCGCCAAGCTGGCTTTCAGCGCATCATCGGCAACGGTGCGCACGTCCAAGGTTTTCAGTTCGGCAATTTCTTTCAGCCACGATTGGGTGGCGGGTGAATTTTTGTCGAAATATTGTTTGACCGTAGCTTCAACATTGTTCAAATCGCTTTGGAACACTTCGCCGTTTTGCTGTAGCAATGCGGTGCGGGCATCCAGCAGGCGCAGGCGCAGGTTTTCACGGATAAAGTAAATCTGTTCCGGTGCCAGCAACATGGCATCGTTGTTGTCGAGATGGCGGATTTCCACCAGATTTTTCACAGCATCCCATGATTTCTGCCAAGCGTTTTCCCACCATGAAGCGGCGGTGTCGGCCGCCACAGGTTCGGCTGCACCCGGTTTGAGTACGCCGTCCACCATCAGCGGCAAACCGGCAACGGCGGTTTCTAAACGGTCCAAGCGCAGCGCCGTACCCGATACATCGACATAAGGACGGTTTTTCAAGGCTGCCAGATCGTTGCTGACCGCCTGTTTGATCGGCAACAAATCAGGCTGATCGAAACGGCTCAAACGCTCGTTGATGTGTTCCAACACGCCGACTGCCCCCTGCACATTGCCTGAAAGCTGCAACTGCTGGGCGGCAATGTTAATCATGGTTTCGGCTTCGTCCACCAGCCAGTTTACCCGCCCTTTCACCAATTCCTGATAAGCGGCACGGGCTTGGGCGATTTGTTCGCCGTTGGCTTTCTGGCCGTCGCCCAAACGTGCCAATTCAGCCTGAATAACGGTTTGGCGGTTGAGGTTGTCTTTCAGCAGCGCAGCGTTTTCCGATTCGCCCAAAGCAGCATTGCTGATTTTTTGGGAAAACGCCAACTCTTGGTTTTTCAAGACGTTTTGCCCCTGAACGAATAAAAATCCGCTCGCCCCCAAACCCAAAACCGCCAGCACCAGCGCACCGGCGGCCAAACCTTTGCCCGATGATTGGCGGATCACCACCGGCTGGGCTGCCTGTACAGGCTGTTCTTGTTTCGACATGGTGTTTCCTTGTTCGGCCGCTGCGGACGGCTGCGGATTATTCGGCTTTTCAGACGGCTTCTGCGCTGCTGCGCTTGAATCAGGACGTTTGTTTTCAGGTAGGTTTTCTGATGAACTCATATTCGCTCCGTGTCGGACGGTTTGCAAAGCTGCGGCATCCAGCGCCGCAACCACTTTTATCTGTTCTGCTCCCGCCTGCGCCAAAGCGGCGGCAATGCGGGGGTGATGGGTGAAGTATAGCAAGTTTTTGAAAAATCGGGCGAGCGGCGGCGGAATTTGTGCAAACAGCGCTTCCACCTGCCCGACCGATGTGATGTAGGCGGCGGCAATATCGGCGGTATCGAAGTTTTGCCAGTTGAGCTGCCGGTTTTCCCTGCGGTAGATTTCGGCAAACTCAACCCGAAAACCCTGCGCCCGCAAGGTATCTGCCAACAGATTGCGGCCGCCCTGCCCCCGGACAATCAACACCGTTGCGCCTTTCGGCAAGGTTTGCCACAACGGTAGCCGCAATACGGCTTCGCTGTCGTTGCCCGCTTCCGGACAATGAATTTCGTCTGTTATATAGTTCGCCAATGCTTGGCGGCTGGCTTTGCCGACAGTAATCTGCGGCGGTAGGCCGTCTGAAAAACGGGTTTGGTCTGCAAGTGCGGCATTCAATACCGGTGAAGCGGTTTCAACGGCGCTCGGACTGACCCAAAACATGGCATCGGCCTGCGCCAGCTGCTGCGGCAATTCTGCCAGTGCCACCGTATCTGCCACAATGTCAATCGGGCTGAGTACCAGCGGCCGCCAGCCTGCCTGAGCGCAAATCTGCCGCTCTTTTTCTGCCCGCCCTTCGGGGCGGATAATCAACAGCGTAGGCATGGCCATGCTCTTTCTCGGATGTTACCAGCCGTACCAATGGCGGCTGCCGCCGTTTTGCGGTTGGGCGTTTTTCTGTTTGCGGAAATCCCACGGCGCGGTCGGATTATGTTTGCGCCACAGGCCTTTGCGTTTGTTTTTTGCGGCTTTTTCGGCGGCGGCGTAATCGGCAAATGCCAAACGGTTTTGCTGTTTTTTGGCATACGCCTGATAATGCCACGCTGCGCCTTCTTGGAGCTGCATTAAATTCAAATCGGTCTGCCCCTGCAGCACCTGCGCCACTTCCCGCTGATAGCGGTCGGTTTCCAATACTTTTACCCGCACTTTTTTATCCAGCGCTGCCGAGCGCAGGCGGTTGCGGGATTCTGTGCCGTATGCCTGATCGATTTCGGGCGCATCGATATACGCCATACGGATTTTGTGTTTTTTACCGCTATTGTCGATGACATGCAGCGTGTCGCCGTCGTGAACACGGCTGACTGTGCCGCTGTAACTGTATTTTCCGGTTTTGGCGGGGCGTTCGCTGCGGCTGCGCTCTGCTGCCGCTTCGCTTTCGGGAACCAACTGCCGAATTACTGTCAGCCATTCGCTTATCCCCTGACCGGCACCAACGCCCGCTATTTTTTCCAACAAAGGCACGGCGGCACGAAACCAGCCGGCATATTCGCCGCCAACGCCCAATGCGCCTGCGACAGCCAACAGCGCTGCCAAGCGTTTCAACATGTATTTCCTACTCCAAAGGCCGTCTGAAAATCCGCTTTACGGGTGATTCATTCTGCGTCCGGCTTATTCCTGACCCGGCAAAATCACTTTTGCGCCCTGCGCCGTACCCAAAATCAGCACGTCGGCGGCATCGTGGCCGAAAATGCCGTTTTCCACCACGCCGACAATGCGGTTGATGGTGTCTTCCATGCTGACCGGCTGATCGATTTTCAGATTGTGGACATCGACAATCTGGTTGCCGTTAAACGTGGTAAAACCGACACGCAGTTCGGGTTGGCCGCCCATCGCCAGCAGTTTGCGGGACACCAGCGAACGGGCATGGGGAATCACTTCTACCGGCAATGGAAATTTGCCCAAACGGGAAACGTATTTGCTCTCGTCGGCAATGCAAATGAATTTTTCTGAAGCGCTGGCAACGATTTTTTCATTCAAATGCGCACCGCCGCCGCCTTTAATCATCTGCAAAACATGATTGACTTCGTCGGCACCGTCAATATACACCGCCAAACCGTTTACATCGTTGAGCGAAACTTCTTCAATGCCGTATTGCGCCAGCAGCTCGCTGGATTTTTTGGAGGTGGACACTGCGCCTTTGATTTTTTTGCCGCTTTTACCCAAGGCTTCAATAAAAAAATTGATGGTCGAGCCGGTGCCGATGCCGATATATTCGTTTTCGGGTACAAATTCAACGGCTTTTTCCGCCGCAATGCGTTTCAAATCGTCTTGAGTTGCCATAGTGTGTTCCTTTTATCCCTTTAAATTCCGTACCTGATGGTGAGGCGAATGCAATATCGTGTAAAGATGGAAAACTATACCATTTTTGCCGCCTCTGTTGAAAGTGTTATTTTCCGGCACCATTATGCACCAGCAACACCACCGCCTGCGCCTCAATCGCTTCCATGCGTCCCAGATAGCCGAGTTTTTCATTGGTTTTGCCTTTAACATTGACTGCACCGATGTCCAAGCCTAAATCGGCGGCGATATTGGCCCGCATGGCATCGATATGCGGCCGCAGTTTCGGCTGTTGGGCAATAATCGTGCTGTCCACATTGGCGACCGCCCAACCCTGTTTCTGCACGGCCTGATAAGCTGCCCGCAGCAGCACACGGCTGTCGGCATCTTTGTGTTCTGCCGCCGTATCGGGAAACAGTTTGCCGATGTCGCCCAAGGCGGCTGCGCCCAACAGGGCATCGGTAATAGCATGCAGCAGGGCATCGGCATCGGAATGCCCGAGCAGGCCTTTTTCAAACGGTATGGTTACGCCGCCCAAAATCAGTTTTCGGCCTTCGACCAGTTGGTGGACATCATAGCCCTGCCCGATTCGGATATTCATAAAATCTATTCCTAATCAATCACTTTTGAATAAAATATTTGGCGTTATGCCGTCTGAAAAACGGATAAAGCGGATTTTCAGACGACCTGTTCGGCCGCATTCAGCAGCAGCCGCACTAAATATTCGTCTTGCGGCAAAGTCAGTTTCAGATTTCGGATGTCGCCCGCCACCAACAGAGGCCGCACGCCCAGTTTTTCGACTGCCGAGGCTTCATCGGTAATGCCGTTTAAATCGGAAACAGACAGTGCCTGCTGCAACAGCGCTGCACGGAACAGCTGAGGTGTCTGCGCCTGCCAAAGGCCGCTGCGGTCAACGGTGGCGGCGATGGCACCGCTCTGCCCCCGTTTCAGTGTATCGGCGACGGGAACTGCCAAAATGCCGCCTTCGGGGCGGTCGGCGGCTGTTGCCAGCAAACGCTGCAAGGCTTCGGGCGGCAAGCAGCAGCGGGCGGCATCGTGTACCAGAATATTGTCGTCAGGCTGCGCCAGACCTTGTGCCAGCAGCGTATCAACGCCGTTTTTCACGGTCTGCGCCCGAGTGTCGCCGCCGACGGCAAATATCTGCGTTTTCGCCGAGGCCGTCTGAAAACGGGCAAATTCTGCTGCGCAATCGGGGGAAACAATCACTGCAATCCGTGCAATCTGCGGCTGCCGCTCGAAAATGTCCACGGTGTGCTGCAACACGGTTTTGCCGTTGATTTCGATATATTGCTTGGGTTTGGCTGCGCCGAAACGGCTGCCGCTGCCCGCCGCCGGAATCAGCACGATGTTCTGCCTGTGGTTCATATGCCGCCCTTTATGCCTGCGTTTTCGCTGCGGCACGCCATACGCAGCCTTCACCCAGCTCATCAAGATATTGTTCGTGTGCCGCCAATTCTTCGGCGGAAGCGGCAATCACTTTCAGACGGCCTGTGCGCACGGTTTCTGCCACTGCCTGCGGTTTGCCCGCCTGCTCGTCTTCGCTCTGCGCCCCGCCCATCAGGTCGAATTGCCGGCGGGTCATCGCCAGATAGACTTCGCCCAACAGTTCGCAGTCAATTAGTGCGCCGTGAAACACCCGTTTGCTTCTATCGACTGAAAACCGGTTGCACAATGCGTCCAAACTGGCTTTCTGCCCAGGGAACATTTCCCGTGCCATTGTCAGCGTATCGGTTACTTTGCAGCCCAAATCTTCGATACTCGGCAAGCCCATACGCTCGAATTCCATATCCAGAAAGCCGACATCGAATTTGGCATTGTGAATAATCAGTTCCGCCCCCCGCAGAAAATCGGCAATCTGCTGCCCGACTTCGGCAAACGGCGGCGCATTTTTGGCTTCCAATACTTCAATCGTCAGGCCGTGGACTTTTGCCGCTTCTTCGGGCATATCCCGTTCGGGGTGGACGTATAAATGCAGGGTTTGGTCGGTCATTTGGCGGTTGATCATTTCCAAACCGGCAAATTCCACCAGCCGGTCGCCGTTGTCGGCATACAGGCCTGTGGTTTCGGTATCGAGAATAATTTGGCGTTGCGTCATGGTGCTTACTTTTAGAAAACGCCCGCAGCGGGCAATGCGGAATTATAACGGAAAAAGCCGCCCAAAAGCAGAAGCCGTCTGAAAATCGCTTTTCAGACGGCCTGAATCGGAACAATTGCTATTAACCTCGGGCTGAACAGCCTTTATACACAATCTGGTTGTCCGGCGCAGTAATCATAATGGAAGATTTGCGGTAGTTTTTGCTGTCCAGATAGTTGCTGTTCAGCATGTAGGAATCTTCCTGACCGAAGATGGTATCCACTGAATTGGAGTGGTTCAGGTTGATCGGCATGGTGCGTACTTTGCCGTTTACATACGCAGAAGCATAAGTCGGCAAGCCTTGTTTGTTGAACGCATAAGTTACTTTGACTTTTTTACCCTGCTGGCAACTGTATTGCACAGATTTGGTGTTGGCTGTTTTTTGCGCTGCTGCGGCTGTACCGCTTACGGCAACCAGAGAAGACAACACAATGGCGGATAACAGTTTCATTCTTCAATCCTTTTTGAAATTTAACCTTGGTTTCCCGCCGCAGGCGAACCTTTGTGCAGCGGATTGCGGGGCATTTTATCGACAGTTAATTTAAAAATAAATCCCATTTGCGGTAAGTTTTGTAAACCAAACAACATAGATTATTAACCGCTTTGTTTTTAAAGAAATTTATCGTGAGTTCACTTTAGCCGTTTTTTCATGAAAGAATGCCGTCTGAAAATCGGTTTTCAGACGGCTTATATACCGATTTAACGTGCTACCCATTCCGCCACTGCCTGAACAAAGCGTTCGACTGCGCCTGCAGCTTGGTCGAGATACAGGCTCGGTTCGATCAATTCCAATTCGTTCAGCAGCAGGTTTTGCCCGATTAATGTGCCGTCCACTCGGGCGTAGAGCGGCAATTCGGGTAATTTCTGCACAACGGCTTGGGCGGCGGCGATGATGTGTTCTGCCGGTTGATACGGCAAAATGGCGACACCGTAAGCGGAGTTGGCCCGCCATTCGCCCTGCGGCGGCTGGCGGCGGACGGCATGACTGTATTGCCCCTGAAAAAATACCATGCAGATTTCGCCGCCGCCGGCGGTTTCGGCGATATAGGGCTGAATCATCATGCCGTTGCGGTAGGCGGAACAGTCTGCGGGCATGTGCGCAGGGCTGATTTTCTGCACCTGTTTGCCGCTCTGCCCGACTGCGGGTTTGATAACCGCCTGCTGCCAAGCATTTTGCCGCATGATGCGGGCAAGGTTTTCCCGATCGGCGTGTTCGAGATACAGACTGGGAATCACATCAACGCCTTGTGCCGCCAAATCGCAGAGATAGCGTTTGTCGCTGTTCCACATCATCAAATCGGGCGCATTGGCAAAACGGCTGCCCGCTGCCTGTGCTGCGTACAACCAATGGCGGAAAGCCTCCGGCTGCTCACTGTAATCCCATGCGCACAAAGGGAGCAGATACGGGCTTTGCGGGCGGTTTTGCCAAGTGTCGAATGCGGTGTCGATGCCGAGTGCCTGCAAACGCTGTTGTACGGCAATCAGGGTTGCAGGCGGTTCGGGATATTGGCAACAGGTGGTAATGGTCAGCATTATTTGATTTGTTGCAGATAGGTTTTCAGACGGCCTTGATTGACGGTTGCCCGTTTTTCAAGCTCGGCAACGGCGGCTTCCGCTTCCGCTCGGTTCACGGCTTTGCCGACTTGGATAATGCCCGCCATATTCATGGTGCGGTGCGGCGGACAGATATAGACGTACACGCCTTCTTTATCCAGTTTGACGGTGAAATTTTCGTCTTCTTCGGAAGTGAAGTCTTTCGCCCCGTTCGGTACGGCTTTGCTTTGTACGAAATGTCCGGCGGAAGCGGCTTTAAAGGTTACGGTATCGCCGGGAGCGGCTTTCAGCACGCCCGGCTCGAACACCATGGTGCCGTCTTTGCCGGCATTCAGCATTTTGATTTCGTGGTTGGCGGCCGATGCGGCCAGCGAAGCGCCCATCATCAGGGCGGCGAGTAGGTATTTCATTTGGTTTCCTTATGATGATGATTCGGTTTTCCGGCGTTGCGGGCGGACAACCGGCAAGCCTTGGCTGCATTGCAGCAGTTCGACTTCGATTTGATACAGGCGGCTGATTAAGTCTGCCTGCAAAACCGTTTGTGCATCGCCCTGCGCCTGCACTTTGCCGTTGCCGAGCATGATCAGGCCGTCTGAAAACTGGCCTGCCAAGCTCAAATCGTGCAACACCATCATGGTGATTAAATTGTGGTTACGGGTATAGCGGCACACTTGTTCGAGCAGGTTGAGCTGGTGGTGCATATCCAAGGCGCTGACCGGTTCGTCCAGCAACAGGATTTTCGGTTTGCGCATCAATACTTGGGCAAACATCACCAGTTGCCTCTGCCCGCCGCTCAAACCGGTAATCGGGCGGTGCGCCAGATGGCCGATATTGAGCTGCGCCATTAAATCGGCGGCTTCCTGCAGCAGCGTGTCGCCGACGTGCATATGCAGTGCGTCCATCTGCCCGAGCAGCACCACTTCCAAAGCGGTCAGCGCAGCTTCGACATGGCTGTCTTGCGGCATATAGCCGATACGCTGCCGCCAGTCTGCCAAACGGCTGCGGCTCAGTGTTTCCTGATTAAAGCGGATTTCGCCCTGATACGGCAATTCGCCGAAAACGGTTTTAATCAGCGAAGATTTGCCGGTGCCGTTCGGCCCCAGCACGGTGTAAACCTTGCCCGCTTCAAACGCCAGACTGATGCCGTCTGAAACCGTCAGGCTGCCCCGACGGACGGTTAAGTCGTTGATATACAGCGTATCCATCAGCGTTTACTCCAAATAATCCAGAAGAAAAACGGTACGCCGACAAACGAGGTTACAATCCCCACCGGAAACAGCGCCCCCGGAATAATCACTTTGGACAATACTGATGAAAGCGATAAAAATGCTGCGCCCATCAACATTGCGCCGGGTAGGAAAAAGCGTTGGTCTTCTCCCAAGAGCATACGGGCGATGTGCGGCGCAACCAGACCGATAAAGCCGATAATGCCGACAAAACTGATGGCGGTCGCCGTCATCATTGCCACCAACACCAGCGTTTTAAAGCGCAGCGCCACCAAATTGATGCCCAGACTTGCCGCCCGCTCTTCGCCCAAACGCAGAGCAGTCAGTTTCCAACTGTCTTTCAGCAGCAGGGTCAGGCAAAAGGCGCTGACGATGCACAACACCGCCAAATGTTCCCAAGTTGCCTTGTTCAGATTGCCGAACAGCCAAAACAGAATCTGCTGCGAAATTTCCGGTGCTGAGATAAACTGCACCAGCGACAGCAGCGATTGGAAGATAAACAGCAGGGCAATGCCGACCAGCACCAGCGTTGCCGAAGTGAAACGGCGTGCCGAAGCAAATGCAAACAATACCGCCGCCGCCAGCATGGTCATTAAAAATGCGCCGATCGGTACGGCATATTGCAGCGGCAAACCAAAGCTGCCGAAGGCAATCACCACCGAAGCGCCGAAACCGGCCGCCGCTGCCAAACCCAAAGTGTACGGGCTTGCCATCGGATTATTCAACAGCGTTTGAATTTCCGCCCCGCCTACGCCCAAAGTCGCCCCCACCGCCAGCGCCATCAGCGCAATCGGCAAACGCAATTCGAACACAATCGTGTGCGTCATCTCGTCCGCCACTTCCATGCCCAACAGCGATTTCACCACTTCCGACACCGGCAACATAGACGGGCCGGTAACAATATCAAACACCAGACCGGTCAGACCGGCCAAAGCAAACAACAATAAAATCAAACAGCGTTTACGTTCCAGCAAACGCTGTTGACGGATAATGTTGTCGCGGTTCAAAGCGTTTTCCATATCCGAACCGCCCGACCTTATTTCGCCAGTTGGATATAGAATGTACCGCTCGGCACAACCGGCAAGTATTTACGGTAGAAATCGGTATAGGTTTTGGTCGGGTTCAAATCCTTAAATAATTCAGGATAGGCCGCTTTTGCGACAAACTGCACCGAAGCCACGTCCGACATCGAACGGGAATTGGCGTGATATGCACCGAAGACCCGTTGGTTTTTCACCGCCGGCAATGCCGACCAACCGGCACGTTTGGTAAAGCCCGCCAAACGGCGTTGCGCTTCAGACGGCGTGATATTGAAGCCCATCACCATGCCTTCCTGATTTTTCTTCAACTCGGTTTCACGGCCGGTGATAATCACGGTATCCGGTTTGGTTGCCAGCACTTGTTCCGCACTCAATGCACCCCAAGCGCCTATCGAACTCGGTGCAATATTCTGCGCACCCACCAGATTAATCATCGAACCCCACATGCTCGAATAAAAGGTTACGCCCTGATCGTTCGGACCGCCGCGACCGAATTCCGCATACACTTTCGGCTTAGGCTGTTTTGCAGTACGCACCCGCTGCTGAATCTGCTGCACCGCTTTTTGATATTCGCCCGAAATCTGTTTCGCACGCTGCGGCTGGCCGGTCAGTTGGCCCAAAATCTCGGTAGAACGTACATGCTTGGCCAAAGTTTGCGCATTGTAGTCCAACACCACAACCGGAATACCGGCTTTGGTAATCTTGTCCAAATCCGAACCCAGCGCCTTATATTGCCAATCCGCCAACACCAGCAAATCAGGATTCAGCGACAATACTTTTTCTACCGAGAAAGTCCCTTCTTCCACTTCGCCGATGTCCGCAAGCTGATTCAACTTCGGCACAGCCTTGCTGAACAATTCCCAGCTTGCCGGCGCCCAGCCCGACCACACTTTTTTAGAAAAACCGACCACATTATCCAGCGCCTTATTACCGCCGACCGCCATATAGTCC
Source organism: Neisseria lisongii (assembly GCF_028463985.1). NCBI lineage: Bacteria > Pseudomonadati > Pseudomonadota > Betaproteobacteria > Neisseriales > Neisseriaceae > Neisseria > Neisseria lisongii. The sequence continues at coordinate 808,679 of NZ_CP116766.1, read as the reverse complement.
TGATAATAAAAGCCCAACACCACCCGCTTGGCCGGCAAATCCACCGTTACCTTGCGGTTTAAAATATCCGTAACCTGAACCGGCTTGGCATAAAGCAGCGGCGCAGCAGCCAGCAAGATAGAAGCCACTAAAAGTTTGTTTGGTTTCAGCATAAAAAAATCCTTTTATTAAAATAAAAATGTCTTTTTGAACAGATAATACATTAATAAATAAAAATCATTATCTTTTCAAGAAGCGGATTTTAACCGATTTTTTGAGAAAATCAAGCAGGAAAACGAATATGGGGAAAAACGACAAAGAAATCGGTTTTTCTTTTTTTAAAACAGTCTGTTTTCGGAAATATATAGTTAATTAACCTAAAAAAATATGACACCGCAGCGAGCCACCCTTCCCCCTAACCCCTTCCCGCCAGCGGGACGGGGGACAGTGTGCAGGTGGCATTAGCTTACTGGCTTGTACAGAAGCAGGCGTAGGTTGTGATTAGCGAGGCACGAGCGTAACCCAACAAAATCTTATGTTTTAAATCATGTTGGGTCTCGACCCAACCTTGTATAAGAAACACCACCCACAAGATAAAATAAAAAGCCCCCGACAGAAGCAGCTATCAGGGGCGGGATTGAAAACAGAGTTGTACGCCAACCTTGGGCTTCAAAGCCCGCGACGTAGATAAAAGCCTGTTTTCAATGTCCAAACACCCCGAATAGTATCATAGACATGCTGTGCATAGTCTGCATTCACAAGGTTAGGAGCATGATGGACACCCCATTTTATTTTATCGGCATCGATATTGCCAAGTTAAAGTTCGATGTTGCGGTTAAAAAATCCGCAAAAGTGTATCAACACCACCAGTTTGAGAACCATCCGCAAGGTTTTGCTGCTTTGAGCGAATGGCTGAACAGCTTTTCGGATAAGCCGCTCTATATCGTGATGGAAGCGACAAACGTCTATCACGAAAGGTTGTGCGAATACTTATATGCGGCCGGACATTCGGTAGTCGTGATTAATCCCAAATGTGCCGCCAACTTTGCCAAAGGTTTGAACTTACGTTCCAAAACCGACAAAGCGGATGCCAAATTACTTGCCCGCTTAGCCGAAAGCTATGTTCATGAGTTTGACCTGTGGCAACCGAAGGGCAATAACGAAAAAGCCTTATTGCGCCAACTTCGTCATCTCGAACATTTAAAAACAGCGCTGACCAAAGAAAAAGTCCGGCTGCAGATGCTGTTGGACGAGTATGCAATGGCTTCGTCCGAACGTCTGATTGCTTTTCTTGAGTGCGAAGTCAAAACCGTTGAAACGCATATTCATCAGTTGGTGAAACAGGACGATCAGTTGAAACACAACCATCGTCTGTTGAGCAGTATTCCCGCCATCGGCAAAACCACAGCCTGTTGGCTGCTCGCCATACTGGGCGACGGCACTCGGTTTAAAAACGGAAGGGCTGCTGCGACCTATGCCGGACTGACCCCGATGGTCAGACAATCGGGAACGAGTGTAGATAAGCGGGTCGGTATCTCCCGTATCGGACAGAGTGATTTGAGGAAGATACTCTATATGCCGGCCGTGTCGTTTTGCTTTGGCAAATATAAGGACAGTATTTACAGCTCGTTTGTCCAACGCTTGCTGGAGCGTAATAAACTGGCGAAAAAAGCCGTGATTGTGGCTCTGATGCGTAAACTCGTAACCATTGCCCAATCTGTATTGAAGTACCAACAACCCTTTAACGAAGAACGCTATGCGAAAATGTGTCTGGATAAGGCTTGATTTGTTGGGGGGCTTATAGTATCTACGCCTTGTTTAAAAACTGTATGGATTATTAGGTTAATTCACGATATCACCGATAATGCCGTCTGAAAACCCATTTTCAGACGGCATCAAAAGCATTTTTTCAACCGGAAATAAACCGATATAACAAAATCATCTTTCTAACAAACAAACCATTCTTTCCCTTTTTCAGACGGCATGATTACAGTAATGCCATTTCTTATTCCACTAAAGAGCCGAATACCATGTCTATCCAAAACCACCATCTCAACTGGCTGGAAGCCGAGTCTATCCACATTATCCGTGAAGTGATTGCCGAAGCGAAAAATCCGGCGCTGCTGTTTTCCGGCGGTAAAGATTCGGTTGTGCTGCTGGCGCTGGCGGTTAAAGCCTTTCAGTTGGAAGGCCGTCCGCTGAAACTGCCGTTCAAGCTGCTGCACGTCGATACCGGACACAATTACCCCGAAGTGATTCAGTTCCGTGATGAAACTGTTGCCCGCACCGGCGTGCAGCTGGTGGTCGGAAGCGTGGAAGACTCCATCAAAAAAGGCACGGTCGTTTTGCGTCGGGAAACCGATTCCCGCAATGCCGCTCAAGCCGTTACTTTGGTAGAAACCATTGAAGAACAAGGGTTTGACGCACTGATGGGCGGCGCACGCCGAGATGAAGAAAAAGCCCGTGCCAAAGAGCGGATTTTCTCGTTCCGCGACGAATTCGGCCAATGGGACCCGAAAAACCAGCGCCCCGAATTATGGTCGCTCTACAACACCCGCCTGTTCCCCGGCGAAAATATGCGTGTCTTCCCGATTTCCAACTGGACGGAACTCGACATCTGGCAATACATCGCCCGAGAACAACTCGCCCTGCCGCCGATTTACTACACCCACCAACGGGAAGTAGTCGAACGCAACGGCCTGCTGGTTCCGGTTACGCCGCTGACACCGAAACGGGACGGCGAAGTATCCGAAATCCGAGATGTCCGCTTCCGCACCGTCGGCGATATTTCCTGCACCTGCCCCGTTGCCAGCACCGCCGCCACACCGGAAGACATCATCGCCGAAACCGCTACGGCAACCATCTCCGAACGCAGCGCCACCCGCATGGACGACCGGGTTTCCGAAGCAGCGATGGAAGAACGTAAAAAAGCGGGTTATTTTTAAGAATATAGTTGAAAAAAGACGGTTCGATTGTGAACCGTCTTTTTTATTGCCTGAATTTACTTCCCGTTTTCCGTTTCCCCCTGCTCCGGAACATTGAACACCTGCCGCAGATAGGCGAGGAAGGTGCGGTTGTTGGTCATGGTTTTGCCGGGGGAGTCGGAGAGTTTGGCGACGGATTGGCGGTTGCATTCGACCAGTTTCAAGACGATGTTCAGCGGGGTGTGGCCTAAGTCGTTGGTGAGGTTGGTGCCGATGCCGAAGCTGGTTTTGAAGCGGTCTTTGAAATATTGGTGCAGCGCCCAAGATTTTTCGATGTTGAGGCCGTCTGAAAAGGTAAGCATTTTGGTGCGGCTGTCGATTTTGAGTTTTTGGTAGTGGCGGTAGGCTTTGTCGCCCCAAATATACGGGTCGCCACTGTCGTGGCGCAGGCCGTCGAAGAGTTTGGCGAAATAGAGGTCGAAATCGACCAAGAATGCGTCCATGCCGACTACATCGGTCAGGGCGATGCCGAGGTCGCCTCGGTATTCGTGTACCCAGGCTTCAAGGGCGGCTTTTTGGAAGTTGCGCAGGCGTACGTCAAGGGCTTGGAAGGCTTGTAGGAACTCGTGCGCCATGGTGCCGATGGGGGTAATGTTGAGTTTTTTTGCCAGATAAACGTTGCTGGTGCCGCGTACGATGTCGGGTTCGGCGGCAAGGAGGGTGCGCACAACGTGTTCCTGCCATGCTCGGGTATAGCGGCGGCGGGTGCCGAAGTCGGAGATAACAAACGGTGGGTCTGCGGGGTTTTGCTGCTTGGCGATTTCGTGCAGCTGCGCTACTTTTATTTGCAGGCGGCGTTCGCCTTCGGCGAGAATTTCGGGGGTTTCCAAGCGGCGGAAGTAGAGTTCGTTGACGATGGCGAGAATGAAGATTTCAAAAAACATCGCCTGCACCATCGGGCCTTCGATGCGGATATTCAGACGGCCTTGTTCGTCGGGGCTGATTTTGACAAAGCGGCGTTTGAGTTGGAACAGTTCGAGATAATCGACAAAATCGCTGCGGATAAAGCGCAGGCTGCGCAGATAGTCCAGCTCGTCTTCCTGAAAACGCAGCTGACAGAGTGCATCTAATTCCCACTCTAATTCCTGTTGGATTTCTGCTAGCGGATAGTCGGTTTCTTGGTTGCGGCAACGGAATTCGTACACGCTGTGGGTTTGCGGAAATTGGTGCAGAATCACCTGCAGCATGGTGAATTTGTATAAATCGGTGTCCAGCAGCGATTGAATGATGGGCGCTCGCTCGGTCATGGCTCTATTCTCTTCTTTTTTGGCAAACTGCCGTAAGTGTACACGATTTTTCGGGCGATGCCGTCTGAAAAGTGTGATTTTGGGGTGAGTTCGGTAAAAATCAGGCGGCGTTTTGTTCGTTTTTGAGATGGATTTCGATGCTGCCGAACTGCTCGTTCTGCACAATCCGCACCAAGCCTTCTTTTGCCAGTTCCAGCAGGGCGATAAAGTTTACCACCACATACGCCCTGCCCTGTTCGGGCTTGAACAGAGCGTGAAACGGACAGCTTCCGCCCTCATTGAGCCTGCGTAAAATCGAAGTCATCTGCGCCCGCACGGAAATGGCTTCCCGTATCACTTCGTGGCTGCGGGTGTGTTTGGCACGGGACAGAATGCCCAGCCACGCCTGCGTTAAATCGGCGGTATAGACTTCCGGCAATTTGGCTTCGGCGGCGATTTCCAGCGGTAAATACGCCCATGCGAAATCCCGCCCCGCCCTCGGCAAAGCATCCAAACCCTGAGCGGCCAGTTTCATCTGTTCGTATGCCAGCAGGCGGCGCACCAATTCTGCCCTCGGGTCGGCTTCCTCTTCTTCCGGCGCTTCGGTGCGGGGCAACAGCAGACGTGATTTGATTTCAATCAATACTGCCGCCATCAGCAGATATTCTGCCGCCAAATCAAACTGATAGCTTTCCATCTGGGCGATATAGTGCAGATATTGCTCGGTGATTTTCACCATCGGAATATCCAAAACATCAATATTCTGCTTGCGGATTAAATACAGCAGCAAATCCAGCGGCCCTTGAAAGCTGCTCAACACCACTTTCAAAGCATCGGGCGGAATAAACAGATCTTGCGGCAAATCGGTAACGGGCTGGCCGAATACCCATGCAACGGTCGGTTCGGCAACGGTGGCGGTCGGGTTCATTTTTTACCTGCGATAAAGTCGATGGCGGCTTGGGCGCAATATAGGCCGAAAGTTGCCGTTACCAGCATACTGGCCCCGTAACCGGCGCACGACAAACCCTGCGGCGCTTCGCCGACGGCGCATCCGCCTTCTATTTGCGGCGGCGTAATGTTCTCAGTCGAATAGACGCAGGGAACGTGCATTTTTGCTTTGGTATCCCGGCTGAAACCGTATTTTTTACGCAGGGTATATCGCAGATTTGCCAGCAGCGGATCGTGGGTAACTTTGCTCAAATCCGCCGTTTGAATCAGCGCCGGATTGCGCTGTCCGCCCGCCCCGCCGCTCAAGATAAACGGTTGGCGGTGTTTCACAAAATAATCTGCCATTGCGGCTTTGACCCGGATTTGGTCGATGGCATCGATTACAAAATCAAAAGGCCGTCTGAAAAGCGTGTCCAGATTGTCTTCATCGACAAAATCTTCGATTTCCGTTACCCTGCATTCGGGGTTAATCTGCACAATCCGCTCGTGCAGCGCGCTGACTTTTGGCTTACCGAAATCGTCGCTCAAAGCGTGCAGTTGGCGGTTGATATTGGATTCCGCCACATTGTCCAAATCAATCAGCGTTAGATTGCCGATGCCGCTGCGTGCCAAGGCTTCCACGCCCCACGAACCAACCCCGCCGACTCCAACCACGCAGACATGCGCCTCTTGAAAACGCTGCAATGCCCCGCTGCCGTATAAACGGGCAATGCCGCCGAAACGTCGGGAAACCATAGAATCCATATCTGCCATAAACCAACCTTGTGTCCAATTAAAATCGTGCGTGTGAATGCGAAAGCGTATTATAACGAAGAAACAGGCCTGCGTAAGCCATCGGGCCGTTTTTGGCTGTTGTACAAATCATGCCGGACAGACTATAATCAGAATGCCCGTCCGCAATAAAGCTGTGCGGCCAATCCGATACTGCCTCCAAGGAGAATACTATGTACAAACATTTAGTCGTTGCAGTCGATGGTAGCGAAACTTCATTGAACGCCTTGAAACACGCCACCAGCCTGGCTCAGGCCAATAACGCCCGTCTGACTTTGGTTCACGTTGCCAATCCTGCCGAATACATGGCGCTGGCACCCGAGTTTCTGCAGCATGACAGCTACGAAGCCGCTGCTGTGGCGCAGGGTACGGAAGTTTTGGAATTTGCCGAACAGGCGGCGCAAAAAGAAGGCGTTGCCAACATTGTCAAGCATTTGCTGGTTGCCAACAAAGGCGCACGGGAAATGGCTCAAGAACTGGTGGACTATGCCGATGCCAACGGCGCAGATTTGCTGGTGTTGGGTACACACGGCCGCACCGGTCTGATGCACCTTTTAATGGGAAGCTTCGCCGAAACCGTAATGCGTCAAAGCCACCTGCCGCTGCTGGTGATCCGCAGCAAAGCCGAAGACTAAAACCGTTTTGGCTTGAATATTGAACAATATGCCGTCTGAAAACTGCGGTTTTCAGACGGCATTGTTGTATTAATATATATATCCTAAAACAACCTTCCCTGCTTGCGATGCAAATAATCCTGCAAAGGTTTGGGCAAGCCGTAATCCGCCAAGTCCTGCGGGGCGACCCACAGGCCGTCTGAAAACGGGGGATTCGGGCAAGTGGCGGTAAACGGTGTAATCAATAACAGTCGGTGGGTCAGGCGGTGGGTAAACGGTGTGTCTTCGCTTAAATCGCCCTCATTCAGCCCCAAATCATCGGCAAAACGGTGCAGTTCGTCAAGGCTTTCAAAACAGGGAACGCAATACAGCCCGCCCCAAATGCCGCCCTGCTCCCGTTTGTGCAGCCATATCTTGTTGTCCTGATTGCGTACGGTCAGCCAATAAAGCGGGAGGGTTTGCACGTTGACGGCGGCTTTTCTGCGGGGCAATTCGTCAATGCGGTTTTGCTTTTTGGCTTCGCACATGCTGCTCATCGGGCATTCGCCGCACAAGGGCTTGCTGCGTTTGCAAACAGTTGCACCCAAATCCATCAATCCCTGCGTATAAGCCGGCATATCCTGATTTTCAGACGGCATCAGGCTTTCGGCGAGTGTCCACAGCGACTGCTCGAATTTTTTGTCTGCCGGATTGCCGTCCCGAGCGAAAATGCGGCACAGAATACGCTTGACGTTGCCGTCTAAAATGGTTTCCCGCTGCCCGAAGGCAAAGGCGGAAATGGCGGCGGCGGTGCTTCTGCCAACACCGCACAGGGTTTCCAATTCCTGCCTGCTTTGCGGAAAGCGGCCGCCGAATTGTTCTACCACTTGGCGGGCGGCTTTGTGCAGATTGCGCGCCCGACTGTAATAGCCCAAGCCTGCCCACAATGCCAACACTTCGTCTTGCTCTGCCGCTGCCAGATCTGCTACGGTGGGGAATTTTTCGATAAAACGGGGGTAATAGCCGCAAACGGTGGCAACCTGCGTTTGCTGCAACATGATTTCTGAAAGCCAAATCCGATAAGGGTCTTGCACCTGCCAAGGTAGGTTGCGGCGGCCGTGTTGCCGCTGCCAGTTGATTAGAATGGGGGCAAATTGGGTATGATTCATTATATTTTTGAAAAATAAACGTTTTGAGGCCGTCTGAAAACTGTATTTGCGATTTTCAGACGGCCTTTGCAGTAGATTACGGCACTTACGAATGCGGATTCATCAGGTTTTGCGGCGACAGAATCCGGTCGAGTTCTTCTTCGCTCAACAAGCCTTGTTCCAACACCACTTCCCGCACGCCTTTGCCGGTTTGAGCGCAGATTTTGCCGATAATATCGCCGTTGTGATGGCCGATATACGGATTGAGATAAGTAACCAAACCGATGGAATTAAACACATAACGCTCGCAGATTTCACGGTTTACGGTAATACCGTCCACACATTTTTCCGCCAGTTTCACCGAGGCATTGCCCAGCAGCGAAATGGTTTCAAACATACATTGGGCAATCACCGGCTCCATCACGTTCAACTGAAGCTGGCCTGCTTCGGCGGCAAACGTAATAGTGGTATCGTTGCCGATTACCTTGAAGCAGACTTGATTGACCACTTCGGGAATCACCGGATTGACTTTCGCCGGCATAATCGAAGAACCCGCCTGCAATTCCGGCAAGTTGATTTCTTTCAAACCCGCACGCGGGCCAGATGAGAGCAGGCGCAGGTCATTGCAGATTTTCGACAGTTTCACCGCCGTGCGTTTCAAAGCACCGTGTACCATCACATAAGCGCCGCAGTCGGAAGTCGCCTCAATCAGATTGGAAGTCAGCGTACAGTTCAAACCGCTGATTGCCGCCAGTTTCGACACCACCAAAGGCGCATAGCCTTTCGGCGTGTTCACACCGGTGCCGATTGCCGTTGCGCCGAGATTGACTTCCAGCAAAAGCTGGCGGGTGCGGTCAAGGTTTAAAATTTCCTCTTCCAGCAGCACTTCAAACGATTTAAACTCTTGGCCGACCGTCATCGGCACAGCATCTTGAAGCTGGGTGCGCCCCATTTTCAAAACATCTTTAAATTCCTCGGCTTTGGCGGCAAACGAGGCTTTCAATACCGCCAGTTTTTCCAGCAATTCGCCCACGCTGTAATACACCGCCAGCCGGAAGCCGGTCGGATACGCATCATTGGTCGATTGGCTGGCATTCACATCATCCATCGGATTAACAATATCATAGCGGCCTTTTTCATAGCCCAACAGTTCCAGAGCCAGATTCGCCACCACTTCATTGGTGTTCATATTCACCGAAGTACCCGCCCCGCCTTGGTAAACGTCAGACGGAAACTGGTCGAGACAGCGGCCTTTTTCCAAAATTTCATCACAGGCACGCTCAATCGCCGCTGCAATTTCAGGCTTCACCGCCCCCAACTCGCCGTTGGCCTGCGCCGTCGCCTTTTTCACCATCACCATGCCCCGCACAAACAGCGGCACATCAGAAATTTTCTGCGTTGAAATCTTAAAATTTTCCACCGCCCGCAGCGTGTGGATACCCCAATAAACCTCCGCCGGAATCTCACGTTCACCCAGCAGATCGTGTTCTATGCGAACCGCCATCTCTGACTCCTCTTCATCGAATAAATACTGATTTTGCAACCGCCGGCACAAAGCCTCCGGCACGGGTGCAACAATAGCCCACTTTGCCCGAGAAGTCCATATATTCGGAATAAAAATACATTGCTTTAGCAGATATCGGGTAAAATAGAACGCCCGAATGTGTTTGACCGATTTTCAGACGGCCTGATTGATATGAATCCAATTTCCGATACCGCACTACCGCTCACAGTTGCCATTATTACCAAAAACGAAGAAGCCATGCTTGTCGAATGCCTGCAAAGCGTGCAGCCGTTACATTGCCCGATTGTAATCATCGATGCCGGAAGCAGTGATGCTACCTGCAAAATTGCAGAGCAATACGGCGCAGCATGCCATGTTTTTTCTGACTGGCAAGGTTTTGGAATACAGCGCAACCGAGCGCATGAATTTATCCGCAGTGAATGGGTATTGTGGCTGGACGCAGACGAGCGGCTGAGTAATGAAACGGTTAACGGTATCCGCCGGATTTTTTCCCAAGGTACTCAGCCGAAAACCGTTTACACCCTTAACCGATCTACTATTGTGTACGGCAAAAAAATCCGCTATTGCGGCTGGTATCCCGACAGGGTCGTGCGTATGTATCCTGTTACCCATACTCGGTATAACAACGATTTAGTACACGAATCAGTGATTGTTCCCGAAGGCTGGAAGATTGAAAATATTAACGGTGATATTGTACATTTAACTTATTCTTCGCTGGGGCAACACATTATAAAAATGCAACGTTATGCTTACGATTGGGCGCAGCAATTTAAAAATAGGAAATACAGTAATCCGGCAGGTGCATTGTTACGGGGTATTGTAGCCTTTTTTCGAACCTACATTCTTAAACGGGGATTCTTAGATGGTTATGCGGGTTTGATTATTTCAGTAATGAATGGTTTTTATACATTTGCTAAATATGCACAATTATGGCTGTTAAACCAAAATCATTCCAATCAACCATAATCATGTAAAGTATCTCAAAAGACCAAACCCATGCTTCCGCGAGCGATTACCGTTACTTCCTACAATATGCACAAAGGCATGTCCGCCCTGAATCGGAAAGTCCAGCTTGAGCATATGGCAGAGGCTTTGCAGCAGCTGGATTCTGATATTTTGTTTCTTCAGGAAGTCCAAGGGCAGCACCGCGGGCGCAGCAGCCGCTTGGCAGATTTTCCCGATTTGCCGCATTATGATTTTCTCGGCGAACGGCTGTCGTTTAACCGCAGCTACGGCAAAAATGCAGTTTACCCGCAACGCCACCACGGCAATGCGATTCTCAGCCATCTACCCATCGACACCCGCCACAACCTCAATATCAGCGTCAACAAACGGGAACAAAGAGGCATGCTGCATTGCGAAATCCACCCCGAAGGCTGGACACAGCCGCTAGTATGCCTGTGCGCCCATTTAAATCTGCTCGAACCCGACCGCTGCAAACAGTATCAAACCATTTTTGATTACGTCAGCCGCCATATCGACGAACACAGCCCGCTGATTATCGCCGGCGACTTTAACGACTGGCGGCACAAATCCGCCCCCTTATTGGGCAATATGCTGGGGCTGACCGAAGCCTTTTCCCGCAACGGCACCCACCCCAAAACCTTCCCCGCCCGCCTCCCCCTACTCAGCCTCGACCGCATTTATACCCGCAATCTGGATATTGTCAGCACGCAGATTCACAATGATAAGCACTGGCAAAAACTGTCCGACCATCTACCGCTCAGCGTAACCGTGCGTCCAAAATATAGCGAAATACCCCCCCAAAACAATACAAGACAGCAAGACAACGCAGTACTGAATTTTTAAATTTATTCTGCTTGTTATCCCATAAAAGTTGGAATAATGGAAATATTCGCTCAGTTATCATAGATATAAGCGATTTATTTTTAAAGAAAATCATTTATTTTAGCCACATATAACCAAACCCCATAAGATAAGCAAAATCCATTCTTTCCGCTTTTTTCAGACGGCCTGTAGCATAGCCGCTATTCTGACCCTTTCCCGTAACGAGTTACTATGAACCATTATCCGATTTTTACCCATCTTGAAAACCGCCCTGTCTTGCTGGTCGGTGCCGGAACGGTTGCCGAACGCAAAGCTGCTGCGCTGCTGCGTGCCGGTGCGCAGGTGCGGGTGGTGGCCGAGCGGCTGAATCCACTGTTTTCACAATGGTTGGACGAGGGAAAAATCGTTTATTTGGGCGGGCAGTTTGACGAAGATTTTTTAAACGATGTGTTTTTAGCCGTTGCCGCCACCGACAACCGCAGCCTGAACGAGCAGGTATTCCGTGCCGCCGAAGCCAAAGGAAAATTCTGCAATACGGTCGATACCGCCGATTTATGTTCCTTTATCGTGCCGGCGGTAATCGACCGCAGCCCGATGAAAATCGCCGTCTCCAGCGGCGGTACGGCACCGGTGTTGGCACGCAAATGGCGGCAGATGATTGAGACGCTGATTCCGTTGGAAAGCGGGAAAATGGCGGAAATTGCCGGACGTTGGCGGCAGCGGGTCAAAGCCGAAATCAGCGGCACGGAAAACCGCCGCCGTTTTTGGGAAAACCTGTTTGACAGCCGCTTTGCCACGTTGGCGGCGCAGAACAATACCGCCGCTGCGGAAGCCGAACTGGTAACGCAGTTGGACAGTTTCCAAGCCGCAAAAGGCGAAGTGGTGTTGGTCGGTGCCGGCCCCGGCGATCCGGGTTTGCTGACTATTCACGCTCTGCAGGCAATTCAGGCGGCGGATGTGGTGTTTTACGATGCGCTGGTTTCAGACGGCATTATGGCGATGGTGCGCCAAGATGCCGAGAAAATCAGCGTTGGTAAGCGTGCGGGCAATCATCATGTGCAGCAGGAAACCACCAACCGCCTGCTGGTGGAACACGCTTTGGCGGGCAGACGTGTGGTGCGGCTGAAAGGCGGCGATCCGTTTGTATTCGGCAGGGGCGGCGAGGAAGCGCAGGTGTTGAAGCAGGCCGGAATTCCTTACCGCATCGTACCGGGCGTTACCGCCGCTTTGGGGGCAACCGCCTACGCCGGTATTCCGCTGACCCACCGGGACTGCGCCCAAAGCGCTCTGTTTGTTACCGGCCACAGCAAACACGACGGCGAACAGCCCGACTGGCGCACGCTGGCACTGGGCAATCAGACGCTGGTGATTTATATGGGCACACTGCAAGCCTCGCTGATTGCCGAAAAACTGATTGAATACGGCCGCAGCGAAAACACGCCGGTAGCGGTGATTTCCAACGGCACGCTGCCACAGCAGCAGGTGCGGACAGGCCGTCTGAAAAACCTGCCCGAACTCGCCGCAGAAGCTCCCCGCCCGGCATTGATGGTGATTGGCGAAGTTGCCGCATTGGGCGGCGAATTGGGGTGGTTTCAGAATGATAAAGTAGAATGATTCCGTTATTATCCGGCATCATTACAATGATCTATATCATCTCACAGCGGCCATTTCAGAGCAGGATTGCTTTCGATAATGGTTTTAAACTGCTGCTGAATCCGTTCGATGGCGGCTTGGTTGTCGGCTTCGAAGCGCAGTACCAGAATCGGGGTGGTGTTGGAAGCCCGCATCAGACCGAAGCCGTCTGAAAATTCGACCCGCAGGCCGTCGATGGTGATGATTTCGGTCGCACCTGAAAATTCGGCGTTGGCGGCCAATTCGGCAATCACTTGGTGGCCGTTGCTGCTTTCGGGTAAACGGATGTTGAGTTCGGGGGTGGCAATGCTTTGCGGCAATGCGTTCAGGATTGCCGATGGGTTATCGCAGGCGGAAAGGATTTCCAGCAGGCGGACACCGGCGTAGAGGCCGTCATCGAAGCCGAACCAGCGTTCTTTAAAGAAAATATGGCCGCTCATTTCGCCTGCCAGCAGTGCGCCGGTTTTTTTCATAGCGGCTTTGATAAAGCTGTGGCCGGTTTTTTCCATAACGGCTTCGCCGCCGTGCTGCTGAATCCACGGGGTCAGCAGTCGGGTGGATTTGACATCGAAAATCACTTTGGCATTGGGATTGCGGCTCAAAACGTCTTGGGCAAACAGCATCAGTTGGCGGTCGGGATAAATGATGTTGCCGTCTTTGGTAACCACGCCCAAGCGGTCGGCATCGCCGTCAAATGCCAAGCCGATTTCGGCATCGCTGTTTTGCAGCGCCTGAATCAGGTCTTGCAGGTTTTCCGGTTTGCTCGGATCGGGGTGGTGGTTGGGGAAAGTGCCGTCCACATCGCAAAACAGTTCCTGCGTTTGACAGCCCAAATCACGATAGAGTTTGCCGGCAAATGCGCCGCCGACACCGTTGCCTGCGTCAATCACAATCTTCATCGGGCGTTTGAGTTTGATATGGCCGAGAATGTGGTTGCGGTAATCGTCGGCGATGTTTTTTTCAAGCACTTCGCCGCTTTCTTCTGCTGCGGCGAAAGCATTGTTTTCAATTACCGCCAGCAGTTCCTGAATCAAATCACCCGCCAGCGTTTTGCCGCCGAGCATCATTTTGAAACCGTTGTAATCAGGCGGGTTGTGGCTGCCGGTAATCATCACGCCGCTGCCGCCGCATTCGTTAATCGCTGCAAAATACAGCATCGGCGTGGCAACCATGCCGACATTCAAAACGTCGATGCCGCTGTCGGTCAGCCCCTGCTGCAGGTGTTTCATCAGTTCCGGCCCGCTCAGGCGGCCGTCTCTGCCGACGGCAATGCATTTAATGCCTTGCTCAACAGCTTTGGCGGCAATGGCTTTGCCGATTAAATAGGCGGCTTCGTTGGTCAGGGTTTTGCCGACAATGCCCCGAATATCGTAGGCTTTGAAAATGTCTTGTGCAATGCGTGCCATGATTGTTCCTTCTCTAATATAGTGAATTCACTTTAAAATAATACGGCGTTGGCTTGCCTTGCCGTATTATTTATACTGTCTGCGGCTCGCCGCCTTGTCTTCTTTTAAAGTGAATCCACTATTTTTTAGTGTATCGCCTGATTCAAAGGCCGTCTGAAAACGGGCTTTGCGGGTTGGGTCAGCGGAATGTGTTGCATTGGTTGATGTCGCCGCTTTGCAGGCCGGTTTGCAGCCATTTCATGCGGTCGGCGGACGAGCCGTGGGTGAAGCTGTCGGGAACGACATAGCCCTGCGCTTCATGCTGCAGACGGTCGTCGCCCACTGATTCTGCCGCCAGCATGGCTTTTTCAATATCGCCTGCTTCAAAGAGTTTTTTGCCGACGGCGAAGTGTCCCCATACGCCGGCGAAGCAGTCGGCCTGCAATTCGAGTTTTACAGAAAGTGCATTGGCTTCGCTTTTGGACGCACGCTGCTGCATTTGGTTCACTTTAGGCAAGATGCCGAGCAGGTTTTGGATATGGTGGCCGACTTCGTGGGCGATCACATAGGCAAACGCTGCGTCGCTGGCGGATTTGAGCTTGGTGCGCATGTCTTCGTAAAACGACAAATCCAGATAGACTTTGCGGTCGCCCGGACAATAAAACGGGCCCATCGCCGCTTGGCCCATGCCGCAGGCGGTTTGGGTGCCGCCGGTGTACAGCACCATGGTTGTCGGCGTGTATTGGCGGCCGTCGCGGGCGAAATATTCGCTCCATGTCGCTTCGGTATCCGCCAACACCACTCTTGCCAACTCGTTCAACTGGTTTTCCTGCTGCGGATCAAGCGTAGATTGTTGGGAAACCGATGTTCCCAAGCTCGGCGTACCGACAATGCCGGACAAATCCACGCCGTAATATGCGCCGACCAGCAGCACGATAATGCCGAGAATCCCCGGCGTTTTGCCGCCGCCTCCGCCCGAAGCACCCCGACGGTCTTCTACATTAGAACTTTGTCTGCGTCCCTGCCAATCCATAGTGATGTGTTCCTGAATATAAATGCCGGTATTATACGCCAAGTTATCTGTTCTGCAGAAAGCAAGGCCGTCTGAAAAACCGGATTGTGGCATTTTTCAGACGGCCTTAAAGAATATATTTGCTGAAAATCAGGGAAATTTTTCAGTCAGTAAGGCTTTGCTATGCTGCCTCGCTTTCGCAAGTTTCCAAGACATACCGTGTGGCAAACCGTTTTTCTTCCCCGGCTGCCAATACCGTCAAACCTAAGCCGTTGTTAAAGCAGTCGGGCGCACCGCTGAGGTTTTCCAGCGCCAGCGACTGCCTTGCGGGCGGAATGTAGATTTGCAGATACGGGTAAGAGGGTTCGGGGAAAATGCTCAGGCGGTAGTTGCTGCTGCGCAAAATGCAGGCGGGTCGGTCGAAGCTGTCGAGAATAAAACTGTTGTCCAGTTCGATACCCGCTAAACTGCGGGCATTTGCAAACCGGTTGTCGGCAAGTATTTCGCCGTTGGCAACCAAATCTTGGTCAAACACCAGCCTGCTGCGGCTGTTGAGTTGCAGCGTCCATTCATCGACACTGCCGCCCAAGGTGAAATAAGGATGCCAGCCGTCTGCCAGCGGCATGGCGCTGCGGCCGGTATTGCGTACCAGCGTTACGGTTTCCAAGCCCTGCGCCGTCAGGCAATAGCGGATTTGCAGACGGTAGGCAAACGGGAAACCGGCTTCCTGCGCCCGATAATCCGCCGCCAGTTCTGCCCATGCCGATTCTGCATTGCTGCCGCTGCCGATCAGTGCAAAATCAGCGTCATACATCAAACCGTGGGCGGCGTGTCCGGCAATTTGGTGTTTACCGACACAATATTCCTGCCCGTCAAAACGGTATTGCCCGCAGCGGATACGACAGGCAAACGGGCTGAGTTTGGCGCTGTGAAAGCCTGCTGTCAGCGTTTCCCTCGCCTGCTGCGGGTTTTCATAGCCCTGCACGGCGTTGAAGCGGCTGCCGTCGGTAAGTTCGATTTCATAACGGTTGAGCAATGCGCCGAACAGGTAAATTTCCGCCCGCCGTCTGCCCTGATGATTTAATATGATGCGGCTGTTGTCGGTTTGTATGTCGAACATGGTTGATGTTTCACAAGCACAAAAGAAAAAGGCCGAGACCTTTGCAAATTCCCTATCTTTGGTACATTTCTTTGTTATGCGCTGCTCAAAATCTTGCCTATCTTCATGATATGTCTTCGATTTTTGTGCTGCTATAACTTCGAACTGTACTCAAATCTAGGGTTTTGCAAAGGTCTCAGGCCGTCTGAAAAACGATAATTCCTGTTTTCAGACGGCTTTTACGGTTTAAGAACGGCGGCGGCGTTCGCCCGGAAGCAGCATATCCGCCCATTTGATGATATTGGCGACTTCCGCCGGATTGAGTTCGTAAAACTGTCCCCGCTTCAGGCGGTTCGGCAAGCCGATCGGGCCGAAACCGACCCGCACCAAGCGGCTGACGGTCAAACCCTGACTTTCAAAAATGCGGCGTACTTCCCGATTGCGGCCTTCTTTAATCACCACGTTATACCATTTGTTTGCGCCCTCGCCGCCCTGCTCGTAAATCCGCTCGACTTTCGCCAAACCGTCTTCCAGCATCACGCCCTCTTCGGTCAGCATACGCATTTGTTCGGTCGTCAATTCGCCCAGCACCCGCACGGCGTATTCCCGTTCCACTTCAAAACTCGGGTGGGCAAAACGCTGCACCAGTTCGCCCGAAGTGGTGATAATCAGTAGGCCGCTGGTGTTGATGTCCAAACGCCCGATGGCAACCCAGCGGCTGCTTGCCGCCTGCGGAAGACGGTCGAAAATACTCACCCGCCCCTGAGGGTCGTCCCGAGAAACGATTTCGCCTTCCTGTTTGTAATACAGAATGATTCTCGGCAAACGGTCGGCCCATTTCAGCTTGATGATGTTGCCTTTTACGGTAACGTGGTCGTCGGGCGTTACTTTTTCGCCCAACTGCGCCACACGGCCGTTTACCGTTACCCAACCGTTGGTAATCCATTCTTCCATTTCCCGGCGCGAACCGACACCCGAAGCCGCCAGCACTTTTTGCAGACGCTCCGGCTCGAAACGGGACAAATCGCTGCGCCGCTCTTTCAAATCACGGGCGTGTTCCAGAATTTTCTGGTTCGGATTGCGCACCACCAGTTTTTTCGCCTTATCGGCACGCTGTTTCACCGCTTTTTCACGCCCCTGCGTCTGCAGGCCGTCTGAAAACGCCTTGCGTTTGTCTGAAGATTGGCGTTTTGCTTCGCCTTTGAACGGATGTGCCGCTTTTTTGGCGGAAGCCGCAGCCGGTTTTTTCACACCCGCCGAAGCAGCGCCGTCGCGCCATTCACGTTTGCTGGTAGGTTGTTTTTTAGACATGGTTTTACTCCTAACGCATTTCCCGAACAGCTTAAGCACACAATCGGGCAATGGTTCTTCTGCGGCAATCATCATGCGGCAGGACAGTTAATCGGTTTGATCCGCTGAAACAGCATTTTCAGACGGCATAAGGGCGGCATTCTACCTGATTTTATTAAAAACGTGCATTATTTCTAAATATTTATCGCTTAAGGCGACAAACGTTCCCGAATCCACATGCCGTTTTCCAAACGGTATTGGATACGGTCGTGCAGACGGCTCGGGCGGCCTTGCCAAAATTCGATGCGGTCGGGCAGCACCAGATAGCCGCCCCAATGCGGCGGACGGGGAACATGCAGCGGATGGCGTGCGCCGATAGCCGCAGCTTTGGCCACCAAAACCGCCTTGCCGGAAATCACTTCGCTCTGATCGCTCGCCCACGCACCGATGCGGCTGGTATAGGGGCGGCTGTCGAAATATTCGTCCGAAGCCTCGGCAGACAGTTTTTCAATCCGCCCTTCCACCCGCACTTGCCGTTCCAACTCCGGCCAGAAAAACGTCATCGCCGCAAACGGATGGGCGGCATACGATTTGCCTTTGCGGCTGTTGTAATTGGTAAAAAACACAAAGCCCTGCGGATTGACTTCTTTGAGCAGCACCATGCGGCTGTTGGGGCGGCCGTCTTCGCCCACCGCCGCCACATTGACCGCCGTCGGCTCGTTTACCTGCGCCTGAACCGCTTCGTTGAGCCATTGTTCAAACTGAACAATCGGATCGGCATGGCATTGCGCTTCCGATAATTCCTGTTTGCTGTAATCTTCCCGAATATCGTGCAAATTCATTTTTATTCTCCAGTCATCAATCACGGCTATGATAACAGAGCAGAGCGGCATTTTGCACTTTTCAGACGGCATCATGCCTAAGATTTCGGCTATAATCCGAAGTTTGATTATTGGAAAACGGAAAACATCATGCAAACCGAAGTGGAACTGAAAATCTTAAATCCGAAAATGGCGCAACATTTGCCCGCATACGCCACGCCCGGCTCGGCCGGCTTGGATCTGCGTGCCTGCTTGGACGAAGCCGTGGTGCTTCAGCCGGGCGATACTTATTTGGTGCCGACCGGTCTGGCAGTTTACCTTGCCAATCCCGACTACGCCGCCGTTCTGCTTCCCCGCTCCGGTTTGGGACACAAACACGGCATCGTATTGGGCAATTTGGTGGGGCTGATTGATTCGGATTATCAGGGCGAATTGAAAGTGTCGCTGTGGAATCGGGGCAAAGAAGCGTTTACGGTCGAGCCGATGGAACGCATTGCACAGATGGTGATTGTGCCTGTGGTGCAGGCGGCATTTAAAGTGGTGGACGAATTTGCCGCCAGCGAGCGGGGCGAAGGCGGCTTCGGCAGCACCGGACGGGGTTGAGGCCGTCTGAAAAATACACAAACATCCGACTACCCGTTATTCCTGAAAAATTCAGAACAGCGGGTGGGCGGATGTTTTGTATTGACTGTATAAATATTTAGCTGTTCAACAACCAATATTGCAGACCCGCCAGCGTTTTCCCGTCTTCAATCTGATTGTTTGCCAAAGCCGCTTTCACTTCTTCCCGGCTCATCAATACCGTTTCGGTAAACTCGTCTTCATCGGGGGACAAGGTGCTACCGAGGCGCACGCCTTGGGCTTGGTAGAGATACATTTTTTCATCGCAAAAACCAACCGCCGTGTAAAACGTGTGCAGCAGCTTCACGCTGTCGGCGGTGTACGGCGTTTCTTCGCCCAATTCCCGCAAAGCGCAAACGGCAGGGTCTTCGCCCGCATCGAGCTTGCCCGCCGGCAGTTCCAACACCGCCCGATCCGCCGCATAACGCCACTGTCGCACCAAAACGACGCAGTCGTCATCGGTAACCGCCAACACACACGCCGCTCCGGGGTGGCGGATGACAATGCGGCTGCTTTCGTTGCCGTTGGGCAGGCGTACGCTGTCCCGACTGATGGTAACAAACGAACCTTGGTAAATCGGTTCGCTGCTTAATTTGGTTTCAGTCAAATCCATATTTTTCCCCTAGTAAGGCCGTCTGAAAAATGAGTGTCATCTATCTAAATTTATCTAAATTTTCAGACGGCCTGATTAATCCGTTAATCGGCGCTGCGTTCGATTTCCACACCGACTTCTTTTACATCGGGCAAAATCCCCGGTTTCACCACTTTTACCCGCACCCATAATGCCTTGAAATCGTTCAACACCAAAGCGGCAATGTGTTCCGCCAGCATTTCCAGCAGCAGAAAATCCTGATTCCGCAAACTGCTGCGCACGGCTTCGCACACTTCGCCGTAGTGAACCGTATCGGCAATATCATCACTGAGCGCCTGTTTTTCGGCAATGCCGATGTCCAAATCGATTACCAGCGTCTGGCGGTGTTCCCGTTCCCAGTCATACACACCAATCAGCGTATCGGCTTTCATCCCGTGCAAAAAGATTTTATCCATTTCCAGTATCCGTTTTTTTGGATAGAATAAGGTCTTTATTGTAAGCAAAGCATACAGAATGTACAACATATTAGCGGTAACTTCCGCCTATTTAATCGGTTCGGTTTCGTTTGCAGTGGTGGTTTCCAAATGCTACGGCATGGCCGACCCCCGCACTTACGGCTCGGGCAATCCCGGTGCCACCAATGTCTTGCGCAGCGGCAAAAAATCGGCGGCGGCGCTGACGCTCTTGGGCGATGCACTCAAAGGCGTGGCGGCGGTGGCTTTGGTACGCCTGCTGCAAACACCGCTCGATTTGCACCACGATACCGTCGCCGTGGCAGCCATAGCGGCGCTGGTCGGACATATGTGGCCGGTGTTTTTCGGCTTTAAAGGCGGCAAAGGCGTGGCGACCGCATTGGGCGTACTGCTGGCCTTATCATGGCCGACCGCCCTACTTTGCGCCCTGATTTGGCTGGTGATGGCGTTCGGTTTCAAAGTCTCTTCCCTCGCCGCACTCGCTGCCACCGTTGCCAGCCCGCTGATTGCCTATATCCTGATGCCCCACGCCTCATGGGCAGCGGCCACGGCGGTGATTGCGCTGCTGGTGTTGTGGCGGCACAAAAGCAATATTCTGAACCTGCTGCAAGGCAGAGAAAGCAAAATCGGCGACAAAGCCGAATAGTTAATGTTTCAGGCCCGATGATTTCGGGTCTTTTTACCAACTTATTGTCCCATCCTTTTTTCCGAAAGAGCAACCATGTTTCCCCGCCGTTCTGCATTACTGATTGCTGCGTTGAGTACCGCCCTGCTCTCGGCGTGTTCCGCCATCCGCTACCAGCCCTTGCCGACCATCAGCAAAATCACGCCCGATCAGGGCTACCGTTTGGAAACCGCCCAAAAAAACCGCCGTCAGGACGATACCTTTATCGTGTTGATGTTTTCCGGCGGCGGCACACGGGCGGCGGCTTTGGGCTACGGCGTGTTGGAACAGCTCAACCAGCAGAAAGTAACCATCAGCGGCGAAGAAAAATCCCTGCTGGAAAATGTCGATTTGGTGGTCGGCGTATCGGGCGGTTCGGTATTGGCAACCTATTTCTCACTGCAGGGCAGTCAAACCATTCCGCTGTTTTACAAACGCTTTTTGCGGCAGAATTTCCAAAAACAGGTATTGAAACAAGCGTTTTCCCTCGCCAACATTCCCCGCCTGACCTCGCCTGAATTCGGGCGGGGCGATTTGCTGCAAGAGCAGTTTGAACTCTATCTTTTCGGCAAAGCCACTTTCGAAGATTTGGAAAAACGGCGCAAAGGCCCGTTTGCCATCATCACCGCCACCGATATGGGCTTGGGCGAGCGGCTGAATTTTACGCAGGAATATTTCGACCCGATGTGTCTGAACCTGAGCAAACTGCGGCTGGCAAGGGCAGTTGCCGCTTCCAGCGCCGTGCCGATGATTTTCTCGCCGATTACGCTCAACAACCACGGCGGCAACTGCAACTACACCTTGCCGCAAAGAATGCAGGCGGCGATGGCGCAAGGCAACACCCAGCAGCAGAACAAAACCCGTCAGGAACTCGGCAACAACATCAAGCAATACAGCGACAGCAGCAAACGCCCCTATATCCACCTGCTTGACGGCGGCCTGACCGACAACCTCGGTATGCGCAGCCTGCTGGACATGAACGATCTTTATTCCGGCAATATGCTGGTGCAGCAGATGGCGAACCGGAAAATCCGCCGTATTGTTGTGATCAGCGTCAATGCCCAAAACCGAGAGTCCCGCACTTTGGACGAAACCGCAGCCGTCCCCGGCCTGCGCGACGTGGTCAATGCTGTCATCGATATTCCGATTGCCAAATATTCGCAGGAATCGCTGCGCCGCTTCCGTGAGTTTACCGACCGCTGGAATGCCGACGGTTACAAAGGCCCGGACGGGCAACCGATTTCGCTCTCGTTTGTCAGCCTCAATCTCAAGGACTTGCCCGACCCTGCGTTCCGCCAAAAAGTGTTGAACATTCCGACCAGCTTCTATTTGCCGCCGCAAGATGTGGACGACCTGCGCCACGCCGCCGCCGAGCTGATGAAACATTCCCAAGAATACCGCCGACTGCTGCAAACCCTGTCCGCTCGTCCGAATGAAGAAATTTTGCTGGCACCGCTCGAAAAAGTATCCGAAGACGACTTAAAATCCCTACCACCCGCCACCTTGCCCGATGCAGAAGAATTTAATGCGGTCAACCAAATGCCTGACGAAACATTTTCAATCCAGCCTTAACACTTGAGGCCGTCTGAAAAATGAGTGCAACGGGTTTTAGCTGCGTAAAAACCCGCTTTGCCCGTTTTCAGACGGCCTCCCCGTTTCCCAATTTCAGCGGCATCTGCTAAACTGTCGCCTGTTTTGCCGTACCGAAAAACCAAAATCATGACACATTCAACACAGACACCGCTTGTTACCGACATCGACCGCCCCGTACTCGTTCCGCCGGGCGGCCATAAAAAAGTTTTGCTGCATTCCTGCTGCGCCCCCTGTTCCGGCGAAGTGATGGAAGCCATGCTCGCCAGCGGCATCGACTACACCATTTATTTCTACAACCCCAATATCCACCCGCTCAAAGAATATCTGTTGCGCAAAGAAGAAAACCTGCGTTTTGCCGAAAAATTCGGTATCCCGTTTGTCGATAAAGACGACGACTACGAAAACGACCGCAAAGAATGGTTCGACAAGGCCAAAGGCATGGAATTCGAGCCGGAACGGGGCATACGCTGCACCATGTGTTTCGATATGCGCTTTGAAAAAGCCGCCCAATATGCCCACGAACACGGCTTTCCCGTGTTCACCAGCTCGCTGGGCATTTCACGCTGGAAAAACATGGCACAAATCAACGACTGCGGCCACCGTGCCGCCGCACCGTATGATGATGTGGTCTATTGGGATTTCAACTGGCGCAAAGGCGGCGGCAGCGCCCGCATGATTGAAATCAGCAAACGGGAAAACTTCTACCAGCAGGAATACTGCGGCTGCGCCTATTCGCTGCGTGATTCCAACAAACACCGCAAATCGCAGGGCCGGATTCCGATTAAGCTGGGTGTGCTTTATTACGGCGATGAGTCCACTCAATACGAAAATAAATAAACCATCATGAATTTGCTTTAAAAGATTACGGCGTTAGATGATCGCCTTGTCCTACTTTTAGCAAGTTCACTTTACAAACAAACCAATGCCGTCTGAAAACCGGGTTTTCCCATTTTCAGACGGCATTGGCTTTATCCAAGGTATCGGATAGAACGGTTTTACACCGCTTCGGCCTTGGTAATCACAATTGCCTCGGTCGGCACATCATCGTGAAAACCGTGGCGTTTGGTGGCAACGCCTTCAATAGCATCCACTACCTCAAAGCCCTCAACCACTTTGCCGAATACGGCGTAGCCCCAGTCCTGCACCACGGTGCGGCCGTACATTTCTTTGGAACGGTGGTTCAAAAAGCCGTTGTCGGCAGTATTAATAAAGAATTGGGCGCTGGCGGAATGCGGATCGGAAGTGCGTGCCATGGCAATGGTGTATTTGTCGTTGGACAAACCGTTGCCCGCTTCGTTTTGAATCGGATCACGGGTGTCTTTTTCATTCATGTTTTCGTCCATACCGCCGCCCTGAATCATAAAGCCTTTGATTACACGGTGGAAAATTACGCCGTCGTAAAAGCCGTCTTGAACGTATTGCTCGAAGTTTTTGGCGGTAACAGGGGCTTTGTCAAAATCCAATTCGATTTTGATGTCGCCTTTGTTGGTGTGCAGAATAATCATGATTTTGTATCCTTTGTTTGATTGGAAAACGGTTTCGGCTTAGATAAGGCGGTTCGGGCAAAATTCAAGGCCGTCTGAAAACTATTTTTCAGACGGCCTTGCTGTCTTACTACTCCAAACTTCACATCACAATCAGCAATCCTGCTTTACTCCGCCCAATGTTTTTTCTTGGACGTTTTACCGATGCCGGGAT
Organism: Neisseria lisongii; assembly: GCF_028463985.1. Taxonomy (NCBI): domain Bacteria; kingdom Pseudomonadati; phylum Pseudomonadota; class Betaproteobacteria; order Neisseriales; family Neisseriaceae; genus Neisseria; species Neisseria lisongii. The sequence goes on along the minus strand of NZ_CP116766.1, from coordinate 784,837 downwards.
TGAAGCTGTTGGTCGGGTCGAGCTTGCGGTAAAACTGTTTGAGCGCCGGTTTGGCTTCGTAAAGGTGGCCGACGTTGTGTTCGGCGGGATATTGTGCGCCCCGCTGATCCAAAAGGTGCAGCATTTCGTGTTCCAAGGCCATGCAGTCGTGGCCTTTTTTGATGATGTAGTCCTGATGGAAAACGTGGCACATGAAGTGGCCGTAGTAGAGTTTGTAGATGATTTTGTCGTCGATTTCAGACGGCAGGTGTTCGTACCAATCCCGGTCGTCCCGACGCAGGGCGATGTCGAGGGCGACGATGTCTTCTACTTCGTCGTCATGCACGGCTCGATAGCGGATGGCGGCGGAAGCAACGGCAAAGCGGTGCAGCATGGCGGCTTGGGTTTCTTCGGCGCTGCATTCGAAATAGCTGCCGCTGTGTTCGGCAAAATAGTCTTTTAAAAATGCTCGGGCTTCTTCTACGCCGACACCGCCCATTTTCAGGATTAAATGGTGTTCGTAACGGTTGCGGTAGTCCCGCATGGATTTTGGTAAATGGTCGGGCAGGAATTTGCTGACAAACTGCAGGCATTTGTCGGAAAAGTGTTTCGGCAGGAAGCGGACTTTTTTGCCGAAGCGGTCCACCCGTGCTTTCATGTCAAACAGTTTCGGTAGTTGGTGCGTACCGAATTTTTTAATCACATAGAACGTGTCTTTGCCGTAGGCATCGGCAACGTCGAATGCGTCCCGATGGATGTATTCGCCTGAAATCGGCAGCGATTGGAACTGGCTCAGGGCGGCTCGGCGGATGTCGGTCAGTTCGTTGATGTCGTTGGTGCCGATATAGAATACGGCGGTGTGTTTTTCCTGCGGGAAGGTATCGAGCCGCACGGCAAACACCATCAGTTTGCCGGCGCAGCCCGAGGCTTCGTAGTGGCGGCTCGGGTCGGCGTTGAAGCGTGCCGCACTCGGCTCGTCCACTTGGCGCACATGGTTGCAATAGGCATGATCGTGGCCTTTGCCGACGTTTTGCTGAATGTCTTTCTTTTGATAATGGCGGCCCTGCAAATTGGTGAGGATTTCTTCCGGCGTGTCGCCCAATTCGATACCCAGATGATTGACCAATTCCAGCTTGCCGTGTTCATCGATTTGGGCATACAGCGCCATTTCGGTATAAGCCGGCCCCCGCTGCACCAGTGCGCCGCCGGAATTGTTGCACACGCCGCCCAATACGGAAGCGCCGATACACGATGAGCCAATCACAGAATGTGGTTCCCGCCCCAGCGGTTTGAGCAGCAGTTCCAACTGATTAAGGGTCGAACCGGGAAGGCACACGACTTGTTCGTTGTTGTTAATCGGCTGGATAATGTCCATGCGCATGGTATTGACAATCACGATATCCCGATCGTAATCGTTGCCGTCGGGGGTCGAACCGCCGGTCAGGCCGGTATTCGCCGCCTGCGTAATCACAATCACATCGGCTTCTACGCAGGCCTGCAAAATCTGCCACTGCTCCCAAACCGTTCCCGGCCGCACCACCGCCAGCGCATTGCCCTCGCCGAAACGGTAGCCTTGGCGGTATTGCTCGGTTTTGTTGGGGTCGGTGATGATGTATTTTTCACCGACAATCCGGGTCAGGGTCTGAATCAGTTGTGTCGCATTCATGGCGTTCTCCATTCATCGAAAAGTGTCTGCACTCCATTGTATAGCAAAAATGCTTTTTTTGCCCGAACAGGCCGTCTGAAAATGAGTTTTGCGGATTATGGATAATAAAAAACACCGAAGAGCTTATCTTCGGTGCTTCAGAATAAGGCGGCGAGCCGAACCTCCGGCACTGGCGCATCAGAGTGGGCTGCTGGCTTCCGCCCCTGACCCGGTGTTCCGAATAACCATGCGGAGAGACCCGCCATTGAGAGTGCTGATTATAGCGTTTTTTTGCCAAAATACAAGCCCCGCCGCCGAAATCTTCCCGAGTATCCGCACCAAACCGCCGATATAAAATGTAAAATTGTCAACAAAACAAATCAAAACCTAGCCTACACTGCTTGATTTTCGGTATAATAAACACTTATTTTCATCAATTTTACCACCACAATCATTCATGCCGTCTGAAAACCAGACCACAGCGTTTTTCAGACGGCCTCGATACAATAAACACAGCACACAAAGCTGAACGACACACCAACGGAACGCTGATATGACTACCACCAACCAACGCCTCCGCGAAATTCCCTACAACTATACTTCCTACACCGATAAAGAAATCGTGATCCGCCTCTTGGGCGAAAACGCTTGGCAAATTCTGCAGGATTTGCGCAGCCAACGCAAAACCGGCCGCTCGGCACGAATGCTGTTTGAAGTATTGGGCGATATTTGGGTGGTCATGCGCAACCCGTATCTGGTGGACGATTTGCTCGAACACCCGAAACGCCGGGAGGCTTTGGTGCGGGAAATGCGCCACCGTTTGAACGAAATCCAAAAACGGCGGGACGACAATGCCCAAGTCGGCGCATTGGTGGCGGCGGCGGAAACGGCGGTCGGAGACTTTGACGACAGTTTTGAAACCACCAAACAGAAACGCCGCCAAATCCTTGAACGCCTGAGCAGCATCACCAAACCGCACAATATTATGTTTGACGGTTTGGCACGTGTTACCCACGTTACCGATGCTACCGACTGGCGGGTCGAATATCCGTTTGTGGTGATTAATCCCGACAGCGAAGCCGAAGTAGCGCCGCTGGTCAAAGCCTTAATCGAGCTGGATTTGGTAATTATCCCCCGCGGAGGCGGTACGGGCTACACCGGCGGGGCGATTCCGCTGGATGCCAACAGTGCCGTTATCAACACTGAAAAACTCGACCGCCACAACGGCGTAGAATTTGTCAATCTCCCGGGCTTGGAGGGCAAACATCCGATTATCCACTGCGGTGCCGGCGTGGTTACCCGCCGTGTCGAAGAAACCGCCCATCAGGCCGGGCTGGTATTTGCCGTCGATCCGACTTCCGCCGATGCTTCCTGCGTGGGCGGCAATGTGGCGATGAATGCCGGCGGTAAAAAAGCCGTTTTGTGGGGGACTGCGCTCGACAACCTCGCCTATTGGAAAATGGTCAATCCGCAAGGCGAATGGCTGAAAATCGAACGTGTCCGCCATAATTTCGGCAAAATCCACGACGAAGCAACCGCCGTGTTTGACGTGCATACGCTGGATTCAGACGGCCTCAACATCGTCAAAACCGAGCGTTTGGAAATTCCGGGACACAAATTCCGCAAAGTCGGTTTGGGTAAAGACGTTACCGACAAATTCCTCAGCGGCCTACCCGGCGTGCAGAAAGAAGGCACAGACGGCATCATTACCAGCGTAGCGTTTGTGCTGCACCGTATGCCGAAATACATCCGCACCGTGTGTATGGAATTTTTCGGCACTGTCGCCAACGCCACCCCTTCGATTGTCGAAATCCGCGATTATCTGCTGGGACACGATTCGGTCAAACTCGCCGGTTTGGAACATCTCGACTGGCGTTATGTGCGTGCCGTCGGCTATGCCACCAAAGCAGCGGGCAAAGGCCGGCCGAAAATGGTGCTGCTCGCCGACATCGTTTCCGACGACGAAGCCGCCGTGCAGGAAGCCGCCGAACACATTGTCGCCATGACCCGCAAACGTGAAGGCGAAGGCTTTATCGCCGTTACCCCCGAAGCCCGCAAAACCTTCTGGCTCGACCGCAGCCGCACCGCCGCCATCGCCAAACACACCAACGCCTTTAAAATCAACGAAGACGTGGTGATTCCGCTGGAACGCTTGGGCGAATATTCAGACGGCATCGAACGTATCAACATCGAATTGTCGATTCAGAACAAACTGGCATTGTGCCGCTCCCTACTCGACTATCTGCAAGGCAAACTACCGGTCGATGCCCTCGGTACCGACTTGCCGAGCCACGAATTATTGGGCGACCGTGCCAAACACGCTTTGGCACACGTTGCCGCCGTCAAAGAACGTTGGGAATGGCTGCTCGACCATCTCGACGAGCCTTTGAGCCTGTACCGTGAGCGCTACGGCAGCGCCGTTGTCGCCGCCCCCGAAGCCGAAAACGAACGCAGCAGCTTTATTGCCTTCCGGGATTTCCGTCTGCGGGTATCGGTAAAAGAAGATGTAATGAAACCGCTTTCAGAAATCTTCAGCGGCAAAACCGACACCAAAATCATCGAAGGTTTGGCTAAAATCCACAGCAAAACCGTGCGCAGCCGCCTGTTTGTCGCCCTGCACATGCACGCCGGCGACGGCAACGTTCACACCAATATTCCGGTCAATTCTGATGACAGCGAAATGCTGCAAACCGCCTACAAAACCGTCGAACGCATTATGAAAATCGCCCGAGACCTCAACGGCGTGATTTCCGGCGAACACGGTATCGGCATTACCAAACTCGAGTTTTTGAGCAACGAAGAAATGCAGCCGTTTTGGGACTACAAAGCCAAAGTCGATCCCGACAGCCGTTTCAACCGCCACAAACTGATGAAAGGCAGCGACCTGCGCAACGCCTACACGCCGTCTTTCGAATTACTCGGCGCAGAATCGCTGATTATGGAAAAATCCGACCTCGGCACCATCGCCGACTCGGTCAAAGACTGTCTGCGCTGCGGCAAGTGCAAACCCGTCTGCTCCACCCACGTTCCCCGCGCCAACCTGTTATACAGCCCCCGTAACAAAATCCTCGGTGTCGGCCTGCTGACCGAAGCATTTTTGTACGAAGAACAAACCCGCCGGGGCGTATCCCTCAAACACTTTGAAGAACTGACGGACTTGGGCGACCACTGCACCGTGTGCCACCGCTGCGTCAAACCGTGTCCGGTCAATATCGACTTCGGCGATGTAACCGTTGCCATCCGCAACTACCTTGCCGATTCCGGCCACAAAAATTTCGCCCCCGCCGCCTCGCTGGGCATGGCATTTCTCAACGCCACCAATCCGAAAGCCATCAAAGCCCTGCGTACCGCCATGATTCAAACCGGCTTTCCGGCGCAGAATTTCGCCTACAAAATCGGCAAACTGTTGCCGTTGGGTACCAAAAAACAAAAAGCCGAACCCAAAGCCACCACCGGTGCCGCTCCGATAAAAGAACAGATTATCCACTTTATCAACCGGCCTTTGCCGAAAAACGTCCCCGCCAAAACGCCCCGCTCCCTGCTCGGTATCGAAGACAACAAAAGCATTCCGATTATCCGCAACCCACAAACGCCGGAAGACAGCGAAGCCGTGTTCTACTTCCCCGGCTGCGGCTCAGAACGCCTGTTCTCCCAAATCGGTCTCGCCGTGCAGGCCATGCTGTGGCACGTCGGCGTACAAACCGTCTTACCGCCGGGCTATATGTGCTGCGGCTACCCGCAGGAAGCCGGCGGTAACAAAGCCAAAGCCGAACAGATGAGTACCGACAACCGCGTATCTTTCCACCGCATGGCCAACACCCTCAACTACCTCGACATCAAAACCGTCGTCGTCAGCTGCGGCACCTGTTACGACCAACTCGAAAAATACCGTTTTGAAGAAATCTTCCCCGGCTGCCGCATCATCGACATCCACGAATACCTGCTCGAAAAAGGCGTAAAACTCGACGGTATCAAAGGCCAGCAATACCTCTACCACGACCCGTGCCACAGCCCGATTAAAACCATGAACGCCACCCAAATGGCCGGTGAACTTTTGGGCCAGAAAGTCGTTTTAAGCGACCGCTGCTGCGGCGAATCCGGCATGTTCGCCGTCAAACGCCCCGACATCGCCACTCAGGTCAAATTCCGCAAACAGGAAGAAATCGAGAAAAACCTCAAAGCCCTGCCGAAGGGCGAACCAGTCAAAATGCTCACCTCCTGCCCCGCCTGCCTGCAAGGTCTGAGCCGCTACGCCGACGACAACAATATGCCTGCCGACTACATCGTCATCGAAATGGCCAAACACCTGCTCGGCGACAACTGGCTCAACGACTTCGTCCAAAAAGCCAACAACGGCGGCGTAGAAAAAGTGTTGCTGTAAAACCCTTCCGACAATAAAACCATACCGTCTGAAAATCCGATTTTCAGACGGCATGGTTTCACATAACGATATTATTATCCCCTACACTTAACCTCACTCAAACCAACATATCATGCAAATTACCCCCATTCCCGCTTTTGGCGACAATTACATTTGGCTGATTCAAACCACACAGGGCAATATCTGTATTGATCCCGGTGATGCAGTGCCGATGATCGGATTTTTACAGCAACACCGGCAAAATCTGCACCAAATCTGGATTACCCACCATCACGATGACCACCGTGGTGGCGTGGCGGCGTTGAAACTGGCGTTTCCGCAGGTGAAAGTGTACGGCAACAGCGATATTCCCGAAGCCGACTGCCCAATTCGAGACGGTATGCAGCTCACTTTCGGCCAACTCGCTGCCGAAGTTTGGCTCACGCCCGGCCACACCGCCCATCATATCTGCTATCTGCTGGCGCACCAAAACCGTCTGCACGTTTTTTGCGGCGACACGCTGTTCAGCGGCGGTTGCGGTCGGGTGTTTACCGGCACGATACAGCAGCTTTTCGACAGTTTCCAACGTTTCAAACAGTTGCCCGACGATACGCTGTTTTATCCGGCGCACGAATACACCGCCGCCAACCTGCGTTTCGCCGCCCACATCGAACCCGACAATCCCGATATTCAAGCCGCCCTGTCCGACGCAACTCACACGCCAACGCTGCCTGTTACTCTTGAACACGAGCGGCGTATCAATCCCTTTCTGCGTACCCATCTGCCGCACATCCGCCAACGTGCCGAAACGCTTTCGGGAATTGAATTAGACGATGAATTATCGGTGTTTGCCGCATTAAGAACGTTGAAAAACAGTTTTTAATGCCGTCTGAAAATATGAACTGTTCCCCAAAACTTGGACAACTTAAGAATTTTTCTCAAACAGCCTGTTCAAGCTGGGTTCTGTACGCCACAGAATTCAGCCTTTTAAAGTTTAAACTCATCCAATCATGATTGTAATAATGTATGTAATCATCGATCACTGTTGTCAGCTCCGCCATCGACAGCGTACCTTCCCGATAGAAGCTCTCCGATTTCAGTGTCCCGAAGAAACACCCCATCGTCGCATTGTCCCAACGTGAAAGCAATACAGGGTTATATTTGAACATAAGAAAACTGCACCTTTTAGAGTTGGAGGGAGTGTCCAACTTTTGGGGTGCAGTTCACATTTTCAGACGGCCTGCTGTGGCTTTAAGCACCCAGCGGCAGCAAATCCAATTTTGCCATCAGCAGACGGTCGCCGTCTTCATCGGGGTTTTCGGTCGTCAGCAGTTTGTCGCCGTAGAAAATCGAATTGGCACCGGCCAGAAAACACATTGCCTGCATGGCTTCGGGCATTTCCGTACGGCCTGCGCTCAGGCGGACAAAACTGTCCGGCATAGTAATGCGTGCCACCGCAATCGTGCGCACAAATTCCGTCCAATCCAAATCTTCCGCATCGGCCAGCGGCGTTCCCTCTACTTTGACTAATTGATTAATCGGCACGCTCTCCGGCTGCGGGTCGAGATTGGCAAGACTGGCAATCAGTCCGGCACGTTCCGCCCGCCCTTCGTTCATGCCGACAATGCCGCCGCAACAGACTTTCAATCCGGCATGGCGCACCTTGCCCAGCGTGTCCATGCGGTCTTCATGCAGGCGGGTATGGATAATATCGTTGTAATATTCGGGATCGGTATCGAGATTATGGTTGTAATAATCCAGACCGGCGGCCTTCAAATCTTCCGCCATACCGTCTTCCAAAATTCCGAATGTGCCGCAGGTTTCCAAACCCAAACCTTTGACCGCCGAGATGATTTTGCCGACGGCTTCGACATCTTTCGGCTTCGGCCCCCGCCACGCCGCCCCCATACAGAAACGGCTTGCGCCTCGGGATTGGGCGATTCTGGCTTTTTCAATGATTTCATCAACATCCAGTATTTTTTCCTGTTCCAAACCGGTGTTGTGGTGCGCCGACTGCGGACAATAGGCGCAATCTTCCGGACAGCCGCCGGTTTTGATGGAAATCAGCGTAGAGAGTTGGATTTCACGGGGATTAAAATGCGCACGGTGGATTTCGGCGGCCTGATACACCAAGTCCAAAAAAGGTTGGGCAAACAATGCCTCAACATCGCATTTTTTCCAATAACGGGCAGTAGGATGCGGCTTGCGCTCGACCTTGCGGCGCAATGCAATCGGAGAAACAGTCATTTTTATCCATTCTTTTCATTTGACAGCGGCGCAATGACGCTGACGGCTCACACTACCGGCGCAATGACGGCAGCAGCTATTGTTTGAAGGCCGTCTGAAAAACAATATTTTCAGACGGCCTTGCTAGTGTACCGATTTTTATCACAAATTAAAATACAGGCGGCATGATTTATTGAAAAACGCCGAAACGGCAGGCATTGCTGCGGTTTCGGCGTATAGTTTCCGCCAAATGCGGTTTTACAGTTTCATCTCGGCCAAGCGGGCTTGGTAAGCGTCCAAGTCTTCGATCGGACGGGTCGCAACGCCGCTTTCCATGGCTGCTTTGGCGGTTGCAGCGGCAACACGGGGCAGCAGGCGGGAATCGAACGGAGTCGGAATCAGATAATCTGCGCCGAATTCGAATTTTTTACCGTAAGCAGCAATCACTTCTTCGCTGACCTCTTCGGTTGCCAAATCCGCCAATGCGTGTACGCAGGCAAGTTTCATTTCTTCGTTAATGGTGGTTGCGCCGACATCTAACGCACCGCGGAAGATAAACGGGAAGCACAATACATTATTGACTTGGTTCGGGAAATCTGAACGGCCGGTACCGATCACCACATCGGCACGGGTCGCTTTTGCCAGCGGCGGCAGAATTTCAGGATTCGGGTTGGCCATGGCAAACACAATCGGTTTGGCATTCATGGTGTTGAGCATTTCCGGAGTCAGCAGATTAGCGCCCGACAAGCCAAGGAAAATGTCTTTGCCTTGCACGGCATCGGCGAGGTTGCGTTGGCCGTTGTCGTCAATCGCATAAAACTGTTTAGACTCGTCCATACGGTCTTTGTCTTCACGGGTTTTGTAAATCACGCCTTTGGAATCGCAAACGGTTACGTTTTCACGTTTCAGACCCAATGCCAGCAACTGGTTCAGGCAGGCAATCGCAGCGGCACCGGCACCGGAACATACCAGCGTGGCTTCGGCGATGTTTCGGCCGGTCAGACGCAGGGCGTTGAGTACCGCAGCGGCAGTGATGATGGCCGTACCGTGTTGGTCGTCGTGGAATACCGGAATTTTGCAGCGTTTTTTCAATTCCTGCTCGATAAAGAAACATTCCGGCGCTTTGATGTCTTCCAAATTGATGCCGCCGAAAGTCGGCTCTAATGCGGCGATGATGTCCACCAGTTTTTGCGGATCTTTTTCGTCGATTTCGATGTCGAACACATCAACACCGGCGAATTTTTTAAACAAAACGCCTTTGCCTTCCATAACCGGCTTGCCCGCCAGCGCACCGATGTTGCCCAAGCCCAATACCGCCGTGCCGTTGGAAATTACGGCAACCAGATTGCCTTTTGCAGTGTATTTATAGGCATTGGCAGGATTGTCGTGGATTTCCAGACAAGGGGCGGCCACACCCGGCGAATAGGCCAGCGCCAAATCTTGGGCGGTTGCCAGCGATTTGGTCGGGGTAACGGAAATTTTGCCCGCTACCGGAAATTCGTGAAAATGCAGTGCAGCTTCTTTCAGTGAGTTTTCCATGTATTCGTCCTCATGACAATAAGTATCCAATCCGAGTATCCGTGTGGCTGCCCAGCCACAAAAGGTCGGGATAACAAGGGTATTTATTCTAACACGCATTGGGAAACGCTGCCTACCGCAAATTGCGTGAAACAGGCATGATTGCGGACTTTTTTGCCGCAGCGCAAACCTATCCCCGCCCTATCCGGCAAAAATAGTTCAATTTCAAACAAAATACAAATACAGTAAAAGGCCGTCTGAAAACCAACCCCCGTTTTTCAGACGGCCTGACAAACAAAAACCGCCTCTTAAAAAGAAGCGGTTTTCAAAAACATTCGGCTTATTTACCGGAAGCCTTCAGCAGCAAAGCATACAGCTCGTCTTTCAGCTTCAGCTTGGCTTTTTTCAGCTCTTCAATGCCGGCTTCTACCGTGCTGGCAGTTACCGGATTGTTTTCCAAACCGGTAATTTTGTCGTCCAACTCATTATGCTCGTTAAACAAGCGAGCAAAATGCGCATCTTCTTGTTTTAATTTGCTGATCAATTCGCGGTATTCTGGAAACATAATCGTCTTCCTCTCAAAGTTAAAGAAAAAACAACAAAAATATTGTCGTGAACCATCGCCACGCAAAAATTAAAATCATTGTCTGCATTCATTATAGCAAAGAGCGCCGTTTATTCCAACGTTTTCCCGCCGACAGACGCACCGCCATCCGGCACGCCTTTTTATTATTGACAATTTCGGCGGATTTGGTACATTGTCAATTTTCCGCCCCGGACTGCGCTTGCCGCAACCCTCCGGCGTTTCTCCGACCCTATCCCACCTGCAAAGGATACCGAAATATGTTTTCAAAAAGCGTAACCATCGAAAAATACGATCCGGAACTGGCCGCCGCCATTGCCGATGAAGTACAGCGCCAGCAAGACCACGTTGAACTGATTGCTTCGGAAAACTACGTCAGCTGCGCCGTGATGGAAGCCCAAGGCTCACAACTAACCAACAAATACGCCGAAGGCTACCCGGGCAAACGCTACTACGGCGGCTGCGAACACGTCGATGTAGTCGAACAGCTCGCCATCGACCGAGTGAAAAAACTGTTCGGCGCAGAATACGCCAACGTCCAACCCCATTCCGGATCGCAAGCCAACCAAGCCGTTTACGCCGCCGTATTGAAACCGGGCGATACCATTTTAGGCATGAGTCTGGCACACGGCGGCCACCTCACCCACGGAGCCAGCGTCAATATTTCCGGCAAACTCTATAATGCCATTACCTACGGCTTGGACGAAAACGAAGTGTTGGACTACGCCGAAGTAGAACGCCTGGCGCTCGAACACAAACCAAAAATGATTGTCGCCGGCGCATCTTCCTACGCCTTGGAAATCGACTGGGGCAAATTCCGAGAAATCGCCGACAAAGTAGGCGCATACCTCTTCGTCGATATGGCACACTACGCCGGCCTGATTGCAGGCGGCGAATACCCAAGCCCCGTACCGTTTGCCGATTTCGTGACCACCACCACCCACAAAACCCTGCGCGGCCCCCGCGGCGGCGTGATTTTGTGCCGCAGCGAAGAACACGCCAAAGCACTCAATTCTTCCATCTTCCCAAGCCTGCAAGGCGGCCCGCTGATGCACGTTATCGCCGCCAAAGCCGTTGCCTTCAAAGAAGCGCTGCAACCCGAATTCAAAGAATACGCCAAACAGGTCAAAATCAACGCCGCAGCCATGGCGGAAGAACTGCTCAAACGGGGTCTGCGCATCGTATCCGGCCGCACCGAAAGCCACGTTTTCCTAGTTGATTTGCAACCGAAAAAAATCACCGGCAAAGCCGCCGAAGCCGCTTTAGGTCTGGCACACATCACCGTCAACAAAAACGCCATTCCGAACGACCCTGAAAAACCGTTCATTACCTCCGGCATCCGCATCGGCGCTTCCGCCATCACCAGCCGGGGCTTCAACGAAGACGATGCCCGCAAACTGGCAAACTTGGTAGCCGATGTCTTGGACAATCCGGAAGACGAAGCCAACCTGAGCAAAGTCCGCGAACAAATCGCCGAACTCTGCGAAAAAAATCCGGTTTACGGCGCATAAAAACACAGCCGGATATCCTTCCACTTATGATAAAACCGGATTAAACCGGCAAACAAAGCCGTCTGAAAATGCTTGGTTTAGCTATTTTCAGACGGCCTGTTTTCACAATCATCAAAGAAATTTCTACCCAAACCATCAACCCAAAAAAATCCCGCTCTTTCGGGCGGGATTTTTTATCGGTTTCTCTTTAACCCGTTTCACGCCGGATTTCAGGCAAATACCAGTCTGCCATTGTCGGCTTCTACTTTGATGTCGCTTTCCGGTGCGTAGCGGCCGGAGAGCAGGGCTTTGGCGAGTGGGTTTTCGATTTCGGACTGAATCGCCCGTTTGAGCGGGCGGGCGCCGTAAATTGGGTCGAAACCGGCTTGGGCGATGATGTCGAGTGCGGCATCGGAAACGTTTAAGTTCAGGTTTTGTGCGGCAAGGCGTTTTTGCAGGCTGCGCAGTTGGATTCGGGCGATGCTGCGGATGTGTTCCTGACCCAAACCGTGGAACACGACCACTTCGTCAATGCGGTTAATCAGTTCGGGACGGAAATGTTCTTTCACGTCGTCCATCACCACCTCTTTGAGTGCGGCATAATCGGCGGTACCCATTTGCTGGATATGTTGGCTGCCGATGTTGGAAGTCATCACCACCACGGTGTTTTTGAAATCCACCGTGCGGCCTTGTCCGTCGGTCAGGCGGCCGTCGTCCAATACTTGCAGCAGGATGTTGAACACATCAGGGTGGGCTTTTTCTACTTCATCAAGCAGAATTACGCTGTATGGTTTGCGGCGCACTTGTTCGGTGAGATAACCGCCCTCTTCGTAGCCGACATAGCCCGGAGGCGCACCAATCAGGCGGGCGATGCTGTGTTTTTCCATATATTCCGACATATCGATGCGGATTAAATGGTCTTCGCTGTCAAACAGAAAGCCTGCCAGCGTTTTGCACAATTCGGTTTTGCCCACGCCGGTCGGACCTAAAAACAGGAAGCTGCCGTAAGGTTTATTCGGGTCTGCCAAACCGCTGCGGCTGCGGCGGATGGCATCGGCAACAGCGCGCACGGCTTCGTCTTGTCCGACCACACGTTGGTGCAATACTTCTTCCATTTTCAGCAGTTTTTCACGTTCGCCTTCCATCATTTTGGCAACGGGAATGCCGGTCATGCGGGACACGATTTCGGCCACTTCGTCTGCGCCGACTTCGGTTCGGAACAGTGTGTTGGCTTTTTTGCCTTGCTGGCTGCTTTCCGCTGCCTGAAGCTGCGCACTCAGTTTCGGTAATTCGCCGTATTCCAGTTCGGACGCTTTGGCATAATCGCCGCTGCGTTTGGCCTGCTCGATTTTCACTTTCAAATCATCGAGTTGTTTTTTAATATCCGCAGAACTGGAAGATGCGGCTTTTTCGGCTTTCCAGATTTCGTCCAAATCGGCATATTCTTTTTGCAGGGTGTCGATTTCGCTGTCAATCAATTCCAAACGTTTTTTGCTGGCTTCGTCGCTTTCTTTCTCAACGTGCATTTTTTCCATTTTCAACTGGATAATGCGGCGGTCGAGTTTGTCCATCTGCTCCGGTTTGGAATCCAGTTCCATTTTGATGCGGCTAGCGGCTTCGTCAATCAAATCAATCGCTTTATCAGGCAAAAAGCGGTCGGTAATGTAGCGGTCGCTCAATTCGGCGGCGGCGACAATCGCCGGGTCGGTAATGTCAATGCCGTGGTGGATTTCGTAACGCTCCTGCAGCCCGCGCAAAATGGCAACGGTGTCTTCCACGCTCGGTTCGCCAACCAATACTTTTTGGAAGCGGCGTTCGAGTGCGGCGTCTTTTTCAATGTATTGGCGGTATTCGTCCAAAGTGGTCGCACCGATACAGTGCAATTCGCCCCGTGCCAGCGCCGGTTTCAGCATGTTGCCGGCATCCATTGCGCCGTCGCTTTTGCCCGCACCGACCAGAGTGTGGATTTCATCGATAAAAATTAATGTGTTGCCGTCATCTTTCGCCAAATCATTCAGCACACTTTTCAGGCGTTCTTCAAATTCGCCGCGGTATTTGGCACCGGCAATCAGAGCCGCCAAATCCAACACCAGCAGGCGTTTGTTGCGCAGACTTTCCGGTACTTCTCCATTAACCATTCGTTGTGCCAAACCTTCGACAATCGCCGTTTTGCCCACGCCCGGCTCGCCAATTAACACCGGATTGTTTTTGGTGCGGCGTTGCAATACCTGAATCGCCCGACGGATTTCGTCATCACGCCCGATTACCGGATCAAGTTTGCCGTCTCTGGCCCGTTGGGTTAAATCCAAAGTATATTTTTTCAGCGCTTCACGTTGATCTTCCGCATTGGCATCGTTCACGGTTTGTCCTCCTCTGATGCTGTCAATCGCTGCATTGATATTCTGTTCGGTAGCGCCGGCCTCTTTTAACAGTTTGCCGGCGGTATCGTTTTGCTGAACCAGTGCCAACAAAAATAATTCGCTGGCAATATAGGCATCGCCCCGCTTGGCGGCGGCTTTGTCGGTCAGGTTCAGCACCGCCTGCAATTCACGGCTCGGCATGATGTCGCCGCCGTTGCCGGATATTTTCGGCAATGCGCTCAGCAACTGCTGCAGCCGGTTTTTCACCTGCGCCACATTCACGCCTGCGTGTGCCAGCAGGGCGGCTGCGCCGCTGTCGTTGTTGTCCAGCAGGGCTTTCAATACATGGGCGGCTTCCAAATAGGCGCTATCGGAAGCCAAGGCCAAACTCTGGCCGTCGGCCAGCGCCTGTTGGAATTTTGCGGTTAATTTGTCCAATCTCATTTTGCGTATCCTCGTGTGTTTTTCGTTAATCCCTATATAGGTACATCTGTGGATAACTCAACACCCGATTTTTCCGATTTTGCCTGTATTTTATTTAATATATTGTTTATCAACGTTATTTATTTCAATTCCATCTGTGAATAACTTTTCGCCACAAGCCACAAATGCCGTCTGAAAAATTGAACGGAATCAGGTATAATCAGGCTATTATTTTTTAGATTTTCAGACGGCCTGCCGTCTCGACAAGGAAAAAACATGACGAAAAAACGTGTCCTCACCGGCGTAACCACCACCGGCATTCCCCATCTCGGCAACTATGTCGGCGCAATCCGCCCGGCCATTCGTGCAGCGCAAGAAAGTAACACCGAATCTTTCCTGTTTTTGGCGGATTACCACGGCATCATCAAATGCCACGAGCCGCAGCTGATACACGAATCCACCCAAGCCGTTGCCGCCACTTGGCTTGCCTGCGGCCTCGACCCCGAACGCACCACGTTTTACCGTCAGAGCGACATTCCTGAAATCATGGAATTAAACTGGATTCTGACCTGCATTACCGCCAAAGGCCTGATGAACCGTGCGCACGCCTATAAAGCCGCCGTACAGGCAAATTTGGAAAACGGTCAGGAAGACCAAGATTTCGGCGTGGAAATGGGTTTATACAGCTACCCGATTCTGATGACCGCCGATATTTTGATGTTTAAAGCCAACGAAGTGCCGGTCGGCCGCGATCAAATCCAACACGTTGAAATGGCACGGGATATTGCCGGACGATTCAACCACCGCTTCAAAGAGCTGTTTGTTTTACCCGAAGTCAAAATCGATGAAAACGTCGAACTCTTGGTCGGTTTGGACGGACGGAAAATGTCCAAATCCTACGGCAACACCATTCCTTTGTGGGAAAGCGACAAAAAAACCCAAAAATCGGTCAATAAAATCATCACCAATATAAAAGAGCCGGGCGAACCGAAACAGCCCGACGAAAGCCCGCTGTTTGAAATCTACAAAGCCTTTGCCACGCCGTCTGAAACCGAAGCGTTCACCCAAATGCTTGCCGAAGGTCTGGCGTGGGGCGAAGCCAAAAAACTGCTGGCGGCAAAAATCAATGCCGAATTGGCGCAGCCTCGGGAACGCTACAACGAGCTGACCGCCAACCCGGCGCAAATCGAAGACATTCTGCAGGCCGGTGCCGCCAAAGCCCGTGTCGAAGCCAAAGAATTTTTGGCGCAGGTACGGGACGCAGTCGGTATCCGCAAACTGGGCTGATCCGCCCGCATTAAAAACCCATGCCGTCTGAAAACACCGTTTCCGCAACGCAAAAACTGTTTTTCAGACGGCATCAGCAAATCCGGCAACCCCAATGGAACAGACCATACACACTTGGCACGAAGCCATCGGCAACGAAAAAGAACAGCCCTATTTCCAACACATTATCCAAAGCGTCCGCCAAGAGCGGGAACAAGGGCAAATCATTTACCCGCCCGCCGCAGACGTATTCAACGCCTTTAAAGCCACCGAATTCTCGCAGGTCAAAGTCGTGATTTTGGGGCAAGACCCCTATCACGGCGCAGGACAGGCGCACGGCTTGGCGTTTTCCGTCCGCCCCGACATCCAGATTCCGCCCTCGCTGGTCAATATTTACAAAGAATTGTCGGACGACATTCCCGGCTTCCAAATCCCGCCGCACGGCTGCCTGCAATATTGGGCGGAACAAGGCGTATTGCTGCTCAACACCGTCCTGACCGTCCGGGACGGAGCCGCCCATTCCCACGCCCCGCTGGGTTGGGAACAATTCACCGACCGTGTTATCGCCCGTCTGAACGACCAGCGGCAACACCTTGTCTTTATGCTGTGGGGCAGCCATGCCCAGAAAAAAGGCGCATTTATCGACCGCAGCCGCCATTTGGTACTGACTGCGCCCCACCCCTCGCCGCTTTCCGCCTATCGGGGTTTCTTCGGCTGCAAACACTTTTCACAGGCCAACCGTTATCTGCAGCAACACGGCATTGCCGAAATCGACTGGCAGATTTAAGCCGTTTTCATCACAAAAATGCCGTCTGAAAATGAGCATCACCCATTTTCAGACGGCATGTTCTATCAGACACAATCAAATTATTTCAAACGGTTCAGCAACGTTTTAAATGTCCCGCCGTAATAATCGCTGGCGGTGCAATATACCGTTTGCAAGGCACATTGTCCCTGCGTACCGAACTTCGCCAGACACTGTTTCAAGGCAATCTGATGAACATTTTTAAACAACGGCGATGTAATCACCACCGCATTGGCCGCCGAAATGCCGCCCGGCTGGGATTTGGGATACGCCACGGCGACACAGGTATTGTGCAACGGCATATTCAGGCTGCAGCCGGTCTGCCCCGACACCACGCCCGCCAAGCTGTCTTTCCCCCGGCAAAACGCCTCCGCCTCCTCATCGGCCTGCGCCTGTGTCAGATTTTCCTGCGTCGTTTTAATGCTGACGGCTTCCGCAGCATCATTCGGATTGGTCCAAAAAACCAAGCGTCCGTAAGAATCCGCCGCCTGAGCAGCCGAAAAAGCAAACGCCATCATCAGTGTGCATAACATTTTCTGCATGGGTGAACATTCCCGATTTATTGTTTTCATGCTGCTATTATAAATTAAAAATATGTCGGCTTAAGCACCATTACCAGTTTTTTCACACCCAACCCGCCGGTGTGATTACATAAAACAACATAGTATTTACACAATCAACCTATACAAAAAGATAGAAAAAGCCTATTATCAACCGCTCAAACATCTCACAATAAACAGCGCAGGCCAATTGGCCGCCGCACAGTATGGAAACCATATTCCATCACAAGCAACAAAGTAGAAAGGATTTCTTATGCAACACCGCCGCCGTTTGGCCATTTTTCAAGCCGCAAAGCGTGCTTCTTTTACCCGCAAACCTGAGCAGCAGCCCATCGCCGCTGCCCGTTGATAATTAATGATCAAACCGATTAACTGAATCCGCAAAGGCCGTCTGAAAACCTGATTTTCAGACGGCCTCGGTGTATTTAATTCCCAAAAATCCGCTTGTCCGCATTGCTCCCACCGTATGGAAAACACAGGATTTCGGCTATAATAGCCGCTGTTTCCAACTTTTGCGCAGCCGACCATGCTCAGTTACCGCCACGCCTTTCACGCCGGCAATCATGCCGATATGCTCAAGCATTTTATCTTGTTTTTAACGCTGGAATATTTCAACCGCAAAGACAAGCCTTATTGGTATATCGACACCCACAGCGGTGCCGGGCTGTATGATTTGGGCGGCGAAGAAGCGCAGAAAGTCGGAGAATACCGGCAAGGCATTGCGCTGCTGCGTCAGGCGGCGGATTTGCCGCAAGGCTTGGCGGATTTTACCGCTTATCTCAATCAAGTGCTGCCGAAGCCTGATTTGTATTGCGGATCGCCTTGGCTGGCGCAGGCTTTGTGCCGACAAAACGACAAGCTGCGGCTGTTTGAGCTGCATCCTGCCGATTATGCCCATCTGCAAAACAATATGGACGAAGCGGGTTTGAAGCGGCGCGGACAAATCAGCCGCAGCGACGGTTTTCAAGGTCTGATTTCGCTGCTGCCGCCGCCAACCCGCCGTGCAGTGGTGCTGATTGATCCGCCGTATGAAGAAAAACAGGATTATCAGCGGGTGGTGCAGACGCTGAAAGAAGCGCAAAAACGGTTTGCCTCCGGCTGCTATCTGGTGTGGTATCCGTGTTTGAGCAAAGAAGCCAGCCAAAAACTGCCCGAACAGTTGCAAAAACTCTCGCCGGAAAATTATCTTCACGCCGAATTACACGTCCACCACCCCCGCAGCGACGGTTTCGGTATGCACGGTAGCGGAATGTTTGTCATCAATCCGCCCTATCTTTTGGCGCAACAACTTCAGGAAAACCTACCCGCCCTCGCCCGACTGCTGGCGCAGGACGATAGTGCCAAATGGGTGTTGGACGCTAAAATCCCGTAAATCCGAAAGGCCGTCTGAAAATCAGCAAACGTATTTTCAGACGGCCTCTGCACACCTAGCCTCCCATCCGATTTTGAATTACAATCTGTTACATTGTTTCTTAGCAGCCGATAATTTTTAACCGTCTGCCCTATTTATGATAAACGAGCGAAAAATGAACACCTTAGCCAACTTTCTTCCCCAACATCTGCAACAACATAACCTGCCTGCCGAATTGGGCAACGTTTTAGAAACCGTTACCGCCGCCTGCTGCGCCATCAACAACAAAGTCCGACTGGGCGCACTCGCCGGCGTTTTAGGCATGGCGGGGACTGGCAATGTTCAAGGCGAAGATCAGAAAAAATTAGACGTGATCGCCAACGATATTCTGATTGAAGCCCTGAAAAACAACCCCAATGTCGGCGGTTTGGCAAGCGAAGAAGAAGATTCTTTCGTTGCCTGCCACGAAAACGGCGGCTATCTGGTTTTGTTTGACCCGTTGGACGGCTCGTCCAATATTGATGTCAATATTTCAGTCGGCACTATTTTTTCCATTCTTGCCAAACCGGAAGGCACGCTGACCACCGAATCATTCCTGCAAAAAGGCCGCAATCAAGTCGCCGCCGGTTATGTTTTATACGGCCCGCAAACCCAACTGGTTTTAACCCTCAAACACGGCGTATTCGTCTTTACCCTCAATGAACAAGGCGAATTTGTCGAAACCCAGTCCCAGCCCAAAATCGCCGCAGCAACCCAAGAATTTGCCGTCAATATGTCCAACCAACGCCACTGGCAACCACCGGTGCAGCAATATATCGCCGAACTGCTGGCCGGCAAAGAAGGCGTACGCGGCAAAAACTACAATATGCGCTGGGTCGCCAGCATGGTCGCCGAAATCCACCGCATTCTGATGCGCGGCGGCGTATTCATGTATCCGCAAGACAAACGGGACCCAAGCAAACCGGGCAAACTGCGGCTGATGTACGAAGCCAACCCAATGAGCCTGATTTTAGAACAGGCCGGCGGCGCAGCCTCCAACGCCCACCAAGCCATGCTCGATATCCAACCCGAAGGCCTGCACCAACGAGTCGCCGTGTTTATGGGAAGCAGCGAAGAAGTCGCATACATCAACAACCTGCACCAAAACGATTGAGATAACAAAGCCGAAGCCCTTACTTTCGATTTCCAAGTGCAACATTAGTTAACAAAGGTTGGAAGATATTCAAGAATAAAACACTTGGCGTTTCATAGCCAAGTGTTTTTCTTGGTCGATGGTTCAGTTCATCCTGAACCTGCCGTATTTCCTTCCCACTGATTTTCCTGAAATCCGTCTGTTTCGGGAAGTATTGGCGTATCAATCCATTGGTATTTTCATTCGTTCCCTTTTCCCAAGAGCGGTACGGACGGCAGAAATAGGTTTCCGCTTTCAATCCATCAGCGATTTTCTTGTGCCGGTAAAACTCCTTACCGTTATCCATCGTAATCGTGTGTACCCTGTCTTTATGCGCCTTCAATACCCTGATGACAGCGTTGGCAGTATCTTCGGCTTTGAAGTTCTTCAACTTACAGATAATGGTGTAACGGGTAACACGTTCGATTAAGGTCAGTAATGCACTTTTTTAGTCTTTGCTGATGATGGTGTCAGCTTCCCAATCGCCGATGCGCATCCTTTTGTTGACGGTTTCGGGACGGTGTTCGATACCGACACGGTCAGGAACTTTGCCTTTGACCCATGTTTTGCCGCCGTATTTTTTACGGTAGGGTTTGCTGCATATTCTGAGGTGTTGCCACAATGTCCTGCCATTGTTCCTGTTTTGGTGCAGGTAGCGGTAAACAGTGCTGTGGTAGAGCTTAGTCTGGTGGTGTTTTTCGAGGTATCCGCATATTTGCTGTGGGCTGAGTTTTTGACAGACAAGGGTGTTGATGTGGCCGATGAGTTGTCCGGTCATTTTGTAGGGGGAACGCTTTTTCTGTTTGCTTTGGCAGCTTTGCTGTTGTGCTGAGGCGGCGCGATAGTCTTGGTTTTGGCTGTAGCGTTTGATTTCACGGCTGATGGTGCTTTTGTGGCGACCGAGCGTTTGTGCGATTTGTGTGATGGGTTGGTGGCGGTAATGATGCTGAATGTGGTATCGTTCGTCTTGGGTCAGTTGTGTGTAGCTCATTGCAATCTTTCTTGTCAGGAAAGGCAGTATGCTACCGCATACTGGCCTTTTCTGTTTTGCAATGTTGCACTTGATAGGCGAATCCGCTGCCGTCCGAAAACTAAATTTTCAGACGGCTTCGATTTTATTAGCAATGACGAACTAAATTTCGATGTTTCAATCAGGTACAAAGAATTTTGAAGCCCCCCCATTCTTGCTATCCATATTTTCCTATAAATATTTTCAATCAGTAGCTATTAATATCTCTCAGATGCCCTAAAAATAGCTCCCTTTTCTAATATAATACTTGACTGAAAAACTCAGATATTAGACAATTCCGAAACACAAAACCATGCAGGCCGTCTGAAAATAATATGAGACTGACTACCAAAGGCCGCTTCGCCGTTACCGCCATGATTGATTTGGCGATGAACGCCCAACACGGTGCTGTCAAACTGAGCGCCATCAGCGAACGCCAAAATATTTCCCTATCTTATCTCGAGCAGCTGTTCAGCAAGCTGCGCCGCGCCCGTTTGGTTGAAAGTCTGCGCGGCCCCGGCGGCGGTTATATTCTGGCGGCACCTGCTGCACAAATCAACATCGCCCAAATCATCTGCGCCGCCGAAGACAAACTCGATGCCACCCAGTGCAGCAGTCAGGCAAACTGCCATCACGGTACGCCCTGTCTGACCCACGATTTATGGGAAAATCTCAACCAAACCATTAACCGCTACCTCAGCAGCGTTACCCTGCAAAGCATTATCGAGCAGAAAAACAACGATGCCGACCATAAAGTCGTTACTTTGACACACATTCACTAATCCATAACTATAATCAGGAAAGAACCGACCATGACCGTTCAAACCCCCGTTTACTTGGACTATGCCGCCACTACTCCGGTTGACAAACGTGTTGCCGAGAAAATGATTCCGTATCTGTGCGAACAGTTCGGCAACCCCGCCTCCAACAGCCACAGCTTCGGCTGGACCGCTGAAGAAGCCGTCGAACAGGCACGGGCCGACATCGCCGCTCTGATTAACG
The DNA here is from genome assembly GCF_028463985.1 of Neisseria lisongii. Taxonomy (NCBI): domain Bacteria; kingdom Pseudomonadati; phylum Pseudomonadota; class Betaproteobacteria; order Neisseriales; family Neisseriaceae; genus Neisseria; species Neisseria lisongii. The sequence goes on along the minus strand of NZ_CP116766.1, from coordinate 763,089 downwards.
CCGACTCGAAAGAAATCGTTTTCACCAGCGGCGCTACCGAATCCAACAACCTTGCCATCAAAGGCGCAGCCAATTTCTACAAAAGCAAAGGCAAACATCTGATTACCGTCAAAACCGAACATAAAGCGGTTTTGGATACCATGCGGGAATTGGAACGCCAAGGCTACGATGTTACCTATTTAGACGTACAGGAAAACGGCTTGGTTGATTTGGACGTGTTGAAAGCTGCCATTCGGGAAGACACCATTTTGGTATCCTGCATGTGGGTTAATAACGAAATCGGTGTGGTGCAGAATATTCCCGCCATCGGCGAAATCTGTCGTGAACGCAAAATCATTTTCCACGTTGATGCCGCCCAAGCCTGCGGCAAAGTGCCGGTTGATGTAGAAGCCGCCAAAGTCGATCTGCTTTCGATGTCCGCCCACAAAGTGTACGGTCCGAAAGGCATCGGCGCACTCTACGTCCGCCGCAAACCCCGTGTCCGCCTCGAAGCCCAAATGCACGGCGGCGGCCACGAACGCGGTTTCCGTTCCGGCACGCTGCCGACCCACCAAATCGTCGGCATGGGTGAAGCCTTCCGTCTTGCCAAAGAAGAGCTGCAAAAAGATACCGAACACTATCTGAAACTGCGTGAAATCTTCTTAAACGGCATTAAAGACATTGAAGAAGTGTACATCAACGGCGATTTGGAACAACGTTCGCCCAACAACCTCAACGTCAGCTTCAACTTTGTCGAAGGCGAAAGCCTGATTATGGCAGTGAAAGAACTTGCCGTATCCAGCGGCTCGGCGTGTACCTCCGCCTCGCTCGAACCGTCTTACGTTCTGCGTGCCTTGGGCCGCAACGACGAATTGGCACACTCTTCCCTGCGCATCACCTTCGGCCGCATGACCACCGAAGAAGAAGTTGCCTACGCCGCCGAACTCATCAAATCCAAAATCGGCAAACTGCGGGAATTGTCGCCGCTGTGGGAAATGTTTAAAGACGGCATTGACTTAGACTCAATCGAATGGGCGGCACACTGATTTGTGTTGAAGCAGGCCGTCTGAAAAACGATAAAATATATTTTCAGACGGCTTACCCCGCAGGAAAACAAAATGAGCGAACAAGACCTAGACCTCGATAATTTAGACAGTCTGCTCGACAGCTTCGACGGCATAACCGTTGAAGGCGGCGTGGACAGTGAAAACGATGAAGGCTGCGAAGGCGGTGCCTGCAAAATCTGATTCAAGGCCGTCTGAAAACAAGGCGTGAAACACCGTCTTCCTTTATTTTTTTAATTAAATGACAGGAACACCGTATGTCTCAGCAACGACCGAAATTCCATGCCAGATACTTTATGGCTGACTATGATCGCCATCAGCAAATAGTCGATATGGAACAATATTCACAGACACTGGCGAATCTATATAATTGGTTCGATCAGGCCGGTTATGATGTGGTCAATGTCGTCCCAATTAATGTCAGCATATTAGAAGAATGCCGTCAAGGAGACAGAACTTACGTGGGTGATGTCGGCACGTCTCCGACATGCGCAGCGGTGGTAGTAGGCCGCCGCCGCGACTGAAATCGGATGGATGGTTAAATTTTCCCATAATAAAACCACGCCATTCAAGGCCGTTTGAAACTTTTAACTTTTTTATAATCACAATACAAGGAATACACATCATGGCATACAGCGATAAAGTGATTGACCACTACGAAAACCCGCGCAACGTCGGCACGTTCGACAAAGGCGATGAATCTGTCGGCACCGGCATGGTCGGCGCACCGGCCTGCGGCGACGTAATGCGTCTGCAAATCAAAGTTAATGATGAAGGCATCATCGAAGACGCAAAATTCAAAACCTACGGCTGCGGCTCGGCCATCGCCTCTTCCAGCCTGATTACCGAATGGGTCAAAGGCAAAAGTTTGGATGATGCTTTGGCGATTAAAAACAGCGACATCGCCGAAGAATTGGAACTTCCGCCGGTAAAAATCCACTGTTCGATTTTGGCGGAAGACGCAGTCAAAGCCGCCGTTGCCGACTACCGCAAGAAAAAAGAAGCGCAATAAACCGCAATCCGTTTTCAGACGGCCTCATTGACACAGGCCGTCTGAAAACAGCAAGTTTCGCAAAAACCGCTTCAATCCGGAAATCTGGAAATATTGTTAGGAGATACCGATGATTACCCTCACAGAAAATGCCGCCAAACACATCAACGGCTATCTGGCCAATCGGGGCAAAGGCTTGGGCGTACGCTTGGGCGTGAAAACCAGCGGCTGTTCGGGCATGGCGTATAATCTTGAATTTGTTGATGAAGCGCAGGCCGAAGACACCGTATTCGAACAATTCGGTGCCAAAATTTTTGTCGATCCCAAAAGTCTGGTTTATCTCGACGGCACGCAGGTGGACTACACCAAAGAAGGCTTGCAAGAAGGCTTTAAATTCGACAATCCGAATGTCAAAGACTCTTGCGGCTGCGGCGAAAGTTTCCACGTTTAAACAGGAAGTTTTCCCTTATGAGCCAATACTTTACCCTATTCCAAATCGAGCCGGTATTCGACCTTGACGAAGCCCGTTTGGAACAGGCCTACCGTGATTTTTCCGCCCGCTTCCACCCCGACAAATTCGCTTCCGCCTCGTCTTTCGAGCAAAAACAGGCAGTGATGATGTCGGCGACGATTAACGAAGCCTATCGGGTGCTGAAAAATCCGATTGACCGTGCCGCCCACCTGCTGCAAATGCAGGGCATTGATGCCGATGCGCCGGAACATACGCAGTTTTCCACCGAATTTCTGACCCAGCAGATGGAATGGCGGGAAGCCTTAATGGAAGCCCAATTCGAGCAGGATCAAGCTGCGCTGAACCGCTTGCAGCAGGAAATTTCCGGCGAACAGGCCTCGCTGTATCAGGCATTGTCGCAGGCTTTGCGGCAGCACGATTGGCAGCAGGCGGCGCAACTGGTTCGCCAAGGGCGTTTTTTAAACAAAATCGGCAGCGAACTTGCCGCCGCCCTCTGATCAAATCAGGCGGTTTGCCAAGCCGCATTTTCAGACGGCCTTTGGGCAACAGCAGCCCGCCACAGGCCGTCTGAAAACCGATTTGGCGGCAGATAAATATTTGAACCAATCATTGCCTCCACTGTCTGACACCAATTCAAACAAAACAATAAACCGCCACAACTTTTCGGCCAAAATGCCGTTTTTTTCCGCCTCACCCTATCCGCAGCGGGCTTTTTATGGTAAATATCCGCTGCAACCGTTTCCATTGATGATTTTTCCCCACATGATGAACAGCAAACTTATTCTGTGTGCCGTGGCGGCCGCCCTGTTGAGCGGTTGCCAGTCTTATCAAGAAAACCAAAGCCGCCGCAGCAAGCTGGCGCAATTTGTTATCAGCCACCCGTCCGCCGCCCAAGCCATCGGCGTGCCGGACGAAGCCGCCGCCAACATCAGCAGCAATGCGGCTCGCTTTGCGCTGCGTACCGGTTTGGACGACAGTGCCAACGGCGATGGTCGGGGTACGCAGGTTAATGCCGTGCGCAATACCTTGTGGCAGGCCGCCATCACCGCCCAATTCAACCGTAAACTTGCCCGCAAAATCGGCCATGCCAACCTGAGCGATACCGAATGGCGCTGGGGCAAAACCGATTATTTCAGCCGTCTTGCCGCCGATCAGGCGGTGGATTTGTACAATAATGCCTTAGGCCGCAGCATCGGCAGCGAAAATCCCCGCCGCAGCATCAAACAGTTGGCGTTTTTGGTGTTGGACTATTACCGTGAAGAAGGTTTGTGGACGGTTCAGCAGGCAAACGAAGGCGGCCGCACCATTTGGCGGATTGCCCAAACCAAGTTGGACGAAAAAGCCTACCGCCAAGCATTGCGCAATCTCGAACCTTTAAACCCAAACGGCATGACCGCCGAAGAAGCCGCCCGCTACGCCGATTCCGCAAACACCTTGCGTGAAATCAAAAACGGCATCAGCGCCATCAGCAAAATCGAAGACTGAAACCCTTTAACGCCCGCCGAAAAAAGCGTACACTAACGCCATCTTGCGATGAACGCCGTCTGAAACCCGTTTTGCCCGCTTCAGCTATGCCATAGTGGAATAAGCTCAAAGCAATACAAGGCGGCAGGCCGCAGACAGTATGAATAATACGGCAAGGCGAAGCCAACGCTGTAGTGCTTTGAGCTTATTCCACTATCAAATCCGCAAATCCGCTTTTCAGACGGCATGGTTTTACAGAAAGGTTAGCCCATGAACTTCCCGCCACGTTATGTTGCCAATACCCGTATGCGCCGTATGCGTAAAGACGATTTTTCCCGCCGCCTGATGCGCGAGCATACGCTTAGTGCCGACGATTTGATTTATCCGGTGTTTGTGTTGGAAGGCAGCAATCAGGAACAGGAAATCGCCTCCATGCCGGGCGTGAAGCGCCAGAGCTTGGACAAACTGCTGTTTACCGCCGAAGAAGCCTTAAACCTCGGCATTCCGATGTTGGCACTGTTTCCCGTGGTTACCCGCAACAAAACCGAAACCGCCGAAGAAGCCTATAATCCCGAAGGTTTGGTGCCGCAAACCGTGCGTACGCTGCGGGAAAAATTCCCTGAGTTGGGCATTATGACCGATGTGGCGCTCGATCCCTACACCAGCCACGGACAAGACGGCCTTACCGATACCGGCGGCTATGTACTGAACGACGAAACCATCGAGGTTTTGGTCAAACAGGCATTGTGCCACGCCGAAGCCGGCGCACAAGTCGTCGCTCCGTCCGATATGATGGACGGCAGGATTTTGGCCATTCGGGAAGCCTTGGAAGATGCCGGCCATATCCACACCCGCATTATGGCCTATTCCGCCAAATACGCCTCCGCCTTCTACGGCCCGTTCCGGGATGCCGTCGGCAGCAGCGGCAATCTCGGCAAGGCCGACAAAAAAACCTACCAAATGGATCCCGCCAACACCAACGAAGCGCTGCACGAAGTGGCGCTGGATATTCAGGAAGGTGCGGATATGGTGATGGTGAAACCGGGCTTGCCGTATTTAGACGTGGTGCGCCGTGTCAAAGACGAATTCGGCGTGCCGACTTATGCCTATCAGGTTTCCGGCGAATACGCCATGCTGCAAGCCGCCATTCAAAACGGCTGGCTCGACGGCGACAAAGTGATTTTAGAAAGCCTGCTGGCGTTCAAGCGGGCCGGTGCCGACGGTATTCTGACCTATTACGCCATCGAAGCCGCCAAACAACTGAAAAACCGATAACAATACACTGACCATGCCGTCTGAAAAACGAGTAAAAACGGGCGACTCGCTTCCCGCCCAACAAAACACCCATTTTTCAGACGGCCTCAACATTTCCCGTTTCCCCACATTTTAACAAGCACCCGATTATGACCGAACACATCCGCCTGCAAGCCGCCCGCCTCCAGTCCGCCACCGTTGCCCTTCCCGGTTCGAAAAGCATCAGCAACCGTACCCTGCTGCTGGCGGCGTTGTCCGATAATACCTGCGAAATCCGTTCGCTGCTCAAATCAGACGATACCGACCGTATGCTCGAAGCGCTGGAAAAACTCGGCGTGCAGATCGAACATCTGTCGGAAGGCCGTCTGAAAGTACACGGCTGCGGCGGCAGCTTTCCCAATCGGGAAGCCGATTTGTTTCTCGGCAATGCCGGAACCGCCTTCCGCCCGCTGACCGCCGTGCTTGCCATCCTCGGCGGCAATTACCATCTGCACGGCGTACCCCGTATGCACGAGCGGCCGATCGGCGACTTGGCAGACGCATTGGCGGTGGCCGGTGCCGATGTCCGCTATTTGGGTAATCCGAACTATCCGCCGCTGCAAATCGGCGCATACCGAAGCAGCGGTGTCCGCACCATTCCGATTAAAGGCAATGTGTCCAGCCAGTTTCTGACCGCCCTCTTGATGGCCTTGCCGCTGACCGGCGAAGCATTTGAAATCGAAATGGTCGGCGAACTGATTTCCAAGCCTTATATCGCCATCACTTTAAAACTGATGGCGCAGTTCGGCGTAGAAGTGGAAAACCGGCAATACCGCAGCTTTAAGATTCCCGCAGGCAGCCGCTACCATGCGCCGGAAGTGCTGCATGTCGAGGGCGACGCTTCCAGCGCTTCCTATTTCCTCGCCGCCGGTCTCTTGGCGGAAAACACGCCGATACGGGTTACCGGCATCGGTTTGAACAGCATTCAGGGCGACGTTGCCTTTGCACGGGAACTGGAAAAAATCGGGGCAGATGTGGTATGGGGCGACCATTTTATCGAAGTTTCCCGCCCCACAGGCCGCCCCGTCGCCCCGTTTGATTTGGATGCCAACCACATTCCCGACGCAGCGATGACACTGGCGGTGGTGGCGCTGGCGAGCGGCCAAACCTGTACCCTGAAAAATATCGGCTCATGGCGGGTCAAAGAAACCGACCGCATTCACGCCATGGCGACCGAATTGCGCAAATTAGGCGCAGATGTGCGGGAAGAAGCCGAAGCCATTCACATTACCCCGCCGGCAAACCTCAAAGCAGAAGTCGCCATCGACACTTATGACGACCACCGCATCGCCATGTGTTTCTCGCTGGTTTCGCTGCTGGGCGTACCCGTTGTTATCAACGACCCCAAATGCACCCATAAAACCTTCCCGACCTATTTCGACGTGTTCGCCGGATTAACCCAAGCCGCCGAGTAAAGCCGCCATGCCCGCACCATTGCCCAAAGCCTTTGCCCTGCTCGGCCCGACCGCCAGCGGCAAAACCGGCTTAGCGCTCCAAATCGCCGAACGCCTACCGGTTGAAATCATCAGTCTCGATTCCGCCTTGGTTTATCGGGATATGGACATCGGCACCGCCAAACCGAGTGCCGCCGAACTCGCCGCCGTGCCGCATCATCTGATTAACATTATTTCGCCGCCGGAAAGCTACAGCGCCGCTGAATTTGTTGATGACTGCATCCGGTTGGTCAGCGAAATTCACGGGCGGGGCAATTATCCGCTGATTGTCGGCGGCACCATGATGTATTACCACGCCCTCACCGCCGGGCTGAACGATTTGCCGCAGGCCGATCCCGAAATCCGCCTCCGACTGCAAGCCGAAAAAGCGCAACACGGTTTGGCATATCTTTACGAACAACTGCAACGCATCGACCCCGAAACCGCAGGCCGTCTGAAAAGCAGCGACAGCCAGCGGATTGAACGGGCGCTGGAAGTATTTATGCTGACCGGCAAACCCCTGAGCCGACATTTCTCGCAACAGCAAACCCGACAAACACCGCTGGATTTGCACACCATCGCCCTACTTCCCGAAAACCGTGCCGACCTCCACCGGCAAATTGCCTACCGTTTCGAGCAAATGCTGGCGCAGGGTTTTTTAGACGAAATGCAGTCTCTAAAACAACGCTACCCCGAACTGCACAGCGACACCCCGTCCATGCGCTGCGTAGGCTACCGTCAGGCATGGGACTACCTCGACGGCGTGTACGACTACCCGACCTTTGTCGAAAAAGGCATTGCCGCCACCCGCCAACTTGCCAAACGCCAACTCACTTGGCTGCGGAAAATCCTCATCGACCAAGCCCTCGACCCCTACCGCCAAAACGACTACGCCCAAACCGCCCTGCAGCAGGTCAAGCAACATTTTGAGGCCGTCTGAAAACAGGCTGCTTGAAAACGAATATATCGTGAATGAACTGAAAAAATACGACACTTCAGCAAGCCACCTTCCCGCAGACGGGACAGAAAACCGTGTGTAGCGTGCATGCCTATGCATGCACGAGTTTGCTTCTATCGTGAATTTGGAATGTGATATTCACTATGTGGACTCACTGAATTCGTGCGTGCTTTGGCACACACGCTACACCAAGTTCACCGGTAGCGTGCTCTTCTCAGGGTGTAGCGTGCATGCCTAAGCATGCATGGGTTCTTTAATTTCACATGAACGCCGTCTGAAAACGAGCATAGCGAGTTTCTGCGAAGCTAAAACTAAAATCGGGAAAAGGTAGTTTGTGTTGCCATACTTTTAAAGTAAATTCACGATAGAAAAATGTTCCATAAAACCCCAGTCCTCCATATCATGCCGCTCACCACGCCGCCCGTCGCCCCCAAAACACTGACCACCCTCCAAGCCCTCGGCATTGCCACGCTGCACGATTTGCAGCAAACCGGCGCAGTACGGGCGTTTCTGCTGCTCAAAGCCGCCGGTTGCACACTGACCCTCAGCACCCTGTGGCAGCTTGAATGCCTGTGCCGCAACTTACCGCCGCATTCTCTCGACGACGAACAAAAAAACGCCCTGCGCCAAGCCCTGAAAAACCACCCGCCGGTTGCCGTATTTCCAAGCAAAGAAGAAATGGCAGGCTGGATGAACGAAGCATTAAAACAGGCAGCGCAGGCCGCAGCACTCGGCGAAATCCCCGTCGGCGCAGTGGTCGTCAAAAACGGCAAACTGATTGCCGCCGCCCACAATACCTGCGTCAGCGACTGCGACATCAGCCGCCATGCCGAAATCCGCGCCCTCGCCGCCGCCGGCAAAGCCCTGCAAAACTACCGCCTCGACGGCTGCGATGTCTATATCACCCTCGAACCTTGCCCCATGTGCGCCTCCGCCCTGATTCAGGCAAGAGTCGCCAGAGTGATTTTCGGTGTCGCCGAGCCAAAAAGCGGCGCCGCCGGAAGCGTACTCAACCTGTTCGCCAATCCCACCATCAACCCCCACACCGCCATACTCGGCGGCGTATCCGAAGAACCATGCCGCCATATCCTGCAACAATTTTTCCAACAACGGCGGCAATGCCCATAAGTACACATGTTTGATAAATTCCACATCCATGCCGTCTGAAAACTAACTACACCCGATTTTCAGACGGCCTCGCCAACTTGAATCCCCATTACCCTTATGCTATGTTAAGCCCTTTTCTAAATATACTGGGCTTCTTATGAAACTCTCGGAAAACAGCGCCTCCGCCGGGCTGGTGGTTGGCTGCATACTGTTCGGCTTGGGCAGCATTATTGTCGCCCATCTCCCCATTGGTGCTTACGCCATCGCCTTTTGGCGGCTTGCCGTTGCCTCGGTTATTTTCCTGATTTTGGCACGCCTGTTCCGCCAGCGCTTTCCCCGCAGCAGCCAAGCCCGCCGCTGCGCACTGATTGCCGGTCTGTTTCTCGCATTCGACCTTGCCCTGTGGCACGAAAGTATCTACGCCGTCGGCCCCGGCATTTCCACCCTGCTCAACAGCCTGCAGATTTTCTGGCTCTCCGCCATCGGCTTTATGTTGTACCGCGAACGCCAAACACCGCTGCAACTGTTCAGCATGTTACTTGCCACCCTCGGCGTGGTTCTGATCGGCAGCCCCGAATTCAGCCACAACGGCAACGCCTTATGGGGCTTCACTTCCGGCACACTCTCCGGCCTGTGTCTGGCATTATCCATGGTTTTCGTACGCAAAACCCACGAAGCCGAACCCACCCCCATTTTTCCCCTGATGCTGCTGATCAGCATCGGCGGCATCATCACCCTGATCGCCCCCATGCTCCTGCTCGACACCGGCAAAATCCTACCCACCACATGGCAGCAAGTCGGCTGGATTCTGGTGTACGGCGCAGTCATGCAGTGCCTTGCATGGGGGCTGATTGCCTACTCAATCCCCATGCTCTCCCTCGCCCTCACCGGCCTTCTGTTGCTCACTGAACCCGTCGCCGCCCTGATCATCGACACCTTCCTGCTCGGCAAAAACATCAACACCCTCCAATGGCTTGGCGCCACCTGCACCCTGACCGCAATTTATTTGGGATCGTTAAAGAAAAGCAAATAAAACTAATTGGAAACAAATAGATAAATTGAAAATCTCAATAAATTCAGCCGCCCGAAAGCGGCTGAATTTTTTAATATATATGGTTAAAACACCGAATTTTCTGTACAAATCGGCAAGCTGATGACAGTCGGAATATGTGGTGGGCAACAAGCTAAGTTGCTCCACCTGCACTTTGTTCCCCGTCCCGCTGGCGGGAAGGGGCTAGGGGAAGGGTGGCTCGCTGTAGTGTCATATTTTTTCAGTTGATTTACTATAGTGAATCCACTTAATAAACCGTACGATTTTCAAACACGCCCATCATTCCGACTTTCATCGGAATGACGGATAGAGATTGGCTGTTATTATTTTAAAATGAATCCACTATATACAAATGATTCTTAAGATTTATCCCCCCTAACTCCCCCCTCGGCGAATACCCAAAATAACGGTTATATTCTCGGCTAAACTGGCTGGGGCTTTCGTAGCCGACGGCAAAGGCGACGGCGGCGATGCTTTCGGGCTTGGCTTGCAGTTGCTTGCGGGCTTCGGTAAGGCGTAGCGATTTTTGGTATTGTAGCGGTGATAAATGGGTGATTTTTTTGAAATGATGATGAAAACCTGACACAGACATACCGCATTGTGTTGCAAGGCTTTCTACGCTCAAGGGTTCGGCGAAATGGTTCTGTATCCATTGTGTGGCTTGGGCGATGCGTTGGGTATGGCTACCAAAGCTGAGTAAAGCTCGCAATTTTTCGCCTGCTTTCCCTTGCAATAAACGATAATAAATTTCCTGCTGATATAAAGGTGCAAGAAAATCAATCTCATTTGGCGTTTTGAGTAAATTTAATAAGCGTTCAAATGCCTCACTTAAGCCTTGTTCTAAATGCCATTGATTAAAAGTGTGATCATTCGTAGCAGTCGGATAATGGCTCGGCAAACGCAACAGCAAGCGGGAAACTTCTTCTAAATCCAGTTTCATGGATACCGATAAATAGGGCTTTTCGGCATTGGCGTGCTGAACTTGCATGGTAACAGGCATATTCACAGGGCAGAACATAAAGTGCGGCTGCGAAAAGACCGTACATTCATCGCCTAAGCAAATTTGTCGTTCCCCTTGTAACACAATACAAACGCTCGGCTCTTGGATATAACTTTCAAAATGTTGCGGTTTATCGCATTGATGGACGAACAGCCCTTTGATTGGCGTTTGCCAGACTTCATTTTTGGGGGCGAGTTGTAATAAAGTTTGGATAGTTTGTTCGGATAGCATAAAATTTTAGAGAATTAGGCAAAATATTTGTAGAAATAATATAGGCTATTGGACAACATTTCAATATAATAACCGCACTTTTAACAATCCTAGAAGAGAGCAAATTATGAAAATTTTTTACCAAACAAGCGCAACAGCAACTGGCGGTCGTGATGGACGTACACAAGTGGATGACGGTTCAATCGGCTTTGATTTAGTGGGCTTTCAAAACGAAAGCGGTAAAGTCGGCACTAACCCAGAACAGTTATTTGCGATGGGCTATGCGGCGTGCTTTGACAGTGCAATGAACCACGTTGCCCCAACCTTAGGCTTAAAACCAACTAAATCTTCAACCACCGTTGGCGTGGGGATCGGTCAAAAAGCAGACGGTGCGTTTAGCCTAGATTTAGACATCACCATCACCGTGGAAGGCTTGAGCGAAGCCGATGCCAAAACCTTAATCACCCGTGCCCACGAAGTTTGCCCATATTCCAACGCAACCCGTGGCAACGTAGATGTGCGTTTGCACGTTAAGGTTGTTAATTCTTTTGATTTATAAGGATAAATGCGATGGCAATAGTTAAAGATTTTTTACACAATAGTTTTAAACATAACGTTGAAGCAGGCAAAATGCAGTTTGGTGTGGGCTTGGAAACCACATCCGCTGACGTGGCGGAAGCCTTGGCAACCACGGATTACGACTGGTTGTTTATTGATGGCGAACACGGCCCGCATACGGTGCAAACCATTTTAGACGTTGCTCGTGCCATCGCCCCTTATGAAATGACCCCAGTGGTGCGTGTTGCCGAAGCGGGAACAGGCATTTTCAAACAGTTAATGGATGCGGGCATTCAAAACATTATCGTGCCGAAAGTGGAAAGTGGCGAAGAAGCCGAGCAAATTATGTACTGGGCGAGCTATCCATCTCGTGGTAATCGTGGAATGGGGGCTGGCGTGGTGCGTGCTTCACGCTTTGGGCGTTACCCTGATTATCAGCAACGCATTGAAAACGAAACAATGATTATGTTGCAAATTGAAAGCAAAAAAGGGATGGAAAACCTTGACGCAATCGTCAAAACCCCGGGCGTGGGAGCGATTTTCCTTGGACCTGTGGATCTCGCCGTTGATATGGGACACGGTTTGAACATTTTCCATCCTGAAGTGGTAGAGAAAATGGAATATGCGATTAAACGTATTCAAGAACTCGGCGTGCCTGTCGGCACTATCGCTGCAACCCCAGAGCAAGCCAAACATTATGCCGAAATGGGCGTAACGTTCCTTGGCGTTGGTGCAGATACCGCATTTTTAACCAAAATGGCGGATGATACATTAGCAAGTTATAAAGCAGTTTTATAAAATAATGCCGTCTGAACGTGGTTTTCAGACGGCATTTTTGCAGAAAATTTAAGATTTTTGACCGCTTGTACGCTTCATAATAAGGAAAGCAAATGAACAACTATCAACCTCTCTTCCAACCCTTAACCTTTAATAATGGTGTGAGCCTAAAAAACCGCTTAGTGGTCGCACCGATGACCCATTTGGGTTCAAATGATGATGGCTCGTTGGGCGAACAGGAACGCAAATTTATTGCCAACCGTGCCGAAGATTTCGGGTTATTTATTACTGCGGCGACGTTAGTTGCCAAAGGCGGTAAGGCATTTCACGGGCAACCTGAAGCCGTGGGCGAAAAAGATTTGCCTAGCTTGCAGGAAGTTGCCGAGATCATCAAATCGCAAGGGGCAAAAGCGGTGTTGCAAATTCATCACGGCGGTAATCGTTCCCTGCCAGAATTGAATGATGACGTGGTTGCACCGTCCGCAAGCGAAGGCGTGCGAGCCTTGACCGAGCAAGAAGTTGCCGATTTGGTGCAAGCCTTTGCCAATGCGACAAAACTTGCCATTCAAGCGGGGTTTGACGGCGTGGAAATCCACGGGGCGAATGGCTATTTAATCCAGCAGTTCTATTCGGCACAAAGCAACCGCCGTCAAGATCGCTGGGGCGAGCGTTTGGCGTTTCCGCTTGCGGTTGTGGATGCCGTAAGTGCTGTGCGTGAACAACTGCAACGCCCTGATTTTATTATCGGCTATCGTTTCAGCCCAGAAGAAGCGGGCGACGATGGTTTGACGATGAGCGATTGTTTCAGCTTAATTGATGCCTTGCTGGATAAGCCGTTGCAATACTTGCACGTTTCATTGTGGGATTTCTACAAAAAAGCCAAACGTGGGGCGGACACGAACCTTGAGCGAATTAAGCTTATTCACGAACGGATTAACGGCAAATTACCGCTGATCGGCGTGGGTAGTCTGTTCAGTGCCGATGATGTGCTGAACGCCTATCAAACGGGCTGGGCGGAACTGATCGCCGTGGGCAAAACCGTGATGATGAACCCGAATTTTGCCACACTGATGAAAAACGGCGAGCAGGATAAAATCATCACCGTCTTAGATTTAAGCCGAGCAGATCAGTACGGTATGCCCGATCGCTTATGGTATCTGTGCGGTCAAGATCAAGCGTGGCTACCGCCTGTGAAAGATAAAGACTGGGTTGCGATGGATATTTAAAGTTGGATTGATAAAATTAATTCTATAGTTCAAACATCGAATTTTCCATACAAAAGCAGGCGCAGGTTGTGGGTAGCGAGGTACGATCGTAACCCAACAAAATCTTATGTTTCAAGGTTTTTAAATAATGTTGGGTCTCGACCCAACTTACGCCCTGTTTAAAAAACGTATGAATTATTCAGTGAATTCACTATACGTTAATTTTACCCAAGCTGTCTGAAAATATATATAGCGAAACAAGCCGTCTGAAAACTTGGTTTTCAGACGGCTTGTTTTATTCAGTCAGACTGTTTATCGCAGATTACTGGCTGTCTTTTTTCGCTGTTTTACGGGTGCGTGGAGCAGCGGTTTTCGGCTCTGCTTTTTTGGCAGGGGATTTTTTCGCTGTTTTCGGGGCGGCTTTGGCATCGGTTTTGGGTGCTGCTTTTTTGCGTGTCGGTTTGGCTTTCGCTTGGAATTGCGGCAGCTCTTGCACTTTTTTCAGCAATACTTCGCCCATTGGTTTTGGATTACCGCTGAACAGGGTTTGCAGACCGTTGTTTTCGATGATGTGACGGCGCAGTGCCAAACGTTCTTCGTGGTTTTCCGCCAAGCGCACGGCGCAATCGACGTATTCGTCTGCGGTGTGGGTAATCAGCCATTCCGGCAGACCCAAGCGTTTGAACAGGCCTTCGTCGATGTGTTCGTGTACTTCAGGACCTGTTTTGCATACGCCGACCAAGCCCAGCGTTACCATATCGATAATGCCGTTGGTGTTGCCGAATGGGAACGGGTTGATCATCATGTCGCAACCGTACAGCGTGCGCAGGTAATCGTGGTATGGTGCGTGTTGGTGGACGGTAGCGTCTTTGCCCAAGTAGGAACGGATAAATTTCTCTACATACGGGTGGGTAACGCCGCTGGATTGGCCCAGTGCGAAATGGAAATGTACTTTCACTTTGGCACGGTCTCGAATCACCCGACAGGCATCAAGGAAGTACGGATTCAGTTTCATGGTGGTTGCGGCAACGCCGATATTGACCACTTCCGGATTTTCAATCAGACGGTATTCTACGCTTTCGGGGGCCAGTGCGGACGGTACATACGGCAGTGCATCTTTCGGCAGGCGCAGCAGGGTTTCGCTGAAGCACTCTTCGCTACCGACGTAATCGTCTTCCACAATCACATATTCGATAAATTCGGAATGGGTGGTGCCGGGGTGGCCTAAGGCGATAACTTGAACCGGTGCCAGTCGGGTATTGGAAGCAAAAATGGTTTTCAAATCCATACCGATGCTCGGCATATAGAACACGGCCGGGTGGTATTCTTCAACACGGTTGCGGATTTCCCGCAGGCTGTCGAAGATGTTGCCGGAAGACAATTCGATAAATTCATCAAATACGTTGCGACCCGCCTGATCAACGTCTTTACCGCCGAAACCGATAATATGGAAATGTTCTCGGGCGGCAATCATAGACGTGGAATGGGTGCGGTAAATCGAGTGTGCGGCGTGGAAATGCTCAAGCAATACAAACATCACCGGTTTGCCGTTTACTTCGCCGAGTTTGCTCACATCGCAATCTTGCCAGCCGTTGCCCAGCAAATGCCCGCGGATAACTTTGTTCAACGCACCTTTAACATCGTGTTTATTGGCGGCAATATCGTAGCTGCAGTGCATATAGACATCGTGGCTGATGCCGGACGGAACACGGTTCAGGTTCGGCAGTTGTGCCAGTTTTTCAGGGAACCATTGCAGCAAAACACCCCGCTTATTGAATGCGGCAGGAGTGCCGATAAAGCGTGGCGACTGCAGGGCAAATGCTAGCGATGCGGTCAATTCGGGATTGCGTTCCCACAGTAAATCCAAGTTGATGTTGATATTGGATTCGGGCAGATAGAAAATGCAGAATTTGTTCAACACCAGCGGATCAGGACGCAGCAGGAAGTTGGTGTACAAATCTTCCGGCGCACCGGCGTGGTAGGCGGCCAAAATATGGTCGGCATTGTAATACGGCGAGCTGGCGAATACCATGTTCAACCAGCGTTGCAGCACCAAGAAACGCAATGCGCCGTCGTCGCTGATTTGCAGGTTGGGATCGGTAAACAGCGTGGTAATCGCCGAAGCCAAACGGGTACAGAAATAAACAATTTTCTCTTGTCCCAATTCGGGATTATTCAGCTGCTGCGGGATATCGCATTCGATATTGTCGATACCGCCAAAGTTGCTGTCGATCTGTTGCAGAATCGCCAGCAGCTCGTTACAGGCTGCTTCGTGGTTTTTAGCATGGATTTCACGTTCAAAACGAATCACACTCGGATTGGTTGCTTGAGTCATATCAGTGGCTTTTAAAAAATTATTAGGAATAAATCCGGTTTGGAACACTATTCAAACCGTAACAAAAATGAAATCGGGCAAAATTATACCATTGAACAGGACAAAAAATAAATCAAACCCGCATTTCAGAGCAACAGGCCGTCTGAAAACTGCACCTTTTTACATACAGTTTTCAGACGGCCTCAACATACCTCACTCAATCGTCCAAGTGGCTGCTGCTCGGTGCCAAGACATTCCGGTTGCCGTTGGCTTCGGGCGGCGAAACGATGCCGTCGGTTTCCATTTGTTCGATTAGGCGGGCGGCACGGTTGTAGCCGATACGCAAGGCTCGCTGAACGCCGGAAATGCTGGCTTTGCGGGTTTTCACCACATGGGCGACGGCTTCGTCATACATCGGATCGGTATCGCTGTCGCCGCTGCGGCTGAAAGCTGAAAACTCATCGCTGCTACCGCCGCCGAGAATATCGTCCACATAATCCGGTTCGCCGAACTGCTTGAGATATTCCACCACATGATGCACTTCGTTATCCGAAGCAAAAGCGCCGTGTACCCGTTGCGGATAGCCCGTACCCGGCGGCAGAAACAGCATATCGCCCTGACCGAGCAGGTTTTCCGCACCCATTTGGTCGAGAATGGTGCGGCTGTCGATTTTGCTCGACACTTGGAACGCAATGCGGGTCGGAATATTCGCTTTAATCAGGCCGGTAATCACGTCCACGCTCGGACGCTGGGTTGCCAGAATCAGATGAATACCGGCGGCACGGGCTTTTTGCGCCAAACGGGCAATCAGCTCTTCGATTTTCTTACCGGCAGTCATCATCAAATCGGCAAATTCGTCCACCACCACCACGATATACGGCAGTTTTTCCAGATATTCGGGATTATCCGGCGTGAGCGTAAACGGATTGACTATTTTCTCGCCCCTGCGGGCAGCTTCAACGATTTTTTCATTATAGCCCGCCAGATTGCGCACCCCCGCATGGCTCATCAGATTGTAGCGTTTTTCCATTTCATTGACGCACCAGTTCAACGCATTGGCCGCCAGCTTCATATCGGTTACCACCGGCGCCAGCAGGTGCGGAATGCCCTCGTAAATGCTCAACTCAAGCATTTTCGGGTCAATCATAATCATGCGCACTTCTTCCGGCGTGGCTTTAAACAGCATAGACAGAATCATCGCATTCACACCAACCGATTTGCCCGAACCGGTTGTACCCGCCACCAGTAGGTGCGGCGCTTTTGCCAAATCGGTTACTACCGGCTCGCCGGTAATGTCCTGACCCAGCGCCAGCGTCAGCTTGGATTGCGACTGGCGGAATGCCTGCGAATTGAAAATCTCGCTCAAGCGGATCATTTGGCGTTTCGGATTCGGCAGTTCCAAGCCCATGCAGGTTTTGCCCGGTATGGTTTCCACCACCCGAATTGATGCCACGCCCAGCGAGCGTGCCAAATCTTTTTCCAGATTCAGAACCGCCGATCCCCGCACACCGACATCGGGTTCGATTTCATAACGGGTAATCACCGGCCCGGAATACGAATCCACCACATTGACTTTGACTTTAAATTCCGCCAGTTTTTCTTCGATGGTAATGCTGTTTTCCAGCAAAGCCTCTTCGGTTTGCGCCGCACTCGGGTCAAATTGCGGCGGCAGCAGCAGATTTACGTCCGGCAGCGTGTAATGTGTCGGCGGCACTGACGATACAGACGGAACATAATCGGTTTGCACCGTTTGAGTTACTTGAGCTGTTTGAGCCGTTGCCGCCGCAACGCTTGGTGCAGGCGCAGCGGCAGGCGTGGCAAATGCCGCAGGATAGGCAGGCTGCGGCATATCGGTGCGAACCGTGTCTGCATACCCGCTGTGTTCCGCCTGTATATGGCGGTTTTCAGACGGCCTTTGCGGCTCGTATGCTTCATCCACCGATTCACGAATCAGAAAATCGTTCAGCGGCCGCAACACGGTTTCGGCAAACTGCGGCTGCACCGTACGCACCACCGGCGTTTCCGCCTGCGGCGGTGTATGGATAACAGGTTGAACTTCAATCACTTGCGCCACGGGCGGATTGGTCGGCGTTTGCACTGTTTCAGCTTGAATCGTCGGCGCTTCGTTTGGCATTGTATTTTCTACAGCGGTTTGCGGCATGGTCGGACGGATACGGGGGCGTGCCGGAATATATTCAGGTTCGGCTGGTGTATTGCCCGATGTGCCAGTACCACGGTTGGAACGCAGCAGCGGCACAGCTTCGGCGGTTGCGTTGCGGCGTGTTACGGCAGGACGTTGCAGATTAACCGCCGGCGTTTCGCTATCAAAACGGCGCACTTTCTGCATGGCGGCAACACGGCGCGCCAAATCGTCCTGAATACCGGCAATGTCCATTTCCGGTTGCCAGCGGTGGGCGGTTTCGTTTGGAGAAAAGGCTTGTGAGGCCGTCTGAAAACGAGCGAAGTGAGTTTCTGCGCAGCTAAAACCGCAGGTTTCGCTAAAACGAGCGAAGTGAGTTTCTGCGCAGCTAAAACCGCAGGTTTCGCTAAAACGAGCGAAGTGAGTTTCTGCGCTGCTAATAACATGCGGTTTGCGGTTTGCGGTAAAAGACAAATCGGCATAGCGGGCAGCGCTTGGGAGGCGGTGGTTCTGCTCCCGTTCGGCAAATACTTTTTCCCGTGTCCTCTGCAGCAGCGGATCGTTTAAATCGATGATTTCCAAATCCGCCATCGGCTGGGCCGAGGCTTTAATCGGAGCGGGTGCGGCTTCCGCAAGTGTTCGGGCAGCCGCCGCCCATTCCTGAAGGGCAGCCTCATGAAGCGAGCGGGTCGCATCCTGCAAGGTGATTTCTTCCCAATCGACACGGCCGACTTTTTGCGGGCGGTATTCGGGTTCGCCAAATTCTTCAAACGGCACAATCTCAGGGTCAGCCGCCTGCGACAAACGGCGGCGGCCGTTGCAGCCGATAATGGTTTTGCGGACAGGCTGCGGAATGTGTGGTTCAGGCAGCGGATGTTCGGGCGTTTGCGTTTCGGCAAACGCTTCCGAATGCTCGGAAAACTGCTGCGAATCGTCCACATATTGCCAAGTTTCGGGCTGCGGCTGCACCGGCGGGCGTTCCTGACGCACCGCCAGCAAACGTTTGAACGCAGCGTTTTTGCTGTTGTTTTCCGCATTCGGCAGGCGGCTGCTCAAATGTGCCAGCCAGCGGCGGCAGTGCAGATAAAAAGCCGGCGGTGGATTTTCGGTGGTCGGCTGCTGCACCGGCATATTTTTCTTTTGCCGCCACAGCCTGTCTTGGCGGACTTGCCACCACCACACGCCGCCGATGGCACACAACAATACAAAAATCAGGATATTCCACAACATAAATACGCAGCCTTATTTGACTTCCAACAGCAAAAACGCCTATTTTAACGTGTTTCAGCGGCAAACAAAATAATCTTGGCCGCATTCGGGGCAGATTTTGCGTATTCGGCGTATAATAAGGCCGTCTGAAAACCGTATTTCTTGATAAACCGATGATTTTCCAAGCCGAATGGTTCAGCCATACAACGCTTGCCGCCGCATGGTGCTGCACCATTCTGCTGCTGGGCGTTTTTGCCCGCCGTGCCTTTGCCGCATTTTGCCGCTACCGTTCGGCAGGTCTGCTTGCCGCCCTGATTTTTGCTTCGGCATGGAGTTTGTCGGCCGCACCCGACCAAGGCCAGTTGGCGGGCATTAATTATCATCTGCTGGCGGTCAATCTGGTGGCATTGATGATCGGTATTCCCGCCGCTTTCTGGCTTGCCGCCTGTCTGCTGTTGCCTTATTTGTGGCTCAACGGCGACTGGCAGGCTTATCCCGTCAATGCCTTGGCGCTGCTGTTGCCGCCGCTTTTGGTGAATTTTTCCGCCCGCACGCTGGTTAAACGCTTGCCCGCCAATATCTTTATTTTTATTTTTGCCAACGGCTTTTTGGCTTCCGCCGCTTCCATGCTGCTGACCGGCGCAGTGTTGGTCTGCATTTGGCACGGGGTCGGCGCATTTTCAGACGGCCTATTGTGGAACACCGCTTTTCCCGTATTTTTCCTGATTGCTTGGGCGGAAGCCTTTTTAAGCGGCTTGAGTACCGCCGTATTCGTCGCCCTGCGCCCGCACTGGATCAATACATTTGAAGACAACCGCTATCTGCGCAGCAAACGCAGTATTTGGCAATAAATACTCAAGGCCGTCTGAAAACGGCTGTTTTTATAAATTTTCTATCATGTCGTCCGTATTCATTCTTTCCATCGGAGCCGCCGCCGGTGCAGTCAGCCGCTGGCTGCTCACCCTGCTTCCGTGGCACGCCTTCCCCTTTGTTCCCGCCACGCTGGCGGCAAACTGGATCGGCGCATTCTGTATCGGCATCGCTGCGCCCCTAATCAGCGACCCGCATTGGAAACTGCTGCTGATTACCGGTTTTCTCGGCAGCCTGACCACCCTCTCCGGCCTGTCGCTCGAAACCGTTTCCCTGCTTCAGCAACACCGTTTCGCCGCCGCCCTGCTGACCGTATGCCTGCACGTTTTCGGTTCATTCGCCCTGACGGCACTCGGCTTGTGGCTCGCCGGTTTGGGGAAATAACGGTTTCGGCTATAATGAAGGCCGTCTGAAAACCGAACATCGGATTTTCAGACGGCCTTCATCCACCACCAAAGCATAACATCATGGCAAAAGCATCTAAAACCGTTTATCAGTGCAGCGAATGCGGCGGCACATCGCCGAAATGGCAGGGAAAATGTCCGCATTGCGGCGAATGGAACACCCTGCAGGAAAGCCTTGCCGCCCCCGAACCGAAAAACGCCCGTTTCCAATCATGGGCGGCGGATACCTCCAGCGTGCAGTCGCTGTCGGAAGTAACCGCCACCGAAGTTCCCCGCAATCCGACCGGAATCGGCGAACTGGATCGGGTATTGGGCGGCGGCTTGGTGGACGGTGCCGTGATTCTGCTCGGCGGCGACCCCGGTATCGGCAAATCAACGCTGCTGCTGCAAACGATTGCCAAAATGGCGCAAAAACGCAAAGTGCTGTATGTTTCCGGCGAAGAATCGGCGCAACAGGTTGCCCTGCGGGCGCAACGTTTGGACTTGCCGACCGAAGGCGTAAACCTGCTGGCGGAAATCCGCATGGAAGCCATTCAGACGGCCTTAAAACAGCATTTGCCCGAAGTAGTGGTGATCGACTCGATTCAAACCATGTATTCCGACCAGATTACCTCCGCCCCCGGCTCGGTATCGCAGGTACGCGAATGTGCGGCGCAACTGACCCGCATTGCCAAACAAATGGGCATTGCCATGATTTTAGTCGGCCACGTTACCAAAGACGGTGCCATCGCCGGCCCGCGGGTATTGGAACACATGGTCGATACCGTCCTCTATTTCGAGGGCGACCAACATTCCAACTACCGCATGATACGGGCAATTAAAAACCGCTTCGGCGCCGCCAACGAATTGGGCGTTTTCGCCATGACCGAAACCGGCCTCAAAGGCGTGTCCAACCCCTCCGCCATCTTCCTTGCCAGCTATCGGGACGACGTTTCCGGATCGTGCGTCTTGGTTACGCAGGAAGGCAGCCGCCCGCTGCTGGTCGAAATCCAAGCCTTGGTGGACGATGCCCACGGCTTCACCCCCAAACGCCTCACCGTCGGTCTCGAACAAAACCGCCTCGCCATGCTCTTGGCCGTATTAAACCGCCACGGCGGCATTGCCTGTTTCGACCAAGATGTCTTTCTCAACGCCGTCGGCGGTGTCAAAATCGGCGAACCGGCCGCCGACTTGGCCGTGATTCTCGCCATGCTCTCCAGCTTCCGCAACCGCCCGCTGCCCGAAAAAATGGTCGCCTTCGGCGAAATCGGCCTCAGCGGCGAAGTCCGCCCCGTCGCCCGCGGCCAAGAACGCCTGAAAGAAGCAGAAAAACTCGGCTTCAAACAGGCCATCGTCCCCAAAGCCAACCTCCCCCGCCAACGCTCCGAATTTCCCAACCTGAAAATCTACGGCATCAGCAGTTTGCAGGAAGCAATTGACATTTGTCGGGAAAGTTAGGATGTACTAAAAATTCAGTAGATTTGCTATATAGTTAGAACACCGAATTTTCCATACAAAAGCAGGTGTAGATTGTGGTTAGCGAGGCACGAGCGTAACCCAACAAACCTTATGTTTCAAGGTATTTCAATCGTGTTGGGTCTCGACCCAACCTTGTATAAGAAACACCAACCACAAGATAAAATAAAAAGCCCCCGACAGAAGCAGCTATCAGGGGCGGGATTGAAAACAGAGTTGTACGCCAACCTTGGGCTTCAAAGCCCGCGACGTAGATAAAAGCCTGTTTTCAATGTCCAAACACCCCGAATAGTATCATAGACATGCTGTGCATAGTCTGCATTCACAAGGTTAGGAGCATGATGGACACCCCATTTTATTTTATCGGCATCGATATTGCCAAGTTAAAGTTCGATGTTGCGGTTAAAAAATCCGCAAAAGTGTATCAACACCACCAGTTTGAGAACCATCCGCAAGGTTTTGCTGCTTTGAGCGAATGGCTGAACAGCTTTTCGGATAAGCCGCTCTATATCGTGATGGAAGCGACAAACGTCTATCACGAAAGGTTGTGCGAATACTTATATGCGGCCGGACATTCGGTAGTCGTGATTAATCCCAAATGTGCCGCCAACTTTGCCAAAGGTTTGAACTTACGTTCCAAAACCGACAAAGCGGATGCCAAATTACTTGCCCGCTTAGCCGAAAGCTATGTTCATGAGTTTGACCTGTGGCAACCGAAGGGCAATAACGAAAAAGCCTTATTGCGCCAACTTCGTCATCTCGAACATTTAAAAGCAGCGCTGACCAAAGAAAAAGTCCGGCTGCAGATGCTGTTGGACGAGTATGCGATGGCTTCGTCCGAACGTCTGATTGCTTTTCTTGAGTGCGAAGTCAAAACCGTTGAAACGCATATTCATCAGTTGGTGAAACAGGATGATCAGTTGAAACACAACCATCATCTGCTGAGCAGTATTCCCGCCATCAGCAAAACCACAGCCTGTTGGCTGCTCGCCATACTGGGCGACGGCACTCGGTTTAAAAACGGACGTGCTGCTGCGACCTACGCCGGACTGACCCCGATGGTCAGACAATCGGGAACGAGTGTAGATAAGCGGGTCGGTATCTCCCGTATCGGACAGAGTGATTTGAGGAAGATACTCTATATGCCGGCCGTGTCGTTTTGCTTTGGCAAATATAAGGACAGTATTTACAGCTCGTTTGTCCAACGCTTGCTGGAGCGTAATAAACTGGCGAAAAAAGCCGTGATTGTGGCTCTGATGCGTAAACTCGTAACCATTGCCCAATCTGTATTGAAGTACCAACAACCCTTTAACGAAGAACGCTATGCGAAAATGTGTCTGGATAAGGCTTGATTTGTTGGGGGGCTTATAGTATCTACGCCTTGTTTAAAAACTGTATGGATTATTAGGTTAATTCACTATATACCCCCAATCCCGTCCTACCAATCAAAAGGCCGTCTGAAAATCGGATTTTCAGACGGCCTGAGTCAATCAGCTAAACAATCAGCTTATTTTTTCTTTTGGGCAGGCAGGTCGGTACATACGCCCAGTGCGACTTCGGCGGCCATGCCGATGGATTCGCCCAAGGTCGGGTGTGGGTGAATGGTTTTGCCGATGTCTTCTGCATCGCAGCCCATTTCGATGGCCAGACAGATTTCGCCGATCATGTCGCCGCCGTTCGGGCCGACGATACCGCCGCCGATGATTTTGCCGCTTTCGGCATCAAAAATCAGTTTGGTAAAGCCGTTGTCGCAACCGTTGGCAATGGCCCGGCCGGAAGCGGCCCACGGGAAGGTGGCTTTGGTGATTTTGATGCCGTCGGCTTTGGCTGACAGTTCGGTTACGCCCACCCAAGCCACTTCGGGAGCGGTGTAGGCAACGCCCGGAATCACTCGGGCATCGAAGTAGGCTTTGTGGCCGGCGCAGTTTTCGGCGGCAACATGGCCTTCGTGTACGGCTTTGTGCGCCAGCATCGGTTGGCCGACAATATCGCCGATGGCGTAAATGTGCGGCACGTTGGTGCGCATTTGTTTGTCCACTTCGATAAAGCCGCGGTCGGTTACGGCAACGCCGGCTTTTTCTGCGCCGATCAGTTTGCCGTTGGGCGCACGGCCTGCGGCCACCAAAACGGCATCGTAGCGTTGCGGCTCTTTCGGTGCGTTTGCGCCTTCAAAGGTAACGTACACGCCGTCTGCTTTCGGCTCTACGGCAACGGTTTTGGTGTTGAGCATGATGTTGTCGAAACGGTATTCGTTGGCTTTTTGCCATACTTTTACCAAATCCCGGTCAGCGCCCTGCATCAGGCCGTCCATCATTTCGACCACGTCCAAGCGGGTGCCGAGTGTGCTGTACACCGTACCCATTTCCAAACCGATAATGCCGCCGCCGATAATCAGCATTTTGCCCGGAACTTCTTTCAGTGCCAGCGCACCGGTCGAGTCGAAAATGCGCGGGTCTTCAGGGATAAACGGCAATTTGGTAACACGGCTGCCCGCTGCGATAATGCAGTTTTTGAAGGCAACGGTTTTTTTCTCACCGGTTGGGGTAGCGGTTTCGTATTCGTCGCTGGTGGTCAGCGCTACTTCCATGTGGTTCGGGCCGACAAATTGACCTTCGCCTTGGATGATGTCCACTTTACGGCCTTTGGCCATGCCTTTCAGGCCGGTGGTCAGGCGGTTTACCACGCCTTCTTTGTAGCCGCGCAGCATATCGATATCGACTTCAGGCTCAGGGTATTTGATGCCGTTGGCTGCCAAATGGCGCACTTCGTCAATCACTGCGGCATTGTGCAGCAGGGCTTTGGAAGGAATGCAGCCGACATTCAGGCACACGCCGCCCAAGGTGCTGTAACGCTCGATAATTGCGACTTTCAGACCTTCGTCTGCTGCGGCGAAAGCGGCCGAATAGCCACCCGGACCGCCGCCCAATACGACCACATCGTATTCGGCATCTGCCGTACCAGCAAACTGTGCGGCTTGCGGTGCAGCGGTTGGCGCTGCTTTAGGGGCTTCCGCTGCCGGAGCAGCTTCGGTTTTCGGTGTTTCGGCTGCGGCTGCCGCACCTTCGGCCTCAATCACCACAATCACGCCGCCTTCGGAGATTTTGTCGCCGACTTTGACTTTGACTTCTTTCACCACGCCCGCCGCTTCCGCAGGCACGTCCATGGTGGCTTTGTCGGTTTCCAGTGTAATCAGGGTGTCGTCAATAGCAATTGTGTCGCCCGCTTTGATTTCGACCGCAATAATATCTACATTTTCATGACCGCCGATGTCCGGCACTTTTAATTCGATCAAGCTCATTTCTAACCTTTCTTATGGTCGGTTTTCAGACGGCCTCATCATGCGAGGCCGTCTGAAAACGGCCGTTTACAGGGTAATACGGCGGAAGTCTTTCAACAGATTAGCCAAGAATACGGTGAAACGCATACCGGCCGCACCGTCAATCACACGGTGGTCGAACGACAGGCTCAACGGACACATCAGGCGTGGGGCAAATTCTTTGCCGTTCCAAACCGGTTTGATTTGCGATTTGCACACGCCCAAAATGGCCACTTCCGGAGCGTTTACAATCGGCGTAAAGCCGGTGCCGCCGATGCCGCCGAGGCTGGAAATGGTGAAGCATGCGCCCTGCATTTCCTGCGGTTTGAGCTTGCCTTCGCGGGCTTTTTTGCTCAATTCGGTCAATTCTTGGCTGATTTGTTTCAGGCCTTTTTGATCCACGTCTTTAATCACCGGAACCACCAAGCCGTTTGGCGTGTCGGCGGCAAAACCGATGTTGAAGTAGTTTTTCAGCACCAGATTATCGCCGTCCAAAGAGGCATTAAACTCTGGGAAGGCTTTCAGTGCGGCAACCGAGGCTTTGATGATGAACGCCAGCGGCGACAGTTTCACGCCTTCGCGTTCCCATTCTTTGTTCAACTGTTTGCGGAATTCTTCCAATTCGGTCATATCCGCTTCTTCGTGAACGGTAACGTGCGGAATCACCACCCAGTTGCGGGACAGGTTTTGACCGGAAATTTTCTTAATGCGGGACAATTCTTTCACTTCGACCGGACCGAATTTGCTGAAGTCCACTTTCGGCCATGGCAACAAGTCCAAACCGCCGCCCAAAGAAGCACCGACCGCAGCAGGAGCTGCTTTGCCTGCGCCGCCCTGCATAGCGGCTTTTACAAATGCTTTGATGTCGTCGCCGACGATACGGCCTTTCAAGCCGGTACCTTTGACCAAAGTCAGATCCACGCCCAGTTCACGTGCCAGTTTGCGGGCGGACGGGCCGGCGTGGGCTTTGGCAAAACCGGTTTCGTTAATCGGTGTATTGCCGAATGCGGCAACCGGAGCAGCAGGTGCTGGTGCAGTGGCCGGAACAGCCTGAACCGGTGCTGCAGCAGGTGCAGGTGTCGGAGCGGCTTCGGCTTTAGGTGCAGCAGGTGCGGCTGCAGCGGCGGCGCTTTCCACTTCGATAATGGCGCTGCCTTCGGATACTTTGTCGCCGACTTTCAGCAACACGGCTTTGACCACACCGGCTGCGGTGGACGGTACGTCCATGGTGGCTTTGTCGGTTTCCAAAGTAATCAGGGTGTCATCAACAGCGACGGTGTCGCCGACTTTGATTTCAACCGCAATTACGTCTACATTGCTGTGGCCGCCGATGTCCGGCACGACCACGGTTACGCTTGCGCTGCCTGAAGCCGGCGCAGCGGCCGCCGGTGCAGGTGCGGCTTCGGCTGCTTTCGGTGCTTCAGCCGGAGCGGCTGCCGGAGTTTCGGCTGCGCCTGCAGCGGTTTCTACCAGCAGAATCACGCCGCCTTCGGAAATTTTGTCGCCGACTTTGACTTTGACTTCTTTCACTACGCCCGCAGCGTCAGCAGGCACGTCCATGGTGGCTTTGTCGGTTTCCAGTGTAATCAGGGTGTCGTCAACGGCAATCGTGTCGCCTGCTTTGACTTCTACGGCGATGATGTCTACGTTTTCATGACCGCCGATATCGGGTACTTTGATTTCTACGATACTCATTTTGCTTCCTTATGAAACGAATTCGGGTGGGCAAAACGCTGTTTCCGATAAGAAAAAGCGTTTTGCCGTATTGCTTGCAAGCAAACGGTTAATGCGGTTTTCAGACGGCCTTACCATGATGGAGGCCGTCTGAAAATGCGGATTAACGTTTCCAGCTAGGTGCAGTATCCGTTGCAATGCCGTATTTCTCGATGGCTTGCTGTACGGTTTCTTTGCTCACTTTGCCTTGTTGTGCCAAAGCGTTCAATGCGGCTACGGCTACGTTGTAGCGGTCCACTTCAAAGAAGCGGCGCAGGTTGGCACGGCTGTCGGAGCGGCCGAAACCGTCTGTACCCAGAACGTGGTAATCGTTCGGGATATAGGCACGGATACGGTCGGCGAAGCTGCGAATGTAGTCGGTAGAAGCAATCACCGGGCCTTCGTGACCTTGCAGCTGACGGGTAACGAACGGCACTTTGGCTTCTTCCAACGGATGCAGACGGTTGTAGCGTTCTGCTTCGATGGCATCGCGGTGCAGTTGGTTGAACGACGGGCAAGACCATACATCGGCTTCAACACCGAAATCGGCTTTCAGCAAGTCGGCGGCGGCGATCACTTCCTGCAGAATCGTACCCGAACCCATCAGCTGTACTTTCTTGTCGGACTTGCCGCCTTCCTGCAGCAGGTACATACCGTTCAGAATTTCCTGCTCGATGCCTTTGCGCTGCGGCAATGCAGGATGGGTATAGTTTTCGTTCATCAGCGTCAGGTAGTAGAACACATCTTGGTTTTCTACATACATGCGGCGCAGACCGTCTTGGATAATCACCGCCAATTCGTATTGGAAAGTCGGATCGTAAGAAACGCAGTTCGGAATCAGATCGGCTTGGATTTGGCTGTGGCCGTCTTCGTGTTGCAGACCTTCGCCGTTCAGTGTGGTACGGCCTGCCGTACCGCCCAGCAGGAAGCCCCGTGCGTGCATATCGCCGGCCGCCCATGCCAAGTCGCCGATACGTTGGAAACCGAACATAGAGTAGTAAATGTAAAACGGAATCATGGCATAGCGGTTGTTGGCGTATGAAGTTGCCGCCGCAATCCAGTCTGCCATTGCACCCGGTTCGTTAATGCCTTCCTGCAGAATCTGGCCATCAACCGATTCTTTGTAGAACATCAACTGGTCTTTGTCCTGCGGGGTGTATTGCTGGCCTTTCGGATTCCAAATACCGTATTGGCGGAACATGCCTTCCATACCGAAAGTACGGCTTTCGTCCGGCACAATCGGTACGACACGTTTGCCGATTTGTTTGTCTTTCAGCAAGGTCGCCAAAATGCGTACGAATGCCATGGTGGTTGAAAACTCGCGGTCGCCGCTCGATTGCAGTTGCGCATCGAATACGGACAATTCAGGCACCGGCAAGGCTTCGTTGTTCGGATTGCGTTGCGGCAAATAACCGCCCAAGGCATTGCGGCGTTCGCGCAGATATTGCATTTCGGCGCTGTCTTCTGAAAAACGGAAGTAAGGCAAGTCGCCGCTTTCGATTTGCTCGTCGGTTACCGGAATATCAAAACGGTCGCGGAAGCCTTTCAATGATTTGGTGTCCATTTTTTTGGCTTGGTGGGCAATGTTTTGGCCTTCGCCTGATGCGCCCATGCCGTAGCCTTTAATGGTTTTGGCCAGAATCACGGTCGGACGGCCGCCGGCGTTGTTTACCGCTTCGTAGTATGCGGCATACACTTTGTGCGGGTCGTGGCCGCCGCGGTTCAATGCCCATACTTCTTCGTCGGACATATTGGCAACCATGGCTTTCAGTTCAGGCGTATTGAAGAAATGATCGCGGACATAAGCGCCGTCTTTGGATTTGTAGGTTTGGTAGTCGCCGTCATTGACTTCTTCCATACGCTGTTTCAGTGCATTGTTGGTGTCCCGTGCCAGCAATGCGTCCCATTTGCTGCCCCAGATCACTTTCAACACATTCCAACCGGCACCGCGGAAGTTGCCTTCCAGTTCTTGAATGATTTTGCCGTTGCCCCGTACCGGACCGTCCAAGCGTTGCAGGTTACAGTTGATGACGAAAATCAGGTTGTCCAAACCTTCGCGTGCCGCCAGCGCAATAGCACCTTGGGACTCAGGTTCGTCCATCTCGCCGTCGCCGCAGAAACACCAAACCTTACGGCCTTTGGTTTTGCTCAGACCGCGGGAATCCAAATATTTCAGGAAACGTGCCTGATAAATCGCCATCAGCGGGCCCAAACCCATAGATACGGTCGGGAATTGCCAGAAATCAGGCATCAGGTGCGGGTGCGGATAAGAAGACAGGCCTTTGCCGTCCACTTCTTGGCGGAAGTTGTCCAACTGCTCTTCAGTCAGACGGCCTTCGATAAAGGCACGGGAATAAATGCCGGGGGCGATGTGGCCTTGGGCGAAAATCAAATCGCCTTCTTCGCCTTCGCCTTTGGCTTTCCAGAAATGGTTGAAACCGACATCATACAACGTGGCGGAAGATTGGAAAGATGCGATATGGCCGCCCAATTCCAAATCTTTTTTGCCGGCACGCAATACCATCGCCGCAGCATTCCAGCGGATTGCCGAACGGATACGGTGTTCCAACTCATGGTTGCCCGGCGATTTTTTCTCCTGACCGACCGGAATGGTGTTCAAATAAGCCGTGGTGGCATCAAACGGCATATGAACGCCGCGGCGGCGGGTGTATTTCACTAAGTTTTCCAGCAGGAAGTGCGCACGCTCTGTGCCTTCACCTTCCAATACCGAGCTCAACGCATCCAACCATTCCTGTGTTTCAATCGGATCAATATCGTGCATTTGGGTGGACATATCAATTATCCTTCTATCGAGTTACAAATACCGGCCTGTTCAGGCCGATTCATATTCTTTCTTTTTCAAACATTGTATTTTCAAAAAAGAAAACAAATCATCACAAAATCTGAAATATTTCCGAATATCAGCAATTTATAAACATCCTTACCGGTATAGGAATACCGCAGATTTTGATGACACTTTTCGTCATGTGAAATCGTATCAGCAATTAAAACGTCTTGCAAACGGTCAAAGCGTATTTATCCGACAAACCGCCGCCGCCCGACCTGCACCCAATCTTAAAAATTTCATATTCAATCAAATAATATTTCATAATCGAACCAATAAATACAATTTTCAACAAAATAATGAACTTTTCAAATATAAAACGAATATTTTCAACTTTTTTGCTGAAACTCAGCTTCAGATAATTACTTCATTTGACACAATCAATGAAGAAAATTACTTTTCCCAATCGCCCTGTCAAACAGGCCGTCTGAAAATGCCTGTTTCCGCATTTTCAGACGGCCTTTTTAAGATTATTTCACCATACACCGCACACAGTTTTGCCTGCGGCATACCGGTCTATTCAAAATCTTCCGTACGGCGGCGTTTCAGCAGGAAACGGACGGCACCGTCATTGCCTGCTTTGGGTTCGACATACGCCAATACATCGGGATGCTGCATCAGCCAGCGGCGGGTCATGGTTTTCAAGACCGGTTTGTAGCCGGACGAACCCAAGCCGCTGCCGTGGACGATTTCGCCGCACACGCCCCGTTTTTTGGTAAATTCGATAAATTCGTTCAGCACCTGCTGCGCTTCTTCCTGCGTGTAGCCGTGCAAATCGACATCGGCCACCACTGGATAATGTCCGTTGCGCAGCCGCTGAATATCGTTTTTACCCTGTCCGTTTTTGCTGAACGTGGCCGGCGGTTCGTCCCAGCCGCCGCTGCCGACATAGAAATAGTCTTCTTCCGCCAGCGTTTCCGGCTGCTGCGGGCGGGGTTTGAGCGGCGTTTTATCCTGCGGAGCGTGGTAGCGCTGACTGTTTTTTAAAGGTTGTACGCCACCGACGGCTTGGGCGAAACTGATGCTTTCTTCGGCTTTTTTACGTGCTTCGGCTTCGGCGGCGGCCTGCTGCTGCGCCGCCTGTTTGGCCTGTTTGCCCAAATCTTTTAAAAGGGATTGGAAATCCTGCTTCATTTCTTGTTCCTGTTTTCTTGATTAATGATTTTCAGACGGCCTCTGACGATATTCTGATTGCGTCTGCACAGTGTAAACTGTCTTGCAGTGCCTGCCATGTGCGGACATCTTGAATCGGTTCCAAGCCGAAATCGTCGTCGGCAATCATGTGTGCGATGGTTTCAGCCGCTGTTTGCGGCGAAGTGAGGCCGCCGTCGGCTTGAAGCTGTTGGAAACGGTTCAGCAGCGGAAAATCCTGTTCGTTCTGACTGCGGATTTGCGCCTGCATTTCGGTATCGACCACGCCGGGAGCGATGCTGGCAATGTTCAGCCGCTCATGCTGCTCGGCGGCAAGACAGCGGGCATGATGATCCAAGGCGGCTTTGGTTGCGCCGTACACGCTCCAACCGGCATAGGCTTTTCGGCCTGCACCGCTGCCGATATGGATGATTTTAACGGTTTGCCCCGCCTGCCGGATGTGCAGCAATGTGTTGCTCAACATCAGCGGTGCTGCAATGTTGAGCTGCACTGCAGCGGTAATTTCAGACGGCCTCTGCCGTCCCGCCACGGCACACGGTTCGACCGTTGCCGCATTGTTAATCAGCACCACTTCCGAAGCCTCGGCGATAAAGTGCTGCAAACCGCCTTGTGCCAGCCAAGCCGATAAAGTATCCGTCTGCTGCAAATCAAGCGCAATTTGCGTCAGCCCTACCTGTTCGGGCAACAGGGTTCTCGATAAGCCCAATACTTGCACGCCCTGCGCCAAATAATGTTCCGCCAAGGCTTTTCCCAAGCCCCGGCTGTGGCCGCTGATGATGATTTTCTGCATAAACGCTGTCCTTTCTGCCGCAAACGGTTTATTGTGCCACAAGCCATGCCGTCTGAAAATGAATGCAGCGGGCGAAACTGTTGGTTAAAGATACCGAAACCATAATTTCAGGTATAATGCCCAACTCACGCCCGCCCAAAAATTTTGGAGAACCGGAATGTTTAAACGCCCCGAAGAACTGATTGTTTTGATTTTAGCGCTGGCTTGGACGGCGTTAAGCTATTTTGCCGCTGCCGCATTCAGCGGTGATGCTTACACTGTGTTGCTGATTACCATCTCAACCGCCGTTTGGGCGGCCGTCTGCTTTTTGATTTGGCAACGCAACCTCAGCCGCCA
This sequence comes from Neisseria lisongii, assembly GCF_028463985.1. NCBI lineage: Bacteria > Pseudomonadati > Pseudomonadota > Betaproteobacteria > Neisseriales > Neisseriaceae > Neisseria > Neisseria lisongii. The sequence goes on along the minus strand of NZ_CP116766.1, from coordinate 730,983 downwards.
CGTCTGGCCGCTGTTTCTCGGCACATTAACCGCCTGCTGGTGGCCGCTTTTAAACCGGCTTGACGGCGGCAACACTTCAGGAGAAGCCGCATGGTATGCCGGTTGGACATTCAAACTGATACTCGCCCTGATTCCGGCTGCTGCAGGCTATGCCTATAAATGGAAAAAGGCACGCCGTCTGAAAATCGAAAACGCCCGCAACTTCAAATAATCCCAATGCCGCACCCTACTTTTTGCAGGGTGCGTTTTTTTCACGCCAATCCATTGCCAAGCCGTTTTCAGACGGCATCACAGGCTGGATTTTCCCCCCATAAACTGTTATATTCTTCACTCTTCTTAACCCAATCCCAAGCAGGCGGGAGCAAACCATGATCAGCAGACAAGAATATCAGGCACAGGCGCAACAAGGCTACAACCGCATCCCGCTGGTTCAAGAACTCTTGGCCGACTTGGATACCCCGCTCTCCCTTTATCTCAAACTCGCCAACAAGCCCTACAGCTATCTGCTCGAATCCGTAGTCGGCGGCGAACGCTTCGGCCGCTATTCCTTTATCGGCCTGCCCTGCAGTACATTTTTAAAAGCCGACGGCAAACACGTCGATGTGTATGAAAACGGCAAAATCACCGAACAATACGACGGCAACCCGCTGCCCTTTATCGAAGCCTTCCACAATCGCTTCCGTTCTCCCGAAATCCCCAGTCTGCCCCGTTTTACCGGCGGCTTGGTCGGCTATTTCGGTTACGAAACCATTTACAATTTCGAACATTTCGCCCACCGCCTGAAAAACACCGCCAAACCCGACCCTATCGGCACCCCCGATATTTTCCTGATGCTCTCGCAGGAATTGGCGGTCATCGACAATCTTTCCGGCAAAATCTACCTGATTGTCTATGCCGACCCCAACCAAACCAACGGCTACGAAACCGCCCGCGAACGCTTGGAAGACCTGCGCACCCAACTGCGCCAAAGCTGCGCCATTCCCCTGTCGCTGGGCAACAGCCGCACCGAAGCCGTCAGCGAATTCGGCGAAGAACCGTTTAAAGCCTGCGTGGACAAAGTCAAAGACTATATTTTTGCCGGCGACTGTATGCAGGTCGTCCCCAGCCAGCGCATGAGCATGCCTTACCACGACAGCCCGCTCTCGCTCTATCGGGCATTGCGCACGCTTAACCCCTCGCCGTATATGTTTTACTACGATTTCGACGACTTCCACATCGTCGGCTCGTCGCCCGAAATCCTCGTCCGCAGAGAACAGGACAACGTTATCGTGCGCCCGATTGCCGGCACCCGCTTGCGCGGCAAAACCCCCGCTGAAGATCTTGCCAACGAACAGGATTTATTAAACGATGCCAAAGAAATCGCCGAACACGTCATGCTCATCGACTTGGGGCGAAACGACGTAGGCCGTATCAGCCAAACCGGCGAAGTCAAAGTAACCGACAAAATGGTGATTGAAAAATATTCCCATGTAATGCACATCGTTTCCAACGTTGAAGGCCGTCTGAAAAACGGCGTTTCCAATATGGACATCCTCGCCGCCACCTTCCCCGCCGGCACCCTTTCCGGCGCACCCAAAGTACGCGCCATGGAAATCATCGAAGAAGTCGAACCGAGCAAACGGGGCATTTACGGCGGCGCAGTCGGCGTATGGAGCTTCAACAACGATATGGACTTAGCCATCGCCATCCGTACCGCCGTGATTAAAAACAATACCTTATACGTCCAAAGCGGCGCAGGCATCGTCGCCGATTCCGACCCGCAATCCGAATGGAACGAAACCCAAAACAAAGCCCGAGCCGTCATCCGGGCGGCGCAGATGGTGCAGGAAGGGTTGGATAATTGAACCGCAGTTTTCAGACGGCATGAACCATAGGCCGTCTGAAATATTTACCAACACTATAAGAAAATATGCAATTTAATTCATTAGAAATTTGTGCCGGTGCTGGCGGGCAGGCTTTAGGTTTGGAACGGGCAGGATTTGTGCATACGGCCTTAGTGGAAATCGAGCCGCCCGCTTGTCAAACATTACGCCTTAACCGCCCGCATTGGAATGTTATCGAAACCGATGTCCGCCAATTTGACGGCTCTGCTTATCAGAATATCGATTTATTGGCCGGTGGTGTACCTTGCCCTCCGTTTTCTAAAGCCGGCAAACAATTAGGCGCAGAAGACGAACGTGATTTATTCCCCGAAGCCATCCGTTTAGCGAAAGAAACCGCCCCAAAAGCAATTATGCTGGAAAATGTTCGTGGTTTGCTGGACCCAAAATTTAAAGAATACCGAGAACACATCACACAACAGTTTGCCGATTTAGGGTATTTAGGCGATTGGAAATTACTGTATGCCGCTGATTTTGGTGTGTCCCAATTACGCCCTCGGGTGATTTTTGTTGCTTTACAGCAAGAATACGCTCCATTTTTCAAATGGCCTGAAAGTATCGGCATTGCTCCGCCGACTGTAGGCGAGTTACTGCTGGATTTAATGGAGCAAGATGGTTGGTCTCAAGCATATAAATGGCATTTAGGAGCAAACCAAATTGCACCTACATTGGTAGGCGGCTCTAAAAAACACGGCGGTGCAGACTTAGGACCGACACGCTCGAAACGGGCATGGGCAGAATTAGGCATAGACGGTTCAGGATTATGGGACAGTCCGCCTCCTAAAGACTTTACCGGTATGCCCCGTCTGACAGCACGTATGGCAGCTCGGATACAGGGCTTTCCCGACACTTGGCAGTTTTTTGGGAAAAAAACGCCAGCCTACCGACAAATTGGCAATGCTTTCCCACCTCCTGTGGCAGAAGCCGTCGGTAAGCAAATTATCAAAGCTTTAAAGAAAGAAAGCTGATATGAGTCCGATTTTTGAGCTTGAACGTAAAATATTCCATCAAAAATTATTAGGCAGCATTCTGACCACTAATAGCAAAGGCGTAGTCAGTAATGCAGACGGGAGCAACGGTAGAAGCTGCGCCATCGCTAAAGGTATTGCGGAATTACTGGAAGCTGAAACAGTTACTGAACGTGCGGCAGGACAAACTTCAGGAAATAAATTTGAAGCACTTTGCAGCCAGTTTGTCGAATCAGCATTCAGAAAATTAAACCATTTACGCCCCGGAAATTGGAATGTGCATCAAGTCGGTTCGCGAAACCGCTTGGAAATTGCCCATTACCAACAATATGAACATTTAGTCGCACTTGCCCAAGCGGCAGAAAACAATCCTGAATTAGCCGCAGCATTAGGCAGTGATTACACCATTACGCCCGATATTATTGTTACCCGTGATTTAGTTGGTGATGAAGAAATCAATCGCTATGAATTTTTGGTAAATGACAATATCGCTACACTTGCCAGTCTTCGAAAAAGCAATACTCTGCCCCTACTTCATGCCAGCATTTCATGCAAATGGACAATACGCAGCGACCGTGCTCAAAATGCCCGTTCTGAAGGCTTAAATCTGGTTCGAAATCGTAAAGACCGCTTACCTCATGTTGTCGTTGTTACTGCTGAACCAACACCAAGTCGGATTTCATCTATTGCTTTGGGTACGGGCGAAATCGACTGCGTTTACCATTTTGCGTTATACGAACTGGAAAAAACTTTACAAGCCTCCGGTTATGAAGATGCTTTAGATTTATTTAACATTATGGTAAATGGAAAACGATTAAAAGATATTTCCGACTTACCTCTTGATTTGGCTATCTGATTTTATATTATTAAGAATAACACCATGCAAAACACCCCCATCCTCCCTCCCGCCAACCTCGGTATCCTTGGCGGCGGTCAGCTCGGACGCATGTTTGCCGTTGCCGCCAAAACCATGGGCTATAAAGTAACCGTACTTGATCCCGATCCGAATGCGCCGGCAGCCGAGTTTGCCGACCGCCATTTATGTGCGCCGTTTGACGATGAAGCCGCTTTAAACGAACTGGCACAATGTGCCGCCGTAACCACCGAATTTGAAAACGTCAATGCTGATGCCATGCGTTTTTTGGCACAGCATACCCGTGTTTCCCCAAGCGGTGATTGTGTGGCAATCGCACAAAACCGCATTCAGGAAAAAGCGTGGATACGCAAGGCCGGATTGCAGACTGCGCCGTATCAGGCAGTCTGCGGGGCTGACGATATTACCGAAGCGAGTGCGGCATTTTTGCCGGGCATTTTGAAAACCGCCACCTTGGGCTACGACGGCAAAGGGCAGATTCGGGTCAAAACTTTAGACGAACTCAAAGCTGCTTTTGCCGAACACGGCGGCGTGGATTGCGTGCTGGAAAAAATGGTTGATTTGCGCGGTGAAATTTCCGTGATTGTCTGTCGTCTGGACAATCAGCATATTCAAACCTTTGATCCGGCTGAAAATATCCACGAAAACGGTATCTTAGCCTACTCCATCGTTCCCGCCCGCCTGAGTGCCGACGTGCAGCAGCAGGCGCGCCAGATGGCGCAACGCTTGGCGGACGAACTGGATTATGTCGGTGTGTTGGCGGTGGAAATGTTCGTAGTCGGCGATACGCATGAATTGGTGGTCAACGAAATCGCCCCCCGTCCGCACAATTCCGGCCACCACACCATCGATGCCTGCGCCGCCGACCAATTTCAACAGCAGGTGCGGATTATGTGCGGCCTTGCCCCCGCTGATACCCGCCTGCTTTCCGCCTGCTGTATGGCAAATATTCTCGGCGACGTATGGGGCGGCGACGGCAGCGAACCCGATTGGCAGCCGCTACAAAACCACAGCCGCAGCCATCTGCACCTTTACGGCAAAAAAAGCGCCCGCAAAGGCAGAAAAATGGGCCATTTTGTAACGCTTGCCGCCGACAGCAACACAGCCTTAACCGAAGCACAACAGTTGCACCAAAGCCTGAGCGTGCAGCCGTAATTCAAAAAAACTGTATTTTCAGACGGCCTTAGGCCGTCTGAAAATTGCGGTTGCCGCCCGTCCGCCGCTATTTTTCAAGACCGTTTCAGAAAACCGAACCATGCCCCTGCTGACCCTGCTCCGCCCCGCAACCGAACAAGACTGCGCCGCCATCCACAACGTCCACTTGCACGCCGTACAATATACCTGTATCCACAGCTACAACGAACAGGCGCTGCAGGCATGGGAAGCCCTGCTCGACAACCAAAGCTACCTCGAAGCCATGTCCGACAGCAACAAAGCCTTATGGGTTTTGGAATACCGCAACATTATTCAGGGTTTTTTCCAAATCGACTTTAAAGAAGCCCAACTCGATGCCCTCTACGTCCACCCGCTGCTGCACAATCGGGGACTCGGCACAGCGCTGCTGCAAAAAGCCGAAGACTTGGCACGCCATGCGGGGCTGTATTTCTTAAAACTCTACGCCTCGCTCAATTCCCTTCCCTTTTATCACATCAACCGTTACGAATCATTAGGCGAAGCCGTTTTACCGCTCAACAAAACTATAAAAATCAAATGCGAGCTACTGCGTAAATATCTGTAAACAAAGGCCGTCTGAAAATCTGATTTTCAGACGGTTTTCTTTTAAAATTTCACCCCGCTTGTCTTATTTAAAACTCACCACTTGCCCTTCTTTTGGCACGGCGACTTGTTTTTCAAGCTGTTGTTGTTTGACAAATTGACGCATTTCATCGCTAGTTACTGCACCGTGGTTCACTGCATCCATATGCACGGTAACGATCTCAGCCTGCGGGCGGAATTTTGCCATTTTTGCCACGTCATCTTTGCCCATAATAATGCCGTCGGTTGAGCCGTTAATTTGGGCGTAGCCCGTGTTCATCACAATCACATCGGGTTTGAACTGATTAACCGCCTGTTCTACCGCCTCATTCCACACGGTATCGCCGACAATATACAGGCTCTTTTCATCTTTGCCTTGCATCACAAAGCCCATCGCATCGCCCAGCAATTCGGCAAGTTGCGGGTTGGCGTACATTTCGTCCGAACCGTGCTGACCGCCTTTAATGCGGGTCAATTTTACGCCATTGAAATCGGTATTTGCCCCCATCACCCGCACATCTTTAAAACCTTGCGAGCGGATTAACTGAGCGTCGCCTGCATTTTGTACAAAAATCGGGATATTTTTCGGCAAGACTTCCTGAGCTTTTTTGTCCCAGTGATCGTCGTGGGTATGGGTAACGATCACGGCGTCAATGCCTTTAATCACCTCTTCGGCAGGCTGTTTCATCTCAATCAACGGATTACGCAGTTGGCTGTTCGGCGTGCCTGCAAAACCTTCATAACTGCCTTTCGGGGCTAAATAGGGATCAACCAAAAACGTGTTGTTGCCGTAGTGAATTTTCGCCGTTGCGTTGCGGATGTGTTGATAGTCAAATGCCATCGCCGATGTCGCCATAGATGTTAATGCCATACCAAATAAGAGTTTGTTTAATTTCATTGTTTCCTCGTTTAAATCAATTACAAAGCCATCACAGTGATGACCACGGCGTTATTATGCGAAAAAATTTGCCCACCAAAAATTGACTTTTTTACCATTAAACGAAAGAATTAGGACAATTTTAAGGAGAAAACGATGCCGATAAAAATTGCACTGGTGCTACAACCGACACTGAATTTCTTTCAATTTTCCGTACCTTACACCATTTTTAGCGAAGTGCTGGCGGGGCAAGGTTTGTTTGAATTTACCCTTGTCGCCGAACAGTCGTGCGTGCAAAGCGGGCGGTTGCAGGTGCAGGCGGAACAGGATTTAAGCTACCTTACGCAAGCCGATATTGTGATGATTGCAGGTTGGACGGATTTAACCCAACCGCCCAGCCCCGCCCTTGCCGAAGCCTTGCACCACGCCTATCAGCGGGGGGCTTATCTGGTCAGCCTGTGCTACGGCACTTACGCTTTTGCCTACGCTGGCTTACTGGACGGCAAACAAGCCACAACCCACTGGCTGGCTGAAACCGATTTCCGCCAGCGTTTCCCGCAGGTTCGGCTTAACGCCAACGCCCTGTATATTGAAGACGAGCGGATCATCACATCCGCAGGCACCAGCGCCAGTTTGGATTGTTGCCTATATCTCATCCGCAAATTCTACGGGGTCAAAACCGCCAACAACGTGGCTCGCATAATGGTTACCGCCCCGCACCGAGAAGGCGATCAGGCACAATTTATCCAACAGCCGATCATTCCCACAACCCGCCAACAAAAATGGCAGGACCTGTTGCAATGGCTACAACAACACCTTGCCGAACCGCACCACATTGACGATCTCGCCGATCAACTACACCTTAGCCGACGCACCTTCACTCGCCATTTTCACAAGCTCACAGGCACGAGTTTCACCCAGTGGCTGATCCAACAACGCCTACAAAAAAGCCTTGAACTGCTGGAAAGTGGCACGCTGTCTATTGAACAAATCAGCGAACAAATCGGCTTTAACAACGCCGTTAGCTTCCGCCAACATTTCAAAAAACAGTATCACTTAAGCCCGAATGAATGGCGCAAGGCATTTAGGGGGAATGAATAATGCCGCCTGAAAATGCGGTTTTCAGACGGCCTACCGTTTCAACCTCCCGCATTTCTTATAACCAAAACTGATAACCGGCAAAGAAAACATTATTTCCGCCTTACCCGCATTCGATATACAGTATCGGCAACACTTCAATCCATAAGGAATCATGATATGAAATTTGCCAAAATCCTACTCTCGGCCGGTGCTGCGTTGACACTGGCGGCCTGCTCGCCGAAATCCGACACGCCGGCGGCGGCTTCCGAGGCGCAAGCCGATAGCAGTGCAGCGGTAAAACTGCTGAACGTATCCTACGATGTGGCACGGGACTTTTATAAAGAATACAACCCATTGTTTATCAAAGAATATCAAGCCAAACATGATGGTACCGGCATCAGCATTCAGCAATCGCACGGCGGTTCGAGCAAGCAGGCTTTATCGGTTGCCAACGGTTTGGCGGCGGATGTGGTTACCATGAACCAGACTTCCGACATCGAATTGTTGGAGAAAAAAGGGCTGGTTAAAGCCGACTGGCAGCAACGCTTGCCGGACAATGCGATTCCGTTTACCAGCACCACTGTATTTTTGGTACGCAAAGGAAATCCCAAACAGATTCAAGACTGGAGCGACTTGGCTAAAGACGGCGTGCAGATTGTGCTGGCCAATCCGAAAACCACCGGCAACGGCCGCTATGCCTTCCTCGGTGCATACGGTTATGGCCTGAAAGCCAACAACGGCGATGAAACCCAAGCCCAAAATTTTGCCGCTGCGTTGCTGAAAAACGCTCCGACTTTTGAAAACGGCGGCCGTGCAGCCACCACCACGTTTACCCAGCGCAATATCGGCGATGTGTTGATTACGTTTGAAAACGAAGCCAATTTTGTCAGCAAACATCTGACCAAAGACCAATTCGACATTGTGTATCCGAGCTACACCGTGGTTTCGCAAAGCCCGGTTGCCGTGGTGGACAGTGTCGTTGAGAAAAAAGGCACGCAGGCGGCGGCTGAAGAATATCTGAGCTATCTGTGGAGCGAACCGGCTCAGGAATTGGCGGCCAAACTGTATCTGCGTCCGAAAAACAACGATGTGCTGGCCAAACACCAAGCGGATTTCCCAAACATCGAAACCTTTGATCCGAATGAAAAATTCGGTACTTGGGAAGAAATTATGAAAACCTTCTTCGCCGACGGCGGCTTGGTAGATCAATTATCCAATAAAAAATAAGCCCCGACACACACACGCTTCACACGCAGATGCCGTCTGAAAACAGCGATCAGCCGTTTTCAGACGGCATGTTTATTTTGACGTACAATATCGCTTTTATCCGCATTTGCCATCATGTCCGACCGCAAAATCATTCACATCGATATGGACGCTTTTTACGCTTCCGTAGAATTGCGCGAACAGCCGCACCTGAAAGGCAAGCCCGTGGTGGTGGCTTGGGAAGGCAGCCGTTCGGTGATTTGTGCCGCCTCTTACGAAGCCCGCCGCTTCGGGCTGCATTCGGCGATGTCGGTTGCCAAAGCCAAGCGGTTGTGTCCGCAGGCAGTGTATATTCCGCCGCATTTTGCACTTTATCGTGAAGTTTCGGCGCAAATCCATGCCGTTTTCAGACGGCATACCGATTTAATCGAGCCGCTTTCTTTAGACGAAGCCTATCTGGACGTTACCCGAAATAAGCAGAATATCGCCTATGCCAGCGACGTTGCCCGAAGTATTCGTGCCGACATTTTCACCGAAACCGGCCTTACCGCCTCGGCAGGCATTGCACCCAACAAATTTCTCGCCAAAATCGATTCCGACTGGCGCAAGCCGAACGGACAATTTGTCTTGCCGCCGCAAAAAGTCGCCGCATTTTTGGAAACTTTGCCGCTGACCAAAATCCCCGGTGTCGGCAAAGTAACCCTGAAAAAAATGCAGTCGCTGGGTATGCAGACCGCCGGCGACCTGAAAACCTTTGCCCGCGGCGAATTGCTCAACCTCTTCGGCCGCTATGGCTACCGTCTCTACGATTTGGCACGCGGCGTGGACGAGCGCCCCGTCAAAGCCGAGCGGGAACGCCTGCAGATTTCCACCGAAATCACCCTACCTGAAGATTTGCCGCTGCACGAAGCCGCCGCCCATTTGCCGCACCTAGCCGAAGATTTGTGGCAGCAAATCGAACGCAAACACACCGAAGCCAAAAGCATCACCCTCAAACTGAAAACCCACGATTTCCGTACCCTCACCCGCTCGCTGACCTATTCCTCACCCTTTCCCGATTGCCAATCGCTGCTGTGCGCCGCCCAAACCCTGCTGCAACGCCTACCGCCGCAACAGGAACACGACACCTACCGCCTGATCGGCATCGGTGTCAGCCGCCTGTTTCCCAAAAACCAACAGCCCGCACTTTGGTTATAAGAAAATAGAAAAGCATTATTTCCCATTACCTGCGATTGGGCGGACAATTCCAAAACATCATTTTCAGACGGCATCATCACAATATTCACTACAACCCAAATGCCGCCCAACTCACAGGAACACGCCCGATGTCATTATTCCGCCCGCAGCTTTGGCAGATTCCCGAAATCAGCCCCGAACACATGCAAAACCTACCGGCTTTGGTACAAAATCTGGAACAACGGCTGGTAGAAATCGCCCGCCGCTTTCCCCAAGCCGTTTTCGCCTCCAGCCTTGCCGCCGAAGACATGGTGATTACCGATGCCTTATGCCGTCTGAAATTACCGGTGCGCATCATCACCCTGAATACCGGCAAACTCAATCCCGAAACCGAAGCCCTGATTGCCGCCACCCAAAAGCAATACGGCATTGCCTTGGAAGTGTACCGGCCGCAGCCCGAAGCCGCCGCCGCTTTCGAACAGCAGTTTGGCACGTCCGCCATTTACGAAAGCGTGGAAAACCGCCGCCAATGTTGCCATATCCGCAAAATCGAACCGCTCAACCGAGCCCTGTCCCAAGCCCCCGCATGGCTGACCGGACAACGCCGCAGCCAATCCGCCACCCGCAGCGAACTGGCCTTTGAAGAACACGACGGCAGCCGCAACATCGCCAAATTCAACCCGATTTTCGACTGGGAAGAACACGATGTCTGGGCCTACGCCCAAACCTACAACATTCCGCTCAACGACTTATACCGCCAAGGCTACCCCAGCATAGGCTGCGAACCCTGCACCCGCCCCGTCAAACTCGGTGAAGACATCCGCGCCGGCCGCTGGTGGTGGGAAAACAAAGACAGCAAAGAATGCGGCTTGCACAAATAAGCAGACACCAATAATCATGCCGTCTGAAAATCGATTTTCAGACGGCATTTACTGTATAAGAATATCAGTGTTCAACAAAAATATGATGAAATAAGTTGTACGCTGAAACTCAGTCAATCACCACATTCAGACGGCCTATTTCTTCAACTTCGGCATTCAAGCTGTCGCCGGATACCACAGCGCCGACACCTTCGGGCGTGCCGGTGAAGATCAAATCGCCGGGGTGAAGGGTAAACAGTTCGGATAATTTGCTGATAACTTCTTCCACCGACCAAATCAAATTACCGATGTTGCTATTCTGTTTTTCAACATCATTCACCTGTAAACGGATTGCCGCCTGCCCGACATTAACTGCTTCTTCACGGCGGCGCAGCGGGCTGATGGGGGCGGAATAGTCGAACGCTTTGCCGATTTCCCACGGTCTGCCGGTATCTTTCATGGTTTTCTGCAAATCCCGTCGGGTCATGTCCAAGCCGACCGCATAGCCGAAAATATGTTCTTTGGCCTGCACCGCCGAAATATTTGCGCCGCCCTTGCCGATGGCAACGACTAATTCCGCTTCATAATGAAAATTCTGTGTCAGCGGCGGATACGGAATGTGCAGCGTTTCCTCCTGTTTGGCTGCCACCACCGATTCGCAGTCGTTCGGCTTGCAAAAGAAAAACGGCGGCTCTTTATCGGGATCGGAACCCATTTCCCGTGCGTGTTCCGCATAGTTGCGCCCCACGCAGTAAATCCGGCGGACGGGATACAGTTCATCGCTGCCGTAAACCGACAAGGCCGCATTTTGGTGCGGCGGAAAAACATAAGCCATATCAAACTCCTTGTAGCATAACTTTATTGGTGTTTACTTTAATATACCGATTTTCAGACGGCCTTCTTGTCTCGTTCAAAACAAAATAAATGAAAAAACAGCTTTTGAAACCATCAAAAGCTGTTTTCGGCACTCGGTTTAACGCAGTTCGGCGTGCAGGCGGCTGATAAAGGTGGCGGCATCTTTGCCTTTGTAGCTGCTGCCGTCTTTATTCAACAGGCTGACACGGGTGGCGTTTTTCAGCGGCTCGACATAGACGATGATTTCAGGTTGTGCAGCGTCGGCTTTTTTATTGCTGCCTTTGCTGAACCAGCGGCTGAATATGCCCGGTTGTTGGTTGCGGACGGCTTCGCTTTCGGTCAGCGCCGGTTGCACTAAAAAGGCATGGCGCTCATCGTTTTGTCCGACCACGGTCAGGCCGATGCGGTCGAGTGCTAAGGCGGTGCGGCGCCAGTTGCGATCGTAATCGCCGGAAAGCAGCAAGGTGTTGCCGTCCAGTTTCGCCAGTTCGGAAGTGCTGCTGCGTTGGGCAACGCTCTCGCTCAGGGCGTTTTCGGCCTGTTTTTCATCTACGCCGAGATACTGCATAAAGCGGGCTAGGAATGCGGCTTCGAGGTTCGGATCGTTCGGACGGGGCTGCCATACGGTGGTGTCTTTGCTTTTCTCGCCATACACTTCCTGCAGACCTTTGTGGGCAAAGAAGACATCGGTTACGCCGTTTTTTCCCTGCTCGATACGGATAATGAATTTATCCCGCTCGCTGGTGGAATAAATGCCGCCCAAGCCGACTTTGTCAAACAGGCGGCGTACCACATCTTGCGGCACTTTTGCCCGGTTTTCCGCCCATTCGGTTTCCATTTGGCCGATGGCCGGTTCTTCGGATTTGATGTCAAAGCCGTTTTCCTGCCAGAAGGCTTTCAAGAGCGGCCACAATTCTGCCGGTTTTTTGCCCTCTACGGCTACCCAGCGCTGGCTGCCGTCCCGCTCCAAGCGAACGCCTTTAACGGCTTGCAATACGGTTTGGTTTGCAGGCTGCTGCACTGCCGGTGTGCGGTTTTTGCTGCCGCTCAATTCGCTGGCACGCACTGCGCCGCTGCCTGCAGGCACTTGATACAGATTGCCCTGAGCAGGATCGTTTAAATCCGGTGGGACTTCCAGATTGACGATTTTCCGGTTTTGGCTCTGATAATCCAGCTTCGGCTGTTCTGCTTTATTGCTCGAACAGGCGGCGATACTCATCAAAGAAACGGCTAAAACCGCCGGTTTGATATATTTCATATAAACTTCCTGTATCAATTTGCTCAAATCTGTTGCGCAGCCTGCAAGGCACTGCGTACTTTCTGCTGACCGGCTTCGCTCAGCTCTACCAAAGGTAGGCGGACGTAAGGTTCGCATTTGCCCAAAGCAGCTACGCCCCATTTCGGTGCGGCTGGACTTGGTTCGCAGAACATGGTGTTGTAGATCGGAATCAGCTGCTGATTCAGACGGCGTGCTTCAGCGATATTACCAGCCAGAGACGCACGGCACATATCGGCAAACAGTCTGGGGGCAACGTTTGCCGCTACGGTAATCACGCCCCGTCCGCCGGCGAGCATAAACACCATGCCGGTCGGGTCGTCGCCCGACAATACCACAAAATCTTCAGGCGCTTGGTTAATCAGTTCGATATTGGCGGCGATGTTGCCGCTGGCTTCTTTTACGCCGACAATGTTCGGGATTTCCGCCAGACGCAGTATGGTTTCATTGCTCATGCTGACAACGGTGCGGCCCGGTACATTATAAATAATCATCGGAATGGCCACGGCTTCGGCAATGGCTTTGAAATGGCGGTAAATGCCTTCTTGGGAAGGTTTGTTGTAGTAAGGCACAACAGACAGGGTGTAATCTGCGCCCGCCTTCTCGGCGGCTTTGGAAAGCTCGATGGCTTCTTGAGTGTTGTTGGCACCGGTACCGGCAATCACCGGCACGCGTTTGTTGGTGTGTTTGACGGTTTCTTCAATCACAGACAAATGCTCGGCTACCGATAATGTCGCACTTTCGCCTGTCGTGCCGACAGCAACAATGCCGTCGGTGCCGTTTTCGATATGCCAGTCGATGAGACTGCGGAGTTGTTCGAAATTGATGCTGCCGTCTTGATTCATCGGGGTAATCAGGGCAACCAAGCTACCTTGTAACATAATGAAACCTTTATTGTGTAGAGGGCGGTAATGGTGGAGATTGTAGCCTAGTTTGTTGCCCGTGTGAAACATTGTGTACTCATGCCGCCTGCCGTTTGGCGGCCGCATATTTTGCAAAATCTGCATTTATTTTTAAAAAACAGTATATTGAATTATCCGACTTTGCTTTCGGGAAGAATATTAAAATATGCAAAACCCGAATCAAGGCCGTCTGAAAATTGCCGATACGCCGTAAATTCTATACAATCCGCCCGACAGAATTACCTATTTTTACTGATTCTCCCGCTTCATCTTTAAATATTTTTACAAGGAATCCAACATGGCTGAATCATCTCACCAACCGGCGCAATCGCCGGATTTATTATACCGTTTAGAAGACAAACCGCCTTTCGGCAATGCTTTATTGAGTGCGGTAACGCATTTGCTGGCGATTTTTGTGCCGATGATTACTCCGGCGCTGATTGTCGGCGGCGCTTTGAATCTGCCGGTGGACATGACCGCCTATCTGGTGTCGATGGCGATGGTGGCATCGGGTATCGGCACTTATTTGCAGGTAAACCGTTTCGGGCCGGTCGGGTCGGGCATGTTGTCGATCCAATCGGTCAATTTTTCATTTGTAACCGTGATGATTGCGCTGGGCGTGGGCATGAAAGAAGGCGGCTTGGATGAAAACGCCATGATTTCCACTTTGCTGGGTGTGTCGTTTGTCGGCGCATTTTTGGTGTGTTTTTCCGCCTATCTGCTGCCTTATCTGAAAAAAGTGATTACCCCGACCGTCAGCGGCGTGGTGGTGATGTTGATCGGTTTGAGCCTGATTCATGTCGGCATTACCGATTTCGGCGGCGGTTTTGCTGCCAAGGCCGACGGCTCGTTCGGCTCGCTGGAAAACTTGGGACTGGCTTCGCTGGTGTTGCTGATTGTGTTGCTGTTCAACTGCCTGAAAAACCCGCTGCTGCGCATGAGCGGTATTGCCGTCGGCCTGATTGTCGGCTACATCGCCGCCCTGCTCTTGGGCAAAGTGGATTTTTCCGCACTGGAAAACCTGCCGCTGATTACCGTTCCCGTGCCGTTCAAATACGGTTTTGCGTTTGACTGGCACGCTTTTATCGTGGCCGGTGCGATTTATCTGTTAAGCGTGTTTGAAGCGGTCGGCGATTTGACCGCTACGGCGATGGTGTCCGACCAGCCGATTGAGGGCAAGGAATACACCGGCCGTCTGAAAGGCGGCGTATTGGCGGACGGCTTGGTTTCCGTGATTGCCACCGCCTTGGGTTCGCTGCCGCTGACCACTTTTGCGCAAAACAACGGCGTAATTCAAATGACCGGCGTGGCTTCTCGCCATGTCGGCAAATATATTGCCGTGATTTTGGTACTGCTCGGGCTGTTTCCCGTTATCGGGCGGGCGTTTACCACCATTCCGGCACCGGTTTTGGGCGGCGCAATGGTGTTGATGTTCGGCCTGATTGCGATTGCGGGCGTACGGATTTTGGTAAGCAACGGCATCCGCCGCCGGGAAGCGATTATCGCCGCCACTTCGGTCGGCATCGGCTTGGGTGTGGCGTTTGAACCGGAAGTGTTTAAAAACCTGCCGGTTCTGTTTCAAAACTCAATTTCCGCCGGCGGCATTATGGCGGTGATTCTGAACTTAGTCTTGCCCGAAGACAAAACCGATCCGGCGGTATATGTCGATACCGACCACTTAGAACATTAAATTTACCAAAACGCCGTTTTCAGACGGCCTTGCGGTACAAAACACCAGCCTTGTCTGCCCGACAAGGCTTTTTTCTCGCCAAGCGGTCTGCTGGCAAATCAGTGCGTTCCGCTATATACTTACCCCTTTGCACTGAAAAGGCCGCCGCATGAACCGCCGCCGCATTTATCTGCTCTGCATCATCTTTTTTACCCTGCTGTTTATGGCACTGATTCTGCTGGGTAGTTATCTGCTCGCCCACGGCGAAAAAGCCTATGCCGTGGCGGCTTTTCTGTTTTCGTTTGCCGCCGTTTTCGGGCAAATTGCCGCCTTGGCACTGTATGCCCGCCGTCCGCCCCAAGAAGGAAACCGATAATGTTGGAAAAAATCGTTTTAGCCAGCGGCAACGCCGGCAAACTCAGAGAATTTTCACGCCTCTTTGCTGCCAAACAGATTGAAGTTTTACCGCAATCGCAGTTTGACACGCCGGAATGTCCCGAGCCTTATTTCACCTTTGTCGAAAACGCCCTTGCCAAAGCCCGCCACGCCGCCAAACACAGCGGTCTGCCCGCCTTGGCTGACGACAGCGGCATCTGCGTTCCCGCATTGGGCGGCGCACCGGGCGTTTTATCGGCACGCTATGCCGGAAGCAACCCGAAATCGGATAGCGCCAACAATGCCAAACTCTGCGCCGATTTGGCGGCACACAATGATAAAAACTGTTATTACGTCTGCGTATTGGTTTTGGTCCGCCACGAACACGACCCGCAGCCGATTATCGCCGAAGGCATTTGGCACGGACAATGGCAAGACACCGCCGCAGGCGACGGCGGTTTCGGCTATGACCCGCATTTTTATCTGCCCGACCACGGCTGCACCGCCGCCGAATTGAGTGCCGATGTGAAAAACGCCGTCAGCCACCGAGGACAGGCGCTGCAACAGTTGCTGGAAAAGCTGGAAACCTGTTCCGCATAAATCATCACATCAATCCATGCCGTCTGAAAACCAAGCCCAAACAAGCGGAGCGGGTTTTCAGACGGCCTCACCAAAATTATCCCACTCCAAACACAACCATGCCGCCCATCAGCTTTGCAACCGCTCCAACCCTGACCAGCCTGCCGCCTTTGTCGCTGTATATCCATATTCCGTGGTGTCTGAAAAAATGCCCGTATTGCGATTTTAATTCCCACAGCCTGAAAAACGGTCTGCCCGAAAACGCATACATCGATGCCCTGCTCACCGATTTGCAGACCGAGTTGCCGAATATCTGGGGGCGGCCTGTCGAAACCGTTTTTATCGGCGGCGGCACGCCCAGCCTGTTTCAGGCGCAATCCATCGACCGCCTGCTCAGCGGCATACGCTCGCTGCTGCGGCTGCAACCCGATGCCGAAATCACCCTTGAAGCCAATCCGGGGACGTTTGAAATCGAAAAATTCCAAGGTTTCAAAGATGCCGGCATTACCCGCCTGTCGGTCGGCGTACAAAGTTTCGATGACACCATGCTACAACGCTTGGGGCGGGTGCATAACGGCAAAGAAGCCCTTGCCGCCATCGATACTGCATTAAAATTGTTTGATAAAGTCAATATCGACTTGATGTATGCCCTGCCGCAGCAAACCTTAGATGGAGCATTAAATGATGTGCAGACCGCTATCGCCACCGGCGCAAGCCACATCAGCGCCTATCATCTGACCATGGAACCGAATACCCCGTTCGGCCACACGCCGCCCAAAGGCCTGCCAGATGATGAAGCCGCTTTGGACATTGAAGATGCCGTCCACCAAACCTTAGCACAAGCCGGATTTATCCATTACGAAACTTCCGCATTTGCGCAAGCGGGCAAACAGTGCCGCCACAATCTGAATTATTGGCAATTCGGCGACTATCTCGGCATCGGTGCCGGCGCACACGGTAAAATCTCTTATCCCGACCGCATCGAACGCACCGTCCGCCGCCGCCACCCCAACGACTATCTCGCCGCCATGCAAAATCAGCCGCAAGAAGCTGTTGAACGCAAAAACATTGCCGCTGAAGATTTGGCATTTGAATTTATGATGAACGCCCTGCGCCTGCACGACGGCGTACCCGCCGCCCTGCTGCCGCAGCGTACCGGACTGAGCGCCGCATCAATCCTGCCCCAACTCGAAACTGCCCGCCGAAAAGGCCTGCTCGAAACCGACCCGACCGTATTCCGCCCGACCGAGCAAGGCAAGCTGTTTCTCAATGATTTGCTGCAATGTTTTCTGTAACCCCTGAACCTGCGTTTTTCAGACGGCTTGGCTAGGCCGTCTGAAAAACGCAGGTTTCACTAAAATTAAGCAAGGCAAGTTAAAACAGGCTTGAGTACAACGACACATTGCCCAACGCCGCCGATTATAAGATAATAAGCCACAGCAGAACGCTTATTTTACGATGACACTTCAAGGAGAATACTCATGTCAAAAACCATCATTCATACCGACAAAGCCCCCGCCGCCATCGGCGCATACAGCCAAGCCGTGCGTGCCGGCAATACTGTTTACCTGAGCGGCCAAATTCCTTTAGACCCTGAAACCATGACTGTAGCCGGCAACGGCGATTTCCGTACCGAAGCCGTGCAAGTCTTTAAAAACCTGCAAGCCGTTGCTGAAGCCGCCGGCGGATCGCTGAAAGACATCGTCAAACTCAACGCCTACCTGACCGACCTGTCCAACTTCGCCATCTTCAACGAAGTAATGGCCGAATTTATCGAGCAGCCCTTTCCGGCGCGCGCCGCCGTCGGCGTAGCCGCCCTGCCGAAAGGCGTACAGGTTGAAGCAGAAGCCGTATTGGTACTCGCTTAATCACATCACCCCCGTTTTCAGACGGCCTGTTGTCAATATTCCGGCAACAGGCCGTCTGAAAACCTATTCGACGGATTTTCCCACATGGCACACTACGCAATCGGCGATATTCAAGGCTGTTATGACGAATTAACCGCCTTATTGCACAAAATCGGCTTCAACCACGGCAACGACACCCTCTGGCTCACCGGCGACATCGTCAATCGCGGCCCCAAATCTCTGGAAGCGCTGCAATTTGCCATGAAACACGAAAGCAGCGTCCGCATCGTTCTCGGTAACCACGACCTGCATCTGCTCGCCGTCGGCTACGGACACGGATCGCTCAAACGCAGCGACACCCTCAGCCCTATCCTCAAACACCCCCAAAGCAAAACCATGCTCGACTGGCTGCGCCGCCAAAGCCTGCTGATTCAAACCGACCGCTATGTTATGGCTCACGCCGGCATTTTGCCCCAATGGAGCGTCGAACAAGCCCAAAGCCTTGCCGAAGAAGTCGAACACGAACTGCAAGGCAAACGAGTCGAAACCTTTTTCAGCAAAATGTACGGCAACACCCCGACCGCTTGGAAAGAAGACTTGGGCGGCTACAAACGCCTGCGCTTCATCACCAACGTTTTTACCCGAATGCGGGCGCTGACCTTTACCAACGAACTCGAATTCGACTTCAAAGCCGGTCTCGACAAAATGCCCCTCTACCTGCGTGCATGGTTCCAAGTTCCCGACCGCCGCCACCTCAGCCATACCGTTGTCTTCGGCCACTGGTCGGCACTGGGCCACCTCAACACAAACAACATCATTTCCCTCGACACCGGCGCACTCTGGGGCGGCAAGCTCACCGCCATCGACCTCGATACCCAACACATTACCCAAGTCGATGCCATCAACGGCCTCAACTGGAAAACCGTGTTGAAATAAAAGCAACTTGGCAACAGCGGCCGTGTTATTCCATTTTTACTAAAGTGAATTTACTAGAATTGAATTTACCATCTCCAAGTGTCAAATATGATTGCCGATTCCAATCCCATTTTACCTGACCACTATTTTCAGACGGCCTCACGCTTTCCCGATGTTTTCCGTCCCCGAAAAGCCGACAGCCACAAAGGCACCTACGGCACGCTCGGCATCATCGGCGGCTCAGAAGGCATGAGCGGTGCGCTCGTATTGGCAGCAAGCGCCGCACTGTATCTGGGTTGCGGCAAAGTTTGGGCAGGATTTCGGCAACATTCACTACCATTTGCCATGATTCCCGAACGCCCCGAAATCATGCTGGCAACAGCCGAAAAGCTGCTGCAACGCAACGACATCACAGCTTGGGTAGCAGGCTGCGGCTTAGGACTGGACGAAGCCGCCGAACAGACATTATCGCAAGTGCTGAAACAAGCCGCCCATACCCCGCTGCTGCTCGACGCAGACGCACTCACCCTGTTAGCAAGGCCGTCTGAAAACCGACAGGCAGCCATCCGCCACCCGCAACTCATCTTAACCCCGCACCCCGCCGAAGCCGCCCGACTATTGAATGTATCCACCACCGAAATCCAAAACAACCGCCCGCAAGCCGCAGCAGAAATCAGCCAAACATTCCAAGCCGTAACCGTATTAAAAGGCCATCATACCCTGATTGCCGCACCTGACGGAGACATCGAAACCAATTTCAGCGGCAATGCAGGATTAGCAACCGCCGGCAGCGGCGACGTATTAAGCGGCATCATCGGCAGCCTGACCGCACAAACGATCGACTTATGGCAAGCCACCTGCGCCGCAGTCTGGCTGCACGGCACCGCCGCCGATTTACTGAAAACCCGACAAGGCGAAATCGGCATGCTCGCCGGAGAAATCGCCCCCGCAGCCAGATGGCTGCGCAACCGGTTGATTACGGATAACTGAAATATTTAGACCTAACCATACCATAATATTCAATAAAAAACGGATTTTGCCGAGACAAAATCCGTTTTTGATATGATTTCCGAAATATCGGAAATTTGAGTTTAATTAGCGTTTTTTACCGGTAACGGTTGCAATCGCCAAGTTTTCGTTACGTTTCAGAGAAACGCTTTCCACGCCTTCTGGGAATTTAACATCGCTCAGGTGCAGAATGTCGCCGGCTACTACGGCAGCGCAATCCAGTTCCAAGAATGCCGGAATGTTGGCAGGCAGAGCCAATACTTCTACGGTGGTGTTCAACAGAGAAACACGGCCGCCTTGCAGTTTAACGGCTTGAGAGTTTTCAGCGTTTACGATGTGCAGCGGAACACGGATACGGATCGGCAGATCGGCTTGAACGGCTTGGAAGTCGATGTGTTGCACTTGTTGGCGGAACGGGTGCATTTGGAAATCGCGTACGATAACTTGTTGTGCTTTGCCGTCTACAACCAGATTAATCAGTGCAGTGTGGAAAGATTCTTTTTCCAATGCGTAGAATACGGTTTTGTGGTCAACGGCAATCGCTACTGCGTCTTGGCCTTCACCGTACAAAATGGCAGGGATTTGTCCTTCGCGACGCAGGCGGCGGCTCGCACCAGTGCCTTTATCTTCGCGAACAGATGCTTGAATTTCGTATGACATAGTTAAATACTCCAGTAAATGAATAATCCGCCGTCGGCCGCGACCAGCTTAGGCGGTTTGGGGTTAAGGCAGCAAAACGCCGCCACCGTTTAACACATCTTCGTTGAAAAGATATGAAACAGATTCTTCATTGCTGATACGGCGTACCGTTTCAGCCAACAGACCGGCAATCGTTACCTGACGGATGCGGTCGCAGTTGCGTGCGGCTTCCGATAATGGAATGGTATCGGTTACGACTACTTGGTCGATATCGGAAGAAGCAATGCGGGAAATTGCTTCACCGGAAAATACAGGGTGGGTTGCGTAGGCCAATACTCGGGCTGCACCACGGGCTTTGAGCGCCGAAGCGGCTTTGCACAAGGTGTTGGCGGTATCGATCATATCGTCCACAATCAAGCAGGTGCGGTCTTGTACATCGCCGATGATGTTCATGACTTCGGCAACATTGGCTTTCGGGCGGCGTTTGTCGATAATTGCCAAGTCCACGTTTAATGATTTGGCCACCGCACGGGCGCGTACTACGCCGCCGACATCGGGGCTGACCACCATCAGGTTGTCGATGCGCTGTTGGGCAATATCGTTCAACAAAATCGGGGTGGCGTAAATATTGTCCACCGGAATATCGAAAAAGCCCTGAATTTGGTCGGCATGCAAATCTACAGTCAAGACACGGTCGATGCCTGCCGAATACAGCATATTGGCCACCAGTTTTGCCGAAATCGGCACCCGTACCGAACGGGGACGGCGGTCTTGGCGGGCATAGCCGAAGTAAGGAATGGCTGCGGTAATCCGGCCTGCAGAAGCCCGTTTCAACGCATCTGCCATGGTCAGGATTTCCATCAGGTTGTCGTTGGTCGGTGCGCAGGTTGGTTGCAGAATAAACACATCTCGGCCGCGCACGTTTTCCAGCAGTTCGACAGCCACTTCGCCGTCTGAAAATTTGCTGACGGAAGCGCCGCCCAAAGAAATATCCAAATGTTTGACAACCCGTTGTGCCAATTCGGGATTGGCATTGCCGGTAAACACCATTAAACCATCGTATGCAGCCATATCTTCACCATTTGATTGTAGATTTGATTTTTGCTCAGAGAACGCCATATCAGCCTCTGCTTGAATGTTCGGTTATCCGGCCGACATTATACGCACAATAGCAGAGAAAACCAATATGATATGGCAAAACCGGCATTAAAAAAGCGTGTAAGGTAATCTTACACGCTTTTGTCTGGCTGGGGAGGAAGGATTCGAACCTTCGCATGCTGGAATCAAAATCCAGTGTCTTAACCGCTTGACGACTCCCCAACAAAGGGTGTGGCTGGGGAGGAAGGATTCGAACCTTCGCATGCTGGAATCAAAATCCAGTGTCTTAACCGCTTGACGACTCCCCAGCAGAAAACTGTATGGCTGGGGAGGAAGGATTCGAACCTTCGCATGCTGGAATCAAAATCCAGTGTCTTAACCGCTTGACGACTCCCCAACATTTTCTTTATACACGAAACAAGGGGTGGAAGTCTAAACCTTCTACACAATATGCTTCATATATTTCCGAAATCTGCCGGTATATTGTATTTGCTTCCTGATGAGATTGGGTTGCTAAAAACAAACATGCTCCCGAACCGGTCATCAAGACTTTTCCATAAACTGCCAAATCTTTATATGCCTGCGCCACTTCAGGATATTCCTGAAATACCACTGCCTGCATATCGTTTCTGAAAGGCTGTATGCTTTGGAAAGTCGGCATTATGCTAGGTTTTGAATCCCGTGTCAAGCGAGGGTGCGAAAAAATTTTCGCCGTGGCAACATGAACCTCAGGCTTCACTACCACATACCATTGTTTCGGCACATCAATCGCCCTCAGTTTCTCGCCGACACCTTGGGCAAACGCACTGCGTCCAAAGAGAAAAAACGGCACATCCGCTCCCAACCGAACACCCAAACCCGCCAATGTGTCAAAACCGTAATCCAACTGCCACAGGCGGTTTAATGCCAGTAAAACCGTTGCCGCATCCGAACTGCCGCCGCCCAAGCCGCCGCCGGTCGGGATTTTTTTATCCAACCAAATCTCAACGCCCAAAGCGGTTTGGCTGCGTTGCTGCAGGGATTGTGCCGCACGATAGGCCAAATCCCGTTCCGGTGCGCCGATTTCTACAGGATTGTGCAAAATGATTTTGCCGTCCTGCCGCAACCGCAGATATACAGTATCATACAGCCCGATCAGGCAAAAAATGCTTTCCAGTTCGTGATAACCGTCTGCCCTGCGCCCGATAATGCGCAAGTCGAGATTTAGTTTGGCGGGGGCTGGAAATGCCTGCGCATCGGCGGGAATATTCATGGCTGCTCGGCTCCGCTGCGTTCGGCACACTGCATTTTGCGCTCGGACTTCGGCAATTTGTCCCAATCGTCAAATACCAAACGGATACTTAATTTGCTGTTTTCCAAAAATAAGATTTTGGCTTCGTTTTGCTCGCCCACCGAACGCCGGATGTTCCAGCCCGATTGCTGCAAACGGCCGTCGGCAAGGATTTGATACGGCTCGCCTGCCGCCCGTTTGCCCGATGCCCACAGGTGCAGATATTGCAGCGGCAATTCAAACCCCAACAGGCTGCTGCTGAGTTCGGCGGCATTTTGTGCCTGATATACTCTGCCTTTGGCATCAACCGCCAATACGCCCAAGCTATCTTGGCACAATCTGCCCACCGTATTGCCCAGCGGCGTATTGACATCCACGGTCTGCATCTGCCCCTGATAACGCCAGTCGAAATTGGCATACGAGCCTTTTTCTTCGATTTTAACAGCCAGTCTGCCGTCGGCGGCGAAGTCGTCAATTTCCTGCGCCTGCGGCCATTCGCTTTGTTCGGTATAGTTGTTTTGCGCACATGCTGCCAGTAAAACGGCGGCGGCAAAGGGTAAAATTTTGCGTGTCATCATCAATCTCTCTCTGATGCCGTCTGAAAACGAGGGGAACGGGTTTCTGCGAAGCTAAAATGCGGCTTGCGGTAAAACGGTGTTTTCAGACGGCCTTAAGGCTTAACGTTTTCCGGTTTTGCGTTTGGGTTCGGCATTTATCGGCAATACGCCGAATTTTTTCATGGTGTTTTTCAGCAGTTCAGTATTGCCCTGCAATTTCAATCCCTGCTGCCAAACCTGTTTCGCTTGTTCTTGCTCGCCCGACTGCCACAATACTTCGCCCAAGTGGGCGGCTATTTCGGCATCTTGATAATGCCGGTAAGCATATTGCAGATACGGCAACGCCGCTGCGGTGTCGCCTTTGAGATAATAGGCCCAACCGAGGCTGTCGTTGATTTCTTCGGACTGCGGCGACAGGTTGTAGGCCGTCTGAATCAGGGTAAACGCTTCATCGGGTGTGTTTTGCAGCTGCGGCTGAGAAAGCAGCGTATAGCCCAAAGCATTCATCGCCGAAGCGCTGTCGGGATTGGCGGCATAATAGGCACGCAAATCGGCAATAGCGGCGGCATAACGGCCCAAACGTTCATGCACCAAGCCCCGCTGATAATAAATTTCTGCCAACTGCTGCTCATTGCCCTGTTTTTTGGTTTTTGCCGCCAAAGTATTCAATTCTGCCAAAGCCTGCTGCGGCAACTGCATACTTAAGGTATAAAGATAAATCCGCTGCTCATCGCTTTCGCCGAAAAACCTGCCCTGCTTGTCTGCCGACTGCTTGGCAAGGCGGATGGTTTTCAAGGCTTGGGCAAACTGTTTCTGCGCCACTTCAAGATTAGCCTGAATCAGCAAGCGATCGTAGCGGTAGGCGGGTGAGTCGATTTTCCCCGCCCATTGCGCCGCTTCGGTATAACTGCGTTGGTCGATGGCTCGGATTGCCGCCATCGCCGCTACTTGGCTTTTCTGTTCGCCGCTGCCGGTTTCAAATGCTTTTTGCAAATAATGTTTGATGGCCGGCTTGTCTTTTTGCAGACGCTCCGCCAATATCGCCGCTTCCAGATAATCTTCCGAAGCTGCCTGTTCCTGCAAACGGGTCAGCCTGCGTTCGTAAGCCTGCTCGACACGCCCCAACTTCAGCAGAACAGCGGTTTCTGCTTTTGCCCACGCCGGCGGCAAGGGGGCGTTGTGTGTATCGAAAAATGCGGCCAATGTTTCCGGATGGCGCAGGGTCAGAAACCTCAATGTCGAATGTGTCGGGTACAGATTTTGCGCCTTTTCGGCGGCCAGCCGCTGCAACGCTGCCTGCACATTTTTGCTATTACCGGTTTCGGCACTGTACACCGCATCGGCAACCGCCGCTTCAGCCAAGTCAGGATACTGTTTCGCCGCCTGATGGATTTGTGCCGCCGTGTTTTCAGACGGCTTCGGCTGACGGAAAATCATTTGCGCCGCCAGCAGAAAAGTGCGTTTGATATCTTCTTCATCGGCTTTGTCCAACAGGTTTTTCAGATTTCCCGACGTTTCTATACGGCTCTCAGGCAACAGAGCCAGCAGCCATTGCGTGCGTTTTTGGGCATTGCCCGCTTCGGGTTCGAATGCTTTCCACGAAGCATAAAAATTCTGCGCCTGCCGGATTTGGTTCAGCGACAGGGCAATTTCTACCGCACGTTCCGCTACTTCGGGCGAACGGGTTTTCTTTAAAGTGTCCGCATACACCTGCAAAGCGGGATAACCCTGCCCTTCGCTCAAAATCATTTCCGCAGACAATAAGGAAAAAATGCGGCTGGCACGTTCGGATACTGCTTCCCGCCGCGCCCGCTCCATTTCGTCTAAGGGAATGCGGCGGCGTTTTTTCGGCTGCGCACTGTCGCTGCTGAACGAAGATTGGTCCGCCGGCTGCTCGGGCGCTGCATAAGCAGGAACGGCAAACGCCAGCGCCAAGCTGAAGACCAATGTACGAAGTTTGTGGGACGCATTCAAAAACATGAAATTTCCTCTGATGTTCTGTACCGAAACAAAGATTTTCAATCCGGCGGGCAACGCCGTGTGAAACCCTGTATGCTTCGGTTTTGATTCAACCCGTTTTTCAGACGGCCTATTCGGCGGCAAAAAGGGAAAATGTTTTCGGTAAAACGTAACTGTACCATAATCTTTCCCGCCCGTCCGCCGACAATAATGCCGTCTGAAAACCGGTTTTCAGACGGCATGGTTTGCTTGATCGCGATTTATTCAGGCATATCTTATTCCGGCTGCGCAATTTCTGCTTCAGAGGCAACGGTTTCATCAGCAGCAAGCTCTGTTTCCATGCCCTCCGCTTCTTCGTCAGGCTCTTCCGCTACTCGCTCCAAGCTCACCAGCGTTTCGCCCTGATCCAAATTAATCAGTTTCACGCCGGCGGCGGCACGGCCGGTTTCACGAATTTGTTCGACTTTGGTACGGATCAACACGCCGCCGCTGGTAATCAGCATCAAATCGTCGCTTTCATCCACCAATGTTGCTGCGACCAAATCGCCGTTGCGCTCGCCGGTATTGATGGCGATATTGCCCTGCCCGCCTTTGTTTTTGCGGCTGTAATCCGCAATCGGCGTGCGTTTGCCGTAGCCGTTGGCGGTGGCGGTCAATACCTGCAGGCTGCTCTGTTCGCATTCGGGCGCAAAGGTAATCAGGCTGACGATTTTACCGTCTTGCGGCAAACGCATACCCCGCATACCGCCGCTGCCCCGTCCGCTCGGACGTACGCCGTGTTTACCGCTCGGCAAAGCGTTTTCGGCTTCTTCGTCGTCAAGGCCGTCTGAAAATTCGGTTTCGTTTTCCGCCTCAACATCGGCGGCATCGTCTTGGCCGGATTTTTCCCAGTATTCGTTAAAGCGGATTGCTTTACCCAAGTTGGAAAACAGCATAATGTCGTCTGCTCCGCCGGTTTTCGCCACGCCGACCAGATAATCGCCTTCTTTCAAGGCAATCGCTTTAATGCCCTGCGCGCGCACGTTTTTAAAGGCGGAAAGCTGAACTTTTTTCACCATGCCTTGTGCCGTGGCAAAGAACACATATTGGTCTTCCGGGAACTCCCGCACCGCCAGAATGGCGCTGACTTTTTCGTTTTCTTCCAACTGAATCACGTTGTTGATCGGACGGCCACGGCTGTTGCGGCCGCCTTCGGGCAATTTATAGACTTTAATCCAGTGGCATTTGCCCAAATTGGTGAAACACATCAAATAATCGTGGGTATTGGCGACAAACAGCGTTTCGATAAAGTCTTCGTCTTTGGTTGCTGCCGCCTGTTTGCCCCGTCCGCCCCGGCGCTGTGCCTGATAATCGGTGGTCGGTTGGGTTTTGATATAACCGCTGTGGGTCAGCGTTACCACCATTTCACGCTGCGGAATCAGGTCCTCATCGGCAATGTCGCCACCGAACGGATTGATTTCGCTGCGGCGGCCGTCGCCGAAACCGCTGCGGATTTCTTCCAATTCTTCACGGATAATTTGGGTAATCCGTTCCGGTTTGGCCAAAATATCCAGATAATCGATGATTTTCGCCATGATGTTTTTATAGTCGCCGACGATTTCTTCCTGATCCAAGCCGGTCAGGTTGCGCAGGCTCATGCGCAAGATGGCATCCGCCTGAATTTCGCTCAAATAATAACCTTGGCTTTGCAGCCCCAATCCAGCCGCCAGCCCTTCTGGGCGTGCCATTTTCATATCCAAATCGGTACGGGACAGCATTTCCGACACCAGAAGCGACTGCCACGCACGGGACAGCAGTTTTTCTTTGGCTTCCGGCGCATCTGCAGATTCTTTAATCAGACGAATCATTTCATCGATATTCGACAAGGCCACCGCTTTACCTTCGGCGATATGGCCTTCATGGCGGGCTTTTTTCAGACGGAACAGGGTGCGGCGGGTAACGACTTCCCTGCGGTGGCGCAAAAATTCGCTCAAAATCTGTTTCAGATTGAGCAGGCGGGGCTGACCGTCCACCAACGCCACCATATTGATACCGAAACTGTCTTGCAGTTGGGTCAGTTTGTAGAGCTGGTTCAACACCACTTCGGCGTTTTCGTTGCGTTTCAGTTCAATCACGACACGCATACCGGATTTGTCGGATTCGTCCCGCAAATCCGCTACGCCTTCCAGCGTTTTTTCACGCACCAGCTCGCCGATTTTTTCCACCAATTTGGCTTTGTTTACCTGATACGGAATTTCATCAATGATGATGGCTTCACGCTCGCTGTTTTTGCCGATGGTTTCGATGTGGGTTTTGCCCCGCATTACCACTCTGCCGCGGCCGGTTTTATAGCCTTCCCGTACGCCGCTCAAGCCGTAAATGGTCGCACCGGTCGGAAAATCGGGGGCTTGGATAATGTCGATTAACGCATCGATATCGGTTTCAGGCTCGTCCAACAGCCGCAGACAGGCTTGAACTGTGTCGCTTAAATTGTGCGGCGGAATATTGGTCGCCATACCGACGGCAATACCTGACGAACCGTTGACCAGCAAAGTCGGGAAGCGGGTCGGCAACACCAGCGGCTCATGTTCGCTGCCGTCATAGTTCGGGCCGAAATTTACGGTGTCTTCTTCGATGTCTGCCAGCATCTCGTGGGCGATTTTCGCCATACGGATTTCGGTATAACGCATGGCCGCTGCGCCGTCGCCGTCTACCGAGCCGAAGTTGCCCTGACCGTCCACCAGCATATAGCGCATGGAAAAATCCTGCGCCATGCGCACGATGGTATCGTAAACGGCGGAATCGCCGTGCGGGTGGTATTTACCGATTACGTCGCCGACAATACGGGCTGATTTTTTGTATGCCGAATTCCAGTTGTTTTTCAACTCGTGCATGGCATACAGCACACGGCGGTGAACCGGTTTCAAACCGTCGCGCACATCGGGCAACGCCCGCCCCACAATCACGCTCATGGCGTAATCGAGGTAGCTTTTGCGCATTTCGTCTTCGAGACTTACCGGTAAGGTTTCCAGTGCAAACTTATGGTCGTTGCGTACAGTTGCGTCAGTCATGATATTCCGTGTTCGTACAAGCAAAAATGAGCGTTGATTTTACCACAAAAACGGGGTGGTACGCCATTATTCGTCCGCCCTGAAAATGCAGAAATGCCGTCTGAAAACCGGCAACAGCGGTTTTCAGACGGCATCTTGACAACTACTCTGTTTTGCGGCCTTTGCCGCAACCCGTCAGGCGGTGCGTTCCAGCTCGATGGAAGCGGCCAGCAGCGACAGGCGCGCCATTACGCTATAGACATACAGGCGGTTGTGTTCGTTGTCGATGGTGCAGTCGGTCTGCGCTCTGGGCATACCCAGCGAATCCCATTGCTCGAATACCCGCTTGCAGGCTTCAGGGGCTTCTTGGGAATTGTCGCCGTTGCCGGTTGGGATACTGTTTTGCAGCGGCACAAACACCATACCGCCGGCGTTCAGATTCTCATCAGCGCCCCGCCCTTCGTGTACTCGGTAAAAACCGCCGATTACGAAGCGGTCCATCATATATACCACCGGCTCGGAAACTGCGCCATCCAGCGTTTCATAGGTATAAATACCTTCCTGAACAATCACTTCCGTTACTTCCAGACCTTCTTTGACTTTCGCCATTTTGTTGCGGTTTTTGCGGTTCAGGCCGCGCACTTCGTCTGCCGACTTCACGCTCATCACGCCCATGCCGTATGTTCCGGCATCGGCCTTCACAATCACAAACGGTTTGTCGCTGATGCCTTTTTCATCGTATTTGGCCTGAATTTTTGCCAACATCCGTTCCACCGCTTCCGCCAAAGCGTCTTCGCCTTCACGTTCTTGGAAATCCAAGCCGCTGATTTGTTCGAAATACGGATTAATCTGCCATTCATCAATACCGAGCAAAGCGGCAAAATCGGCGGCGACTTCGTTATAAGCGGCAAAATGGGCGGTTTTGCGGCGGGTCGTCCACCCTCCGTGCAGCGGCGGCAACAGCGTTTGGCTGATGCCCTGCAGAATTTCCGGTACGCCTGCCGACAAGTCGTTGTTCAGCAATACCACGCATGGCGAGAAGCCGTCTGAAAGATGAACCCGATCACGAGTGCGCAGCAGCGGTTCAAGCAAGATGGTGTCGCCCAAAGCGGTTGCCAGCTCGGTTGGTTCGGTGATTTCGGGATTCAGGCTACCCAAACGCACTTCATAACCTGCCGACTGTAAAATATTCGACAAGGCATAAACGTTTTGCAGATAAAATGTATTGCGGGTGTGGTTTTCGGGAATAATCAGCACCGATTTCGCCGTATCGCAGGCACGCTGCACCGCATCTTGCGCCGCCACCGCTGCCAGCGGAATAAAGTTCGGGTTCAGATTGTTAAACCCGCCCGGAAACAGATTCATGTCGATAGAGGAAATTTTATAACCGGCATTGCGGATATCGACCGAGCCGTAAAACGGCGGTTTGTGCTGCTGCCACTGCGTGCGGAACCATGCCTCAATCTTAGCGTGGTTCGCCAAAACGGCGGCCTCAAAATCTTGCAGTTGCGCCATGTGTTCTTGAGCAATAACCGGCAATTTCATAATAACTGACCTTTTATCGGATAAAAACAAAACCCGTATCATAGTGCTATTTTGATAAGTTAGACAAGCCCGACCGGACGCAGCCGCTTTGCCGCAACAGTTTGATACCGCTTTGGCCGTCTGAAAATGCACAAAACTCGTTTTTCAGACGGCCTTAACTGCCGAAAAATCGGATAAAGCTCAAAAATTGTACATATTGTCTAATTTTATAACCCAAACCTACCCTTGCCTAAAGATTTTTGCAAAAATTAGACAAATTAAGTTGCAAGAAAACGCTAATCCGTCTAATATCAACCTATTCATCTGCTTAATCCCAATACAAAGAACAATCAATCATGAACGCACAAACCCTCTACGACAAGCTGTGGAACAGCCATATTGTCCGCCAAGAAGAAGACGGCACGGTATTGCTCTATATCGACCGCCATTTGGTACACGAAGTAACCAGCCCGCAGGCATTTGAAGGCCTGAAAATGGCTGGCCGCAAACTGTGGCGCATCGACAGCGTGGTATCCACCGCCGACCACAACACGCCGACCGGCGATTGGGATAAAGGTATTCAAGACCCGATTTCCAAACTGCAAGTGGATACTTTAGACAAAAACATCAAAGAATTCGGCGCATTGGCCTATTTCCCGTTTATGGACAAAGGTCAGGGCATCGTGCATGTGATGGGGCCGGAACAAGGCGCAACCCTGCCGGGCATGACCGTGGTTTGCGGCGACTCGCATACGTCCACCCACGGCGCATTCGGTGCATTGGCACACGGTATCGGCACATCTGAAGTCGAACACACCATGGCCACCCAGTGCATCACTGCGAAAAAATCCAAATCCATGCGTATTGCTGTTGAAGGCCGTCTGAAAACCGGCGTTACCGCCAAAGACGTTGCCCTCTACATCATCGGCCAAATCGGCACCGCCGGCGGTACCGGCTACGCCATCGAATTTGCCGGCGAAGCCATCAGCAGCCTCTCCATGGAAGGCCGAATGACCCTGTGCAACATGGCCATCGAAGCCGGCGCACGCTCGGGCATGGTCGCCGTCGATCAAACTACCATCGATTATGTCGAAGGCAAACCGTTTGCCCCGAAAGGCGAAGCATGGGACAAAGCCGTTGCATACTGGCGCACACTGGTTTCGGACGAAGGCGCTGTGTTCGACAAAGAATACCGCTTTAACGCCGCCGACATCGAACCGCAGGTAACTTGGGGAACATCGCCGGAAATGGTACTCGACATCAACGGCAAAGTACCGAATCCGGCCAACGAAAGCGACCCCGTAAAACGCAGTGGCATGGAACGTGCCTTAGAATATATGGGGCTGACCGCCGATACCCCGCTGAACGAAATTCCGGTGGACATCGTCTTTATCGGCTCATGCACCAACAGCCGCATCGAAGACTTGCGCGAAGCCGCCGCCGTTGCCAAAGGCCGCAAAAAAGCAGACAACGTTTCCCGTGTTCTGGTCGTACCCGGTTCGGGCTTGGTAAAAGAACAGGCCGAACAGGAAGGCTTGGACAAAATCTTCACCGAAGCAGGATTTGAATGGCGCGAACCGGGCTGCTCGATGTGTCTGGCAATGAATGCCGACCGCCTGACTCCCGGCCAGCGCTGTGCTTCCACCTCCAACCGCAACTTCGAAGGCCGTCAAGGCAACGGCGGACGCACCCACCTTGTCAGCCCCGCCATGGCCGCAGCCGCAGCCGTCAGCGGCCATTTTACCGATGTACGCTGTTTGAACTGATTGCCTTTGCGACATATCACCATTCATTCCGTTTCGGTTAAACTATGGGCGGTAACAATCCGCCTTTCCCAACCCACTTTTCAGACGGCCTGATGCCGTCTGAAAACAAGTAACAGCCCGTTTCCCGACGGCCACACAAAAAGACAAACCATTATGAAAGCATTTACCCAGATTACCGCCCTCGTTGCCCCGCTCGACCGCAGCAACGTCGATACCGATGCCATCATTCCCAAACAGTTTTTAAAATCCATCAAACGCAGCGGTTTCGGCCCGAATGCCTTTGACGAATGGCGCTATCTCGACCACGGCGAACCGGGCATGGACAACAGCAAACGCCCGCTCAACCCCGATTTTTCATTAAACCAGCCCCGCTACCAAGGCGCACAAATCCTGCTCACCCGCAAAAACTTCGGCTGCGGCTCCTCCCGCGAACATGCCCCGTGGGCATTGGACGACTACGGTTTCCGTGCCGTGATCGCCCCCTCGTTTGCCGACATCTTCTTCAACAACTGCTACAAAAACGGCCTCTTGCCGATTGTCTTAAGCGAAGAAGAAGTCGAACAATTATTTAAAGAAACCGAAGCCGCCGAAGGCTACTCGCTCGCCATCGACTTGGCTGCCCAAACCGTAACCACCCCGAGCGGCGACGTATTCCGTTTCGACATCACCGAACACCGCAAACACTGCCTCTTAAACGGTTTAGACGAAATCGGCTTAACACTTCAGCACGCTGATGAAATCAAAGCCTTTGAAGAAAACCGCAGACAGGCGCAGCCTTGGTTATTCAATGGTTAAAATTTATTAGGCCGTCTGAATTCTTAAGGTTCAGACGGCTCTCCCCATAAATGTGGAATAAAAATGAGCAAGAAAATAACTAATCTCTGGACACAAAAAAGTATCGATTTAGCTAATCAAAAAGATTATCTGGATCAACTTTTCCGAGTTTACCCAATGTCAGTCAATCTTCGCCGAGAAGTAAGTGCAGACACTCAACATAATATCCAAAACGCTTTAAACAGCAAAAACCATAAAGAACTCATCAGAATCTTGCTCAAACAAGAAGTATTTCCCATTAAAGACTCTTACGTTGCATATCTTAAACGTGATAAAACTGCGATTGACCGTAATCCGGCTACTGTTGCACGTCTTGGCGGAATGTTACTTGAAATGGGGTTTGAGGAAATTATTAATAAGACCAGTATTCCCAAAGAAACCAACCGACAAATTGGGCCACTATTCAAACGATGGGTAGATAGCGGGATATTAGGTGCGCCTATAACCGATCAAGCCGATGTATTTATGGCCTCTGCTGAAAATATGATCTTCAATGCAAGCGATGCTGCCATGAAACACTTTGCTGAAGAGCATTTAGGCTATAATCATAACAAAGGTTTAGACTTTATCGCCCGTTTCAATCATCAATATATCATCGGTGAAGCCAAATTCTTATCTGATTTTGGCGGGCATCAAAATGCACAATTCGCCGATGCTGTTTCAACAATGCAATCAAAATTAAAACCTTCCAAACATCATGTACACATTATCGCCATTCTAGACGGTGTATTATACATTCCCGGCAAACATAAATTATTTGAAGCAATTTCAGCTTTTAAGCCGACTGAAACAGTTTTATCTGCTATATTGCTGCGTGATTATCTCTATTCTCTTTGAGTCTGTATGCAACTGACCTATCCTTTAAAAAAGACTGAAACTGAAATCCTAAATTTAGCTGCTGCGCCCTTACAAAACTTGGATAATACGCTGCCTATCTTATTTCAAGGCGATAATTTTACAGTACTAAGTATTCTGCTGAACAATGGTTATCGAGGTAAAATCGATTTGATATATATCGACCCTCCTTACAATACACAACAGCAATTTACTGTAACAGAAAATCGGATTTCCACCATCAGCCGCAGCAAAAAAGGCGTTACCGCATATCATGATCACTGGACTACCGAAGAGTATTTAGAGTTTATGCGTGAACGGTTGGTTTTAATGCGCGAATTATTATCGGAGCAAGGTTCAATCTATGTCCATATCGATTCCAAAATGGGACACTATTTAAAAATTATTATGGATGAAATTTTTGATATTGAAAATTTCAAAAATGACATTGCCCGCATTAAATCCAATCCTAAAAATTTCAGCCGCCGGGCCTATGGCAATGAAAAAGATATGGTGCTTTTTTATGCCAAGAATGCAAAAAAAAATATTTTTAACCAGATTACCGTTCCTCTAAGTGAAACCGAAAAAAAAGAAATGTTTCAAAAAGTCGGTATTGACGGCCGCCGCTATAATACCGTTCCCGCCCATGCTCCGGGAGAAACACAAAACGGTGATACCGGAAAACCATGGCGAAACATCATGCCGCCACAAGGCAGACACTGGCGCTGCTCTCCTACCGAACTGGAAACATTGGATAATCAAGGATTGATTGAATGGTCTAAAAACGGCGTTCCCCGTATCAAAAAGTATGCAGACGAGCATAAAGGTAAAAAAATGCAAGATGTCTGGCGGTATAAAGACCCTCAATATCCGAATTATCCGACTGAAAAAAACGCTGAAATGTTAGAAATGATTATCGCCCAATCCTCTAATCCGGATTCAATTATCTTAGATTGTTTTTCAGGTGGCGGCAGTACTCTGCTGGCAGCCCAATCTTTACAACGCCGCTGGATTGGTTCAGATATTTCCCCTGTTGCAATGAAAACCATTCAGACCAGATTAGGCATTACCCCTTACCAGTTTATCAATCTTCCCTAATGTAAAAAGGAAATCTCATGACCAAACAAATCGCAATCTTACGAGGCGACGGTATCGGCCCGGAAATCGTGCGTGAAACCGTCCGTGTTTTAGACAAATTAATCGAACAGGGCTTGGATGCCGCCTACGAATATGCCCCATTGGGCGGCGAAGCCTACGACCAATACGGCTCGCCCTATCCTGAATTTACCCAAAACCTCTGCCACAAAGCCGATGCCGTCTTGCTCGGTGCAGTCGGTTCGCCGCAATACGACAATCTCGACCGTCCGCTGCGCCCTGAACGCGGTTTGCTGGCAATCCGCAAAGATTTAAATCTGTTCGCCAACCTGCGCCCTGCCGTACTCTACCCCGAATTGGCTAATGCTTCCACGCTGAAACCCGAAGTCGTGGCGGGCTTGGATGTGTTGATCGTGCGGGAATTAACCGGCGACATCTATTTCGGCGAGCCGCGCGGCATCCGTACCTTGGAAAACGGCGAGCGTGAAGGCTTCAACACCATG
The DNA here is from genome assembly GCF_028463985.1 of Neisseria lisongii. Classification (NCBI taxonomy): domain Bacteria; kingdom Pseudomonadati; phylum Pseudomonadota; class Betaproteobacteria; order Neisseriales; family Neisseriaceae; genus Neisseria; species Neisseria lisongii. Next base: position 695,773 of record NZ_CP116766.1, on the reverse strand, counting down.
AAATATAGCGAAAGCGAAATCCGCCGCATTGCCAAAGTTTCATTTGAAGCCGCCCAAAAACGGGGCAAAAAACTCTGTTCGGTCGATAAAGCCAATGTTTTGGAAACCACCGAATTGTGGAAAGAAATTTTCAACGAAACTGCTAAAAACTATCCGGATGTACAACTGAGCCATATGTATGTCGATAACGCCGCCATGCAGCTGGTGCGTGCGCCGAAACAATTTGACGTGATTGCCACCGGCAACATCTTCGGCGACATTCTCAGCGACCAAGCCTCCATGCTGACCGGCTCTATCGGCATGCTGCCCTCTGCGTCTCTAGACGAAAACGGCAAAGGCCTGTATGAACCGTCGCACGGCTCTGCGCCCGACATCGCCGGCCAAAACAAAGCCAACCCGCTGGCAACCATTTTATCCCTCGCTATGTTGTTGCGCTACAGTCTGAACGATGAAGCACGGGCCAAACAGGTCGAGCAAGCCGTTCAAACCGTTTTGCAGCAAGGCAAACGTACCGCCGACATCTACGAAGAAGGCACGACATTGGTATCCTGCAGCGAAATGGGAGATGCCGTATTAGCCGCCCTGTAAACCCAAAATGCGTGAAACCCTTCACGCATTTTTATTTACAGCAGCGAGGCCGTCTGAAAACCGGTTTTCAGACGGCCTTGGTTTAATTATCCTGAAAATATTCCCTTCTTTCTGCTTCAAAAATCATCGAAAACCAGCGGCAAACTTCCCCACTCTTGACACCGTCGCCCTTCCCCACTAAAATTCGTTCAAATTTTTAAACTCATAAACCAATTTAAAATGAGCAACCTGCCAATCATGGACACTTTGCGGGAATGTATCCCGACGTTTACGGTGTTAAGCGATGAAAACCGTCATAAAATCATTCAGTTGCTGTTTGAACAAGGGCGGTTGAATGTGAATGAGCTGACCGAACGGCTGCATTTGTCCCGCCCTGCGGTATCCCATCATCTCAAGCTGTTGTTGTCGGTGGAAGTGGTGCGGGTTGAGCAACAAGGCAAAGAGCGGTTTTATTCGCTGTCTTTTGAAAAATCCTTTGGCTTGTTGCAGCAGTTAGTTGAATTGATGGGTGTGCATTGTCCGCTTAATCAAGCAAAATCCAGCGAACTAAAATAAGCAAGCCCGCCTTGTATCTTGCTTATTTTATTTCACTATCATTCAAAAGCCGATGTCGGCTTTTTTAATGGCTTAATGCGTTTATATTCTTAAACCTATCAACTTATGGAGCGTAAAATGTCTGCGTTTTTAACCCCTTTTACCTTAAAAAACGGCAAAATCAGCAAAAACCGCATCTTAAAAGGTGCGATGTCGGAACAAATTTCACGGGGCAACAACCCAAGCGATGCCTACGTTACCCTTTACGACCGCTGGGCGAAAGGCGGTGCTGGCGTGTTGGTTACGGGCAATGTGATGGTAGATTATCGGGCGTTAGGATCGGCTGATGATGTGGTGATTGAAGACGAGCGGGATTTGCCGATGTTGCAACGCTGGGCAACCGCTGGCACGCAAAACGACACGCTGTTGCTCATGCAGATCAATCACCCTGGCAAACAGTCGCCGAAAGATTTATCGCCCAAACCCGTTGCCCCGAGTGCCGTGCCGTTGAGCGGAAATGTCGGTGCGTTTTTTAATCCGCCCCGAGCTTTGAGCGAAACGGAGATTTTAGATCTCATTCAACGCTTTGCCACCGTTGCCCAAATCGCCGAAAAAGCAGGCTTTTCCGGAGTGCAGATCCACGCTGCCCACGGTTATTTAATCAGCCAGTTTTTATCGCCACACCACAACCAACGCACCGACAAATGGGGCGGAACGTTGGAAAACCGTATGCGTTTTTTAGTGGAAGTCTACCACGCCATCCGCCAAGCCACGAGCAAGGATTTTATTGTGTCGGTCAAACTCAATTCGGCGGATTTCCAAAAAGGCGGTTTTGACGAACACGATGCCTTGCAAGTCGCCCAAAAACTTGCCGAATTGGGCGTAGATTTACTGGAAATTTCGGGCGGTAACTACGAAAGCCCAACAATGTTGGAAGGCGTGAAAGCCAGCACCGCCCAGCGTGAAGCCTATTTCCTTTCCTTTGCCGAAAAAGTACGCCAAGTGTGCGACATTCCCCTTGTGGTTACGGGCGGTTTCCGTAGCGAACAGGCAATGAACGATGCCGTAAACAGCGAAATGTTGGATTTTGTCGGCATCGCCAAACCCTTTGCCCTTGTGCCAGATTTACCCAACCAGATTGCGGAAAAACGCTATCAAGCCGTACAAACCAAACCGATCCGCACCGGCGTGAACAAAATTGATCAAACGCTCGGTTCCGTGCTGGAAATGGCGTGGTATATGCACCAAATGAAACGCCTCAGCCAAGGCAAAAACCCCAACCCAAATTTAACAGCATGGAGGTTGTTATTCTCAATTTTATGGGAAAAAGGCACGGCGGGATTACGCAAAGAACGGGCGTAAGAGCGGATAAAAGTTTCTAAGTTTTTTGAACCGACAAATGCCGTCTGAAAATCTCATTTTTCAGACGGCATTTGCGAAAATTTAAGATTCCCGTCGCTTACACAAAAGAGCGGGCGGGTTTTTGAGAGTTTTTAATAATATAGTAAATCAACCAAAAAAATATGACACCACAGCGAGCCACCCTTCCCCTAACCCCTTCCCGCCAGCGGGATAGGGAACAAAGTGCAGGTGGACCAACTTAGCTTGCCGATTTGTACAGAAAATTCGGTATTTTAACTATAGATGCTGTCCGGAAAGTAATTTTCAGACGGCCTTACTTTCTATTTTCAAGGGCAACATCAGTTATACTCACTTAACCCAAAAATGAGACATCAATACCCCATCAAAACCCCAAAAAATGCGATTTCGGACAGATAGGCATCAGGGGGTTACTGTATAGTGAAATAATCCCAAAGCAATACAAGGCGGCAAGCCGCAAACAGTATGAGTAATACGGCAAGGCAAAGCCAACACTGTAGTGCTTTGAGGTTACTTCACTATCCAAATCAGCGGTGGTAGTTTGGCGCTTCTTTGGTAATCTGCACATCGTGAACATGCGATTCGTTCATACCGGCGGAAGTAATTTCCACAAATTCCGCTTTTTCGTGCATTTCACCGATATTGGCGCAGCCCAGATAGCCCATGCTGGAACGCAGACCGCCCATCAGTTGGTGGATAATGTTCACAATCGGGCCTTTATACGGCACACGACCCTCGATGCCCTCCGGCACATATTTATCGGCACTGTCGGTTTTGTCTTGGAAATAACGGTCGGCAGAGCCTTGGCTCATCGCACCCAGCGAACCCATGCCCCGATAAGATTTGTACGAACGGCCTTGATAAAGCTCAATTTCGCCCGGCGCTTCTTCTGTACCCGCAAACATACCGCCCAACATCACGCTGTATGCGCCGGCAGCCAAGGCTTTGGCAATATCGCCGGAGAAGCGGATACCGCCGTCGGCAATCAGCGGAACGCCCGTGCCTTTCAAGGCTTCGGCAACATTATGAATAGCCGTCAGCTGCGGCACACCGACACCGGCAACGATACGGGTGGTACAAATCGAACCCGGACCGATACCGACTTTCACCGCATCCGCACCCGCCGCCACCAAGTCCAAAGCCGCTTGGGCAGTGGCAATATTACCGCCGATTACCTGCACTTGCGGGAAGTTTTCTTTCACCCACCGCACACGGTCAATCACACCTTGGCTGTGGCCGTGGGCCGTATCCACTACAATCACATCCACGCCCGCAGCAACCAAGGCTTTGATACGCTCTTCGGTATCGCCGCCGGTTCCCACCGCCGCACCGACCCGCAGACGGCCTTCGGCATCTTTGTTGGCATTCGGAAACTCAGTGGTTTTCACAATATCTTTAACCGTAATCAAGCCCTTAAGCTCGTCTTTTTCGTTCAGCACCAGCACCCGCTCGACCTTATGCGTATGCATCAGCTCGCGTGCCTCTTCAATGCTCGTACCCTCCGATACCGTAACCAAACGCTCACGAGGGGTCATAATGGCAGAAACCGGCAAGTCCAAGCGGTTTTCAAAACGCAAATCGCGGTTGGTAACAATCCCCACCACTTTTCCGTTTTCCACCACCGGCAAGCCGGACATTTTGCGTTTGCGCTCGGCACGCATTCTCAGCAAATCGCCAATCAACACATCAGGCGCAACCGTAACCGGGTCTTTCACCACACCGCTTTCATGCCGCTTAACCTTAGACACCGCCCTCGCCTGCGCTTCAGGCGGCATATTTTTATGGATAATGCCGATACCGCCTTCCTGCGCCATCGAAATGGCCAGACGGGCTTCGGTTACAGTATCCATAGCGGCAGAAAGCAGGGGAAGATTCAGAGTGATTTCTTTGGTGAGCTTGGTTTGAAGTTTGACATCTCGAGGCAGCACAGTTGAATGTGCAGGAACCAACAAAACATCGTCAAAAGTATAGGCTTTTTCTACGATACGCATAATGCTCGGCTTTCCAGTTTGTGCAAGATGCAGGGCATTATAACATGGATTTTCCCGCAAAAAACAGTTTTTTAAGCAGGCGATGAAATTTTTTTACAGAAACAGTAAAGGTGGCGGATTTGATGTAGTTAATTGACTATAGCCGAAAAATATCTAGTAAATTAAAGTTACATCAAGACAAGGCACGTGTAAAAAAACAACTGCGTTGTTTACACAACAGGTTGAAAAAAATAAGCCTGTGAAACATCAAAAGGTGTATCACCTTTTAAAACCTTATGTGGCTTAATTGTATTATAAAAATTCACAAAACGGCACAATTCCTTCAAAAGAAACTTGGCCGCACTGACAGCTGTACAGTCAGGCAAATTGGTGTCGAAACGGACCATTTCGGTTGAATTTAGAGTACGAAGAAAATTCAGTTAATTCACTATACCGCCCCAAAACCGTTTCAACTACCAAACCCATAGCGTTTCAACACCTGCTGCCCCTGCGGCGACAAGACATAGGCGGCAAACTGTGCCGCTTCCCGATTGCCGCCGCTGTGTCGGGTCAGCGCCAACGGATAACTGACTGCCTGTGCAGTCGGTACAATCTGCAACACTTTGATTTTATTTTTCATCAGCAACGCATCGGTGCGGTACACAAAACCGGCATCTACCTCGCCACGGGCGATATAGTCCAGCGACTGGCGCACATTCTGCGTGGTAATGATTTTCGGCTGAAGCTGCTGCCACACGCCAGCCGTTTCCAATGCCGCTTTGGCATAACGCCCCACGGGAACGCTTTGCGGCTGACTCAGGGCAATGCGTTGAAAACGGCTGCCGCTCAAGTCTGCCAAACCGTGAAACGGCACGCTGCGGCCAATCGGCGCTGCCACCACCAAGGCATTACGGGCAAAGGTTTTGCGGCTTTGCGGCACAATCAATCCTTTTTTCTGCGCCTGATTCATGGTTTCTTCATCGGCAAACGCCACCACATCGACCGGCGCACCCTGCGCCACCTGCTGCAGCAAAGCGCCCGAACCGGCAGTATTCAGCTTAACCCGGCTTTGCGGAAAACGTGCCTGATATTGCGCAATCATCTGCCCGAACGCATCTTTCAGGCTTGCCGCTGCCGACACGGTAATTTCCCCCGCCTGCACCTGTGCGGCAAACAAAACAGCGGCGAAAGCAGACAATAACGGTTTGTTCATGATGTCTCTCTGAAGATTGCATAAAAAACGGCGATACCATAGCCGCAATGCCGTCTGAAAACGAGGGGAACGAGTTTTAGCTCGTTTTCAGACGGCATAAACCATGGATGAAAAAACAAACTATAAAATCGGATTATAGAGCGAAAGCGTAAATCATGAAATCAAATAAGAAAAACACAAGGCTGAACGACACGGTAGGTTCCTTCTTTTCGTTCCCGACATTTCGGCTATAATAACGGTTTTTCCCGATATCCCCCCATTCCCATGACTTCGCTTCCTTCGCCACGAGCCGAATTTTTACGCGGTATTAAAGAAAGTTCGCCGATGTTGATCGGTTTGCTGCCGTGGGCGCTGATTTTGGGCGTACAGGGCGGACAAAAAGGCATGAGCTGGCTGGAAATGCTGTTGATGACCGGCATGAATTTTGCCGGCGGCTCGGAATTTGCCACGGTTAATCTATGGGTACACCCGCTGCCGGTTTTGCTGATTGCCACGGTAACCCTGATGATTAATTCCCGTCATATTCTGATGGGGGCGGCGTTTGCGCCTTATCTGAAACATCTGCCGCTGAAAAAGGCGATGGCGGTACTGTTTTTTATGTGCGATGAAAGCTGGGCGATGGGTTTGGCTGAAGCACAAAAACGCAAGGCTGCGGGCTTGGGCAGTCTGAATCTGCCGTTTTATGCCGGTGTGTGCTTTATTCTGTATATCACTTGGATCGGTTTTGCCGCTTTCGGTGCCGCTCTCGGCCCGCTGTTCGGCGATGTGGCCGCATGGGGTTTCGGCATGGCGTTTCCGGCGGTATTTCTGGTGCTGCTCAAAGGTATGTGGAAAGGCTTTGCCGCCGCCCGCCCGTGGTTGGTCAGCCTGCTGGTCGCCGCCGCAACCTATTTGAGCGTGGACGGCGCATGGTATGTGCCTGCCGGTACACTGGCGGGGCTGCTAACGGCTTACGGTTTTGGGGAACGCCGATGATTTCGTGGGATTCATTCATTGTATTCTGCGCCATGCTCGGCGTTACCTACTCTACCCGCCTGCTCGGTTTTTTCGCCCTGCGCAACCGAACCTTGAGCCGCCGTGCGCAAACCGTGATGGAAGCTGCGCCCGGCTGCGTTTTGATTTCGGTTATCGCCCCTTATTTTGTGTCCGACAAACCCCACGAACTGATTGCCATCACCTTGACGGTTTGGGCCGCCTCCCGCTTTTCCATGTTGATTACCGTTTTAATCGGTGTCGGTTCATCGGGGCTGTTCGGCTATCTGTTCCGCTGAAATTCCGTGTATTACAAGACAATCTGCAATACAGATTGTCATCACATTAACGTATCACAGATGTTCACCTCCATATTTCTCCTCTTAAACCGCCAGTTGCGCCAGCAGCGCCTGTTTTAAAGCAGACTGTTTTTTCGGATCGGCAAGCTGTTCGCTGAACACTCGGAAGCTGTCTTCGATGCGCTCGTCCAGTGTGGCGATTTTGGCGTAGCGTATCCGCACGTCGTGGGCAAAAAACACTTCGGCGATGTCGGCAAGCAGCAGTGGACGGTTTACGGCGACGATGTCGATGGTGTACCAGCCGGGGAAATCTTCTTCCTGTGCAATCATCACGCCGGGGGCAATCGGCATATAGCGGCTGCGGCGGCTGATTCTGCCGGTGTGGTACTGCTGTTCGGAAAGGTCGTAGCCGTGGATGAAACTGTTGAGTTCGGCTTCTAATGCGCTTTGAATGTTGGGATAATCTTCGGGGTCGTGCTGTTCG